>CAIYRB010000106.1 GCA_903928445.1 uncultured Pseudomonadota bacterium | reverse complement strand
TTGAAGGCAGCTCGCTCGAGACCATCAAGCATATGGTGGCCGCAGGCATGGGCGTGACCGTGGTGCCCGCACTCAGCGTACCCAAGGAGCCCCAAGCCCATCTGCGCTTCGTCCCCTTCGCCGCACCCGTCCCCACCCGCCGCGTGGTGCTGGCCTGGCGGCGCACCTTCACTCGCTATGAAGCGATCGCGGCGCTGCGCAATGCGGTCTACGCCTGCGAGTTGCAGGGCGTGACGAGGTTGAGCTGACAGGGTCGCGGCTGAGCGGGTTTGATCCATATCCACCCAGGAGTTGGTCGCATTGATCGCCGATGCTCCGTTCGATCAGCACAATTCCAGGTAACTGTCGGCCCAGCCGGTGAGTCGGCCCGACTTGATCGCATCTGAAAACGCCCGGCTGCGGGTGAACTGCGTGCGGTTGATGTCGCTCACATACTTGAGCACCTTGGTCTTGACGTCTGCCGCGTCCACATCGTCCTCGCTGCGCGGCAGCACCCGCCAATCGACCGCGGTGCGGCGCTGGGTGCCGATCAGCCAATCCACCATCGGCGCGACCTCGTTGAACACCAGCGGCATCTGCCCCCGGTCCTTGAGGATCTGCGCGTCGTCAGGCGACCATTGCAGGTTGTCGTAGAAATCCGCGTCCATGGCCATCTCAAGGCGATTCAGCGCCTGGCGTTCTTTCTCCAGGTAGTACCAGCTCAGCAGCTGGCGCAGCGTGGCCTGTGACGCTTCATCGTCCAGAGGATTGTCCGGCGCGACTACGGCAGCCTCGTTGGCCAGCTGCTCATCGAGCGCCTGCCCGTACTGGTCGCCCGGCGCACGCCCATAAACCGGCTGAAAGTTCAGCTCAGACATATTCCACGCCGGATTTTTCCACCCGGATGTCCTCAGAGTGGATCGCCTGACCATCGGCCTTCAGCGTCATGTGGCCCAGCACCGGCTTGAGATAGTCGGCCGGCGGCGCCGATGGCATCTTGATCAGATCGCCCAGCCCCTCATGGATGATCGTGGCCAGCTTCATCCAGGTTTGCATGCTGGGTTCCATCCCCAGCCGATCGACCGCCCGGCGCGCTTCTTCAGCCAAATACAAGGTGTCGTCGTACTTCCAGGCTGCCGACTCACCGATCACGATGAACGGCGAGCCCGGCCGCAGATGATTCAACAAAATCAGCGCCCGCTCGTCATTGACCCAGGTGTAGATCGCTGTGAACTGGCCGTGTTCCCGGCACAGGAACGATTTACGCGTGTCGACCTCGATGCCCATGCAATCTGCTCCCGTATTGATGCCGGGAGATTGCCACGCTTGTCACGACTTCGGGTCAGCGAAAAGTGCTTTCGAGCAAACCGAAAGGCGCTACCATAACCACGGTTGGGCCAAGACAAAATCCGTTTGCCTAGACCGAATTCGGCGAGTGACGTCTGGTTTTTCGGGCGTAGTCGGCCTCGGCAGCCAAGTTAGGGCGCAAAACAGTCGCCCGATATAAATGTTGGGCATTACCGGAAGGTGATTGCGATGGAAGAGGTTGAAGAAGTCGAAGAAGTGCCTGATAGAAGCGCTGAAGAATTGGTCGCCGTGTTGCACGTTGTGCATTGCGACAATTCCAGACTTCAGTATTACGCAGAGCAACCAAGTGGTGGGCGAGTGTCAATAATGCCCCTCACACCATTCGTATACGAGTTTTTCCTGTTCAACAGTCTGTACCAAGTCGACTGGGCGGCATCCAACGAAAAAAAGAAACTGGTCTTTCATTCTGAAGATGACTTCAACGAGGTAAAAAAACAAAGGGCTTTTCTTTCCTTCATAAAACCTTACGCGAAGGAAAGCCCCGCAGAGTTATACCGTGCGTTTGAACCATTACTTCACATAGAAAGAACCGAGGGAGATTGGACGCGCGTAACGCCAGACCCCAGAATTTCCATATCGAGGGGGGAGAAGTTTTTTCGAGACATCCTTAAACTCCAAGTCCTTCTTGAGCAGTGCACGATGCCGTCAGACATTCCAACCAACAAGAATACCTTTGAAATTCTGAAGGAATGTACTCACTTCATCTACTTGGTGCGAAACAACATTTTTCACGGATCAAAATCACTGGGGGAAGTCTCCGACCCAAATCAGAAACGAAGGATAGAGGTCTATGACCTATTTCTGAAAGGGCTTACATCTCTCTTCTTTTTGGCCAAAGGGAAAGACGCTGCGGCTTGCGACTTCGTGCCCTGTCCGATTTCTTCTTCCTCGTTGCCGACCCCAAACAGCGCGGAGGTTTTAGACCAGTCTTTAATCCTCAGCGCAATAGCTAAGCGTTTTATGAAAGTTGGGGATTCAAGACTCGTTGCGCGATTTACAAAGATCATTTCTCCACCGAATATTGATATATGCCCTGGCAAGAAATCATCCCTCTTTTATCCTAGCGCAGGCAGGGACTTTATAACCCCAATACTGCTTGGTTTGCCGTATTGCACGCAATTCTATTTTTTTGAAAGAAGTAATAGTAAATATCAGCCAGAAATCGCGGGCATCCTGAGACACATTGAAGGCGTCCGAATTCCCACGAACACTCCCCGATGGGAAATTAATGGTGACAGACAGTGCCTTGATTTTGAGTTTAATGGCATATCTAGGCGGCTTCATTGGGTTCATGCCGACAACACCGCGATACTTCACGAAGACATAGAACTAAAGTTCTATTTTCATCGTGGTGATAGTTGGGGCGAGGGCGGATCAGGACAGGAATGGGACTCGAAGTTGTTACCGGAACTTATAAAACTCATTCCTGCCAGCTCATCTTGCATCTACCTGACTGACGGTATTCCCGGTGGTTTCGAAACTCAGTATTCGACGGAAAAATTTGATCTGAATGTGCCCTTTATTGAAAGAGGAAGAGCCTACTACTGCGGCCGGCTTTCTCCGCTAGCAAACGCCTAACCATCATTCCACCAGGCGCTGCGCGATGAAGCCGCACAGCGCCGGCCAATTCAAACGTCTAGGCTTCGCAGAACACCCGTCCAACAACCTAGGGGATCGCGGTAGGGACGCCCATTACTGAGCACCCCCCGCACAGATCCGAGCATGCGCGATTCACGCACTCGGCTCCCACCTTGGGTGTTTGACGGCAAATCTTGTGCTGGGCCAGGGGTGAAGGATTCTTGGCGGCGGCAAATAGGCTGCAGCGATCCTGTCCATGCGCTCGAACGTCAGTCCGTCCTTTTGGCTTCGTCGCCGGAGCGTGCGTCGCCACAAATTCTTGACGTGATATCCAAACGCCACAATTGATCGCGAGTTGGTCGGCACTGCGTGGTAGTTCATGTAACCCCTTACTACAGCGCCTAGCCATTTGCCCTGCTCGGGTATGCCTTGATGCATTCGCTGTCGCAACTCGGCCTTTATTCCTTGCAGTTTCATTCTCATTCGGTCACCCCGACTTTTACGCTGCAGCTGGTAGCTGCCATGTCGGGACTTACCGCAGATGAAAATAAAACCCAGGAACGTGAAGGTCTCCGGTTTGCCCTGCCCGCGTCGCTGCCGTCTGGCCGCTGCGAAGCGTCCAAATTCCAGCAGCCGGGTTTTGCCCTCGTGCAGTTCAAGCCCAAATTGCTTGAGCCTTTCGCGCATCGCATCCCAGAAGTTCCTTGCATCGGCTTCCACCTCGAAGCCGGCCACGATATCGTCGGCATACCGCACGACAATCACGCGACCTTTGGCTTCTCGCCGGCGCCATTGCGCGGCCCAGAGGTCAAAGACATAGTGCAAAAAGACGTTGGCCAGCAGCGGCGAAATCACCGCGCCTTGTGGCGTCCCCGTGTCACTGATGCTCATCTCCCCTTCGTCCAGAACGCCCGCCTTGAGCCATTTGCGCACAAGGCGAATGACGCGAATATCCCCGATCCGATGCTCCAAAAAC
>CAIYRB010000105.1 GCA_903928445.1 uncultured Pseudomonadota bacterium | reverse complement strand
GAATCTATAAAATACATTTTATTAATATTAAAGTAAATATAATAATGATGGTGCAGATTTTCTTGTGAAATCTGCTTGTTGCGAGGGATTGACTAATGCGAAAAATTGGCGCTAACTGGAAACGTCATTCATTCGGTCAGGGAAAGGCGTATGCCTCATGATTGCAGCATGCGGATTGTCTAAGTCTTTTGGTGGCAAGCCAGTCCTTGCTCAGCTCGATCTTGTCTGTCCAACCGCAAAGACGACGGTCTTGCTTGGACCAAGTGGTTGTGGCAAGTCGACTCTGCTGCGATTGTTTATGGGCTTGCTTTGGCCAGATGCGGGTGAGGTTGTGGTCGACGGCACGGTGCTCACCCAAGGTAACGTCTGGGCGCTACGGCGGCAGATGGGTTACGTGACGCAGGATGGGGGCCTGTTTCCGCATCTGACCGTGGGCGATAATCTCCTGGTAGCAGCACGTTATTTTGGCGTCGAGGTAGCGGCCGTGCAGCGGATCGGGCCGCTTTTTGCGATGACCAAGCTGCCCAAGGAGCTGCTCAGGCGCTTTCCCTGTGAACTATCGGGCGGTCAGCGCCAGCGCGTCAGCTTGATCCGTGCGCTGATTCTCGAGCCGAGCATGATCCTACTCGATGAACCCATGGGAGCCTTAGACCCGATGATTCGTCGGGAGCTGCAAACGGATTTGAAGGCCGTGTTTCAGGCCGTCAATAAAACCGTGGTGTTTGTCACGCACGACGTCTCCGAGGCAGCGTTTCTTGGCGATCATATCGTCATGCTCAATGCCGGGAGACTGGTCCAAGAGGGCTCCTTCGAGTCTCTGGTAAGGTCCCCAAAGGAGGCGTTTGTCAGTGAATTCCTCGCCGCGCAGCGAACCCTTGGCTGGCCGACTGATCGGCCCATGAAAGGCGACCTTCATGAGCAGTAAATGGCACAGCTTTCTGCAGCTGCAGGTGCTCTTTATGACGGCGTCGTTATACTCCAGCAGTGCTGCGGCGAACGTCACCGTAGCTAGCCAGAACTCGGCGGCTACTGGCGCCAAGCCACTCATCGTGGCCAGCAAGAATTTCACCGAAGCGGTGATTTTGGGCGAGGTGCTGACGCAGTTACTCAACTCCGAGGGGCAGCCGGCGGTGCACAAGGAAGGGCTTGGTGGCACACCGCTCCTGTGGAAGGCGCTGCTTGCCGGTGATATCGACGTGTTTGGCGATTACACCGGGACCATCATCGGCGAGACGCTGGCGAATCTGCACCTTGGTCCCAACGTCGATCTTGCCGCGGTGCTTGCTCCGTATGGAGTTGGGGTGTCTAAGTCGCTGGGCTTCAACAACACCTATGTAGTCGGTATGCGCGCCGACAGGGCCGCCGCTTTGGGCATCCGGAGTATCTCGGATTTGGCTAAGCATCCGGAATTGCCCTTGGGCTTTTGCAGCGAATTTGTCGATCGAAGCGATGGTTGGCCGATGCTGCGCGACCGCTATGGTCTGCCGCAGACCAATGTTGTTGGCATGGAGCACGAGATCACCTACCGGGCATTGACCTCTGGGGACATTGCCGCGACCAATCTTTACAGCACGGATGCTGAAATCAAGGCCTACCATATCGTTGGGCTTGAGGATGATAAGCACCTGTTTGCGCGCTATGACGCCATCTATCTTTATCGCCTCGACGCGCTAACGCGGGCGCCGCATCTGCGCCAGGCTTTAGACAAGCTCGCCGGTCGGATTGACGAAGCGGCGATGGTTCGGATGAACGCTGCAGTTAAATTGGACCACGTGAGCGAGGCCAAGGTTGCTGCCCAATTCTTGCAGTCCATCGGCATTAAACTCGATCTTTTTACCGCTGAAGGTGGCCGTTACCAGCAGATGCTGACACGGCTTGGAGTGGATACCAAGCGGCACCTGGCCCTGGTGTTTTTGCCCCTGGCACTAAACATCCTAGTGGGAGTGCCGCTTGGTATCTGCGCCGCGCGGTGGCGACGCCTTGGCCGCGTCCTGCTAGGAACTGTGGGCATGGCCCAGACGATCCCGTCGCTTGCTCTGTTGGTCTTGCTGATCCCGCTTCTTGGCGTCGGCTTTCTTCCGGCCTTGGCCGGGCTGTTCATCTACGGCCTTTTGCCGATCATGAAAAATACCTGCCTTGGCCTCGAGGCGGTGCCAAAGGACCTGCGCGAATCGGCCGATGCTCTTGGTCTATCGGCTATGCGGCGGCTAAGGGTTCTGGAGTTACCGCTGGCGTCGCCGATGATCTTGGCTGGTATCAAAATGACGGCCATCATCAATGTGGGCACTGCCACGATCGGTGCGATCATCGGTGCTGGTGGATATGGCGAGACGATTCTGGCTGGAGTCAGGCACGACGATACGACGCTACTTCTACTTGGAGCTGTGCCAGCGGCGCTGCTTGCCGTGCTGATTCAGGTGGCCTTTGCGCCCATAGAGCGCTGGCTGATTCCCTTCGGGCTGCGTTTAAGCCAAGGGCAACAGGTTACGGCGACAGCTGAGGCCCTTTCAGGCGGTAAATCCTCGCTCCGTCTTGCTGCTCAAGGTTAAAGGACTCAGATAGCCAGGCCAAACTTTCGGCATCTCCAAGCACCAGGTAGGCATTTACTGTCATGTGCTGCGCTAGGCGCGCAATCGTCCGCCTTTTGTTGTCTGGACTTTGGTAGATCAAGACATTGCGGCATAAAACGATATCGAACAGCCCCAAATTCGGCCACGCCTCGAGCAGGTTCAGTCGCTGAAAGGTGATGGCGGTGCGTAGGTCTGGGTGGATGCGGTAGACCGGTAGGCTTGAGCTTTCCGAGTGCTCCTGGCGAAAATACCTCTCGGCGTAGCCTTGAGGTAGCCCGCGTTGTACCTCAAACTGGCTGTAGATACCGGTGCTGGCCTGCTTTAGGACGCGGGGACTGATGTCGGTGGCGAGGATTTCATAGCTTAGATTGATCCCCTGAGCTCGCAGCTCGGCGAGGACCATACTCAGGCTGTAAGCTTCCTGTCCCGTGCTGACCGCCGCACACCATATCCTGAGTGGGCGCTGGGCGCCTTGGCTCCGTTCGAGCACTTGCCGCCTAAAATAGTCAAAAAAGGGCCGGTCGCGGAAAAAGGAGGTTTCGTTGTTGGTGGCAAGGTCAAATAGCATGGTCTTGGCAGCAAGGCTTAACCCGTTCGATTGGACGTCTCGCCACAGCTCGCTGACCTGCTGCATGCCAAGTCCTTGGGCCAGATCAGTCAGGCGGTTCTTGAGCAGATAGGCGTTGTCGACATCGTATAAAATTCCTGTCTCTTCCTCGATGAGTCGAGAAAAGTATTGAAAGACCTCCGGTGCAAGCTCGGTCACGACGTCCTACCTAAATGAAAAGCGCTGAGTTGCTTCATGCCGTCTTCCAGGATCTGCACCAGAGCATCGCCGCACTGGTCTACGTCCCCCATGGCATCAAATGCTCCAGCGGCATGAACCGCTCCCGGCATTCCCCAGACGATGGACGAAGCTTGATCCTGAATCATCACGACTCCTGCTGCGGCTCTAATCGCCTTGGCGCCGATCAGTCCGTCTTCGCCCATACCCGTCAGCACAAAGGCCGCGCAGCTGGGACCGTAAGTCTCTGCGAGCGACTCAAATAGGCTGTCGATAGCAGGCCGCACCGAGTTGCGCTTTGGCCCTTGGTCGAGGTGGATGGTCATCTGGTTCTGGCCTTGACGCTGACCTATGCGCATATGAAAGTCGCCCGGTGCGACGTAGATGGTGCCTGGCCTGACGTCCTCACCATCGGTGGCCTCCTTGGCTTGGTAAGCGCTGAGTTCGCCCAGGCGCTGCGCGAGTTGCTCGGTGAATGTCGGCGGCATGTGCTGCGCGATAAAGATCGGTAGGCGGGCTGCTGCCGCTGTTAGTTTCGCTAACTTGGAAATCATCTGCTCCAGGACCGGCGGGCCACCGGTCGAGGACCCGATACCGATGGCCTGAGCGTGAAACCCGCGCAGCGAGGTTGCCGGTCTCGGCGCCTGCCTGAGACCAGCGGGGGCGGTGATGGGGATGACCCGGCCATGGGGCGATGGAGATCTCGCTGCGGACGTTGCGCTGGGGGCTTGATAGTGGCAGACCCTCGGCAGTATATGGGCGCGGATGATGTCCGGGAGATCGTCGGCCTTGGTCCAGTTCGGTAAGGAGATCAGCTCGGCCCCACTGGCCTTGGCTTCCCGCAATTGGTCGCGCTCCGCTGCTCCTTCGCATAAGATGAGCACGGGTTGGACTAGGCCGCGAAGGCGCATCTCGGCGCACATCTCCAAGCCATTGACGTCGGACTTATCCCGCGCCACGATGACGAGGTCGATGGCCCATTGCTCAAGGCGTTCAAAGGCGATGCGGGTACTCGCTGCGGTCCCGACGACGTTGACACCGCTGACCTCGCCTAGGACTAATTTGAGCTGAGAGCGCATCAGCACTGAGTCATCAACGATTAAGATCCGCATGCTGACTTTGTTCCCTCGTTAGCAAAAAATGCACCGGGGATGTAGGCGGACTGCAGCGCAGCCCGCCTGGCTCGCGGTCTAAATCTGGATGCGTTTGACCAGGGCTTCGAGCTGCGACGCCAGTACGCTGAGCGACTTAGCCGCTGCGAGGACTTGGCTGGAGCCAGACAGGGCCTCCTTGGCCGAGTTGGAGACGATCTTGACGTTGTCGGTGATCATCCGGATTCCGACTGCGGACTCCTGCACCACCCTGGCGACTTCGTTGGTGGTAGCAGCTTGCTCCTCGACCGAGGCGGCGATCGCACCAGCGATGGAATTGAGCTTGTCGATGGTCCGGCCGATTCCAGTGACGGCATCCACTGAGCTCTGGCTATCGCGCTGAATGCCAGTGATCTTATTGGTGATGTCTTCAGTGGCTTTGGCGGTTTGCTTGGCCAGCTCTTTGACTTCATTGGCGACGACGGCAAAGCCTCGGCCTGCATCGCCGGCCCTTGCCGCTTCGATCGTCGCATTAAGTGCCAGCAGATTGGTTTGTTGGGCGATGGAGCTGATCACCTTGATCACCTGACCGATTTCCTGGCTGCTTTCGCCAAGCTTGGTAATGGTGATATTGGTTTGTTGCGCCTGTTTTAGTGTGTCGGCGCTGGTGATCGAGGACTCGGCGGCATTTCGGGCGATTTCCTTGATCGCTGCCGACATTTCTTCGGTGTTGGTGGCAACGGTTCTAACCCCAAGGGACACCTCTTCCGATGCAGCGGCGGTGGAGTTGGCGACGGAGTTGGACTTTTCTGCCAAGACGCTTAGCTCGGAGGCGGTAGCGCTGAGTTCGGCTGAGGCCGCCGCCAGCTGGCGTGAGGCCTCACTGATGTTTTCGATGAGCTCGACACGGTCGGTGATCAGTTCCCAGGTGACCATCGGGCCGATATAATTATTTTTTGTATCATAAGTGGCTGAGACCAAGAGCATCAACGTGTTGGCTCCGAGTTTGATCTTGGCTTTGTGCGGTAGATTGCGGGGGTCTGAGAGGATTTTGCGTTGGTATGCTGGCTGCTTGTGAAAGATGTCGATGCTTTTTCCGGTGATGTCATCGACGGCAATGGGTAGGTCTTTTTCAATGGTTTTCAGTGTCTCGCGGCTCTTTGGATTCATATAGATGATTTTCAAATCGAGATCGGCCATCAAGACGTTGATCGGCATGTTTTCCATCATGCTCTGGGTGCGAGCTAGGTTTAGCTCCTGCTCCAGTTTTTTGGTGACGACCTCCCAGGTCACCATGGCGCCGATATAGGCGTTGCCATCGCCATAGATGGCCGAGACAAAAAGGTCCAACTTCTCTTTGCCGACGTTGATGATGGTGCGGTGCGGCAGATTCTTGTCATTGGCCAGCATGGTCCGTTGATGCGACGGCATTTTATGGAAGACATCGATGGATGAGCCGAAGACCTTTTCGACGGGGATGGGCAGTGATGAGGCGATGCTTCGCAGCGTTTCCAGGCTCTTTGGGTTGACGTAGGTGATGTTGAAGTCACGGTCGCAATACATGATGTTGATCGGGGAATTGTCGGACATGCCGGAGAATTCCGCGAGGCCGAGTGTGTGCTCGATGTTGCGGGTGATCGCGAGTCCAGACATAGCGTTGCTCCAAATGGGCGATGGCGGAAATGTGTCAGTGATATCTGTGTGTATGTATCAGGCTAACGCAATTCGGGGGGGCTCGCAAGATTGGCCATCAAGCCTATTTGCGAGTGACTAAACTAGTTGAATGTAGGGTTTAGACCATGCCTTGTGCACATGTTTTGTCTAGACCATGGGCCATTTTTTCTGTCGAAATTCTTCGACATGATGAGTCATCTGACGCAGGGTCATTTCGCACAGTGAGCTGATTAGATGTTTACCTCGTCAAGGCTACAGGACACCCCAGCGCATAGAATGCTGTCTAAACTATCTGTTTTTGTAGATAAACAATGGTCGATATTAAAAAAGATTGATAATAATTATAAAATTGTATATAAACGAAAAAGTAATAAGACTTGGCCTTTAAAAGGACATAGCCATGAGCCCTAGAAGTTCCACGTCGCTTAGGCCGTTTTTCAGCCTGTTCATGCTGGTTCTACTCGCCGCTTCGTGCAGCGATAAAAAGGCCGGCCAGCCGCCCCAGGCAGCCGCTCCGGTAACGACCCCAGCATTGCCTGTAGTCGCGCCAACGACTCCCTTGACGACCGTGATCGTGCATAAGGATGCGGCCCTGCAGATCGTCAACCAGTCACTGCAGCTCGATTTTGCCGTTATCGGTGGCACCGTTAGCAGCAGCCTCAACGACTTTCGCTTTCAGTGCAAAAGAGAAAACGAATCCGACTTTACTCTGTGTCCATCCGGAAGCATCTATCGTTTCGCCAATCTACAGGCCGGGACCACGTACGAACTCACGGTTCAAGCCCTCAGTATCAGCACTGGGGCTAGCGCCATTGCCGACACCTTCAGCTTCACCGTGGCCGCTAGTCAGTAATGACATCATGGTTTTTTTAACGATCCATCACCAATCTTAGGCACCAAGGAGTTTACTATGCATCAGCGCCTCGTTCGCTACCTCGATGTCGCCTCGATTTACGCCGTCATCGTGCTGTTTGGTATTGCAGCCGTTGACTATGTCACCGTCGATCAAACCAAGCGCGTGTCTGGTCTGACGATGTTGATCCTGATTGCAGGCATCATCATGACAAGGTTGCTGGCCCGCCAGCAGCGTCAGATCAATGCGCTGCGTGGCCGTCTGCCGCGTCAGGTGCAAGTCGCGGCACCGGCGCCCACCACGCCACCGCAACAGCTGCCAACGCGCCGGCCTGTGGCGGATGCCTTGCCGGCGAACGTGCTGGTGCTGGACTTCCAGCGTCGCTAAGGGCTAGGCAGGGTTCATAACGTTATTAAAATAGTTTTAGTAGATTTATAAAAGAATTAAAATAGAGTTGACTTTTAACATAGACTAAGTTAGTATCTCGAATGTCAACGCCTCTTGTTAAGAACCATATATAAAACCATCGTTTTAGGAGTTTCCTATGAAAGTAGCCATGACTGGGCCATCCCTACGCGTCATTCTCGCTGCAAGCGCCGCGGTGTTCGCCGTCGGCTGCGGCACCCCACTGGCCGACAACCTGGGTTTCGGCAAGAAGAACAAATCGGATGATACGACCGGCAGTCCGGTAGCGGTTGTGCCGATTGTGACAACCCCAGTCAGTAGCGCACCGGGTAATCAAATCCCTGTGACGCGCCCAGCTCCTGCGCCTTCGGGTGCACCAGCCCCCACGGTCATCCCGGTCGCGCCTGCTGCGACAGCTCTGCAGGTGGTGATTTCAAATAAGGCTGAGACTTCTCAAGCGACGACCCCTGCTGCCTTGACCTTGACCTTTGATGTCGCGGGTCGCGGCGCCAGCGATGCCTTGAGCAACTATACCTTTGCGTGCAAGTTGAACGGCGATACAGCCTTTAAAGATTGCACCGGCGCCACCTACTTCACCTTTCTGGGCATGACCAACAAAACCCAGTACACCTTGGCGGTGCAAGCAACGAATAAGGTCACGAGCGCCGTCATCGGCAGCGACTCGGTCAGCTTTACGGCCGCTGGTTTAGCCGAGGCACCCGCGACTGGCGACGGCAGCGGTAACGGCCAGGGCACCACCGGTGACGGTAAGAAGCCAGATCAGCCTGTAGTGGCTCCGATGATTCCGCTGAACTTCTTGATCGGTTCGCGTTTGCAGTACACGGTCCCCACCGACTCGCACGTCACTGAGTATGTCTCGGCCTTGAACTACAAGGCCTCTTTGGTGGCCTACCGCATCGCCGCGCAAGATGACTTGGCCTACATCGGTAACTCGTCTTGCAACCGTAACGCCGACCGCAGTATCAAATCTTCGGATTCAGCAAAAAACGTCTACAACTACTGCCAGACGACGATCCTCAATGACGGCCAATACACCGGCTTGCCGTACTACGCCCCAAACCATATCGAAACCGATACCAACGCTGATCTAGTCCTCGCTGGCAAAGAGACCCATGTCGATGTCAACGTCTATGATTATCACCAAGGCTTCCTCCGCGGCCGCTCGCAGTTCTGGAACCTCTGTCAACACAAGACGATCGTCGTCACTCCCACCATCCCAGTGATGCGTGATTTCTTCGGCTGGCCAACGGTGATGTCGCAAATCGCGGTGTGCCGCACCAACTTGGCTCCTGCCTTCTCGCTTGGTCAAGTCGCCGACGGTAGCTTCAACCAAAACGAGTACTTTGTCGCCTCGTTCGTCGCCCAAGTCGACGAGACCAACAACTTGATCACCAGCGTACCTTGTCACCTTGGCGGCTACGACGGCTGCGAGAAGCTACAGTTCGTTGCCTCCTCTAGCTACGAGGCCCTGGTTGAAGTCACGGTCGTCGGCAAGGTTGGCACCTCCGGCAAAAACGAGAACGACTTTGCCAGGGAGCAGATGGCTGCATCGCTCACCAACTTCAGCGTCCTGCACTAAGCCCCTGAGGTCTGGGCTGACTCTAACCAGCGCCCAGATGGTTCCCAAATATGGTTCATGATAGCCCCGGAGGCCGCAAGGCTCCCGGGGCTCCTTGTTTTTGCTCCAGCTCACCGTAGTCCTCGAGCAACTACGGTGATGCCGCAGCAACAAAGCCCTTATACAGGTCGAAGTAAGCGCCGCGCTTGGCGAGTAGCTCGACGTGGTTTCCCGCTTCGACGACTCGCCCTTGGTCGATCACTAGGATGTGATCGCATTGCCTTATGGTCGACAGTCGGTGGGCGATGACGATCACCGAGCGGTCTTTGAGCAAGCTCTGGGTCGCCTCTTGAATCGTGCGCTCCGACTCGCGGTCGATCGATGAGGTCGCTTCGTCTAGAATGACCAGGTTAGGCGCCTTTACCAAGGCCCTGGCAAAGGCAAGTAGCTGCCGCTGACCATGCGATAGGTTGCTGCCCTGCTCTTTGATATCCTCGTTCAAACCCTTGGGCAGACGCGTGATAAAGGCCTCGGCACTCGCCTGTTTGGCGGCTTTGGCAATGCGTTCTGGGGTGGCGCCGGGGAGGCCAAGGCCGATGTTGAAGGCGATGCTGCCGTCAAACAGCACGATGTCCTGCGGCACGATCGCAAGTAGCTGCCGCAGGGCTTGAGGCTCTAGCTCGGTGAGGTCATGACCATCGACCAGGATGCGCCCCGTGTAGCCGTCGTAGAGCTTGGCGAGGAGCTTGACGACGGTCGATTTACCGCTGCCGGTTGCGCCAACCAAGGCCAGGCTCTGGCCAGCTTTAAGCGTAAAGCTGACGTCCTTTAGCACCTGGACGTCGCCGTAGCCAAAGGATACGTGCTCAAAGCTCACGTCCCCGCGCAGCGTGTCCAAGACCACCGTGCCTTGGACCTTTTCGCCACGACCGAGGACGCCAAAGATCCGGTCGATGGAGGTGAAGGCGCCTTGCAGCATGGCCATTTTGTTGCCGAGTTGTTTCAGCGGTTCAAACAGCTGCTGGATATAGGCGACAAAAGCAACGATGACCCCGGCGCTGAGGGCGTCTCCCCAGCTCGGTTGAGCCAGTGAGGTCTTGGTCACTCCAGCAACCACGACCCATAGCACCAAGCCTAGAGTGATCGAAGCGATGCCGTCGAGGACGGCAAACATCGTCGCGTCGAGTACGACGCTCCCCATTTGCGCATCGCGGTACTCGATGTTTAGGTCATGATACTCGCTCTCAGCCCTCGCTTCGGCACTCAGGAGCTTGATGGTGGTGTGGCCAAAGAGGCATTCTTGGGTGAAGGCATTGAGTGCGGCGATCTTGACCCTAGCTTGGAGCATCGCCGCTTTTAGTCCCTTGGAGAACCACTGCACGACCGCGCCGACCACCGGCAATATCACTAGGGCACAGAGTGCCAGTCGCCAGTTGAGTGTAAACATCCCGCCGATGCAGCCGATCAGAACGGCGACGTCGACCACCGATGTCAACACGCCCATGTTTAGTGTTTCGCTCAGGTTATCAAAATCGCTGGTCGCTCTAGTGACTAAAGCCCCGCTCATCGACCGGTCGTGAAACGCTGCTTTTAAGCTCATGACGTGCCAAAACAGCTTCTCGCGCATGGTTTTGATCATGCGCAAAACGGCCAGCGCGGTCGACACCGATTGCGCTGAGCGCGCGGCATAGGCTAGCAGGATCAGCAGCAGATACCAGGCCGCATAGCGTAGCAATGCGGGCATATCCTTGCCGACGATGCCGTGATCGATGGTCTGCTTTAGGACCAAAGGCAAGGCGGTCTCTAAGCCGGAGATCAACGGGATCAGAGCGCCGGCGAACAGAATGAGACGCTTGTCAGCTTTCAGGTATGGCCACAGCAGGCGCAAGCGAGTGATGTCGGCGATGATGCCGCGTCTTCGCTCGCTACCTGCCTGTTCCTCGGACTGGTCTTTCACCGCTGCGCTCATCGTGCGAAGCTACCAGATGCGGCCAACTCTGCGCAACCTCTCAGACCTAAAACACGGCTTATGCAGCCTTGACACTTGATAGCGGCTTTTTCCCAACCACCACCAGGCAAATGTCGTCTTTGACCGGGACGTCCTTGACGTGGTCATTGAAGAGGGTGAGGACTTCCTGGCATAGTGCGCTGACCTGCTGGGCCGAGGCAACCTTGCTGATATGGCGCTGAAACTTGCGCACAAAGGGGCGACCGTGTTTGTCCAGGGCCTCGGTCAGGCCATCGGTATAAAATAGCAGTAAGTCCTCTGCACTAAAGCTGTAGGTGGTGTCGGTGTACTGGTGGGAAGAGGTCTCGGGGGTGCTGTCGTCACCAAGCATGAACTGCTGATTTTTCGCTAAAGATTCGAGCTTCGGCTTGGTGCTACCGCTTTGGCGCAGAATCAGCGGAAAGGTGTGGCCAGCATTGCAGATGGTCAGCTGCATCGCCGCAAAGTCGAGCTGCGCGGCGACGCAGGTCATGCGCAGATTGCTTTTGCCGACCAGCTTATTCATCACATTATTGAGCAGGGTGACGATCTGCGCTGGACGCGAGATGGAGCTTTGGTCGAAATCACGGATCATCGCCTCGATGATATTCATAGCACCTGCCATCGCCGTGGTGATCAGCCCCTGGGCCAAGCCGTGGCCGGTGACATCGCCGAGGATGACGTAGACGCTGCTGCCGTCACCGGACTGGGTGACGCTGAACCAGTCGCCGCCGACGCGCAAGACTGGTTCATAGTGAAAGGCGAAGGCGGCGATGGGTGGCAGTTTGGCTTCGTCGATGATCATCGACCGTTGTACGGTCTCGGCAACCTGTAGTTCGGTCGCGATGAGTGCAGTCTCGCGAATCAGCGACAGCCGCATCATCGCCAAAGTAGCGATCGACATCAACGAGCGGAGGAGGGCGGCGACGGTGGCCTCTGGCTTGGTCGGAAAAGCCACAGTGAAGTGCCCGACGATGTGGCTACGCGAACGAATCGGGAAGGTGAAGGTCCGTTCACCGTCCTGCTTTTCCATCTGCAGCCGGACCTCGCGCTCCGTGGCGGCGAACAGTTGGCCGCGGACGGCCGCCAGCGGTGTCAGCTTGTCCCCACCGGTTGTGTTGGCTTGGTTAACGTCGGCGACAAACCAGCTGTGGTCGACGCCGCAGACCCGGTAGGCCATGGCCAGTGTCTGGCGTACCAGCAGCAGCGCATCGGAGCAGGAAAAGATGTCGAGGATCGCTTGGTTCAGTGTCTCCATCTGATTGCGGTTGTGGTTGAGGGAGCGTTCGCGCTTGGCGATCTCTTGGGACATGAAGGTGACTTTTTCGGTGATTTGGTTCATGTCGACCTGGCGCACCATCTCAAAATGGTGGTCATAATTGCCACCGGCGATGTCGGCCAAGCCGGCGCTTAGGCGCGTCAGCGGCTCCTTCACGACTCGCTTGAGCAGTGCGGTCAGGGCCGTGGCGATGGCGCTGGTGAGTAGCGAAAAAATGCCTAGGGAATAGAGCAGCATCTGCAGGGAGCGAGCGTGGCTGCCTTGGTCGATGAAGGCGATATGCAGCGTACCGATATTGCGCTCGCCGATGTGGATCGTCCTGGTTAACTCGAGCATGGCGTTGTCGCGGTTTCGACTGTAGGGAACTAAGTCTTCGCCAATATCGTCGACCACGCTCAGGTCAAGGACGAGATCAGCGCGTCGATAGATGGAGACGATCTTTTTGACCTCTTCGATATTGAGGTTCCACATCGGCGTGGCTAAAACCGATGCCATATCGTTGGCTAGCTCTACAGCCTTTCTCTCCAACTGCAGGTGGTCGTGGTATTCGGTATAAAAATAATTGGCTAGGCCGGAGATCGCCAACACCACAGCCACGACTGCGAGCAAGCCGAGGGTGAGATCCCGCGTGATCGTCGGTTGGTGCAGGATAAATTTTTTTGACCATCTGCCCATAGGGTTCCCAACCATGCGGCCGCCAAGGCTAGCCTATGTGGGATCTCGGTATGTTTGCCGCGCAACTGAAGCTTGGGCCCTGGCCATGCAAGTGCAAATCAGCGGTTTACTTGGAGCTATCCAGCTCGGGGTAGCGTTCGACCAAGTCTCGAAAAGAGCCCCGTGCGGCGATTTTGCCGTGCTCTATGATCAGAATTTGGTCGCAGCGCTCCAGGGCTGAGCCACGGTGCGAGGCGATGATGAGGCTCGAGCCTACGGCATAGATGTATTCGAGCAGTTTCGTCTCGGTGACTTGATCCAGCGCCGAAAGGACATCGTCAAGCAGCAGCAGCGGTGGTTTGCGTACCAAAAGGCGGGCCAAGGCGAGGCGTTGCTTTTGGCCTCCAGACAAGCGCACGCCGCGTTCGCCGATCTCGGTGTCCCAGCCCTGGGCAAAGGCCAAGATCTCTGGGAGGATCTGGGCGCCGCGGGCGGCTTCTTCGAGAGCCACCTGTGGCGGCACGTTCGTCAGACCAAAGGCGAGGTTGGCACGAATGCTGGCCGAGAACAGGTGCACTTGCTGCAGCGCATAGCCGATCTCCTGGCGCAGCGCCGTGGGCTCTAGGCTTCTAACGTCGACCCCGCGCCAAAAGATGGTCCCGGCCGGAGGTTCGTAGATCCGGGTGATCAGGTTAAACAAGGTGGATTTACCGCTGCCGATGCTGCCAAAGAGGCCGAGTCGTCCGCCCGGGGCTAGGCTGAAGCTGACGTCGTCGAGGACCAAAGGCGTTGGCTCGTTCCCGCCCGAAGACGCGGTACTCGGAAAACGGAAGCTCAAGCCGCGTACCTCGAGTAGCGGCGGGGGCTGCTGCTGCGGCGCCGCTGCTTTGCTGCTAGGCTCTGCGCTTAGCCGTCCCTGCGGCACTGCTAGTTCGATGTCGCCAATCCGTTCGAGGGCGGTTTTAGCGCGCTGATACAGCGCCAAGATAATACCCATGGCCGACAACGGAAAGGTCAGCAGGCCGATATACACATTGAAGGCGAGGATATCGCCGACCGACAAGTGCCCGGCGATGACCTCTTGACCACCGTAAAACAGCACGATCAGCTGCGATACTCCGGCCAAACAAGTCATCAGCGGAAACACAAACATGCGGACGTAGACGAGGCGCAGGCTGGTGCGGAGGACCTCGGCATTTTGCGCTTCGACTCTGGCGGCAAAGCTTGGGGTTGCGCCGTTGGCCTGGATGACGTGGACATTGACAAAGGCTTCGGTCACCCGATTAGTCAAAGTCCCAAGCGCGGCCAGATTGTCGCGCGAGTAGGTATGCATGCGTGGCATCGCAAAGCGGGTGATGATGAACATCACGCCAAGAGGGATCAGGCTGCAGATGGTCAGCATGAGATGCACGCTGGCCATGCGGGCTACGGCAAAGACGGTGAGGAATAGGACGTTCAGGACCTGGAGCACGCCAAAGGCATAGAAAGCGCGCAGCTGGGCAATGTCGTTGGCCAGGCGCGAGATCAGGTCACCCATGCCATGACTGGTAAAAAACTCCTCGCTAAGTCGCAGCACGCGGCCGAAAAAGTACGATTTGCTGGCGGTTTCAACCCGTCGTCCCGGCCAGAAGATCACGATGCGCGATAACGACCGGATGATGATCAGTAAAAAGCCCAAGCCGACGATCGCCAAAGCCACACCGCGCAAACCATTTAGGTCGGCGCCAATGGTCAAACTATTGATGATGATCTTAGCCAGTTGGGGAATCTGCAGACTGACTAAGTTGACGGCGGCGAGCAGCAAGAAGCCGCCGGCGTACCATGGCCAAAGCGGCAGCGCAAAGCGTTTGGTGAACGCGCCGAAGCCAAACACCTGCGACCTTGCCGGCCTTGGCCCTGGGTGCTCGCTCATGGGCTGACCAGCGCTGCAGGCGGGGCAAAAAAGCGGGTTTCGATCGCCTGTTCGCGTGCTACTTGGCCAAGACTCTGCCACGGCTCGATACTCTCTAAGCGCCCATCCTGAATGCTCCAGACGCGACTGCACAGGCGCGCACAAAAGGCCGTCACATGGGTGCTGAGTACGGTGGTTAGGCCTTTGCTACCGCGCGTTGTCAGCAGCTCTTCTAGCGCTTTAATGTGATTCAGGTCTAAACCAGAAAAGGGCTCGTCGAGGATCAACAGGCGTGGTTCATGGAGTGTGGCCAGGGCCAGGGCGACGCGCTTTTGCATGCCGTATGATAGCGTGCTCAGCGGCTTTTGGCGAAAGCTGCCGCAGTCCCAGTAGGCTTCCGCCGCGGCGACGCGTTGGGCGATGTCCGGTAATTCGTAGAGTCGCGCGGCGTAGCTGAGTACCTCGCGGCCGGTCGCCCAGCGTGGCAGGACTGGATCTTGCGGTAGATAACCGATCAGTCGCTTGATGCGGGGCGTGTCTGGAGTCAACCGGTGGCCATCAACATGGACCTCGCCACTGCTGGCATCGAGGTTACCGGTGAGGAGCTGAAACAGAGTGCTTTTGCCGGCGCCGTTTCTGCCGACAACCCCGACGGTTTCGCCCGCAGCGAGGCGAAGATCGACCGGCCCGAGCTGATAGCTCGGGGCAAAGCGCATGGTCAGTTGGTTTGTCTGTAGCAGCGCTTGCGGCGTGCTGGTGCTGGGTGCCGTCATGCTCGGTAAAATCTCCCCGCTTGGGACTTGAGGGCGAATGATCCTAGGACGGGGATAAGACCTAGCCCGAGCCAGTGAGCGAACACCGCGGTGCCGACGAACAGCGCCGCTATCAGCAGCAGCAGCAGGTTGATGCCGCTGCGTCGGCCATCGATTTGCATGCACAACATTGGCGCCGTGAGACCTGGCACGATGGCTACCGCGGCAATCTGCAGGGCCCGGCCGATCGTTAGGAGGCCTAAGTCGCCACCACCGAGGGCTGCGCTACCACTTAGGTAGGCGCAGGTTGTTGCCAGCGCGCAGGCCCCAGCCAAGGTAGCGCCAAGCCAAAAGTAAGTCGTCACAAAGCGGTCATGGGTCACGCCAGACCCGCGTTCGGTCCAAGCACTAGGTAGATCATCCGCGAGGTGAAAGATCAGTGCTGCCGTCGAGGTATAGCCTGCCGCCAAGGCGCACAGCGCGGCGACGAATAGCGGTAAGGTCCGCATCGCAGCCAGTGCGACCAAGAGTAAAAACATCGTGCTAAGGCCAAGGGCAATCTGACTGGCGCGGTTGCGTCCGACGATCTGCCTTAGGCGCCAAAGGTACAGGGTAAGGCCGAGGCTACGCTCCCCTCCGAGTGCGCTGTCTCGCTGTATGGCAGGTCGCGGCGCTGCTGGCCAGCGCACCACCAGGGCCGTTGTCAGTAGGAGCATCGCTTCAAACAGCGCCGCTTGAGGTAGCGACCAGGGCGTTAAGTAGCGTTGGATGCCCCACCAACAGAGGCCGTGGCTGAAGCTGATCAAGGTGAGGGTATAGAGCCACGACCAAGCATGGAGTGTCGTCTGCTGCTCGCCCAAGTGCCTAGCCATCTGTCTGACGCCAGTTGCGGCAAAACGTTCGTGCCTTAACCATGTCGCCGCTCTAGCAGCCGTGAGCAGCAGCAGGGCGATGCTCGCCAGCTTGGCAAAACGCTGATGCATGGCTGCCGACAGCGCAGCGACCTGGACGTTGAGAAAGTCGTTGAAGACATAAAAGAAGGTCGCAATCAGCACGCAGCTGGCGATGGCAAAGGTCAGCTCACGCGCTATATCGTGGCGCAGCCGATGGCTGAGACCCAGCCACCAAAGAAGGTAAAGATGCAAAAGACGTCCCATGGTTCGTATACTGCCACGGTCGGTGCCACTCTGTAATTTACAATTTGCGCGAAGGTGCCGTAGTCTACCTCTGCTTTCGGTTGGATCATGTGCTCCAACCATCCGCGCTAAGCTAGACCAAAGGGGCCGACGATGCGACTGTGGCGACCGCTGACCGCGACCTTGTTTCTGGTCGCGCCCGTGTTTCTGTTCGGACCCTTGGCCTCGCTCGGCTTTGCTGCTGGAGCACCTGGTGCGGGTCTGGCGATGCGCGCCGAAGCCAAATATCCGCCGGGTTTTAAGGCCTTTGACTACGTCAATCCGCAGGCGCCTAAGGGTGGGTCACTGGTGCTTGGCGAAGACGGTGGGGTCGATACGCGCAATCCTTTCGCCTTGAAAGGTGAGGGGTCGTTTGAGGTCGAAAAGCTGGTGTTTCAAGAGCTCGGTGAAAGTTCCCTGGACGAACCCTTTACGCGTTATCCAAGCTTGGCGGAGAGCTTTGCATTGGCCCCCGATCACCTCTCCTTGGTGGTGAAGATTCGCCCCGAGGCGGTGTTTTCCGATCACCATCCGGTCACGGCGGCCGACGTCGTCTTTAGCTTCGAGCTCTTTCGTTCCGATAAGGTCTTGCCCTTTTACAAGTCGTACTGGTCCGATATTAAACAGGCGCAGGCATTAGATGCCAAGACCGTCAAGTTCACCTTCGCCAAGGAAAATCCCGAGCTCGCGCTGATCATCACCGAGCTGCCGATCCTGCCGCAGCACGTCTACGAAAAGGGTGAGTTTGCCGATCAGGCGATTGGCTCTGGGCCTTATGTTCTCAAAGAGCTGCGGCCAGGTGCGGCGGTGGTGCTCGCGCGCCAACCCGACTGGTGGGGCAAGGACCTGGCGATCAACAAGGGGCGGTACAATTTCGATGAAATTCAAGTCAAGTACTACAAGGATCCAACGGCCCTTGGCGAGGCCTTTAAGAAGGGCGATTTTACCGCCTTTCAGGTGGCCTCCGCCAAGGTCTGGGCGACCGATCTGACCGGCGACAAGTTCGATACGCTGCACTATATCAAACGTGAGTTGCTGATCGACAGCAATGCACAGGGCGGTCAGGGCTTCGTCTTTAACCTCCGCCTGCCACTGTTTCAGGATGTGCGGGTGCGCCAAGCCTTGGCCTTGGCCTTTGACTTTGACTGGTCGAATAAAAATCTGTTCTTCAACCAGTACCAGCAAAGCGAAAGCTTTTTCCAGAACACCCCGCTGGCAGCGCACGGTCTGCCCTCGGCCGAAGAGCTTGCCATCCTTACCCCGCTCAAAGCCGATCTGCCGGCCGAGGTCTTTACCAAAGAGATGGGTTGGTTGGGTCGGGGGCAAGCGATTAAGGAGCGACTGCGCGAAGCCGCGAGATTATTGCAGCAAGCCGGTTATAAGGTCAAAGACGGGGTCGCCGAGGGCCCTGGCGGCAAGTTGGCGTTTCGCATCCTGCTCGGTGGTGGCGGCTTCCAGCGGGTGATCGAGCCCTACCTGCAAAATCTGCGCAAGATAGGCGTGCAGGTCAGCATCGACGAAAAGGAAGCGAGCGTGTTCACCAAGCGGCTGGAGAGTCGGGCTTTCGATATGACCTCGGTCATATTTAGCCAGTCGCAATCCCCGGGCAACGAGCAGCGCGATTTTTGGGGGTCGGCGGCGGCGCAGCAAAACTATTCGCGCAATTACTCCGGCCTGAGCAGTAAGGCGGTCGATGTCCTGGTCGACCGGGTCATCTACGCCAAAACCCGCGCCGAACTCGAACTAAGTACGCGTTGTTTAGACCGGGTCCTCTATCACTCGCACTTGATGGTGCAGAATTGGTTTAGTCCGGCACACCGGCTGGCTTACTGGGATAAGTACGGCCATCCGCAGGTGTTGCCCCTGTATTATTCGCTGCGGCAGTTCTTCAGTCTGATGTGGTATGACCCGGCCCGTGCCGCCCAGCTCAGTGAGGCGCAGGCGAAAGGCTTGCCGCTGCGCTGATGCAGACTTACATCCTAAAGCGCCTGCTGCTCTTCCTGCCGACCCTGCTGGGGGTGATATTCATCAATTTTGCCATCATCCAACTCGTGCCCGGCGGGCCGGTCGAGCAGATGATCGCCAAGTCGCGCGGCAATGTCATGGGCGGGGAGGCTGGCGGTGGCGGCGACATGAGCAACGCCATGCGCAAGGGCTTGGACAGCGACCAGATCGCCGCCTTGAGCAAGCTTTATGAGTTTGACAAACCTTGGTACGAGCGTCTTTGGTCCTGGGTCTGGCGTTTGATGACCCTGCAATTTGGCGATTCCTATTTTCACCATCAAAAGGTCACGGAGTTGGTCGCGCAAAAGCTGCCGGTGTCGATTTGGCTCGGGGTCACCTCGTTCTTTTTGACCTATACCCTGTGCATCCCGCTGGGTATCGCCAAGGCGGTGCGCGAGGGGACGGCCTTTGACCTGGTCACCAGCCTAGTCGTCCTGGTCGGCTACAGCATCCCCGGCTTTGCTCTTGGCGTTCTCCTCCTGTGGTTGTTCGGTGGCGGCAGCGTCTGGGACGTCTTTCCGATCAGCGGGCTGCATATGGATCACGCCGATACCTTGCCGTTTTGGCCCCACCTCAAGGATACCCTGCACCACTTGGTATTGCCGCTCATTTGCCTGAACGTCGGTAGCTTTGCCGTCATGACCTCGCTCACCAAGAACTCGGTCTTGCAAAACATGCAGCAGCAGTATGTGCTGACGGCAAGAGCCAAGGGGGTTAGAACGCGGTGGGTGGTTTGGAAGCACGTCCTGCGCAATTCGATGATTCCACTGGTGACGGGCTTTGCCGGCAGCTTCTTGACGATGTTTTTTAGCGGCAGCTTGTTGATTGAAACCTTGTTTAGCTTGGACGGTCTTGGCTTGCTATCCTACCGCTCGGTGATGACCCGCGACTACCCGGTGGTCATGGCCAGTCAGTTCTTCTTTTCGCTGCTCTTTGTCGTCGGCAATCTACTCAGTGATATCATGTACGTCGTTGTTGACCCTCGCATCACCTTCGACCGAATGGCGGATTAGTCATGGGGCAAACCGATTCGCTCCTCAAGCGACGCTGGCGCGTGTTCAAGGCGCACCGGCGCGGTTATGCCTCGGCCATCATCCTTGCCAGTCTCTTCGTGGCGCTGCTTCCAGCTGAATTAATCTGTAATAACAGGCCATTATTTGTTTCATTTGGGGGGCGTTGGTTGTTCCCCATCGTCCACTCCTATGCCGAGACGACCTTTGGCGGCACCTTCGATACCGAGGCTGATTACCTTGATCCCGCGGTGCTCAAGATGATCGCTGCCGGTGATGGACGCGTCGTCTTTCCGCCCGTCACCTTTGACTACGCTTACATCGATACCTCGCTTAGTCACCCGGCGCCGTCGCCACCGGATAGTCAGCATCTGCTTGGCACCGATGACCGCGGCCGTGACGTTCTGGCCCGTTTGATCTATGGCTTTCGCCTGTCGTTGATATTCGGTCTGCTACTTGCCCTGTTCGGCTCGGCGGTGGGGGTTTTGATCGGCGCCTTGCAGGGCTACTTGGGTGGTACCTTCGACCTGCTGTTTCAGCGCTTGTGCGAGGTGTGGTCGTCGCAAAATGAGCTCTTTTTGTTGATTATCCTTAGCTCGATCTTTGAGCCCTCGCTCGGTTTGATCTTTGTCTTGTTGTCGCTCTTCGGTTGGATGGGGCTGGCAGCCTATGTCCGAGCGGAATTTCTCCGCATGCGCCAAGTTGAATATGTTCAGGCGGCGGTGGCGATGGGGAGTACGCGGCTGCGCGTCATCACCAAGCATATTTTGCCTAACGCCATGATGCCCGTGATCACCTTTTTTCCCTTTCGGCTCGCCGAGGGCATCATGGGACTGACGGCACTCGACTTCCTCTCGCTGGGCGTTCCAGCGCCGACGCCGAGTCTTGGTGAGTTGCTGAACCAGGGTAAGTCCAACCTGACCAGTTGGTGGATCATCACCTCGGTGTTTGTGGTGATCATTACATTAATCACCCTGTTGAATTTCATCGGCGAAGCGGTGCAGAAGGCCTTTGACCCGCGTGCTGTGGGCTAATACCAGAGCCGTCGTTGGCGCCCCGTTAGTCGAAAAAGTATAATTATTTAAGCTTGTTGCCAACCTGTGGCGTCGGCGCATTGGACATTTACCAGGAGGTTCGCTATACACGACGGTTCTGCTGTGCATAAGGGGGTTTTATGATCGACATCCAGTCTGGTCGGGCGACTTCAGGCTTTGCGATTGAGTCGGTTGGGGTCACCGGACTGCGCTACCCCTTGGTCGCACGAGACGATGTGAGCGGCGAAGAACAGGCAACTGTGGCTACCTGGCGGATGGCCGTGGCCTTGCCAGCCGAGAAGCGCGGCACGCATATGTCGCGCTTCGTTGCGGCGCTCGAAGCGCGCGGCAGGCGCCCCTTAGGGCTTACCGAGCACTGGCATTTCGCCGAGCATTTGACGCAGTTGCTCGGTGCCGAGCGCGCTGATATCGAAACCGAGTTTACCTGGTTTCGCTTGGTCAAAGCCCCAGTCACCGGCCAGGCCGCGCAGCTGGAGAGCAAGATTGGCTACCGCGCCGTGACTGGTGCGTCACCACAGAAGACCCTGCGCGTCCAGGTTGCGGCGAAAGCACTCTGCCCCTGTTCAAAGGCGGTCTCTGATCGGGGCGCCCACAACCAGCGCTCCGATATCGAAGTCCAGGTCGACTACGAGCCGGCTGCGACGCAGCCGGCGATATCTTCCCTGCTCGCTCTTTTGGAGCAGAGCGCCAGCTCTCCGATCTATCCCTTGCTGAAGCGCGACGACGAAAAATATGTCACCGAAGCCGCCTATGACAACCCGGTCTTCGTCGAGGACATCGTGCGCAACGCCGCAACGCGGTTGGTGCAGCTTCCAGGGATCAGCGCCTTTCAGATTCAGGCGATCAACCGGGAGTCATCCATGCCCATGACTGCTATGCCCGAATCGTCTGGTCCCGCGGCTGAGAACGGGTCCAGAAGGACCTCTGCGAGGGGCGCACTAGGGCGCAAAAAAGCCGTCTGCCACGAGCTCTCTGGCAGACGGCTTAATTTTTGGCTACAGCGCTAGTGAAGATAAAATCAGCGTAAAATTACGCTTTTTTCTTCTTCTTCTTGCGCTTTGCGCCAGTCTTCTTCTTCACAGCTTTCGCACCGGTCTTCTTCTTCTTCTTACGGGCTTTTTTCTTGACGACGGCGCCAGCGGTAGCAGAGGCTACTGCGGCGGTCTTCTTTTTCTTGCGGCCCGCTTTTTTCTTCGCGGTACCGACTTTTTTGCGTTTCGCTGCCGTCTTCTTCTTAGTCGCTTTCTTTTTTCTTTTTACCAAGGCCAATCTCCTCCTTAAACATTAAAGCACCCGAAACCCTCGGGCACCCTACCCACACATTCAGTCACGACCACTGTGAATCGTTGTCGTTAAATCCATCGTATCACGACATGCGACGTTGTTAATAATTTTTTACCGAATGTATCTTGCGTTTTCAAACTATTTCGCAAGTGCGTCTCCCAAATCTGTCCGAATGTTCTGCTGCGTGCCTCATCACCGCATGCGATCTGTGCGCGTCTGCACGCTGCAGATGATCTCTGATCGGCAGCTCGGTTTAAATATTTAGCCCAATCTTCGTCCCGACAAAAAATAATTCGCAGGATGGTATTGGGCATGGTGTCGCTTTTGCGCCACGCGCGCGCCAAAGGGCGCCTTGCAGGATGTCTTTGCGATGGCATCACCGCTGCCTTCAAAGCCCCGCCCAGCGCTGAATGCGGCGGCTTTGAAATCATCAAATAGCGACGGACTTGCCGCTGCTCTTAGGTGCTTAGGCGACCGGTCGAAAGTGGTCGGACGACTATCTGAGGCAGCCGCTTGCCGTGAATAGGTCTTCCAAGTTCAAGCTCGCATCAGCCGTGACGATGCCGTAGCGCGTCGAATCTTGCTTGCCAAAGTCGGGCCGACTCCAGGCGACCTGCATCTCCACCATTCGTTCCGGCAGTAGCAGATGCAGGGTCGTACCGACCTCAATCTTCTTGTTGTCACCCGTTACCACGACGCCTAAGCCATGCGCTGAAACATCGGTAGGCCTGCAGACGAGATCTTGCTGATTGGCAGCAAAGATCAAGCGGCCGGGTAATAGCCCGGTAAGTCTTTTGCGGTCGCCGGCGCGGCGTTCTTTAAATAGAGCCAAACCCATGGCAGTCTCCCAGCTTGTTCACGCAGCGCATGCTGCAAGTTACCTGCTTATTTTCTTCATAGGCTTCATCGGGGAGCTTGCGCAAAAACCTTAGCGTAATGTATTAATTCAATCAAAACATGGTAATACCGAGGTCTTCTAGACCAGCGCGGAAAGCGTCTCGCGGCGGCTTTTCTCTGGACCACTTTGCCAGCTAGGTGGTGCTGCAGCGCTTCCCGGCAAAAGGTCGTACAATAGGAGGCATCCCCATTGCCGCCGCCGCTGCTGCAGGCCAAAAACCTGCCTTTGACCACCTCCCCCCCGTCCCGCTGCGTTCGTGCGCCTCAATCATTCCTCGGAGGGTCAGTCGATGATCGCAATTTTCCCGGAAATCGCCGCCAGCGCTGCCACAGGTGATGTCGAAAGTTTAGCCATTCTGGTGCGCCGGTATTTCGGCGGAACGCAAACCTTTGCACCGAAGCCGCAAGTGGATGCCCTGATCCAACGTTTTGGGCTGACATTAAAACGCACGGCGCTGCCGATGCATGGCGCTTTGCTAGCCAAGGATGAACGCGGCGCATTCACCATCGTGATGGTCGTGCAGGAGCGATCCGATGCTCTGGCGGAGCGCTTTCTTCTTGCTCACTTGCTTGGTCACTATCTGTTGGATGTTCAGCCTTTGATCGCGCGCGGCGATTGGCAGGTGTCGGGGTATCAAGAATCCATCCATCCGCTGGACCGCTATGGCTCCGCCTCTGCGCTGGCTCATGACGACCCGCGCGGCGCGAAGGTCGAAGCTCGGGCCGATCAATTTGCTGCCGCCTTGTTGTTGCCGCGGGGAATGCTGCGCAAGGCTCTCGGCAAACTGCAGGATCCGGCGAAGGTCGCGGCCTTTTTTGGCGTTACCGCTGCTTGCCTGGCGCGTCGGCTGCAAGAACTCAGCGGCACGCATAGTGGGCCAGTGGATTTCTTCGATGCCGAGCAGCAGATTGGCCAAGGCCATTTGGCGGCACCAGCTATTGATCAGCATGGCGCCACGTTAGCTGGGCTTAGTGTCCCGCCTGATGGGGCGATGCCGCGCTCCTATGCGGCCTCGACTTATGGTGCGACGGAGAAGGCGACGCGCCGCGTGCCGCCGGCCGCAGCGGCGGTCCAGCAGTCTTCGGACAAGGCACCAGCGTCACCAGTGGCAGCGGTGCCTGGCTCTAGACCTAGTAGCCAGGGTGGTATGGACCGGCTGCGTGAGCTAGCTAGGCGGCTGGACAAGGGGCCGAAGGCGAAGACCTAACATCCGCAGAAAAAAGTGTTTCCGTCGTGGGCGTTTCCGCTTACTTACATAGAGTATGACGGCCTACGGCGACATCCTTTGGCAACCCGGCGCGAGCGAACTGACCCATAGCCATATGGCAAGGTTTGCCCGTATCGCCTCTGCACGCGCGGGTGCGGATCTGAGTGCATATAGCGCCTTGCATGCATGGTCGATCGCCGAGCCGGCGGCGTTTTGGCAGATTCTGGCTGAGTCCATGGGTATCCTGTTCCAGGAGCCCGCGCACCAGGTATGGTCGCCGCCTCCGGCCGGCAAGATGCTCGGGGCACGGTGGTTTACTGGTGCGCGGTTGAATTATGCGGAACATCTGCTTGCTGGCGACGATCGCCCGGCGGCCTTGGTGGCGTTAGCGGAAGGTGCGCCGCGCCGCAGCTTTAGCTTGGCGCGTTTGCGCCACGAAGTCGCGCGCTGCGCCGCGGCGTTGCAGCAGTGGGGGGTGGGTCCTGGCGACGTGGTCGCCGGAGTGACGGCAAACACGCCCGAGGCGGTCATCGCGATGTTGGCGGCGACCTCTTTGGGCGCCGTATGGTCGTCATGCTCGCCTGATTTTGGTGCTGCGGCTGTTCGCGACCGGTTTGCGCAGATCGAACCCAAGGTACTGTTTTGCACCTCGGCCTATGTCTACGGCGGCAAGCTGTTTGATTGTGTACCAGCCACCCGAGCGGTGGTGGAAGGCCTGCCGACGCTGGTCAAAACGGTCCTGGTCACCCATCTTGAGCCAGCCCCGGCAGCGCTGCCAGCCGCCTTTGCCGGGATGGAGGCGGCCGTTTGTTGGTGGGACGATGCCCTAGATCTTGCTCCACCTCGCCTCTTGACCTTTGTCGGTCGCGCCTTTAACGATCCTTTGTTTATCATGTTTTCATCGGGTACGACCGGTGTTCCCAAGGCCATCGTCCATGGCATCGGTGGCACTCTGCTGCAGCATAAAAAGGAGCTGATGCTCCATTCCGATATTGGACCTGGTTCACGCCTACTGTTCTATACCACCTGCGGTTGGATGATGTGGAACTGGAGCGTATCGGCCCTGGCCACCGGTGCTTCGCTGGTGCTGTTTGAAGGCTCCGTCGCGACGCCAGATTTAGGCGTGTTGTGGCGTGCCGTGCGCGATCTTCGCGTCACCGCGCTAGGGACCAGCCCAAAGTTTGTTGCCACCTGTATGAGTCAACAGATGGAGGTACGTTCCATCCTAGGGGAGCACGCGCCGAAAACCGTTTTGACGACGGGAGCGCCGCTGTTGCCGGAACATTTTGCCTGGCTCTATGCCCAGGTGCCGGCGCTTGGGTCGTCGCTGCATCTGGCGTCGATCAGTGGCGGCACCGACATCATCTCGTGCTTTATGCTCGGCTCGCCGACCTTGCCGGTGCGCGCAGGCGAGATCCAGTGTGCCGGTCTTGGGATGGCGATCGACGCTTGGGATGAACAGGCTCGGCCGGTTCGCGGTGCCAAGGCCGAGCTCGTTTGCACCCAGCCATTTCCGGCTATGCCGCTGGGCTTTTGGTGCGACCCAGGTGATCAGCGCTATCACCATGCCTATTTCGATTATTTTCAGGACCTCGGTTTTGAGGTGTGGCGGCACGGTGACTTTGTCGAAATCACGCCGCACGGTGGTGTGATCGTCTACGGTCGGTCGGACGCGACGCTAAATCCAGGTGGTGTGCGCATCGGCACGGCTGAGCTATATCGCCAGGTTGAAGGACTGAGTGCGGTGGTCGATGCCATTGCCGTGGCGCACCGCGAAGGTGGCGACGAAGCCATCGTTTTGTTCGTCAAGCTTGCTCCCGGTCTGGTGCTCGACCCGGCATTGACGGCACAAATCAAAGCGAGTATCAAACAAGCTCTTACCCCCCGGCACGTGCCCAAGGATGTGGTGCAGGTGCAAGATATCCCCTACACCCGAAGCGGCAAAAAGGTCGAGCTTGCGGTCACCCAGGTGCTGCATGGCGAAGCCGTGGTGAACCTCGCCGCCATCGGTAACCCCGAGTCCCTGGATGATTTCATCGCATGGGCCAAGACGCGCCAGGGTTAAACCTTTGGTGATTAGGTCAGGTGAGGACGATGTGACGATGACTGCTGGCACATTATACCGGCGCTCGCTGCGGGAGCACTGGCCATCCTATCTTGCGGGAGTGGTGGCCTTGTTTTCGTGCAGCATCTCCGAGGTGCTCATCCCGCGCTTTGTCCAGTGGTCGCTCGATACCATCGGTCATCCTGACGCCCAGATCCCGCTGTGGTTTGCCCGGGCGACGCCGCTGCTGGCGCTTAAAGCTCTGATCCATGGTCTGTTGTTGGCTTTGGTGATCGGTCTGATCGGCCGGGTTGGCTGGCGCCAATTACTAGCACGGCAAACCCACATCGCCGGACGCGAGCTCAAAGTGCGCTTTTGGCAGGTCCTGCGCCTGTTACCACTGCGTACCTTTCACGCCTATCCCTTGGGCGACCTGATGAACCGGGCGACCGGTGATTGGAACGCTAGCCGGGCCATCCATGGTTTTACCGTGGTGGCGACGCTCGACATGATCTTCTTCACGGTCCTTAGCGTCGTGTCGATGCTGTCGATCGACCCTGGGTTAACACTTTATTGTTTACTAATTTTCCCATTTTTACCCTATTGGATCCTCAAGCTGGCTCGTAAGGAGCACGATCTGCATATCGTCGCCCAGGAGAAGCTCGGCGACCTGTCAGGTGCTGTCGCCCAAGCGCTCTCGACGATCCGTCTGCAGCGAGCGACCAATACCGATGAGCTGTGGCAGGCTAGGCTGCGGACTGAGGCCCGCGACTACGCTGAAAAGCGCTTTGCTGTGGTCAAGACCGGCTGGCGTATCTTTCCCCTCGGCGCCCTGCCGACGCTGATTGCTTATGGCGTGCTGTTGGTGTTTGGTGTGCGGAAAATCGGTCTCGGTACCTTAAGCGTAGGCCAATTCGTGGCACTACTCTCCTATGTCTTGATGCTCCAGGGCCCGCTCTTTGATTTGGGTGACATTATCGCGGAATGGCAGCGTGGCTTCGCTAGCTTGAGCCGCATGGTGGAGATCTTTAACCTGCAGCGACTGGCAGATCTATTTAGTGCCAAATCCTTGGTGCCCGACCTGGCCCGCCATGGTGCGACCATCGAGGTGCATGGTCTCGATTTTCGCTTTGACCCGGGCGAGCGGCTGATCTTGGATGATATCAACCTGACCATTAAAAGCGGTGAACGCATCGGCATTGCTGGACCGATCGGAGCTGGCAAGACCACCTTACTGTCCTTGCTTGCCGGCTTGCTGGATGGTCCCGAGCACCGCATCCTGCTTGCCGGTGCAGACATTCAACCAGTGGCGCGCGACTGGTTGGCGCAGCACGTGGCGATGGTGCCACAGCGGGCCTTTTTATTCGCTGGAACGCTGCGCTTCAATCTCCAGCTGGAAGGCGAGTTCAGCGACGAGCGACTGTGGGAGGTGCTGGACACGGTGCAACTGGCCGCCGATGTGCGTGGCTTCGAAGGTGGTTTGGATACCTGGGTCGGCGAATGGGGGATTAACCTGTCCGGTGGTCAAAAGCAGCGCTTGGCCTTAGCTCGGGCCCTGCTGCGGGTGCGTTCGATCTTACTGCTAGACGATTGTCTTAGTGCGGTCGATGCGGTCACTGAGGAGGCGATCCTGCGCCGCCTTGACCGCCCATTACGCGGGATCACCGTGGTGTGGGTGGCGCATCGGCTCTCGACTTTGCGGCTGTGCGACCGGGTGTTTCGCATCGAGGCCGGGGTCCTCACGCCGGCCTTGCGTCCGACCTTTGCCTTGGAGGCGCCGGGCCATGACTAGCTCTAAAGGCACGCTCGCTCCCGCGCCGCTGCCCCCACCCCTGGTGCAACGCGGCCTCGAATCCGACGACAAGATCGCCGCAGTCGGTAGCGATGTCATCGGGATCCTGCAGATGGTGCGGATGGGGAGTGGCCTATACTGGCGCCTAGGTGGTGCTTTGGCCTGGATTTTAAGCGCATCGGCGGCGGTGATGGTCTCTGCTCGTTGCCTGGGTCGCTTGGTCGAGACCTTGGTCGATCCGCGCGCTGGCGTCGACCTGCGTTGGCGCTATAGCTTGTCCTTTATGGTCTTGGAAACGCTCGCCGTGGCGGCTCAGTATTTCGGTCGCGTCAGCCTGGCAAAAGCCACGATCGAAATCACCTACCGGATTCGTACCCAGCTGTTTGAAAAGATGAGCCGCCTGCCGATCGCCTACTTCGATGTGCAGCCGCTTGGGCGGACCATCACCCGCTTGACCTCGGATGTCGAAGGCATCGAGACCTTCTTTAACGGCACCTTGGCCCGCGTCTTGATCGCGACTATCAACATCGCCTCGGTGCTGGTGGCGATGGTGCTGACCGATCTACGCTTTGGCAGTACGATCGTTGCCGTCTGCGTGCCGGCCCTCCTGTTCACCGTCGTCATGCGTCGTCCCGTCGTCTACTGGCTACGTACCTATAAGCGCCGCTCGGCACACCTCAATGCTAAGCTTGCCGAGTATTTGAACGGGCTGCCAGTCATAAAGATATTCGGTTTAGAGGCGTGGACGCAGCGGCAGTTTACCGCCGCCGCCGATGAGCTGCTGAGCGCTGGCATTCATACCCTCAACTGGAATAGTTTTATCCGTCCCTTTGCCGTCTTTCTCTGCTCTTTGCCCTCGCTGTTGGTACTTGCTCTTGGTGGCCCGCAGGTCGCCTTGGGCGCCATGCAGCTAGGTATGCTCGTGGCCTTCGTCCGCTTTAGCGAGCGCTTCGTCGCGCCGATTCGCGTCATCTCGCAGGAGGTGCAAAACATTCAAGAGGCCGTGGTGTCCAGCGAGCGCGTGCGGCGCATGCTGCAAGAGCCAGAGGAAAAGGACAGCCTTGGCATCGACGGCGAGCTCGCGCCTGAGCTGGGCGGCAAGGTCGAGTACCGGGACGTCTGGATGAGCTACGGCGACGGTGCGCCGGTGCTCAAGGGCATCACCTTTAGCGCTGAGCCGGGGATGAAGGTCGGACTGGTGGGTGCGACCGGTTCGGGTAAGACGACGACGATCAATCTCTTGCCGCGGCTTTATCCCTTGCTGCGCGGTGACATCTTGCTCGACGGGTTGCCCTTGGCCTCGCTTGAGCGCGCCAGCCTGCGCCGCCAGTTAGGTTATGTGAGTCAGGACCTCGTGGTGTTTGCCGGGACCTTGCGTGAGAATTTAACCGCGGCTCTAGACCGTCCCGTTGCGGACAGCGTGCTGCTCGCCGCAGCTGCCGAGACTGGACTAAGCAAAGTCCTGCTGCACACCAAGGGTGGCCTCGACTATCAAATCGTTGAAGGTGGTGATAATTTAAGCGTTGGTGAGCGTCAGCTGGTGGCTTTCACGCGGATGCTGCTGCGGGAGCCAAAGCTGCTGATTCTCGACGAAGCCACGGCAAATATCGACGAGTTCTGCGAATCGCTGATCCAGGCGGCAACGGTCAAGCTGATGCGCGGTCGCACCTGCTTTGTCATCGCCCACCGTTTGAGTACGATCATCCAGTGCGACAAGATCTTGGTGTTTGCCAAGGGGCAGATCATCGAGCAGGGGACCCATGCTGAGTTGATGGCTCGCGGTGGCTATTATGCTGAATTGGCTGGCCGGCAGCTGCTGGTTTAGAGGCTGTCCGAAAATTCCGTGTCTCCCTACTTCCGCGCCTCCGTG
>CAIYRB010000104.1 GCA_903928445.1 uncultured Pseudomonadota bacterium | reverse complement strand
CCGATGACCGTGAAGTCGCGACGGAAGGCCTTGCTGCCGAGATCACCGAAGATCACCTCACCGGAGTTGATGCCAATGCGGATATGCACATGCTCCTCGACATCCGCCTTTTTAGCATTGGTCGCCTTTAAGATCCGAATCATCCCGAGTCCAGATGCGGCGGCGTTCAGAGCGTTTTCAGCAGGGCATAAACCGAATGTTGGCATGAAAACGCGGTTTGAAAGTTAACCCATGAGGACCATTATATGGTCTTGTCAGGGTATTTTTCAACCCATTGGTTTGACAAAGGCACCATGGATGACATAAAATGAAACTCATGGGAAAGAAACCAAACCACAACTCCCCTACGAAAAAGCTGCTGATGGAGTGGCGTCCTGGCCAGGTGTTGACGTCGGCGGGGATGAGAGCTCGCGGCATCAGCAAGCGCCTCACAAGCCACCTGAAGGCGAACGGAACGCTCGCCAGCATCGGCGAAGGCGCCTACCGCAAAGCGACGGAGACCCCCCCCTGGACGGCCGGAGTGGAGGCGATCGAGCGCGAGCTTAATATGCGTGTGCACGTGGGCGGCAAAACGGCGCTCGAGCTCAGGGGAGTGGCGCAATATGCCGCCCTGGGCCAGCGCGCGCCAGTTTGGCTCTTCGGGCAGGGCAAGACTAAGCTGCCCAAATGGTTTGTTGAGTACTATTGGGATGCGAAGATGCGATTAGTGCAAACGGAGCTGTTTCAAGAAGGCGGGCTTGGCATCTCGGAGCTCAAGACTGCCGAGGGATTTCAAATCCTCGCATCGCGGCGCGAGCGCGCGGTGTTGGAGGCCATCCATCTCATAGGGAAAGACCACCGTTTCGAAGAGGTGGCCGAGCTCTTCGACGGCCTCGGCACCCTGGACCCCGCGGTGCTGCAATCGCTGCTCGAGAGCTGTCGGTCATTCAAAGTCAGGCGTGTATTCCTCTATCTGTCGCGCGAATCAGGACACGATTGGTACTCGAGACTGGATGAGAGCAAGATCGACTGCGGCAAAGGCAAGCGCGAGGTCGTCAAAGGCGGAGCGCTTGATGCGCGCTACCACATTACGGTCCCGCGCAAAGCCGAGGTGCCGGATGTCTGAAAGCGAACGTGGGCGCCTCTATGAGCGTCAGGTGCGACTGCTCATCGAAACTCTGCCATACGTCATGAAGGACCCGCGTTTTGCACTCAAGGGTGGCACGGCCATCAACCTCTTCGTGCGCAATTTTCCGCGCTTTTCCGTAGATATAGATCTCACCTACCTACCCGTCGAACCACGCGACGAAACCATTCGCAACATCAACGGTCTGTTGAGGGACGCAGCAATTGCAATCGAAAATGCAATTCCCAAATGCAAAGCGAAGCCAAACCGAGGTTTTGACTCCGGCCAGGAGCTCAAGCTTCTGATCGAGCGCGACGGCACCGCAATAAAAGTCGAGGCCAACTACATTTTGCGGGGCTTTGTGCTGCCCGCCGAGGTGCGGGCTCTGGGCCAGGCTGCACGCGACCGCTTCGAGGTGTCGGCGTCTGTGCAAACAGTGAGTCTGGCGGACCTCTATGGCGGAAAAATCTGTGCGGCGCTCGACAGACAGCACCCACGTGATCTGTTCGACGTCAAATCGCTGCTCGAAACCGAGGGCCTCACCGATGCCGTGCGTCACGCATTCTTCGTCTATCTCATGTCGCACAACCGGCCCATGAACGAGCTTTGGAATCCCAGCTGGCAAAAAATGGACCAAGCATTTGCAAATGAGTTTGACGGCATGACGACGTTTCCAGTAACACTTGCGGAACTCGAGTCGGTTCGCGGCCAGCTTCTTGCGGCGCTGTACGCCGGGACCACAGACGCGGAAAAAACTTTTCTACTGTCGTTCAAGGCCGGCCGTGCTGACTGGAAAACCTTTCCATACCCTCACGTGGAAAACTTGCCCGGAATCAAATGGAAGCAAAAGAACTTGCAAAAACTTTCTGCGGCGAGGCTCGCGGCCGAACTCCGGCGCCTTGAGACAGCTCTGAGCCTCAGGCCAGCCTAGCAGCAAGTGGATTTGCATCGATTTGCAGCTCGATGCTGAACCAGATTAGATCATCAGCCTAGACATCCCAAATCACAAGCACTACTTCTGGCGTGTCCTTTCCGTTTCACTGGGGTTGATGACCAACGATCGGCATGACAGACTCACCACTGGCCATCGCATGGTTACGGCCGATTTACGCTGTCCACGAAACCACCGTATTTCCCCGCACGAAACCCTTAAGCAGAGGTTTGTAGGGGAATTAGTGCGCCAAGAAGCGCGTGGAAGGAGCAGGCGTCATGCAAAGAGCGCCACCGTAAAGACCAGACAGCGGTGAAGTCGATTCCGCAGCGGGCCTGGGTAACCAGGGAGCTGAAGCCGGGAAAGACGCGTGAGCAGGCCGGAGCCGATGAGGCGAATGGGGCTACCCCGAAAGCCTACTAAATTGCAGGTGTCGACCCAGGTTGATTTATGGGGAAGACAGCAACCCGCTCCAAGCTGGAAGGACGACGGGTACCTGCCGGGGGCTACGACCCACAGCATGCTCACAAATGCCCACACGTGAACTTGGGAGGTCCTTGGGTCTGACTGCGGTGCAGTCAGCTGGCCGACAGTG
>CAIYRB010000103.1 GCA_903928445.1 uncultured Pseudomonadota bacterium | reverse complement strand
CGTAGGGGGCGCGAGAACTCGGTGTCGGGATGCCTGACAGTGCCGACTCGGGTGCGCGCCTCTGATAAGACACTCTTCTTCTATCGAACGCCTATGGCATTGGCCTAACGGAGTACTCTGCAGGCTCAGCTCCGCGCTTCGCCGCCACCTAGGCTTAGTCCCTGCATGCTACTGGACTGCAGCTGCGAATTAGTGAGGCACACTATGGAAAAAAACTGGTTTTAAACGCGCCAATGATTATCCGCCAGCATCGGAAGAACCAGGATTATACCAAAGCTCCTGGGCCTTGCCGCCGTAATTCGCTGCGGCGACCGTCGCCGGATCGGCCCAATTATCATGCGAAGCGGCCATGCGCAGCAGAAAGTCGAGTAAGGCATGATGTCGCCTCAGCGTCCGCTGCAGACGGTGCGGCAGGACTGGGTTAAAGACACCCAATGCCGAGAACACCTGCCTCGGATTCTTTTTGATCCACAACCACGAACCCATTTCCAGGGTAAGAGGCAGCATTGTTCCAGCGCCCGGCTCAGCACGCTGGGCTAAGAACAGGTAGTCCCACAGGTCGCCATGGGTAAGGTAGTGGCGCGACTGTGGTTCAACCTGGTAGAAATGATTAGGCAAAGCGCGGTCCAAGCGTACCTTCAACGCAAACATCAGCGCGGAGTGATCAAACGGCCGACTGGTGTAGGCAAAGGGAAACCACAGACGATCGACCAACCCAAAGCCAGAGTGCATGTCAAGGATGAGCGAAAAGCGCGAAGAAAAAAGTTCGCGACGAACAAAACGTTCGAGCGCCTGCGCCTCTAACTCCAACGCTGCTCCTGCCTCACCACGGTACCACGGCAGGAGGGGCGAGCGCCTCTGTCCACCAAGCAGGGGAAATTTTAGGACGCCCTCCGCTTCAATTGGCGCATTACGCATCAAATCGACCCCGTTTGCATTTGAGCGGGTCTTAGCATACATGCCGGCGGGATTGACCAAGGGAAAGAAAAGCAGGCGGCAACGACTCAAAAGATGCTGCAAACCTTTGTCCCAAGCTAGCAGTTCGATGACCATTTTAAGGTAGGATATGGCAACATTCGTACCGACGCGCTCTAGGCCGTGCACGCCACCTATAAAAGCGACCACCGGCGCACGAATGTCCTGACTACCAAATGCGTAAGAGTAAAGCGGAAATTCCTGCCCGTGCGCCGCAATCACGGCCTCGGTCGTAACAACCGTCTTTCCCGCAAATTGGCCGGCCAAATCCTCCAACTCGATCAACTCTGGCAGACGCCGAGACAGCTCAAGGCGCGAAGAAACACTGTTCAATTTGAGATTTGACATCATGGGTAAGGCGCTTACGGGAGCGGTGGCCACGAAATGCGACCTCGTTTAGTATGGAGAGGCGAACATCGATCGACCTTCGCGCCATCAATTGCCAAAAGTGTGGAAAAAACTTCATCGGGCCATACGGAAGACAGCAACCCGCTCCAAGCTGGAAGGACGACGGGTACCTGCCGGGGGCTACGACCCACAGCATGCTCACAAATGCCCACACGTGAACTTGGGAGGTCCTTGGGTCTGACTGCGGTGCAGTCAGCTGGCCGACAGTG
>CAIYRB010000102.1 GCA_903928445.1 uncultured Pseudomonadota bacterium | reverse complement strand
TCCGCGCCTCCGTGGTCAAACCCAAACGCCCAATTTAACCACAGAGACGCGGAAGTAGGGAGACACGGAATTTTCGGACATGTTCTTAGTCCTTGGCGCGGCAATTAGTTCAAGTTAAAGACTCAGCCCTATGCCGCAGCCTCAGTCAAAACAAGCTCCCTTTATCGCCCTAGCTCCTATGGAAGGTGTCTCTAACCTACCGATGCGCTTGTGGTGGCACCTCGCATCGGCGCCGAGCGCTCTGGCCACGCCGTTTCTGCGCGTCACTGCAACCTTTCCCGGTAGCACCCTACCGCGCGGCTTCTGCCCTGAGCTCACCGAGCTGCGCAGCTACCTGCCGTATCCGCTGGTGCCCCAGCTGATGGCCGCAGACAGCGCTGATTTCGTTAGGACGGCCCCCGTGCTCCTGACCGTCTCGCCTTTTGTCGAACTCAATGCCGGCTGCCCATCGCCCACCTGCGTCGGCAAGGGCGCTGGCAGTAGCTTGCTGCGCCAAGGCGATGAATTCCACCGTTTCGTCGGCGAGCTGCAACAAGGCCTCGGGGCAAAGTCGGTCGCCGTCAAGATGCGTACCGGATTTCACAGCCCAGAGGAGTTCACCCACCTCATCAGCGGCTTAGCTGACTATGCGCTAGCCCGCCTGACCGTGCACGGACGAACCAGGCCACAACGTTACTCCGGGCAAGCCCGGTGGGATTTGATCGCCGCAGCGAGCACGTCCCTAGGCACCGCGGTGGTGGCGTCGGGCGATGTCGTGGGCCAAGCTAGCTTGGACCAACGCTTAACCACCGCACCGCTGGTCGCCGGCGTGCTGGTCGGGCGCGGCGCATTGCGCAATCCCTGGATCTTCCAAGAGCTACGCACGGGTGCACCGGTGCGGCTGAGTTTCACCACGCTGCGCTATGCTTTGATCAGCCATGCCCTACTGCATGAACTCTACCAGGAGCACATCGACCGCCTGTTTGAGCTATGCAAGTCCGGACTCTTTAGCCGCAGCTGCGGCACCGACGAGGAGGCCTGGCGACAGCTTCAAGCGACCTTGGCCAAGGCTGTCTTCGGCTCAGAGCACCCGGGCTTTGCCGACGGGTGCCAGCAGGACCACCTCTGGCCCCTCGCGCGCCAGACCATGGGCCGCCTGAAAATGCTTTGGAACTACCTGCGGTCGAGCCTTCCACCGGTATTTTTTGCGCCAAGCTTGTTGCGTTCCAGCAGCCTGGAGGCGTTTTTAAGTCACCTCGAGCGGTTATACGCCGAGCACCGGAACCAAGGTGGACTTGCCGAGCTAGAGTTAGCGCACCAACCGACGTGGGACTGGCTCTACAGTGGCGAAAAGCAGCAGCGGGCGGACGTGTCACTGTAAGAGATGTTCATAAAAACAGTGGCATGGTCGCGCCGCATCCCTGTATACAAGACGGTATCTAGGAGACCCGACTCATGCTCACTAGCGTCATCCTCCGCCACGGCCGCAGCGAAGCGACCCTCCTGCCCTCGCGAGGCGGCCTGTTGTCCCAGCTGACCCTGCATGCCGTGGGCGACGAGCCGGTGCCGCTGCTTTGGCTACCCGACACCTTTAGTCCCGCTGAGAGCGGCTGGCCGGGTGGCGGCATGCCACTGTTGTTCCCCTTGGCCGGAAGGCAGTTTCATGGCGACCGCTCGCTGCATTATGCCCTTGGGGAACGCACCTATCATATGCCGCTGCATGGCTTTGCCTACGCGCTGCCGTGGGCTCTGACAGGACAACAAGAGCACCTGGCGGAACTGACCTTGCGCAGTGGTCCAGCGACGTATGAATTGTTCCCCTTCGACTTCACCGTGGTCGCCCGTTACACCCTAGCCGGCGCGACGCTGACCTTGGACCTTTGGATCACCAACGACGGTGGCCGCGACGAAGCCGCGGCGCCGATGCCGCTGGCGATGGGCGCCCACCCTTACTTTCATGCGCCGCTCGGAGCCAACAGCAGCCTGGCGCAATGCCACCTCGAAACCAGCGCCACCAGCAAAACCAGGGTCACGCCCGTGGGCACAGCCGGTAAATCGGCACCCTATCCCGAGTCCGCTGAGGAGGCCAAAGGAACCCTGACGTCACCGCTGCTGCGCAACCTCATTTTGGGGGAGCACGCTGTGGGTAGGGCGAGCCTGGTCGATGATGGCAGCGGCCGCAAGGTGCAGCTAGCTTGGTCCGATGGATTTCGTTACCTGGTGCTGTGGAGCTTGGAGGGTAAGGGCTTCCACTGCATCGAGCCATGGATGGGCCTACCGGACGCGCTACATCATGGCGACGGCCTGCGTTGGTTACGCCGTGGGGAGTGCTACACTCTAAGTATGCAACTGGCCCTGGAGCATCGGATGACATGACGACGATCGTTTGGTTGCGCCGCGACCTGCGCCTCAGCGATCAGCCGGCGCTACAGGCTGCTGTGCAACGAGGTGAGCCGATCATCCCGGTGTTTATCGACGGCACTGCGGAAGAAGGTAGCGCAGCGCGCGGCGGTGCCAGCCGCTGGTGGCTCCATGCATCGCTTGAGTCGCTGGACTTGCAGCTACGCCAGCTCGGCTCGCGTCTCATCCTGCGCCAAGGCCCGGCCCTCGCCACCCTGCTACAGCTGATCACCGAGGTGGACGCCAGTGCCGTGGTTTGGAACCGCTGCTACGAGCCGACGCTGATCGAGCGCGACCAAAGCGTCAAGGCCGCGATCAAGGCCGCCGGCTGCGAGGCCAGCAGCTACAATGGTGCCCTGCTGCGGGAGCCATGGGAGGTGCGCAATGGCTCGGGCAACCCTTACCGCGTGTTTACCCCGTACTGGCGCGCCTGCCTTGCCCAAGGTGAAGTGGCCAAGCCGCTCAGAGCTCCAATCAAGCTCAACGCACCTGCGTCTTGGCCAAAGTCGCTTGCTCTGGAACAACTTGGGCTAAAGCCTCTGATCCCATGGGACCAGGGCTTAACCGCACGTTGGTCGCCTGGTGAGCCAGGAGCGCACGAGCTACTGACGACATTCACCAAGCAACGCGTCGCAGGGTACGTCCAGGCGCGCGACTTTCCAGCGCTGGATGCAACTTCGTCGCTAAGCCCGCACCTAGCATTTGGCGAGGTCAGTCCGCGTCAGATCTGGCACGCTTTTACGACACCGAAAGCGGCGTTGAAGCCGGGCCCAAGTGGTGGCGAAGGCGGCGGTGGAGCAGCCGCTTTTTTGCGCCAAATCGGTTGGCGCGAGTTTGCCTATCATCTCCTGTTTCACTACCCGCAGACGGTGCACGAGTCCCTGCGTCCAGAATTTAGCGCCTTTCCCTGGGAGCCCAAGCCCGGTGCGCTGAGGCGCTGGCAGCGAGGCCAAACCGGCTATCCAATCATCGACGCCGGGATGCGCGAACTGTGGACCACAGGCACGATGCACAACCGCGTGCGCATGTTAGTCGGTTCATTCCTCGTCAAGGACCTCTTAATCCCGTGGCAAGAAGGCGCGGCGTGGTTTTGGGACACCTTGGTCGACGCCGATCTCGCCAACAACACGCTGGGCTGGCAGTGGGTCGCTGGCTGCGGCGCCGATGCGGCACCGTATTTTCGCATCTTTAATCCGATCACTCAGGGCGACAAGTTCGATGCCATGGGCGTCTATGTCCGCAGATGGGTGCCAGAACTCGCCCGCCTGCCGAACAAGTGGATCCAGCACCCCTTTGCGGCACCGGATGCGGTGCTGCAACAGGCTGGTGTGGTACTCGGAGCCGCCTATCCGCGGCCCATCGTCGATCATGCCTTAGCCAGGGATAAGGCCCTGTTGGCCTATCACCGGATGCCGAAGAATAAAGACAAAGATAGCGCCAAGGACCGAGCAAGCAAAGCTCACTATTAGTCCTCGAGGCCCTTCCAGGTTAACTCGTCCTTGTCGATCCCTTTGAGCTCGCGAGCCTTCTTGTCAGCATCACTCTCGATGGTCTTATTGCGATGAGCGGCTTTTTCCTCTTCTTCGCGGGCATTCAGACGAGCCTCTTCGCGGGCCTTAGCCTCCTGCTGCGCCTTTTCGTTTTCGGCTTTCGCCTCGGCTTCTTTGTAGGCTTTGAGTTCCCGTTCGATGCGCGCATCTTCGGATTCGACTGCACCATCTTTGGCGTACTGCGAGGCACGTTTATCGATGTCCTGAAAATCATCAAAGCCGTCGCCCAAGGCCGGAATTGGATCGATTGCGGCGTTCAAACTAAAGTCGAGTTCGTCCGTGCCTTTGCCCTTTTCCTGACCGGCCGTTTCGGTGACCGTTGCCGCAGGCCCAGCCTTGCCAGCGCCCTGGTTGACGACGTCCGCTGGCTTGGCTTGGTCTTTGCTGTCCGTTTTCTCTTTGCTATCTTTGCTGTCCGTTTTCTCTTTGCTGTCCTTGCTGTCCGTTTTCTCTTTGCTGTCCTTGCCCTCGGTCTTGGTAGCCGCGATGATCACCGGTTTCGCATCGACAGCAAAGCCATCATGAGCAGCAAAGGAGGTGCTGACGACGAGCGTGAGGCCAAACAAGCAACGACGATAAATACCGCAACCGTAAGGCGCTAGAGGTACCAGCATGGAAGAGTCTCCTAGAGAGAGAGGGAAGTGCCGCAATCAGCGCTATGGATGGCCTTCGCCTAAAAATTAGGCTGAAGATCCAAACCTAGGCTCTGCAAGTTGACGACCAGTGGTGTCTAGCTAAGATGATAGCCGAAACCACCCAGGAAGATCTACCTTACCGTGTTTAGGCTTTTCACCGATGTCGAGGCCACGGCCCCACTGCAGAGGTCCAGCTCGCCGCAGTCGCTGCCCAAGCCTCAGCGCGAGGCGAGAAAATCCGCCAAAAGCTGGACGCACTGACCATTGCCACCGGCTTCCACACAACCACCGGTGTTGCCCTCGCTCCATGCCATCATGTCGACATGCGCCCACGGCACGTCGCGCACGAACTTCTGTAGAAACAACGCTGCCGTGATCGCGCCACCACGGCCACCGGGAGCCGAATTGGCAAAGTCGGCAAAATTTGACTTCATGCCGACGAAATAATCCGCATACAGCGGCAGCCGCCAGGTCGGTTCGGCGCTGCGTTGGCCAGCAAGGAGCAGCGCTTGGGCCAAGTCGTCGTCGTTGGCAATCATCCCGGCGATGCGTAGGCCCAAGGCGACGCGCATCGCTCCAGTTAAAGTTGCCAGGTTGATCACTGCGGCCGGAGCATCTGCACCGGTCTTGCCAACCGCCACGTCCAGCGCATCGGCGAGGACCAGCCTGCCTTCGGCATCGGTGTTGTCGATCTCGACGGTTAAACCATTGCGCGCTGTCAGCACATCGCCAGGGTGGAAGGCGTGCTGAGCCACGGCATTTTCGGCCAAGGCTAAATAGATATCGCATGGGTGGGCCGCATCGCTAGCCGCTAGCCAATAGGCCAGGCCGACCAAAGACGCCGAGCCGCCCATGTCCTTTTTCATCAGCCGCATGCCACCGGCATCTTTGAGGTCGAGGCCACCGCTATCAAAGGTGATTCCCTTACCGACAAAGGCCAGCGGCTTGACGCCCTTTGCCGGCTTTTTGGGGCGGTATTTTAGATGCACCAGGGCCGGCCCAGCGGCGGCGGCCTGACCGACGCCAAGGAGTAGGCCCATCCGCTCCTGGACCAATTTGCGCCCACGCCACACGTCCACCGACATCGCTGGAAAAGTGGCAAATAGCTCCTGCAAACCGTCGGCATAGGTGGTCGGATTCAATTCATTAGGCGGCAGATTGACCAGATGCCGCGCCATATTGGTCGCGACTCCCAGCACGTGCGCCGCGTCGAGCACGCCGCTGGGCACGCCGTGCAGGACCAACCGCGGTAGCTCCAAGACCGGTTTGGCCGCGCGCAACTGCTTGAAGCGATAAGCGCCGAGCTCGAGACCGACCAAGGCACCGCGCTGCTCGGCCTCGCTGGCACCATGAAAATGCCAATTGACCTCGGCGAGGCCAGAGTCCGCCAGAGCCGCCACAACCTGGGCCGCAAGGTCGCGAGCGACCCCGTAAGGGCTGACGCGAAACAGTCCATCATGCGCCGCAGCCGAGGATTTGGCCTGTGCCGTCAGCAACCACAGCGGGCCAGCCTCGGTGGCGGCATACAGGATCTCGCCGCGCTTGGCTGCGGCACGCTCGATCAGCCAGGGTGGCAAGCTCAGGTCTAGTGCGGCAAGAGCTGCTTCCACCGTTTGCCCCTGGCCGAGAAAGACGACATGCGCCTTGGTCTTGCTGGTGGCCTTGGCTCGCGGCAGGCCGCTGAGCAGCCAGCCGCGCAGGCTGAGGCCAAAAGCGCTAGCAACAGCAGTTGGCGGGTGAGACTTCACACGAGATTGTTTAGCGACCAAAGCGCTGGCTCCTCATCATGATGACAGGAAAAAGACCCACTCATAAACCACTTACCGGCCCATCCGAGGCTAGAGCGTAGCCCTAGCTGTAGTGAAAAAACAAGGTCCTTTCACGTCCCCACCGCTTGACGTGACCAGTTGCTCAAGGTACGACCATAGGGCAAAAATCATCGTCATGGCATCTGACCATGATGCGCCTTCAAGGACTGCTAGAATGCCTAAAGTAACCATCACCACCGACAACAAAACCATTGAAGTTCCAGTTGGTTACGCCATGATCGACATGTGCGAAGACCACGATACCTCGATTCTTTTTGGCTGCCGGGACGGCGCTTGTGGTGCGTGCATGGTCCGCGTGCTTGAAGGTGCAGACAAGCTGAGCCCGATGCAGGACGATGAGCGCGACTTCCTCGAAACGATGGCCGCCGAAGCAAATGAACGCCTGGCCTGCCAATGCAAGGTGCTAGGCGATGTTAAGATCGAAGTTTCGGAGTAAGGACGCGGCGCTTCGACCGACGAAGAGGCCGTCCAAGCGAACCCAGCAGCTGATGATCGACGAGATCATGCGGCGCTTTGCCGCCGCGTCTCCCGACCCCAGGTGCGAACTTTACTACCGCACCCCCTTCCAGCTCTTACTCTCAGTCGCCCTGTCGGCGCAGACCACAGATAAGGCGGTCAACGCCGCCATGACCGCGAGCTACGACGCTGGCCTGACCCCGGAGTCGGTGGTGGCGATGGGGGAAAAGAGCTTCCTCCATCTCATCCGGCGGATCGGTCTGGCGCCGACCAAAGCCAAGCGCGCCGTGGCGCTGGCCCGCATCCTCATCGCCCAGCATGGGAGCCAGGTGCCGCAGGACCGAGCCAGCCTTGAGGCCCTGCCGGGAGTCGGCCGCAAGACAGCCAGCGTCGTCCTTGGCGAGATCTTTCGCGAGCCGACTCTAGCGGTGGATACCCATGTCTTTCGCGTCACTGAACGACTTGGTCTGCACCATACCAAGACTGCAGATGCCTGCAGCGATGTCCTTAGCGCCGTCATCGGGCCCCAGTACCTACCGACTGCCCACCACTGGCTGGTCCTACACGGCCGCTATGTTTGCAAAGCGCGAGCGCCGCTGTGTGCTAGCTGTGTATTGAACGACCTGTGTCCGAGCGCAACCCTGAGTCCCCAGACGGCCGCACGCAAGACCGCCCAAAGCGCCGCCCTCAAAGCCCTTAAGGGTGGAGATGCCACGGTGGCATTGCCTGCAGCAAAGGCGCCACGCCGAGCTCGCGTAACTGCCGCATCAACTCCTGCAACGGTAAACCGATGATCGACGAATGCTCGGAGGCAACCCGTTCAAAGAGCTGGACGCCGCGGTTTTCGAACTGATAGCAGCCGACGCTACCCAGCCATTCGCCGGTCGCTAGGTAGCCATCGATCTCCGCCGGACTGAGCCGCCGCATGGTCATGGCGACATCGACGGTGAAGCGACGCAGCAGTCGCACCGGTTGCCTCGCTTCACCATAAGCCAGGACGATGGCCGAATGCAGCGTATGGGTTTTCCCGTTTAAGGACTCGAGATGGCGCTTGGCGGTGGCCAAGTCGGGCGCCTTGTCGTAGGAATGTCCATCCAGGCTTAGGACCTGATCGGCACCGATCACCAAACATTCGGGCATCTGCGCTGCGACGGCCAACCCCTTCGCCGCGGCACGCGCCTCGGCCAATTGGCGGGGCTCCGGCGCTTTGATCGCGGCTTCGTCGATGGGGGCAACCACGACATCAAAGGCCAAGCCGGTCGAGGCCAAAAGCTGACGCCGAAACGGCGACTGGGATGCCAGCACGATCTTTTTAATACTTGCCATGACCCTACCTTCCTGACAGTTACGGGGGGCGGTCCACGCCACGGAGACTTTCACCCTTGTTGCATACAGATACCCTAGCTGAAGCGCCTCGTCAGCCGCAGGCCGACACCGGCCCTGATGATGGCTTTTTACCGGAAGAATTTCGCCACTTCGCCGACGACCCAGAGTCGATCACGGCCCGGGCGGCAAGACGCTTTGGCGTCCCGGCCACCAGCTTCATCAACTGGCGCTGGCAGATGCGCCACCAAGTCGGCAACGCCGAGCAGGCTTTGGCGCGCTTGGCCCTAAGCGCGTCGGAAGAAGACGGCTTTAAACTGCTCGCCGATGCCTTCGTCAGCGGCGTCACGCCCTATTACCTGGCATTGATGGATCAGGATCCGAGCAAAAGCTGTCCGGTCCGCCTCCAGGGCCTACCGCGCCGCGAGGAATTAAATGTCCGCGTCGGCGTCAAGGATCCTCTCGACGAGGTGCCGCATTCCCCGGTCAAGGAAGTCGTCCAGGTCTACCCGGACCGCGTCGCTTTCTGCGTGGCTCAGCTCTGTCCCGTCTATTGCCGCTACTGCTTTCGCAAACGTCGCGATGAGGAGGATGGACTCCACTTCAACCGCCGCATCGTCGATCGAGGCATCGCTTATATCGCCAGCAATCCAGCGATCCGCGACGTGCTCATCACCGGCGGCGACCCGTTTATCGCCAGCGACGAGGCCATCGACAACCTCCTCAGCCGCATCCGGGCGATTCCTCACGTCGAGATCATCCGCTTTGGCACGCGCACTCCGGTCACCCTCCCCTACCGCGTGACGGCACGGCTGGCGAAGATTTTAGCCAAATACCACCCTGTTTGGCTCAACACGCACTTTAATTGCGCCGAGGAGATCACCCCAGAGGCCGCCCAGGCCGTCGCCAACCTAGTCGACCATGGCATCCCGGTCGGCAACCAGTCCGTGTTGCTGCGCGGCGTCAACGACACCACGGAACGCCATATCAAGCTGCTGCGCGAGCTGCTTAAAATCCGCGTCAGGCCGTACTACCTGTTCCACCCGCACCTGATCGAAGGGACGGAGCACCTGCGTGTTCCGGTCGATGCAGGCCTGCGGCTGATGAAGTCTCTACGCGGCAACATCACCGGACTGGGGATTCCGACCTACATCGTCGACACGCCATCAGGGAAGGTCCCGATGATGCCGAACCATGTCCTCGGTACAGACGGCGAGGACCTATTGCTGGAGGACGTGCGTGGCCAGATTTGGCGGGAAAAATCGGCTCTTAACCCGTGAACCCAGGATGGGGGTTGGGGGATTTGGGGCTAAGAACATGTCCGAAAATTCCGTGTCTCCCTACTTCCGCGTCTCTGTGGTTAAATTGGGCGTTTGGGTTTGACCACGGAGGCGTGGAAGTAGGGAGACACGGAATTTTCGGACAGCCTCTCTAAGCGCCACGGCTAATTCTCATCATTCGCTAGACTATGGGTCCATCCTCCGGCATAAGGAGGGGGGCCAAAAATCGGCATCTGATAGAGGAGTGGTCCTTGACCGCGGTAAACGTGCCTCACTTTATGAATGCGCTGCTAGCAGAGCTGCAGGCGGATGCCGGTGAGCGGGGCGTACGACTAGTCGGGGACACCAGCACGAACATGACGATCGAGGCCGAGGCCACCGTCCTGCACGGTGGCCTGATCGAGATCATCGGCACGTTGATTCGCAGCGTGCCCAATACTAGCTCGATCAGCCTAGTCACCAGTCTGCTGATTCCCAAAGACCCGGTCAAACAAAAGCCGGCTCTGCTGATTGAGATCACGGCGCCAGCGATGACCAACACTGTCGACGTGGATGCCGATATCCGCGGCATGCGCGCCAGCCTGGCCCATGCTTTTACCGATATCATCGTCGCCAGCCGCGAGCATAGTTGGTCATTGAGCATCACTCTGCCGAGTGTCACCCTGCACGGGCAGGACGGCCCAAACTTTACCGCCGTCGTCGTCGACGACGACCCGGACACGCAAGATTATCTGCGCGCCGTGTTGGAAATGCGCGGCATGAAGGTCATCTCGGTCAGCGACGGCTTTGACGCCTTGATCGCCATCGAGCGCTACCGCCCAGACGTCGTCCTCACCGACATCTTGATGCCTAACATGAACGGCATCGACCTGATCACCCGCATCAAAAAGGCTTGCCCGGAAGTACCGGTCATCGTCTTTAGTGGCTTTAGAGACAGCCTCGTCGATGCCATCGCCGGCTTGCCCGATGTCATTCTACCCAAGCCTCTAACCCGTGATCTGGTGCTCAACGCCCTTGCCGCCGTGCTACCATCTTCCTAGACCAAGACACCTAGGTCGATGGCGCAAAAGGAGCATGGGATGGCACCGCTGGACGAGTTGGCCAAGCTCAGAGAACAGGTACGAGCGATCGATGAACGGTTCTATCAGCTCGCCGCCGAGCGTCTCGCCCTGGCCCGCCAGATCGGCGCTGTGAAAAAGGCGGCGCACCTACCGATCAAGGACTACAAGACCGAGAAAGATGTGCTTGAGCGCAGTCGCATCAAGGCCAAGGAGTTCGGTCTGCCCCAATGCATGGGCGAGGACCTTGCCGGACTGCTCATCCGCTACGCCGTGCAAGCCCAGGACGAATTTCATCGCCAGATCGACCGCGCTCGCAGTGAGCCAACGCAGCAGGTGTTGATCGCCGGTGGCCTGGGTCGGATGGGCCTTTGGCTATCCGAATTTTTCGACTCCTTTGGTCACCGCGTCACGCATTACACGCCGCAGCCACCAGCTACGAACGCAGCCGGATCGTCACGCTACCCGCTGGTCCATGAGCTGACCGGCGAGGCCCGGCGCGCGGATATCGTCGTCCTGGCGACGCCGATTTCCGCCACACCTGCTCTGATCGACCAGCTGACGGACTCCGGCACCAAGGCTTTGGTGTTCGACATCTGCTCGTTAAAAACACCCCTGATCCCCGCCATCACCCGGGCTCAAGGCAAAGGCCTAGCCATCGGCTCGGTCCATCCGATGTTCGGGCCAAACGTCGAGGTTCTTGCCGGCAGCAATATCGTGCTGTGCGACCATGGCAATCAGGCGACGCTGAAGCGCCTACGAGCGTTGTTTGCCATGACCACGGCCAATCTGCACACCGTGCCGCTTGCGACGCATGACCGCCTCATGAGCTATGTCCTCGGCCTGTCGCACTTAAGCAACTTGGTCTTTGCTGAAGCCCTGACGCGCAGCGGCGAGAGCTTTCATGAGCTAAACCTGGTTGCCTCTACCACCTTTCAATCACAGCTTCGCCTGTCCCTGCCGGTCGTCCACGAGAACGAACATCTCTATTACGAGATTCAAGTCGAGAACAGCTACACGCCACAGCTTTTAACCTTGCTGCAGCAGTCGCTGGCGCACTACAGCAAGGCGATCCACAGCCGCGATGAAGCCTTGTTTTGTAACCTCATGACGGCGGCGCGGGATTACTTCAAGGATGAAACGAAAGCTAAGACCTAAGCCCGCTCGCCACGCATAATCCCTGAGATCACAAAGGCCATCTCCAGCGCCTGGCTGTAGTTGAGGCGCGGATCGCAAAAGGTTTCGTAGTTGCGCGTTAAGTCGCTTTCGCCCAAGCCAGCAGCACCACCGATGCACTCCGTGACATCCTCACCGGTCATCTCAAAATGTACGCCGCCCAGACGACCGCCCAAGGTGCGGTGGATGCTAAAACAGGCACGAAGCTCACCCAGGATCGCATCGAAGTCGCGGGTCTTGATGCCGTCCTTAGTCTTAATGATGTTGCCGTGCATCGGGTCGGAACTCCACAGCACCTTGAGGCCGTGGCGCTGCACTGCCGCTACCGCTGGCGGCAGACAAGCCTCGACCTTGCCTTCACCAAAGCGCGTGATGATGGTGATCCGGCCAGCCTCGTTACTTGGATTGAGCGCTTTGAGCAACAAGGCCATCTCTTCAGGGTCCGCCGATGGCCCCCATTTGATGCCGATCGGATTGGCGATACCGCGGAAGTATTCAATGTGCGCCCCGTTGATCTCGCGCGTCCGATCGCCGATCCACAGCATGTGCGCACCGAGGTTATAGTGCCTGCCACCAGCGGACAGTTGCCGCGTCATGGCCTCCTCAAACCCGAGCAACAAACCCTCATGCGAGGTGAAAAAATCGACCGAGCCTAGGCGCTCCTCACGGATCCCACCAAAGGATGACATAAAGGCGACAGCGTCCTGGATGTTGGCGACGACTTGGCCATAGCGTTGCCGCTGCGTGCTCTTGCCGACAAAACTCAAATCCCAATTTTGTGGGTGATGCAGATCGGCGAACCCACCAGTGATCATCGCCCGCAGATAATTAAGCGTCATCGACGCCGCATAATAGCTCTGCAGCAAGCGGTTTGGGTCAGCCTTACGCCCCGCCGCATCGGGTTCAAAGGAATTGATGTTGTCACCACGAAACACCGGCAGGGTGACTCCCTCTATCACCTCGGTATCGGCGGAGCGCGGCTTGGCGTATTGACCAGCGATGCGTCCCACCCGGACGACGGGTTGCCGCGCCCCGTAGGCTAGCACGACCGACATCTGCAGCAAGATTTTCAGCTTGCTGGTGATGGTTTCTGGCGTGCAATCCTGAAAGCGCTCAGCACAGTCGCCTCCTTGTAGTAAAAAGCGCTCGCCCGCAGCGGCGTCGGCCAACTGCCGGCGTAGGTTGTCGACCTCGCCGACGAACACCAACGGCGGATAGCCACGAATCGTGTCCAACGCAGCGCCCAAAGCCTTGGCGTCTTCATAGTGGGGCTGCTGCTTAATCGGCTTGGCGCGCCAAGTACTCGGCGACCAAGGTGCGGGGTGAATCCAGGGGGCCTGCTCGACGTTAGGATCGGCGTGATCGCCCATTTGCACTTCCTGAGCGGTTTAAAAAAGCGTAGCCTTGACCTTATACACCCCGTAGGCGGGCACGCGCCACCGTCTTCGCCGCACTGGAGTTGCTGCCTCCGTGACCCTAGACTCCTTAGAGCCATTGATCCGTAATATCGCTTTGATCGGCTTCGCCCTGGCGTCGGTCCTGTATCTGTGCAGCGTGCAGCAGACGGCGAAGGTGTTGTGGCCGGCCAGAGGCGCGTTCCTCAGCTTCACCGCCGCGACAGCGGCGATCACCAGTGCTGCCGTCCTCCAGCTTCAAGTTGCCCAACCCCTTGAGCTGAGTGCTTTACTTTTGAGCGCGGCGATCGGCTGGCTGACCGTCATCGGCCACCTTAAGTTTAACATGCGGCTGATCGGGGCCTTTGTCGCGCCGTTGGCGACGCTGATCCTGATGATCCAGTTTTTCATCACCCCAGGCCATCCCCGGGTGCCAGAAGGCAGCACCTCGGCGTGGTTGGTCGACTTTCACGTCGTCATGGCCATTCTGGGTCAGGCCTTTGCCATCATCGCCTGCGCCGTCTCGGTGTTCTACCTGTGGCAGCAAAACCTACTAAAGAAGAAGCGCCTGAGCCAGCTCGCACAGAATCTGCCCGCCATCGACCGCATCGATCAACTGCTGCGTATCAGCTTATGGACCGGTTTCATCCTGATCACCGTCGGGCTGCTGAGCGGTGCGATCTATACCCAGCTCTACGCACCGCCGGAAACCATGCGCCTCAGTGCGAAGGTGATCTGGGCGACGGCCGTCTGGCTGTGGTACCTGGCGACCCTGCTGGCAAAGAACGTCTTCGGGCGGTCGTCCAAACGCATTGCCCAGATGTGCCTAGCCGGCTTTATCCTGCTCGCTTTTAGCTATTTTGGCATGGGCTTTTTGCGCTCGGGGGGGCCTTAAACTTGCGCCAAGGAACGGTCTTCTTTCTTCTCGGTGCAAGTCACGTCACCGCGCCGATGGCGCTGCGCGAATTGCTGTTTATCGCCGAGGATTCGCTGGCGGCATTCCTGCCGCAGGTGCATCGCCGTTTTGGCTTTCACGAACTAGTGGTGCTGTCGACATGCAACCGTTTTGAACTGATGGGCGTAGCGCCAGCCTCGCCGGACCTGACCGCGCTACTCCACGACGCCTTTTTCGAGCTGCACCGCCATCACGGGACCGTGCAGCCGCATTACTCCGACGAAGACCTGCGCCAGAGCCTCTATTTGCATTTAGAAGCCGACGCGGTGCGCCACCTCTACCGCGTTGCCTCAAGCCTCGATTCGTTGGTCCTTGGCGAGACGCAGATCACCGGCCAATTCAAAGACGCGTTAGCCTTGGCGACGCGCCTTGAAACGATCGGCCCGACCGTGCGTCGGCTTGGCCAAGAAGCCCTCGGCATCGCCAAAAAGGTGCGCAGTCAGACCGCGATCGGCAAGAAGCACGTCAGCATCGGCCATGCCGCCCTGGACTTAGCTAAGCGGGTCTTTGGCGACCTCAGCGCGCATAAATTCCTCATCGTCGGCGCTGGCGAAATGGCGCGTGTGACCGCCCAGTATATCGCCGGCTATAAACCGCGTGGCATTTATATCGCCAACCGCAGCCAAGCCAATGCCAAGAAGCTGACGCAGGAGCTAGGCGTCGGCGAGACTTACGGCATCGACGAACTGCCGGCGCTGCTGGTCGCAGCCGATGTGGTCATTAGCGCGACCTCGGCACCGGGGATCGTCATCGACTTCGCCATGGTCCAGCGCGCCCATGCCGCGCGTCGTGGCCGGCCACTCATCCTCCTCGACATCGCCATGCCGCGCGATATCGAGGCAGCCGCTGGTCAGCTCGAAGACGTCTATTTGTTTGATATCGACGATCTGCAGCAGGTCACGGCAGCCAATTTGGAGGAGCGCCGTAAGGCCGCGGAGGAGGCCGAGGTCTACATCAACCGCGGCGTCGAGCAGTTTCAGGATTGGCAGCGCACCTCGGAAATCAAGCCAATGCTGGCGGCCTTTCGCACTTATCTGGAGCAGCTCACGCAGCGTGAGGGAGCAAAGACCTTAGGCAAAGAGATGTTCAAAGATCTTTCGGTAAAGCAATTGGAAGCGATTCAAGTGCTGCTGCAGGCGGTCGCCGCCAAGATCGCGGCGGACGCGGCCCGCCAGATCTTGTCTCCGCCGCCTGGATTTGGCCAAGACCAATTGGCCACATGCCTGCAGGCGCTATTTCTTGACGAACAGCCGCAGCAAAAGAAGGATACCGCGTGAGCGCCGAGCCATCAGCCTCAAGCCCCAGGCCGCCGCGCCCCAGCGCCACGGTCGCCACCCGCGGCAGTGCCCTGGCCCTATGGCAAGCACAGTTTGTTAAAGGTCTGCTCCAAGCCAAGGGACTGCCGACGAACCAGCTTATCCTAAAAACCACGGGCGACCGGGTCCAAGACCGCTTTCTCCATGAAATCGGTGGTAAAGGCCTGTTCGTCAAGGAGCTGGAGGAAGCCCTGCTCGATGGTCGAGCCGACCTAGCCGTGCACAGCCTAAAAGATATGCCCGCCGTGGTCAGCTCGCCGTTTACCTTGAGTGCGATCTTGCCACGGCATGCTGCCACCGACGTGCTGATTTTGCGCGCCGATATTCAAGCGCGCCTGAAGGCCCCCGAAGTACTCACCGCCAACCAGGTATCAGCGCTGGGCGCGCTCACCGTCGGTACCGGTAGTTTGCGGCGCCAGGCCATCCTCAGGCGCGTGGCGCCGGCTTTAAGCTGCGTCGGAGTCCGCGGCAACGTCGACACCCGCCTGCGCAAACTGGCCGAAGGTGAGTGGGACGCCTTGATCCTAGCCGAAGCCTCGCTCGACCGCCTGTCGATTCAAGGGGTCTCGCGCCACCGGCTCGCAGCGGATTGGTTTATCCCTTGTGCCGGGCAGGGTGCCTTAGCCATCGAGTCGCGCGAGGGCGATGCACTGAGTCGATGGCTGGGAGTGCTCGCTTGTGCCGAGACGACGCTCGCCGTCAGCATCGAACGCAGCGTGCTAGCTCGCTTGGGTGGCGACTGCACGATGCCTTTTGGCTGTTTGGCAAGGCGCAAGGACAGCGCCACGATCGAAGCCGCGGCGGCGATCTACGGCCCCAATGGCGAGATCGCCACAGCGCGCCATCAGGCACCGTGCGGTGATCCTGCAACCTTTGCCCTCACCGGCTTTGTCACCGAGCTGCTCGGCCAGCTACGCGCCAATGGTGCGCAGCAGGTGCTTCAGGCCTTGGGCATCACCAAGCCGACGCAGTGGACCTGAGGGTGAAGCGGCAGCCAAGCCGGGACCTTTTAAAGCACGTCCCTAGGCTCACCTTGATATGGACCAGAGGCCTCCAGGATTGGGCGGTCGATGCGCCGGTTCTTTCCGGTTCTGCTGCAGCGTCTTGGGACCTCCTGCATATCCCGTGCGTTGAGATTCGAACACTGCCGCTAGTTCTGCCGCAAGGAACACCCGACTATGTCGTCATCACTAGCGCCAACGCGGCCAAAAGGGCGGCGGACAATCCTGCGTTCAAGCAGTCGATGCTTGCGGCCAAACAGGTCTTAACGCACGGTGCCAAGACAGCCAAAGCTCTACAGGCACTCGGCATCAACGCGACCTTGGTTAGCTCGGCTAGCACCGCCGCCGACTTGTGCACTTGGCTGGGACAGAACCTGCAAAAGCCAGCGCACATCTGGTTACCGGTTGCAGCAGAGCCGGCCTTTGATATGGCGGCTGGACTTGCGGCCCTAGGCTTTGCGACGTCCGTCCTGCCGTGCTACGAAACCCTGGCCGAGGCGCGACAAGCAAATCGCGAACCGTTTAGCGAGGCACTGGTTGCACAGCTGCAGCAGGAACTCACCGGCGTCATCTGCTTTGCCAGCCCATCCGCGGTTGCCGGCTTTGCTCGAGTGTTTGCGCCAAGGAGTCATGCACTCGGCAGGTCGCTGCATGCATGTGTCATCGGGCCGACCACCGAGGCGGCGGCAGTCGCCTATTTTGAACGGGTGACGGTGGCGGCCGAGGCAAGTATTGAGGCCCTGGTGGCAAAGGCTTTGAGTTTGCTGTCATGATCGTCGCGACGTAGTAGCCGGCTGCGAATCAATGCCTCACAATGGTTGGTACGGAAAGCGAAAAACCTCGGCCTTATCGCCGTCACCATCGCGGGGCGGATAGGTCAGCGATTTGGCCGTGAAGCTCCAACTCTCCACCACAAACGGCAGGCGGAGCGCTAGACTCGTACTGGGGGCACGCACCCAGGCCACGAGGTAAGCTTGATCCGGCCTAAAAGCTGGGGCTTCTAGCCAGACTTCGATGGTCGCCGCCGGCAGAGCCGCAGCTAGTTTTGGCTGTCCCTTGGCGTAGCGCTGGAGTTCTGCACGCAGATTGGCCTGCCACAGCGGCTTCAGGTAGCTGTGATTCGTGCCCATGATCTGGATCTGGTAGCTCAATGGGGTTTCGCAGGCATAAAGCGGGTGAAGTTTATGCTCGCGATCGAGGTAAGTGCAGGTCGAAGCAGCTGTGCGGACGACGTTTTTGTTAACAACTGGCGGCTCTTGAAAAAGACTGTCGAGCATACTGCAGCCACTGCTCCCAAGCAGGATTGCGACTAAGATCAAAGGTTTTATCGGCCGTCGTTGCATAGATCGCCAAAGTTTCGCTAGACCTTCGCCCAAGCGGGCTATCCCTTATCGGACGACGGCGGCAAAAGCTGAGGATTTCCTGCATGTCGCGGCGCCGAAGGACGGGGCCTTAGCTTAGCGGAGCCTGAACCTGGCGATTGAGCACGGCTTCGCGCTGCGGCAGGGCGCTGATGGACTGGATGACTTTGGCCGCCAATTGGCCACAAGCCCCCGACACCTCAAGCCCCTTGCTGTATCGCACGGGCGCAGCGATCGAACGATCCGAGAGGTACTTTTGGAAGGTGCGGATATCCTCGTCGGAGGGACGATCAAAGGGCATGCCGGGATGACTGTTAAACGGGATCAAGTTGACCTTGGCGCGCAGTCCGTGGAGGAACTTCACCAGCTCTTTAGCCTCGCGCAAACCGCAGTTTTTATCTTTGATCAGAATATATTCGATGGTGAGCTTATCGCCGCTATCCTTTTGGTAGTCGAGCAGCGCCGCCTTAAGCTCAGCTAAGGGATAGCGGCGGTTGATCGGCATCAACTCCGTCCGTAACTCATCGCGTGCCGCGTGCAGCGACACCGCCAAAGCGGCTCGCACGTCATGGGCGAGAGTACGAATCTGCGGCACCAGACCGGACGTCGAGACGGTGACGTTGCGCACGCTGAGACCAAAGGCCTCTTTACCGCTCAAACGGTTAACCGCGTCGACGACGTTGGCGTAGTTGTCTAGGGGCTCGCCCATCCCCATAAAAACGACGTGGGAGATCCGTCGTCCCTCAGGTTGGACGATTTGGTCGGCGATGGCAAACTGCGCCAGGATCTCCGCCGCGCTCAGATGGCGGACGAAGCCAAGCTTGCCGGTCTGACAGAAGGTACAGGCCAACTTACATCCAACCTGACTCGAGACGCACAGACTGGTGCGGCCGTCGTAGCGCAGGATGACCGCTTCGATAAAGCCACGCTCGCTCTCCAGCAGGAGCTTCGTCGAGCCGTCGGCGCCAGACATCTGGCTGTGAATCTTGGGCAACTGCCAGTCCAGATGCGTGGCCAGGCGCTGACGCAGGGAGGCTGACAGATTCGACATGGAACTGAGCGAGAACACCCTTTTAACGTAGATCCAGTCGTGCAACTGCTGGGCGCGAAAGGCCGGCTCCCCCCAACTCAGCAGGAGCGCCTTTAGGGCATCCGGAGCTAGGCTGAGAAAGGACGGTGCGGCGGTTGCCGCAGCAGCAGGGGACGAAGGGTGAGCGGGCATGGATGATATCCAGATTAATAATCATCATAATAAGGACTAAGCGTATATATCAAAAGTCAATGATTGTCAAAGTCTAGAGGGTTAAAGGGGGATTGTTGGATAAATCCTGCCCTCCTGCATTCCCGTCCTCCCTGTTTTTGAACAGCTTTATTCCACGCCATCGGGAGGCGGACTACTGGGTGACTTGGTGCGCCCTAGAAAAACAGCATGCCTGTTGCCGATTTTCCATGAATTCCCGCAACAGAGATGCCGGTGGTTGCGGTAGACTCAGTTTGGGACACAAACGGAATCGAAAGATATTTGCCGAACAGCGGGTCATGCGATGATATTTGGCGAAATCGACCGACTAAAAGCTGAGATCGATAAACTGCGACCATTTGCCGGACCTAACCTCCAGCAAATCAAGGCCTATTACAAAATCGGCCTAACTTATTCGAGCAATGCGCTTGAAGGGAATTCGCTGACCGAGTCGGAGACTAAAGTACTGCTTGAAGACGGCCTCACCGTCGGCGGCAAACCGCTCCGCGAGATCTATGAGGCCACTGGTCACGCCAAGGCATACGATCACATCTATTCTCTGCTAAATGCGCCTGCGGTCACGGAGCAGGACCTATTAATGGTGCACCAACTGTTCTACGAACAGTTGGACGGCCTTCGTGCAGGCGTCTATCGCACCAAGCAGGTGATCATCAGCGGCTCAAAGTATCCAACCACCGCCCCAGCAAAGGTCAAAGGCCAGATGGCGGAGTTCGTCGACTGGTTACAGGAACAGGAACATAAACTTCACCCGGCGGCCTATGCAGCACAGGCGCATAAAAAATTTGTTTTTATCCATCCTTTTATCGACGGCAACGGCCGCGTGGCGCGTCTGCTGATGAATTTGTGCTTGATGCGGAGAGGTTATACGATTGCTATCATCCCGCCGATTCTGAGAAGCGAGTACATCAGCTTGCTTGAGAAGGCCCACACCAACGACCAGCCGTTTACCAAGTTTGTCGCGCAGCGCCTGCTGGAGACGCAGCGAGACCTACTGCGACTGTTTTAATCATGCAGACGCACGGCAAGGTCTTAACAATTGTTGACCTAGTCGGGTAAATATTGCATCGTATTAAGACATCACTAACAAAATATTTTCACTTTTTGCGAGCGTACAGCTATGAGTCTATCGCGCACTGCCTTTGCGTTGTCTCTCTGCGCCACCGCATCCTACGGCTGCAAGACCACTGGGGAAGGCGCAAAAGCCGCCACCTATGACAAAGCTTCGGCACCTGAAACCACCCAGCAACAAACTACAAACGCTTTGCCCCCGCCCTGGGTCCAGCTCGGGCCCAACGGCGCAGTTTTGGTCAAAGTCCTGACGGCAGCATCGACGTGCCCATCGGTGAGCGTTGACGGTGCGACTTTACCGATGCTGCCGCGAAGCACGCCGACTGCAGATTTTTCTGTCCTGGTCTGCCAGGCCACCCTCCCGGCAGGCAGCAAAAACGCGTCTCTAAACGGGAGTCACTTGACTCTGCCCCAGGCGAATCCGCACAAAATCCTGGTGGTCGGCGATACCGGCTGCGAAATTAAGGCGGCCAAAGGCAAGGTCGAAGTCCAGGACTGCAATGATCCGAAAAAATGGGCCTGGGCCCAGGTGGCTGCAACCGCTGCCGCCGAGCACCCGGACCTGATCATCCACGTCGGTGACTATCACTACCGCGAGGTCGCATGCCCTGACGGCGATCCCAAGTGCAGCGGCGCGGCCGTCGGCGACCAGTGGGCCTCCTGGCATCAAGACTTCTTCACACCCGCCGCTCCACTGCTGAGCGCGGCACCCTGGATTTTTGTTCGCGGCAATCACGAGCTATGCGCTAGGGCCGGCAAGGGCTGGTTTTACTTTCTCGATCCAAGGCCGCATCCAGGCGCTTGCCGAGAAGACGCCCCGCCTTATCAAGTAGCGGTGGGCAACCATAGTATCGCCGTGATCGACAGCGCCAATGATGCCAATGTCCAAGTGAGTCTAAACAATATAACGCCACCGACCAATGCGATCTTGTGGCTGGCATTGCATCGGCCGTTTCTGACGCCAGGCATCGATGATGAGCCGTCTGGGCCTATTCCAACCTTGCCTGCAACCATGCAGCCCAGCGGTAAAGTCGGAGCGGTCATCGCAGGACACTCCCACCTACTCTCGCTCAACACCTTCACCAACGGTGCGCCACCCGAACTGATCAGCGGCAATGGCGGCACGACCCTAGAAAAGTCACACCTCACCAATGAGGCCTTTTCGGGGGTGCTCACCCAACCGGGATACAGCGCAACGCAATATTATGACTACGGCTACCTGACCTTCGAGCAGACGGACCAACCCGGCCAGTGGTCGGTCATCGCCCACGACCGCAGCAGTGCAGCGATTTTTCAATGCACGCTGCAAGAAGGACTTGGACTGAACACGCGCTTGGACTGCAAGGCAGCGCCTTAAACCTTGCGCCGCGCTTATTTATTTAGCGCGGACCGCGCGGCTTTCTCCCGCCGCCGCCCTCTTGCGGCGGCCGCGGACCGCCACGTTGGTCCGGCCGGGGCGAGTTGGGCCGACGCTCACGGTCACCACCCTCAGCGCCGCGTCCTTGGCGAGCGCCAGCTGACGGCGGCGCCTTCGCTGGTGCCTCGTCGCTGAGTGAGGCCAAGGCCTTAAAATCTAGGTCTTCGCCCCAGTTGTCGGCGTCGTCGTTGGTCGTGGCCTCGTCTTCACCTGGTTTGATCACCTCCAACTGCGCCACCGGAACCGTCAGCTGGCGGCCTTCAGCCGTCTCAATCAGCACCACCTGATTGAGGATGTCGCCTTTGATGACGTCGCCGATGACGCCGTCTTCGAGCGCGCGAACGCGCGTGCCACGGGGTGGCAACAGGCGGCGTAGCTCGCTGTAGAGATCGTTTTCATAGGTCAAGCAACATAGTAAGCGACCGCAGCCACCTGACACCTTACTGGGATTGAGGGCGAGGTTTTGATTCTTGGCCATCTTGATTGATACCGGGACAAATTCGCGCAAAAAGCTCGAGCAACAAAACTCACGGCCACAAATGCCGAGACCACCGACCAGCTTGGCTTCGTCACGCGACCCAACCTGCTTTAGCTCAACGCGCGCTTTGAGACCTGACGCTAGCTCTTTAACCAGCTCGCGAAAATCGACGCGGCCCGGCGCCGAGAAATAGACGATGACCTTGCTGCCACCGAATTGCACCTCGGCCTGCAGCACCGACATCTTGAGGCCCAGGCGTTCGCAGCGCTCACGCGCGTAGCGAGCGGCGGTTTCGGCGGTCAATTTGCGGGTCTCATCGAGGTCTTTGATCGTCGCCGGACGGATGATCGGCTTTAAATCCTTGGCGCCGTCGCGCCCATCTTGGGCGAAGCGGATCACCGCCACCCGCGCCAGGCTTGGCCCACGTTCGGTATCGACGACGACATCATCGCCCACGCGCAAGTCGGATTCACCAGCGGCAAAATCGTAAATGCGCCCGGCCCGGCGAAACTGCACCCCAACAATATTGATCCCGTCCATATCCAAGCTTCTCGTTTCAGGCCCGCTCACTAAAGGCGAGGGCCTCGGTCAAAAGTTGCGCGTTTAAAGGTACCTGTGCTCCACACACCAGCTTCCTAGCCTGACTAAGAAGGGAGCGTCGCTGCGCCAACTGCACCGGGTTCAAACTCGCTGCGGGACGTGTCCCCACGGCGGGCTGGATCAGTCCAAGTCGCTGGCGGTAGCTATGATTGATGGCGATGTCCCACTCCTGCAGCATCTCGGCCGTCGTCAAACCACTGGCGCGCACGAGCTGCTGCGACCACTCTAACACTTGCACCGCCGTTGTGGCGGACAAAAGTCCATGCAACTCTTCGCGCCCCCCAACTTGGCCTGAACGCAGCATCGCCAAGGCCAAGCCAGGCGACAGACCGGCCTGACGCAGGCAGGCATCGAGCTCGTCGTCGCTGCACGCCGGTGCCTTTGCCTCGGCCATCCGCTGCGCCAACCAGGCTCGACTGAGGACCAAGGGCGGCGGCGTCACCTGCCAGCGCACACAGCGCGACAGCACCGTCGGCAACATCGCGCCGACGCGGCTGGTGCTCAGCAGTATACGCGCCCGCGGCGGCGGTTCCTCAAGGATTTTGAGCAGTCGATTGGCGGCAGATTTATTCAGCTGATCGGCATCGACCATGACTACCAGGCGGTGGCTCGAACCACTTCCTGGATTGAGCTCGAGGTGTTCTTGCAACTGCTCGGCGGCGTCGATCCGCAGCGCACCAGCGCTACCGTCGAGCCACAGCACCTCGGGATGGACTCCCGCGAGTAGCCATTGGCAGCCAGCGCAGTGCCCGCAGGCGCTCTTGGTTGCGCAAAGGTGCAACGCCGCCAAGGCCCCAAGCAAGCCCTTTTTGCCGATGCCGGGGCGTCCTGTCAGCAGCAAGACGGCCGGCATATTACCTGCTGCAGACAAATCCGACCACGCCTGCAGCAGGTGATCGTAACCAATCAGCTGCAACCATGGCTCGGGTTTTACCTGCAACTCTTCAGTGCTTGCCAAAGCGCCCCTCCAATGCCGCCTTGGCGGCGCTCAGCATCTGCTCGGGCCGTTGCGCCGCGTCGATGCGGACGCAACGCTCTGGATTGGCCGCCAGCAGCTGCAAATAGCCTGCGCGCATGCGCTCATGGACCGCCGTTGTCGCCAAATCATAGCGATCGACCGTGACTACACTCGGCTGAATAGCGCTGCCAACGCCGCGCTCCTTCACCCGCGATAGGGCCAATTCGACCGGACAATCGAGGATAAAAGTGAGATCCGGCGCCTGACCGTCGGTGGAAAAAGCGATCAGCGCCTCCAACTCAGCTGCAGGCAAACCACCTAAGGTGCCTTGATACACCCGTGTGGAATCGGCGAAACGATCGCAAATCACCCAGTCGCCACGCGCTAGCGCTGGCCTGATCAGATAATTTAAGTGCTGCGACCGAGCGGCAGACACAAGCAGCGCCTCGGTCGTCGGGGTCAAGGCTTCACCTGGAGGCGGCGCGGCAAAGACGGCTCGGATCTGGTCGGCGACGGCGGTTCCACCTGGCTCTCGGGTGGTCACGACCGCCATTCCGAGGGCGCGGAGCATTTTGGCGAAACCAGAAGTAAAGACCGATTTACCGGTACCTTCCCCCCCTTCGACGCTGATGAACCGGGCTGGACCAAACATCTGCGAGATAAAGATAACCCCCAGAAAACCTTGACTAAAGGTCCAGACATTAACAGGCCACCCGAGCATGGTCAACTTCACTTTTGCGCCGAGCCGCCGATAGTCAGAGAGGTCAGGTTTTTTCTCCTCCCCATGACGGATGCTATGTCGGACCAGCCGCGCTACATTTTATCGAAGAAGATCGCCCGCGGCGGTATGGCTGAGATATTTCTTGGCAAGCAGATCGGCGAAGACGGGTTTCAGCGCCTTTGTGCCATTAAGCGCATCCTTCCCCACTACACCAACGACCAGGAATTCATCCAGATGTTTCGCGATGAAGCGCACATCTGTAAGCGCTTGCAGCATGCCAATATCGTGCGCGTCGAGGGTTTTGAAGAGGTTGAAGGCTCTTACGCGATCATCATGGAATACGTCGACGGCGCCGATCTGCGCACCCTGCTGCACGCCGTCGAACAAGCCAAGCGGCGGCTACCGATCCCAATGGCTTGTTTTGTCATCGCCGAAGCCGCCCGTGGTTTGCACTACGCGCATACCAAGGTCGACGAGATCACCCAACAAGCGCTAGGCATCGTCCACCGCGATATTTCGCCACAAAACATCCTGGTGAGCTTTGAAGGCGAGATTAAAGTCACCGACTTTGGCATCGCCGACGCCGAGAGCAAACTGACCGAGACGCGCCCGGGCATCGTCAAAGGCAAATACAGCTACATGAGCCCGGAGCAAATCAGCGCCAAACCGGTGGACTGTCGCACCGATGTGTTCGCACTTTCGATCGTTCTCTGGGAAATGCTGTCGATGCGCCGGCTGTTCCAAGGCGAGAACGAAGTCGACACCATTCAGCGCGTGAAAAACTGCCGCATCGATGTCGATATCCGCAGCGTCAATACCGATGTCGATGAAGAGCTTGACGTCATCTTAAAGAAGGGCCTTGCACGCGACCCGAAAAAGCGCTACCGCACGGCGGCTGATTTTGAAAAAGACCTGCGCCGCTACATGAGTCGCCGCCATCCCGACTTTACCCCGGATGATCTCGGCAAGTTTCTCAAAGAGACGATGGAAAGTCGGCGCACCGAATCCGCCGCCGAGATCAAACGGACCCTTACCGAAACCAATCTGCGTCCTGGCAAAAAGTCGAAGAGCAGCCCCCTACAAATCCCGGCGGCTGAGACTTTCGAGCCGCCACCGATTTCGCTCGCCGGACAACGGACGCACACTCCCACCAACAATCCCCGCGCGATGCCAGGCAGCGGCCTATTGGCGCCGGCACCCCGCCCCGGCCAGTTTAAGCAGACTGGACAGCGCCTCAAAACACCGGTACCGGTCAAGCTCCAGCGGGCACAGCAACCAGGCAACCAGGTTGCGAAAACCCTGATGATCTTCATCCTGATTGCAATCGTTGGTGGCTTTGGGGGCAAGGTTGCCATGAACTTCCTCGCCCAGAGCGGCAAGCCAGCCCAGCTAACCCTGCGCACCCAACCCTCGCGTGTTCGCGTCATGGTGGATAACAAACCCGTCAACCGCGGCCGCTACGTCCACGCCTCATCGAAAAACCCGCTGCGACTGACTCTCTCACCTGGCGATCATGTGCTGCTGATCACACGCCAGGGATACTCACCCGTACGCTACGAACTAACGCTAGAAGACGGCGCAAAGGAGGTCAAAGACGACATCGTCCTCAAGGAAAAAACGCCCCTAGCAGCACTAAAAGTGCGGCTAAGAACCACGGAAAAGGGTGTTAGGCTCGACATTGATGACGGCTATTTTGTCGCCAAAATAGGCGCCGGCCAGTCGGCTGCGGTGGCACCGGACGTCTTGCAAAACAGAGCCTACAAGATGCAAGTCGTGCCGGACGACGATAAGGAGTTCATCTGCCACTTCGCGGCTAAGTCACTGTCCTGGCGCACGCCGACCGAGCTGATCATCGATACCAAGGCACGCAAGTGCTCGGTGACCGGCTCATGAGGGGGTGGTAACGCCATGGGTCGCCACCCTTATCGTGAACCTCTCATATGGATGACCATCTGCGTCTGGAGCGCCGTCGGCATTTTGAGCGTCAGTCGCTTCAAATTCGCTGCTCGGTCGGCGCCGATGACCATTCAGTTGGAGACCAAACCACCAACTGTTCGCCTGAGTTTAGATAGTGAACGCTATGCGAATGGCGGCTACCTCGACACCCCGATCAAGCTCCAACTCAAAGCCGGTCGGCATCAGATGAAAATCGCCCGCGACGGCTTTGTCGCGCACGTTGTCACCATCGAGGGTCTCAGCGGCGACTCCTTTCATATGGAGGATGTGGTCTTAGCGCGCAATCCAGCGACGCCGATGGCAGCTGTCCAGATCGTGTCCGAAGATGGACCTGCCAATTTCGACATCGACGACGGCCTGGTCCAGGCGGAAACCCCGTTCACCGCATTTGATGTCACCGCCGATCAGATCCATCAGCTGACCATCTACCCAAAATGGCCGAACAAAGACATGCGCCAGCGCTGCCGCTTTACGCCAGCCATCGATGAAAATGATCCGACGGCGCCGTTCAAGCTGCGCTTGCGGATGAAAAACGGCAAGTTCAAGGTATCCGGATGCGATAGCTCAAGGCCAAGCCACCATCATTGAGGCGCTAGTTTCTTGGCGACTACCGGACTTCCGCGTCTCTGTGGTTAAATTGGGCGTCTGGGTTTGACCACGGAGGCGCGGAAGTAGGGAGACACGGAATTTTCGGACAGACTATAAGTCTATGATGTTGGTTGGTTACGACGGGTCGATTGCGGGCGTTGAAGTGGCTTTGCTTTCTCGGGGTCCTCCACTATGGTGTGGCCTGTCAAGGAACCGCCGCAGGGCTAACCGCACTGAACCAGACCACAGCAATGTCTCCTTTAATCACCCTTCGCGAGCATCAAGCCATGGCGTCCGCCCGCAACGCCGGCCTGGATTGCCTCGAATTGTCGCTCGATTTGGCCAAGTCGCGGACGACGGTCGCCCTCACCGCGGACACTTGGTCGCACGCCGGCATCCCCTACCCTTATCTGGAAACCTGCAAGGACCACACGATCTACCATTGGCAGGACGACGCCTTTCAGGTGGTCTCGCGCTTTCATAAAGGCCTGATCAAGTTAGTCCCAACCCCCTGGGGACCGCCGACCTTTCATATCGACGGCATCAAGATGCTGCCGACGGCCCACGTCTGCCCTTACGCCGATGCGGAGCGCAAGGTCGGACTCATCGCCCCTAAGGGTAAACAGATTCTCGACACCTGTGGCGGGCTTGGCTATTTCGCCGACTGGTGCGTCAAAGGCGGCGCGAAACACATCGCCTCCACCGAGAAGAACCCGAATGTGATCTGGCTGCGCTCCGTCAATCCGTGGTCACCCCAGGCGGTGGCCCCGCTTGAGCTACGCCAGGGCGATATCGCCCTGGATATCGCTGCCATCGCCAGCAATTCCTTTGACGCCGCGCTGCATGATCCACCGCGTTTTGCCCTCGCCGGCGAGCTTTACTCGCAGGTGTTCTACGATCATCTGGCGCGAGTGCTGCGGCGCAAGGGGGTGTTGTTCCACTACACCGGCTCGCCGAATAAATTAACCAGCAACCGCGATGTGCCTAACGAGGTCGCCCAACGCCTTAAGCGCTCGGGGTTCACCGTATCGCTGGTCTTAGACGGTGTGTTTGCGGTTAAGGGCTGAGCGCCACCTGGATACAAAAATCGTCGCAACTCAGGTCTGCGGCTGACCCACCCTTGACGAAGTCCAGGCAAGGCCGTTAGGGTAGCCAGCGCAAGCCAACATCGCCGCAGCGAGGCGCCGCATTGAGCATCCACTACCGCGAACAGGGCAGCGCCCTCATCGTCTTGGGTAACACGTACCCCTACCGCGACCAATTAAAGGCGCTGGGCGCGCGCTTCAACGGCGCCGACAAGCACTGGCGGCTGCCGATTTCGGCTGATACGTTAAGACAAATCGCTGAGTTATGCGCCGCAAGTGGTGGCGGCAACCTGGACTCCGGCGGTGCTAGCGAGGCGCTGACAGCCTTTCCAAGTCGACCGCCGCTGACGATGCAGACCAGCACCCCGAGTCTTTACACTGGACCTGTTCCCGGGGTGGATGGAGCCGATAGTGCCGCGACCGAGCTACAGCTAAGCCCAGGCCCAAGCAGCCTAAGCCCGGTCCAAGACCAGGCCAGCCCAAGCTTAACCATCCGCCAGCTGATGGAGCGACTTGAGCGGGCCATGAGTATCGCCTTTCCCCAGTCTCTGTGGGTCACCGGGGAGGTGCAAAATCTTAGCCGCAAGGCTTCGGGGGTCTTCTTCGACCTCGCCGAGGGACGCGGCGAAGGTCACGCCAATGCCACGATCACGGTGCGTGCCATCATCTGGCAAGGCGTGCTGAAGGGGGTGGCGACGCTGCGCGGCCCAGACGTCATCAGCGACGTCCTCCAAGACGGGATGAAAATCCGCTGCCTTTGTCAGGTGCAGCTCTACAAAGATCGTGGCAGCGTCTCACTCCTGGTGACCGACATCGATCCCAGCTACACCAAAGGCGCTTTGGCCCTGGCCCGCGAGAAGCTGCTTAAAGAATTACGCGCCAAGGGCCTGGACCAAGCCAACAAGCGCCTCGACATGCCGCGCTTTCCGCTGCGCCTTGGCTTGATCAGCGCCGATGCCTCGCGGGCAAAGTCAGACTTTCTCGACCAGTTGCACAGCCTGAATTATCCCGGCGAGGTGCTGTTTTGTTCCTGCGTCATGCAGGGTGAACAGGTCCCGAGGCAGGTGGTGGCGGCGCTGACCGCCTTGCAAGCACGCGGTTGCGACCTCATCGTCTTGACCCGCGGTGGCGGTAGCGCGGCTGATCTACGCTGGTTTGATGCCGCCGAAATCGCCTACGCCATCGCTGGCGCCAAGGTGCCGATCATCGCCGCGATCGGTCACCACGACGATGTCTGTGTGGCCGAGGAGGTCTGCCACCTGCGGCAAAAAACACCGACAGCGGCCGCTGACTACGTCATCAGTTTGATCCAAGGTACGCGCGACTGCATCGACGGTTTGGCCCATGAGCTCGCCAAGTCGCTCGACGGCCAAGTCGACGCCTTTCAGCGTCGCCTCGCCAGCGTCGGCGAACGCTTAAGCGTGACCGCCACCCTCTCGCTTGAAGCGCGTTCCAGCCTGCTGTCACAGCGGGTCCATCAACTCCAGCGCAGTAGTTTAGAGCGCCTTGAAAGTCGCAGCCAAATCTTGGTGCAGCGCAGCCACGCCCTGTCGCGCCACGGCGAAGGGCAGGTCAACCGTCTCAGCAGTCAGCTCGCTGAGGTACGCAACAAGCTCGAGCGCAGCACCGAGCGCACCTTGTCGGCTAAGGCGACGCAGATCCTAGCACTCGAGAGCCAGCTCGGTCGCCTTGATCCCAGCGGCTGGCTGGCCCAGGGCTGGACCCAACTCAGCAGTGCCACCGGCCGCGTTCGGTCGGTCGCCCAAGCCATGATTGGGGCGCCGTTAAAAGCCCGCCTCTTGGACGGCTGGCTGGGCCTTGAAGTCACCCATATAAAACCCGACATACAAGCAGAGGATGCCCATGACTGAATCTAAGAAGAAGGGCCACCAAAGTCACGAACCCGCCGCCGAATCCGTCACTTACAAGGCTATGCTCGGCGAGGTCGAGGCCATCGTGCGCGACGTTGCCGCCCCAGAGGTCGACCTCGATGAGATGGTGAGCAAGATCGAGCGCGGCTACCACCTGATCAAGGCGATGCGCACCAGGCTCGACACCACTAAACAGAAAGTCGAGCAGCTGCGCTTAGACTTCGAATAAAGTCCGGTCAGAACTTTTTATCCAAGCCGATCTGCAGCGTGAAGGTCGTACTGACTTGAGCGGTGGCCTGCTGAAAGGCCGTCGAATAGGCTGGATCCAGGCCGCTGAAGCTAAAACTGGTGTAGCGATAAGACAGCATCCCAAAGCACCAGTCCACGGGTTTGAGCTCAGCCTGGCCGAGGACGCTGTAGGAGTTTGCCTGCGAGGCCGTGGCTTTGACACTTGGAGCGCCTTTGATGCCGCTAGGGTCAGGGACTGCTGCATTGTATTGCGACGAGATCTGGTAGGACACAGCCGCCGTGAGCTTCAGCCCAAGTTTCATCGCGTCGGTCGCGACCACTTCCACCCTGGTATGCGCAGTGTCCCCACCCATGTAGTAGCCAGTGTTTGGCTGATAGGCAGTATAGTTAAGCTTGCCTTGAAGGCTGTAGGCGTCCCAATTGCGCAGCAAGTCGAGAGTCGCAGCCAGGGCCGAACCGGTAAAGTTGTTGTACACCTGATCATCGCTGTTGGACAGGGACACCGGCCCGTATGGCGGCGGTTTACGCATCGTCACGTAGACATCGGACAAGCGCAGCGTGGTCGCCAAAATCTTATCGCCGTAAGAGGTGCCAGCATAGATTTCATTAAACATGATTGATTTACCGAAGTCGATATCAGGCAAGGCCTCGAGGATCTTGTCACCAGCAAAAAGCAACACCGACGGCCTGAGCGCGTAGCCGCCTTTGCCCTCCAGCGACAGCAAAAACACGTGGGTGGATCCAGGTGGCACCGGCGATGATTGACTAAAGATCGTCCCTGGCTGCGAGCTTTGCGTGACATAGCTCTCATTGCTGCCGTTGGTCTGGCCCCAGTCTTGGGCGGTGAACGCCTCGACGGCTACGTACGACTGAAAGCCCCCGGGCGCAATCGGCGGCAGGTCGTAGCGACCACCCAACCTTAGCGAGATGTCCTCGTTGAGTGTCTGGCTGTTGCCGTTTTTAAAGCCAAAGTAATTGGCGGTCTTGTTGCGCTGCTTCAAATACAGCCCTGGCTCAATAAAAGTCGAGACGCCGACATCCACCTTGTCGGTGCCAGCCGCTGCGGGCGGGGGTGGGCCCACGGTGCCGACTGCGGGTAGCGAAGCCACAGCTTCACCACTCGCTGGAAAGCCATAAAAAGCCGGCGGCGCCGTCGCAACCGGGGTCCCTGGCTGCGGCGCAACCGGAGGCGGAGCTTGACAGCTACGCGGATCGGCTTTGGCTAGCGCCTTCCTTCGAGTCGCTTCGAGCTTGGGCGGCAAATCCCTCGCTTTGCCTAGCAAAACCTCGGCCTTTTGGCATTCATAAGCATTCAAGGCACAGATGCCCAGGTAAAAATAGGCGAGGTTGATTTCCTGACTCTTAGCCGCGACTTTGTTGAAGCCGCGGACGGCCCGAGCGCAATCTTTCATGGTAAAGAAACTGACGCCGTATTCGTAGGCGTTGTCGGCGGTCACAACACTAGGCGGCAAGCGTCGGTATTGCAGCGCCGCCTTATTGAATTGCCCCATGTCATAGTATAAGTGCGCCAGCAGCAAGCGACTGGCTTCATGGTCGGGATAGCGTTTGAGAAGGCGACCGAGGATCTGCACCGCTGTCTTGGCGTGACCGCTTTCGGCTGCCCGCTGCGCCTTGGCGAAGCCCTGACCCACCGTTTCAGCCCGCGCCGGCAACGGGCAAAACGCCGCGTAGCCAAGCCAACCCAAGAGGGAGGCGGCGCGACAAAAAGCGGCGGCGCGGCATGTGGAAGTCAATGTGATCACGATACTTTTCTAAACGAGTGGGACCAGTGGGACCAGCGGCACGAATGGGGAGGACCTAACCAAGGCAGGAAACTAATGCGATAGTTTAACGGTGGGAAATTCGCTTTGTGCCTTTTCGATCGCCTTTTCCGTTGGCATACCGGCGCGAGCCAAAGACACGAATAGGCGTGCTTCAGGGCGATAATCAAAGCGCGTGAAATGATCTTCAGGATTCATCTTCTCGCCTTGCTGCAGCAGCTGCCCAACCAAGTCGGCAGGCAGGTTGCCGCGAGTCGCCGAGACCAAACGCAGCATGTTCCAGCCGTAGCGCTCCTCGTTATAGGCGAGCAAAGGCGAGGCAGCCCCAAGATTTGAGCCACCGGTCATGGAACGCCGACAACGACTGAGCGCATCGAAGTCGCGCGCGGCTTCGAAGCAGGTCCACAGGCCAACGCTGCCATTATCGCCAGCGAGTCCCTTGGCTTCTTCGGATGGCAGGGCGGCTGTGGCCGAACCCATCGCGGCCTGCAGCCAGCCTAGCCGAGCCTTCAACCGGGAGTAGCCGAGACGATCCCGCTCTTCGAGGGGCATACTCTTAGCTAGGTCATTACCAACATCAGTCAGTGCTTTGTCCGCCATCCCCAAGCAGGCGATGTAGTAGTTCTGCTCGCCGATCCAGCCTTTATGCTCGCGGCGTTTAATCCAATAGGGATCCCACGCGAGCAGCCTTGCCCAATGGGCCCGAACCAGACGCCGCCCCGTCAGCATGTCATTCCAATCCGCACTGCTGGACCGCCAACGACGGCGCCACATGCGCAGCGAGCAATCGACCGGGGTCGACGCAGCGGCATTGCCGCGCAGGTATTTGGGATCGAGGCCGCTAAACTGCCCATCGTGAGAGAAAGCGTAAAGCCGCAGATAAGGCAACCAGGTTTCGTCGGGCGCTTGCCGTTGATTGACCTGCGAGGTCAGCTCACCGGCGTGCTTTTGGACATAGCGATCAAAGCCGGAAATGTCACTTCGGTCGAGAAAGTACTGCAGATCTTGCGGCCGCAGCGCGCTTTCTAACTGGTCCTTAACCTTGACGGTGTTTCTAGCGGAGTTGGCCATATAGAGCGCAGCGACGAAGGCCAATACGGCAATGACCAAAAAGACCAGAGCTAGCCTAATCCCGTTTGTCGACTTAATGGCAAGCCGCTTGGTGTCCTCGTTGATCAGCTTGCCTTCGCTGTCACTGCTGATATTCCAACCGGCAATCATGTCTTCATGGACAATTCGCGCCACTTCCGGATACTGCTTTTTGATCCGGTCGAGTTGTTCAAAGGTCACCCATGGACCGCAATGCCCAGCGACCTCGTCTTGCAGGCCAAACTGCATGCGCTTGTAGGCATCCTTCATCTCCACCAAGGTCATCGGACCGGAGAAGACTTCGAGATTGCGGCGGACTAGATAAAGTTTGGCCATCAGCCTCTCACGTGTGACAGAAGAACAGTGATATTGTCTCTACCACCCGCGGCGTTGGCCGCATCGATCAGCAGCTTCGGCAAGGACTCAAACTGATCGAGGTTTTCGGTGATGATTTGGGCGATACGCCGATCCTCCACCATCCCCGTAAGCCCATCCGAACAAGTTAAAAACAGCTGTCCTGGTTTAAGGGCAATCTCGTAGATATCAACGTCGATCCGCTCACCCAAGCCGAGTGCGCGAACCAAAGCCCCCTCCTTCGCACCCGGCTGGACCGCCGACTTCGGCAACCAGCCGCGCTCAAGAAAATTGCCGACACTATGGTCGAGTGTCAACTGAAACAAATGCTTCTTGTAGTAAAGATAGGTGCGACTGTCACCGACGTGCGCAATGTGCAACTTTTCGCCGACGAACATCAGGCAATTGAGCGTGGTGCCCATGCCCAGGATCTCTTGCTCCTTGCGACCGCGCTCGAGAATCTCGGAGTTCATCTTGTCGACGGCGCTGGTGAGGAAGGGCCCAACCTCTTCATGGCGAATCCGGTCGCTATTCATGAAGGCCTTGCGCAGGCCATTGACGGCTATGCTCGAAGCGATCTCACCACCTTTGCGGCCACCAATACCATCCGCGACGATGCCAAAGTTTGATAGCTCGTCGTAGTAGAGACTGTCCTGATTACTTTTGCGCCGCCGGCCTACATCCGTTGCGCCTATCATTCGCACCTGCACTTGCTTCCTCCGCCAGGTTCTACAAGGAGTCTATCGGTCGACAAGCTCCTTGGCCTTAGCTGGCCCAAGGCCCTGGTCCTCGCTCGCAAGAAATTCTAACATATCGGAAATTATAGCAAATCGCCTGAGCATCGGCACCTTTTTTCACCCCCCTTGGGCGAAGCCAGCAAACCAAGGAGCAGCGACAAAGTCACTGACTTAGCGTCCCATTCCGGCTATTTTGTGCGCTTGTACCGCACTCCTTGGCCGATGCCTTTTTCTTGAGAAAGACCCGATTATCTATGCCCACACCTTCTGTGTCACGCAAATGGCAAAGTTTTGGGACCTCGATCTTTAGCGTCATGACGCAGCAGGCCAACGCCGCCGGCGCGGTCAACCTGGCCCAAGGCTTCCCTGACTTTGACGGACCCCAGGTGATTAAAGACGCGGCCATTGCCGCGCTCAAGGGTTCCTACAATCAATACGCGCCGTCAGCAGGTCTACCTGAGCTGCGCCGCCTGCTCGCCGCGCGACAGGCCAGCAAGAGCGGCCTCAGCTACGACTGGGAGAGCGAAGTCACAGTGTTTTCCGGAGCCACCGAGGCGCTCTTTTGCGCCTTGCAAGGGCTGTTCGCTCCGGGCGACGAAATCATCGCCTTCGCGCCGTTTTTTGATTGCTACCCAGCGGCAGCTTACTCCAGCGGCGCCAAGATCATCGGTGTCGAGCTGCGGGCCCCGGATTTTCGCTTCGATCCAGCGGAATTTGCCCGCCAGATCACCCCGCGGACCAAGGCGCTGCTGATCAATTCTCCGCACAATCCAACCGGCCGGGTATTTGATGACGACGAGAGGCGCTTTCTGCGCGACATGGCCGTCGCGCATGACCTCTTGGTGATCACCGATGAGGTCTATGAAGAACTCGTCTACGCCCCCGCGAAGCATCACACACTGGCCGCGATGCCCGGCATGCGCGAACGCACGCTAATCATTTCTTCGACCGCCAAGACCTTTAGCTTTACCGGCTGGAAAATCGGCTACGCATTTGGTCCTAAGGCGCTGACCGACGTCCTGCGCACCGTGCACCAGTATACGGTTTTTTGCTCGGCGACGCCGCTGCAGATGGGCATGGTAGCGGCGTTGAAGTTGCAGGAGGCTTACTACGATGATCTACGCCGAGGCTACCTGGAACGACGGAATCTTCTGGTTAAGATCTTGCTGGATCATGGCTTTAGGGCCAAGGCGCCGGAGGGCACTTACTTCGTCGTGGCGGACTATACGCAGCGGTCGCAGCTCGGCGATTTAGACTACGCCCTCGAGCTGACGACGCGGGCCAAAGTGGCGGCCATTCCAGTTTCGGTGTTCTACAACGACCCTAAAGAGGCGGGACAACGCCTACGCCTGCTGCGTTTTGCCTTTTGCAAGGGCCTGGATACCTTAAGCTCCGCAGCCGCCAATCTGCAGCTTGCAGGTACCGGGGAGGCCGCGACAGTCGGCACCTAGACGGCGAGTCGCCGCATCTTGGGCCGGCTATTCGGCACTGCACTCGGTCAACGGCAGGTGCACCCACCCTTCGGACGCAACGTATTCCTTGGGCCTTGCCGTCGTCATACCGGCACTATGAAATGCAGCAACCAGGGCGGCGACAAAGGAATGAAAGGTTTCCACGCTGCTGATCGCCTGCGCCTGCAAAACCTGCGCTTCGGCGCCCTGTGCCACATCTAACCAACCTTTGCTTTGTAAGGCAGTCAGCACGGACCGTCGGTGTTCCCCACCATCCTCAAAGCGTTTGTAGGACTGGCGGATCCCCGGCGCCAGGCCCAAGCTCTGGCGCAATGCTTCAAGGGCATGCGGCACCTGGGTTTCATGCAGCTCGATGACGGGCACGAGCGCCTTGAGCCGCCGCTGCAAGGTCATGGCCCTGGTCACTAGCGGCGCTAGGTTCGCGCTGTAGGATGGCTCCAACCGTTCTTCCACCACCTCGGTCAGCTGCATCACATCCCAAAGGCGTTGGCTCTGAGGGTTCACCGGTCGCGCCCGGCGCGCGCCGCGACGGCGGACCTTGTCGCTGATCGCCAGCATATAGGCGACGGCAACGTCTTCGCAGTGAACCGCTCCGGGACAGGAAGGCAGCTGGCAAGAGACACACGGCGGGACGGTCAAGGGGCAGTCGACGAAGACTCCGGCCAATGGCCCGGCCAGGGTCAGAATATCCACCAGCCGCTCGTCTGAAAATAAAGTGCCAAAAGCTCCGATCTTTTCATATACTTTGGCTATCTTCAGAGGACTATGACGCGGATCACCGCACAGCACGGTCAAGGCCGTCTTTTGGGCGTTAGGGCCTGATAGATGGATACCTGCTGAGACCGGCCGCGCCGGCGGAGAGGGATGTTTGCTGGACTGCCCGGGAAAACTCATGCGTTTACTCATCATAGCCTGCCTGGGTTGCACACTACTGCCGCGGGTAGCGCTCAGCGCCGATGCAGTGCCTCATTATGCCGTCCAAGGTCGCACCAAATTCACGCAACAAAAATATGATGAGGCCATCGACCTCCTGCGCAAACACCTGATCCAGACACCACGCGACTATGCGATCTGGAATTTATTGGCTGCAGCTTATTATTACACGGGTCAGCCGAGAAAAGCGCTACGATATCTAAAACACGTCGAGCGACTCACCACGGAAAAGTCCTATAATTATTTCTATCAAGGCCTGTGCTACGAAGCGATATCGCCGGCCACGCTCGACGTTTCGACCAGCGAAGAATTAGCTAAGGCGAGAGAATACTTTACCTTTGCTGCGCAACGCTACAGCGACGAGTATGCAGCACGGGCCGCCTATGAAATCGGCGTTTTGGAATACAATGCCAAGAACAAGCCGCGTGCTCAATTTTGGTTGAGCTTCTACATGCAGCATTACCCCCACGGGGTTTACGGCATGCCCGCCAGCAGGCTCCTGCAGAGCCTTAAAGATGGCTACTGGTTTGAACACGTCGCCGGAACAAAAAAGCCAGACATGGAAGATGCTCTATTCCGGTACAACCCGATCTCACTATCCCCTACCCCACACTATTGGTTTGTTCAAGGTGGCTTCCAAGGGCTGATCGATAACGTTCAGGAGCCGAAGCCGGCTGGCAAGGTCGAGGCAACGCAAAACAATGACTTTGCCATTCTGGCCAACGCTGGCCTCGGTATCGGCCCGTGGCGACAGGAAGACACGACCTTTTTTGCCGGTTATACCTACCGCCAAATCTGGCACACCGATACCGATCGAATCACGGAATATGAAAGCGCCCCCTCCAAGTTCGCCTACTTTCCCTTTCGCGTCGACCAACTCGAACGCAAGCATCAGTTCTATGGTGACTTTCGCCGTGATGTCAGCGGACTGTTCTATTTCGGGGCCTTTGGCCGCTATGAATTCAACCGCATCGGTGCTGACCAGTACTTCCCGAGTCCGGAGATCAAGGAGCTGCAAAAGAGCCTGAAGATCGCCGATACCCAGTTGCTGATTCCGTGGATCGGCACATCGTACCTCGATCACTACCGAACGCTGTTCTACCTATACATGCGCAAGGAGATCAATTTCGAAACCCCGGGCTTCTCCAACAAGAGTTACGACTTCGGTCTCAGTGGCGGGACTCCAGTCGCGAGCTTCGGCATCAGCCATGCGATGGACTTTCCGCAGCTTAATCTGGGCGTCGACCTCGAATTGTTCCAATATGAGTTCATCTATAACGACAACTGGCTCGACTATAAGCGCCAAGGGCTGTTCGTCTCGACGGAGGTCGAATTCCTGCCGCGCTGGTACTTCAATGGCATCGCTGGGTATTACCGCGATCAATACGAACTACCGCGCCTCAAGAGCACCAGCTGCAGCAGCAACCACGGCGAATCCGATAGCGCCACCGCCCCCAATGCCCCGCCGCTACAGTGTCCACGCGTCGATAGTGGCCTGCTTTTCGAGGCTATCGTATACTGGAACTACTCACAGTTTCAGCGCTACCAGGTGCTGTTCCAATACGTCGAAAACACGAATCCGACGCAGAAGGAATTCCAAGAAAACAAGATGACCGTTCAACTCATGTACACGATGGCCTTTCCCAGTGTTAAACGCGTAGCTAGGTTCATCGACCGGTTCGCTGACACAGCCTTCACCAAGGTGGCTCAATAGCATGCCCATCGACGCCAAGAATCAAAAAGTCCTAAGCGATGCCTACCACGAACGGCAGTCGGTGTTCATCTCCGGTGATGGCCTGCCGATCACCTTCCAGACCTTCATCCTCAATGTACATGATGATCACGTGAAGCTAAGCAATCGCATCAAGCCGCGCTATATCAGCGCCTTTGTCGCGTCGCATGCCTTTAGTCTCCAGGCTGGTATGGTTCGCTTCCAGTCCGACCATATCAGCTCCGACGGCGAGCACATCATTTTTCCACTGAAGGCTGACGCCGTGATCGAGGAGACGCGGCAGGCCGAGCGGTTTTCGTTGGGCGCCGACGAACGGGTCATCGCTGAAATCCTCAATCCCTTTGACGGCGAGACAAGACTGTCGAAAGCCGTCATGGATATGTCGGCAACCGGCCTTTCGATACGCACCACCTTTGAGTCCAAACTCTTTCAACCGGAGACCTACCTACCACAGATCCGCGTGTTTATCGGGGGAGAAATCTACAAACAAGGTCCGGGACGGGTCGTCTACCGTCGCAAACTGATGGACCTCGGCGGTCTGATGCGTAATCAGGTCGGCGTCAAATTCGAGAACTAATAGCGTGCAGTCCAAGCTTAAAAAGAGCCAGCGAGTCTTCGTCAACCGGTCGCTGAACATGGGGCGTATTCGCGCCATCGGCTTCGACATGGACCACACCTTGATCTCGTACAACCGGGAGGAATTCGAGGCGCTGGCCTTCCGCGAGACGCTCGCGAAGTTTATCGCCGCGGGCTATCCCGAAGAGCTTGCGACCTTAACCTTCAACCCAAGCCTCTTGATCCGGGGTCTACTTGTCGACATGGACCGCGGCAACCTACTCAAGGTCGATGGTCACAAATACGTCAAGATCGCCTTTCATGGCCACCAGCGTTTGGAACGCGATGTTCGCCATAAACTATACAACAGCGAGAGCTTTAAGGCCGCCAGCCTGCTCTCCGTCGACACCTTCTTCGCCCTCAGCGAAGTGCAGCTATTCACCGAAATCGTCGACTACATGGCCCGCAACCCAGCCAAGATTCAAAAGACCTTTCGCGAAGTCTACCAAGATCTCCGCCGCTTTATCGACCTGAGTCACGCCGATGGCTCGATCAAAAACGTCGTACTGGCTGATCCGGGGCGTTTTGTGCGCAAGGATAAGCAGCTTGCAGCGATGTTGATCCAGCAGATCGAGGCCGGAAAAAGCCTGTTTTTATTGACCAACTCGAGTTGGGACTACACCAATGCATTGATGAACTTTGCCTTCGACGACAAATCCGAAGACTTTCCGACCTGGCGCCACTACTTCGAGCACGTGCTGGTGGGGGCTGGTAAGCCCGGATTTTTTGTCGGCAGCCAACCCTTCTACCAAGTGATGACCGACACCGGTCTGCTGCGCCTGGAGAACGGCGGGCTCAAGCCCCTTAGCGTCTATCAAGGTGGTAACGCGGTGTTGTTGCAAAAGTTAGCCGACTACCGCGGCGACGAGATCTTGTTCGTCGGCGACCACCTCTACGGCGATATCATCCGTTCTAAGGACAGCGTCAATTGGCGCACGCTGCTGATTGTCGAGGAGCTGGGCACGGAACTAGCGAAGCTAGAGCTGCTGAAGGAGTCGCTCGAACTCATCATGCAGAAGCTGCAGGACCGCGAAGAGTGTGACGAAGAGCTACAAGTCATCCGCTCCCGCAAGCGCCACCAAGCGCGCCAGGCGGAAAAGGCCAAAGCCATCGGCGAGGGCAAAAAGGCACACTACCTACTCAAAGAATCGGATAAATTGACCGGCCGTGAGGATGAGCTGCAACTCCAGTTGGAGCAGCTGGACCTTCAGGTCAAAGCCCTACTCCAAGAGCGTGAAGCGCAGGTTCACCCCGTTTGGGGCGAACTCATGAAGGTCGGCCTCGAACGCAGTCGGTTCGCCGATCAAGTCGCGGACTATGCCTGCATCTATACGAGTTCGGTGACTAACCTGCGCTTTTACAGCCCGTTCAAGCGCTTTACCTCGACCCATGATCTCCTGCCACATGACCTGTGACGGGCGGCATTATGGGCAGCCCATTACGCGGCGGGAGTGGCGGCTAGTTCTTTCAGGGCGGCACTCGCTTTGGTGAACTCGGGATTGAGCTTGAGCGACTTTTCAAAATGCTGGCGAGCTTTGTCGAAGTTCTTTTTCTTTTTGAAGGCAATGCCCAAATTATAGTGGATTGCATAAAGAAATTTGTTCACTTTAATCTGCTCCACGGCCGCCATATACATCTTAATTGCACCGTCAACGTCGTTATCACTAGATAATTTAGCTCCGGCGTTGTTCAAAAATTGGACCAATTCTTTTTCGTCCATACCCTGGCGCAGCCCCCCGACCAGGTCGGTGAGGTCACCGGTTTTGATCTTGACTTGTGCAGTGACGACCGCGGCGGTTTTGTTCGCAGCATCGACGGCCTGGAGCTTGCCCATGTAGCTTTTTGCCAGGTCATAGCGCTCGATATTGAAATTGGAGAGCCCAGCGTTCTCCAGCAGCCTGATGTTGTAGGGATTGACGTCGGCGAGCTTGTTTAGCAGAGTTGCCGCAGCATTAAAGTCGTTCTTCTTCATGAGCAGCTGTGCCAGTCGATGCAGAGCCGAGGATGATTTGGGATTGGCCGCAAGGGCTGCTTTGTAGTGCGTATCGGCGACATTGAGGTCGTTTCGCTTCACTGCGATATCACCGAGCAAGATCAGAGCCTTCTCGAGTTTAGGTTGGGCACTGAGGACTTGCATAATTTTGTCCTCCGCCATATCGATCAGATCGGAGGCAAAGGCCGACTTACCGTCACGGTACTTGAGTTCCACTTCTGACAGCGAGTTTTCGGTGGTCATCAAATGCTTAAACTTAGCAGCGACAGTGCCTTTGGATAACGGTGGCACCATGACATAGTCGAGATCATACTCACTGACCAATGCTAGCAGCTGCGCATCAAGCTTATTGCAAACGAGCAGATGTGGTTCGAGGCCATAGTTACCAGTGGCCCGCAATTTTTGGATCACGACCAAGCCACTCATATCCGGCATCTCGACGCGGGTGAGAAACAGAGGAAACTGCTGCCGCGCACAGACCTCGTAGGCCTCTTTGCCGGAGGTGAACACGGTGATCCGGCGAAAGCCGCACTCCGCAAGGCCTTGCGTGAACATTTCGGCTTCGGCTTGGCTCGCCGTGATAAGCGCCACGGGCATTTGACTACTGAGCATGTAAATCCCACCAAACTCGGAGTAAAGCCATGCCCGTTAACAACGGGCGTGGGTCAAGATCAGAACACCAAAGCCAGGTATCGACTACAACAGTTCGCCGCTTAAATTGCAAATCAGTCCGATTGCCAAACTATAGTTTTTTCACGCGGCGTTTCGACTACTTAGAATTTTCTCGCGGCGTCTTGAAGTGGTCATTATGAGTGCTCCAGCGTGGTGACTATGACGGTGAGGCCGCGCTTATTTCATCGCCAAATAGGGCGACTATACAAAGCGAAATCCTCATGATCACGCCTGACACCGAAGTCCCTACCCGCGCCCCTTGATCTGCCTCGCTCAAACTCCGTAGGGGCATGGAACACTTAAGAAATGTGGCCAATTAGCCGAAGAGACGACGGGGGACACTGAGGTCCCTCGGTCACACGCAGGCACGCGTTCATGCGCAACCAACTCTTAGGCGGCCGTTACCGCATCCTCGACTTAATTGGCGAAGGAGGTATGGCTTACGTTTACTTAGCCGTCGACGAAAAGCTCGGCCGCAAAGTCGCCGTCAAGGTGCTGCACGAACACATGGAAAAGAACGCCGACATCCGGCAGCGCTTTCAGATGGAAGCGCAGGCGGTATCTTCGCTTGAGCATCCCAATATCGTCAAGGTCTACGACTTCTCCGGTGACCAAGTTGGCCGCCTATGGATCGTCACTGAAGTCATCCACGGCAGAAACCTCGCCCAATATGTCCAGCAGTCCAGTGGCGGTTGGCTGCATCCAGTCATCGCCGCCGCCATCGTCAATGAGATCTGCAAAGCCCTGGATAAAGCGCACGGCCAGGGCATCGTCCACCGTGATGTCAAACCAGAAAACATCATGGTGACGTTCGATGGTCGAGTCAAACTGATGGACTTTGGGATCGCCAAGGACCTGGGTAAATCCGGTATGACGGTGACCGGAACGTTTATGGGATCGCCAAGCTACATGTCGCCAGAACAAATCCGCGGTCGCGACATCGATCTGCGCAGCGACCTCTACAGTCTGTCGGTGTTGTTCTACGAGATCGTCACGGGACGACTACCTTTTACCGGCACCAGCACTCACGACGTCGTGCTGAAGATCATGGAAGGCAACTATACTCACCCACGCTTTTTGGTACCTGGCCTGCCCTTACTGCTCAATGAGTTAATCGTCAAAGGCATGGCAAGAAATCCAAACGACCGATGCCAAACCGCTAGAGAATACGGCGCCTACATCTCGCAAGTGCTGATCAGCCTGGGCTTTGACGAAAGCCATATCGAACTGGAACGCTATTTTAAAGACCGTGAAGGCTACAATGCACGCTTAGGAGTAACCAAAGCCAACGCCCAAGCAGCCCTGCATCAAAACCATACTAGCCTGACTCGCAGCCGGCGGGCGCCAACAGCCGCGCTTCGCAGCGTGCTGCAGCAAGCCCAACAAGCCCAACAAGCCAAGCAGCAAGTTGCACCAACACGTATTCAACGCAGCCCAACTCAACGCGGCTACGCAGGTTCGGACGGTGATGCATCGCGCCTGAATGCGCAGATGCTAGCTACAGCTGCATTACCGATGCCAGCGTCGGCGCGCGCGCCGTTGCCACCACCAGTCGCGCATGTCTTGCCACCTCAGCCTCCGCTTCAAGCGACCGACTACGTCACGCCACGGCGACCAGTCTATGTGCCGCGGCAGAATCCACGCCTCGTGCGGCGCGCGACCCGCGCTCCGTTTCAGTCCAGCAGAGCTAGCTGGGTTGGCTACATGTCTGGATCGCTGATCGTCGGCCTCATCTGCGCCGTAAGCCTATGGGGTCTGCTTGGTCTGCAAGGACGCCCGGCCGCCAAAATACAAGGGGTCAGCAACGCTGAGGCGGCGTGGCGGACCAACGTCCGTGCCTCAGTGAATATGGCACGTAAGGTCGCACGCGCTCGCCGTGACGGATCCGCAACCGTCGCGTACCAGCAGCCAAGCAAAGCAACGCCTGTGCCACCACCCGTCGTCGTCGCACCAAGCCGCGGCAAGACGCCACGCCGCAGCGACCATTCAGGGCCAGCTAGTAGCTCCCAAATACCTGCACCAACGTTAACGCCTGCCACGCCGCTAACGACCAAGGTCACACCACCAAACAAAAGGGCAAGTAAGCGCGGCGAGCCGAAAGACAATATCGGCTTGGACTCAAGTACCATGGCCGCTGCACCGGCGCCGGCACCCGGAGCGAAGGCGCCAAGCCCCGCGCACACCACGCGCGAGCTGGTTGCGGAGCATCCTGATGCTAGCACGCTAGAACCAACCGCCCAGGCAGCGGTGGAAAAGACCCCGACCCGTCAAGGCAAACCTGAAAAATCGGAAAAAGCGGAAAAAGCAGCAAAGCCTGACAAGGCCGCCAAAACGGAGGTCCAGGACAATGGCGATCAAAGCGATCATACCGAAAGAGGCGATCGAACGGATAAGGGCGAGTCCAAAGAGCGCACCGACAAGGTCGAAAAGCCTGGTAGAAAGGACAGTGCCCCCTCGGGAAAAGGCCGCTTTTCCATCAGCTCCCAACCGGCAGCAGAGATCTATGTGGATGGCCGCCGGCTGGGCACCACCATCGATAACACCAGCGACAGCGGCTGGCTGACGGCGAGTACTGGTCGGCATTCGCTAGAGCTGCGCCGTAAGGACTATGTCGCGGCTCGCAGCCGGTTTGACCTAGCCGCGGATGAACAAAAAGCCTTGCCTCGCGTCGTGCTCGAAGCGGCCGGACACAGCGGCCAGGGCGGCCCGAAACCGGCGCTGCAGGAGGTGGCACTGACGCTGCGCATCAACCTTGGTCCAGCGCAGGCGACATTGCGCAATCTCGAAACCAGCGCGACTCAAGTCTTTACCATCAAAAGCGGCGCCAAGACCGTTTCTCTCAGTCCTGGCCGCTACCATATTCGCATCGATCACGGCAGCGAAAGCAGGGAGCGCGACTTAAATTTAAATGGCGGTGAGGGACAGCTTACGTTCAGCGTCGAATTTAAAAGCGAAGACTAATCAGGAGATCAAGACACACAGATGACGGGCAAGGCAAACACATCACAACGAACACCGCAGACGGTATGGGCCTGGCTTCGCAGCGTCGCCCGTATCCTGCTCGTGTACGCTGTGATCCTACCCTTGGCCATACCGCCTGGCTACCTGATCTCCGCATGGATCTATTCGCCCACAGCCAGCGCCGCTGCTTATAGCAATGGCTACGGCAAATACCTGAGGCGCGACTTTGCCGGCGCAAGAACCAGCCTAACGTCAGCGCTGCAAACGCGCATGGCAAAGGCAGAACAGGCGCGCACGTCGCAGCTTCTCGGCATGAGTCAGTTTATGCTTGGGGACAAAGCCGGAGCAGCAAATGCCTTCAAAGCCGCTCTGGCGATCGATCCCACGTTAACCATCACCCCAGCGGATGCCTTGAGCCCGCAGATGCAACCATTCTTTAAAAGCCTCAAAGGCGCTGGCGGCGGTCGCGCACCCACCGCCGCCGCCAAAGCTCCAAGCCAAAAGCCACCAGGCGGCGGTAAGGCGGCGGCTAGCACACCAAGTGGAAAGCCAGCGCCTAACGCGACAAGCGAAAGGCCTGGTAACGCTCTGTCGCCACGTGACAAACCCAGCGGACCACGCACCACCGACTCTACTGGCGCGCCCCTCAAGCAAACCTTTTTAACCGTCACTTCATCGACTAAAGGGGCAAATGTCACCATCGATGGCATCATCGCCGGACCGGTCAACAGCCAGATCAACACGGATCCAGGCAATGTATTGATCGAAGTGGCCATGACTGGCTATATCACCAAGAAGATCAATGTCCTGATCGCAAAAAACAAGAGCAACAACGTCACCGTCGATTTGGAAAAGCCTAAACCCAAACCGCTACCCAAACCCAAGGCCCCGCCGCAACGCGCTGCACCGCCGCAGCAGCAAGCCGATATGGTCAGCAACAAACCCCAGGGTGATTACTATGGCGCCGCAGTCGCCGCTCCCCCAGCCGCCGCCAGTGGTAAAAGGCCACAGAAGGGCAAGGGGGCTGCACGCGGTGGTGCTGCGAAACCCTATGCTCCAGCACCCAGCGACGATATGTTTGGCAGCGCTCAAGCCACTGGTCCAAGCGGCGCTCCACCACCGGGTCCTGACCTAACCGCGCAGTTTGCAGCCGATACCGCAGCAGCGCGGCAACCGCAGCAACAAATTGTGCAGAGGCCACAACAGTTCCAGCAACAGCAGCCGCAGTTCCAGCAACAGCCGCAGCAGTTCCAGCAACAGCCGCAGCAGTTCCAGCAACAGCCGCAGCAGTTCCAGCAACAGCAGCAGCAGTTCCAGCAACAGCAGCCGCAGTTCCAGCAACAGCCGCAGTTCCAACAGCCCCAGTACCAACAGCCGCCACAGTATCAACAGCAGTACCAGCAGCCACAACAATTTGCACCGCCACCGCAGCAGTACTACGCACCACCACCGCCGCAGTATTATGCGCCGCCGCCACAGCCTTATTATGCGCCGCCGCCGGACCCTATTATGAGTGAAATGCAGAGTGCTCCGGCCGCGCCGCTGCCGCCGCCGATCGCACCGCCGCCGCAGGCCGACCCTGCGGACCCAGGCTTTAGTACGGACTCCGAGCCGGCACCAGTAAGGACCCCCTCGCGGGCACCAGGACGAGCAGCAAGACCAAGCAATGGCCAAAAAAAGCAGTCCAGTAAGGCCAAGGGGGGTGACGCTAAGTTCCTGTTCGCCATCCTCCCCTTTGGTGCTGGCCAATTCTATAATGGTCGAACCCTGCTCGGCTTGGGCTTTATGGCGGCACAAGGCGGCGCGCTAGGCTTTTACTTCTACAATACCCAGCAGAACGCGAAGACCGTCAAGGACGCAGACGCCTACAATCGCGCCTATTGCAACGGCCAAGCAAGTCTGCCACCAGAGTGTGATGTCAACTACAAGTACACCACCGCCAAGGCGAAGACTTACAGCCAAAACGCCAACTATTCCCTGATGGGATTTGGCGTGGTCTATGCCATCAGTGCCATCCAGGCCATGATCGACGACGGTCCAGCACCGGAGAAGAAGAAACGGCGGCGGAGCAAAGGCATGAACTTCGGCGATGACTACCGCGAACATGCAAGCGAAGAGGAGCTGGCCGAGGCTGGAGAGGCCCCCGTCGATCTGCACTCCTTCCGGTGGCAACTAGATCCGAATCCCGTCTATGATCAAGGCCATCAGCGGACTCGCAGCGCACTGAGCTTGAATCTTACCTGGACGTTTTGAATGATGAGTTCCCATGACAAAAGCCGAGCTCAGCTCAAGCGCTATGGTATCGGTCTCACCGGCGGCATCGCCACTGGTAAATCCACCGTCGCACGTCTACTCGAAGCGCGCGGCTATAGCGTCATCGATGCCGACCACCTAGCACGTGTGGTCACCGCGCCGGGTTCGCCCGGACTTGCTCAGATCGTCGCGCGGTTCGGCACAGACGTGCTCACGCCAAACGGCGAGCTCAACCGGCCGCGACTTGGCCAGATCGTCTTTGCCAAACCCGACTTGCGCCACCAACTCGAACAGATCACCCATCCGTTGATTCGCGCAGCCTTGTTGGCGAAGGTCGCGGCCTTAGACCTTGAACATCAACCCAGGTACTTCTTTTACGAAGCTGCCTTGATTTTTGAGATCGGTAGCGCGGCGGACTACGCCCAAGTTTGGGCAACCGTCTGCGCGCCGGCATTGCAACTCGAGCGCCTGAAGCAACGAAGTGGCATCGACGACGAGCGAGCCAAGGCGATCATCGCAAATCAGATGGCCGCGACTGAGAAAGCGCGACGAGCCGACCAAGTGATTCACACCGACGGGAGCCTAGAAAGCGTTGCCGTTCAGGTCGACGATGGGGTCAGTCACTTACGCTAACTATTTAGAATGATTATCGCTGGGTGTAATCATTCCGCTGGCAAAGCACAGACGCCTGGCAACGACGAAGGCAGCGGGGTGTACCGGCGCCAGTCCTCAGTGCCATTGCTGCGTAATCGCTAGCATTTGGTGATGTGCCGCCATAAGATGCATATCTTATCCAGAAGTCAGCCGGTTAGCCGAAGTGACTGACCCCAAAGGGCGTGGTTTTTGACAAAAAAAGGCAAAGGCAAACAGCACAAGAAGAAGAAGCGCTTCGGCAAAGCCCCCGGCGCCAAAGCAGGTCACGCCCGGCCAGCAAAGCCGGGTGAAAGACCACCCGCTGGCGCCAAGCAGACCGCCGGAGGAAGCAAACGCTTTGCCCGACCGGTCGGTGGCGAGCCACGTCCGAGGACGTGGCGAGGGGCCGCTCGTACGGAGGACGACGAGGGTCGCGCAGCGCCCAATACGGCTGGACTCGCAGCGGCAAAGCTGGCGACGCAGCAGCAGCTCAGCCAGTGGCTGGCCCAAGGCGAGGCCATCAGAAGGCAGCGCAGTGCCGACGAGGTGAGCGATCACATCCGGCTTGACCCATGGCAAGACCAAGTTCTCAAGGCCTTGGTCGCTGGCTCCTGCGTCGTCGTCGATGCCCCGACGACGGCTGGCAAGACCCGCGCGGTCGAAGTGTTCTTTCGCGAAAATCTAAAAAATCCGAATTTTCGTGCCGCCTATACGACGCCCGTCAAGAGCCTATCGAACGACAAGTTGCGAGAATTTCGCCAGATGTATGGCGCCGAGAATGTCGGAATCGCCACCGGGGATATCAAAGAAAACCTCGACGCACCGATCGTCGTCGCCACGCTTGAGTCCTACCGCAACTCGCTGCTCGGGGTTGAGCCAGATCTAGGACGGACTCTGGTCGTCTTTGACGAGTACCATTATCTGCAGGACGAAAGCCGCGGCAGCGCCTGGGAAGAGGCGCTGATCCTCACCCCGCCAAGCTGTCAAGTCTTGCTCCTGTCTGCCTCGGTGGCCAACGCCGAGGAGTTTACGGATTGGCTGAGCAGTATCCGCGGTGGTCCCAAGTGTCTGCTGGTGCGCACGGAAACAAGGCCGGTGCCACTAGCGCATTTGATTCACCTGCATGGTCAATGGCTGCTCGCGGACACCTTACCTGAAGAGGTCTTTAAGCACCTCGATCGGAACCGCTTGCAGACCCCGATGCGGCAAGAGGAGCTAGCTGAAAAGGCTGCTGGACTCGTCGACCTCGGCCTAACTCCCGCCATCTTCTACTGCGGTCGGCGCCTCGCCTGCGAAACCATGGCTTCTTTACTCTGTCGCAATCTGCCGCCACTCGACACGGATGCCGCAGAGCGCATCGGCGCTTCGCTGCAGACCTCGCATCAGGAATTTAGCGCGTTGTCATTTATCCCGCCCAAGGTCCGGCAGATGCTGCAGGTCTACGGCGTTGGCTTTCATCACTCCGGCCTCGCGGCCCCGGCACGCATGGCAATTGAAGCCCTGGTCAAAAACGGACTCCTACGCTTTTGCACGGCAACAATGGGGCTGAGCCTCGGCATCAACTTCTCGGTGCGTTCGGCATTGATTTGCGAGTACCAACGTCCAGGCGAGGGCGGGTTTACCGATTATGCACCGTCGGAAGTCCTGCAGATGCTCGGTCGCGCCGGTCGCCGTGGCAAAGATGCAGTGGGCTACAGCTTATGGCCGACAGTCGAGGCCTTTTCCCGCCTGGGCAAGGCTAAACGCGATAACGTTGAGTCGCGTCTGCGCGCCGACCCGACCACGCTGCTTGGCCTGATCGGTCGCGGCTTTGACCTTGCACACATCGAGCACTTTTACAGTAAGAGCTTTCGCCGCTTCACCGACCGTGGCATCGACCTCAGCATGGTGACTAAACCGCGCTTGCAAAAACGCCTAGGCGTTGGCGATCTGCCGTGCCAGTCGCCGGCGGCAGCCTATGCGCAGTTTCTCTTGGAACAACCGACGTCACCGTGTCATGCGTGTCGCGCGCGTTCGTCCTGCCACCCTCTGCTAAAAGCCAAGCCGGGCGGCTCGCTGGCCGCCTTGCAGATCCATCTACATAAAATCGGCGCCTTAGATGAGGATGAAACGCTCACCGACTTTGGTCGGATCGCCAGGTACTTCCCCCAGGCCGGTGGCTTGGTCATGGCGCGCCTCATCATCGACCGTGTCATAACCAGCGACAACCTGGCAAAGGCCGCCGAGTTGGCAGCTGCTTTGACGCTGGCCAGGTTTAAGGCGCCGGGCGGTGACCCGCGCTACCGCCTGCCGTTTGGCGACCAGGACATCGAGAAGCGAGTCGAGGCGATGTATCCGGTGGCGCTGTTCGAAGAGCTCTATGATCCGCCGTTTCGCCAGCGCACCTTTCCCGTCATCCGCGAGTTCAACCCGGCCGGGGGCTATGTCATCCGCGAGTGGATTCAAGGCATGCCGTGGAAGGACCTGGCGCAGACGGTCACGCACGAACAATATGGTGCCGGCGATATGATGTCCTTAATCTATCGCAGCGCCACTTACCTGCAGTCGATCATTCAAGCGCGCATCCCCGACCTAGCTCCAGTCGCCAAAACCCTCCGCGAGCTCATGCTGCGAGAGCCCCTGTCGTATGCCTTGTCATTATGACGATTATTATGACAGTATGGAATTATATGATATTTCAATATAATTCTTTGGCCATTTGGCCAGTTACTAAATTTTGTTTTAAAGATTGACAGTGTTGACTGATAATTGTACAAAACGTGGCTGAGACCAGGAACGACCACAGACTGACTGGGATAGATAAGTAATCCTGTATTTTTGGGATCTTAGCTGTTCAAGGCCTGTCCGATTCCGCCGGCGCCATAGATTTGCGAATGTTGGCATCGCTATTGCAGATCTATAAACAGAACGTCGGAATCGGCGCTTAGAAAGGTCTTAGTCGTGTTGGTTTAAGGTTGGTTTACAAGTTTACCGAAAAAAGCTCTACCGCTGCATTTTTTAGTCTCGCCCGTTTCTGTTAGCACTGCATGTACTGTCCAATCCAAATCTATCCTTTCCAAAAATTTTCACCTTAGGTGGTCAGAGCTTGGGGGTCCCGCGAGGGGCCCCTTTTTTCCTTTTTCCCCGCGCCCCGCAAACCCGGGCGCCCTAGCCCCCGATCCCTCAAACCCCATCCCAGCGCAGCGGATCCCCATTCCATTGAAACAGACGTGCATATTATTCCAGCGAGATCAATGGAATGGGGTTTGGGGCATCGGCTTTCGGGTCCAGAGGCTCGACCTTCGGATTTCAGATCCATTGAGCTCATAAAGCAGCAACGGTGGCTCAAACATGTTTGAGCCACCGTTGCATAAATTTACGAATTTATACGGAACACAGTCTTCAGGTCCCAGCCCCAGTGCTAGTCGCCACGGCTTCGGCGGCAACAGAAGCCTTCTTAGCCGCTTCAGAAGCTTCCGTAGCAGCTTTGGCAGCCATTGATGCAGCTTCCGCCGGATTTTTAGGTTTTTCATTTTTCTTCAGGCCAGTACAGTTCCCGGCAACATTGCCGGTAGCCGCCCCCACTGATATCAAACCAGCCACACAGGAAAGCCCAAACGTAAACACCGCACCCACTCCGCACGCCACAGCAGCTCCGATCGATGCTGCAGCGAGTGCACCGGAAGAACCAGCGCAGCCACCTATGGAATTTAGGCCAAGAGACTTGCCTGACGATTCATTTAGGGACTCTAAACCACCTTGGTTGTACGCGACATCTAAAGCGTCAAACGCCTGCTGTAGTTCCGCCGCAGAGAACTTCTTCAGCGGCTTCATGCCGTAGGCGGAGGTAAAATCGCCGACCGATGCGTATTGCGAGCCAAGGTGCTTCTGCGCCGCATGGTTAGCGCCAAGCAGTTGACTGGTCTTAAAGGTGTGCCCGCCAAGGACGATGGTTTCGGGAAGTTTTGCCGTCGCAGCTACATTAAATACCGACGAGGCTGGCGCCAACATGGCCTGAGCCAGTAGGTCTTTATGGGCCGGATCTGCTAATGAAGCTAAATGCGCACTAAACTGCTCGGTGCTAACCACCAATGGTGCTGTCGCCACGCTTTGAGTCAAGCTGTTGTGATCGGTCGCCACGCTGCACGCTTGCATAAATAGCGCTGCGGAAAGTACGCTTGCCGTCACGGCCTTGTTGACACCAAAAGCCACAGGTAGCTTGATCATTGCTTTCATTGAATCCTCCGGAAGAGTTCATTGATTAAACCGCGTCAGGCAACGATTGATCTACAGTGGGAAGCGAATAGTTGAGGATAGTCATGCGAGGAGCGTGCCAACTTTCCTGCCAACAATCCTCGGTGCTTAGCCAAGCAAGCGAAGGTGAGTGCTGGTTACAGATTAGACGGCACCATTGCTTAAAGCGTCGGTGATTTTACACTAAATCCAGGTAAAACAGGCAGGTAGGTACAGGCTTGAGGCACCTGTTAAATGTTAGTCGCTGACCAGACCTTAAACACCAAAGTGAGTGGTCCCTGCTGTTGAAGAAACTGCTCAAACCCTCATAGCTCGGCAATCAAATTCAGCTAACCGCTGAATCCCTGCGGAGCGTGCAAAAAATGTCCAGTCAGACGCAGCTTTGCTATAATCTTGGCAACTCAAGGAGTCCCTATGCAACGCCGCTACGCCTTCCTGCTTATCCTGGGCTGTCTGTTCCATGCTGCGATAGGTCGCAGCGAGACCGCCAAGATCCTCACACCCAAAGGGATCGGCGTGAGCCCCGCGGTCGTCGAGACCTACGCAGAGCTGCTGCGCCTTGCCGCAACCCAAGCCAAGCTGCGCGTCGTTAGCAACCCCAAGGCGAAAGCCGACATCACTCTGCGACCGACCATCTCCAAGATCGGCAGCGGCTATCTCCTCGTCCTGGAAAAGCGCGCCAAAGGTACCGAGCCGTATGAGGATAGCTTCAAGATCGCCAGTGAGGACGAGCTGGATGTCGGCACGAGACGACTCGTCAATGCGGTACTAAAGGAACAGCCAGCGAGTACGGAGGACACGGTGGACGACGTCACCAAGGATGAAGTCACGGCAGGAACCGCCCGCCGCCAAACGGTCAAACGCGTGCTAGTCGCCTTTGGCCCGGCTTGGGGCTACGGCCTCGGCAGCTCCAACCTCCTCTATCATGTCAAAGCCGCCTACACCTGGGAAGGGGAACACCTAGCACCTCGACTGTTTAGCGATTTCAACTGGGCACCAGGCAACTCGCAGATGGCCAGCGCGGCCGCTGGGCTCGGCCTCGACTACTACCTCAGCGCCGCCAAACAGACTCCTTTTATTGGCATCGATGCCGGACTCGGCGTCTTGCATCGTGCGCACACCGCGCAGACGCGGGCCGACGGCCACTCGATGTACTATTCGGGCTTCTCGCTCGGCGCCAATCTCGGCTATGCCATTATGCGCACCTCGGATGTCTCGATGATCATTGAAGCCTCGATTCGCCCGGTGCTTGGCGGTATCGTCGGCAAAGCCGCTGGGATCTATGGATTTGATGTCGGCATCTCGTTTTAGACCATTGGCCCTAAAACAAGCTAGCCCACTGCGTCCCAAATTTTCAAATCGACGGCCGCAAGCTCACATAGCCTTGCCGCGAAACAGCGACAAAAGAAATCGCCTTGTTTCCCATGGTGAGGAAACAAGGCGATTTAGAGCATCAGCAAAGTAGTTAAGGAGTCGTCGTCGTTGGCGTCGTCGTCGTTGGCGTCGTCGTCGTTGGCGTCGCCGCACCTGGATTAAGGAGCCCAGTGAGACCCGACAGCAAACCGCCCGCCCCGCCACCGCCGAGTAGGCCTGTGAGACCGCTCAAGCCACCCAAGCCGCTGGTTAAGCCGCTCAAACCACCCAAGCCGCTGGTTAAGCCACCCAAGCCACCCAAGCCGCTGGTTAAGCCGCCCAAGCCACCCAAGCCGCCCAAGCCACCAGCCAACCCGCCTAAACCACCCGCAGCCGTGTTGTTTGCACCTGCCGTTGGATCAGGCAGAGTCGTGGCTGGCGGAGTCGCCACAATAGTGGGAGGCGTCACGGCAGCAATCGGTGCCGGAGCTGTAACGGATTTCGGGCAAGCCGAGCCAGCGCTCGCCGCAGAGTTGCTCGGGGCCGCATTGGCGGAAGCATCACCAGTGGTCGAGGGAGTTCCCGCCACCCCTGGAGCCCCAGCCGCGATCGTAGAGCCAGCAGATGTACCCGTAGGAGTGGAAGCAGTTGCGCCAGTCCCAGCGGCGGGAGCTGTTGTGGCCGCCCCAGTGGCGGTTGGGCTCATCAAGTAACCGCCGTCTTGCCAACTCTGAAAGAGAGCTTTCTGAGCTGCCGAGAGCTTCCCGCCCTGAGGCATCGTCGTGGCGACCACGGATGCGACCACAGCAGCTTGAGCACTGGCCACGGCGGTTGGCGACGAGAGGTCAGGCCTCGTCTTACCAGCAGCATGGCAGTTAGCGCACGAGGCTTGAATGAGCGGTTGAATATCCCCGGAGTAGGTAACCTGCGCGCCGGTTAAATCGAGGCTGTTACCGGCAGCACAGGCATCGGCACTCGGCGTCCCGCTGGAAATCGCAGCCTTCGCGGGAGGGGGTTGCTTATCATTAGATTGACTTCCGCAGGCTGCAAGCAGCAAAAACGTCGCTGCAATGCTCGTATGCTTGAGCCAAGGAAGACCGTTCTGGATAGGATGAGCCACGAAGAAACCCCCGGTTAGAGTTACACCTAAGCCGCTTATCGGCAAAATCATAAAAAAAGTTTAGTCCTTTTCGCATTTTTTTTAATTCCCATATAATTGTCGAATTTAATTGAATGATTTTAAGGCAAAAGGTTCATTGTATACCTCGATTGTGCACCGACGACATTTTTCTGCACTGAATATGACAGCCCGAGCGGAGCGGAGCGACTCGGCAGCGTCCGGTGCCATACAGCACCAGTCCCCGCCGTTAACCAGCTATAAACAATAAATTTTTCACCTAGAAGCAAAGGTTTTTTGTTGATCCGCCGATAGAAAGCAAAAGCACCACATGCGGTGCCACGAGGGTCTAGGCATGGGTCACGCGAAAACACCAATCTACCTGCTTGCATGCTTGCTGCTGCAAGTGCTTGGCGCACCGGTCGCGGCCGCGGACACGCAGACGTCTAGCAGTGTCTATCGCAGCGCCTATTTTCTCGGTCGCGGCGATACCGGCATTGCCAGCGCGGATGATGAAGACGCTATTTTTTATAATCCAGCGGGCATCGCTCAGGGTACTGGCATTTACAAGCGTACCGTCCTCGCCTCGCCGATGATCGAGGTATCAAAAAACACTCGTGACATCGTGACCCAAGCGAGCAACTCCTCCAGCTCGAATGCCGTCGACACGGTCAAGGAAAGCATCGGCAAGCCCGCTCATATCGGCGTTTCCGAGTTCAGCGGCCTGATCCTTCGCCGCGCCGCCGTTGGCGTCGTCGCCACGAGCCACGCCGATTTTTTGGCCTTTGACGACCCGAAGGCTGGCGGTCTAGAGGCCGTTCACGCTAGCGCCGATGAAACCCTAGGTCTGACCTTCACGGTCGCCGATAAGCTCTTTAGCGACCACTTCATGGTTGGGGTCACCGCTAAATACCTCCAGCGTGGTCGCGGTGATATCAGTGCCAGCGCTGCTGACGTGGACACCCTCAAAGATCGCTTGAAGGATAAAAACAACTTTATTGCGACCGGCACCGGAATGGGCGCCGACGTCGGCATGATGTTCCGCGGCGGCGGGCGCATCAATCCGAGCTTCGGCCTAACCGTCAACGATGTTGGCGACACACACGTCCAGTCTGGAAAAGCGTCGACTCTCGATCTCGGTTTGAAGCAGACGATCAACGCCGGTGTTTCGATCGAACCAGGTACCAAATTCAGCCACATCAAACTTCTTTTTGATTATCATGATATCGCCAGCGCAGCTATCAAAGACCCACGACAAAAAACCCACATTGGCACCGAAATAAGCGTCTTAGACACCGTCGGTGTCACTGCCGGCGTCAATGAAGGCTACCCTACCGCAGGCCTCTACGCAGACATCTACTTTGTCCGGCTAGACCTGGGCATGTACACCGAAGAAGTCGGCGACCGTGTTGGTACCCGGCCAGATCAACGCTATATGTTACGCCTGCGCATGGGCTTTTGAGGAGGTCGATTATGAATCACCGCACAGCTCACCATTGGACCCTCTACAGCCTGGTGACGATGCTCCTCGCAAGCCAGCTGTCTTGTGGCAGGAATCTATTTAAAAGCGGAGTTAAAAAGGATCCGGCTGAAGATGCAACTCTGGCGCTAGAAAAGAACGATCCCGACTCAGCGATCAGTATCCTCGAAAGCGCTCTGGTGAAGGATCCAGCCAACGCACAATACCTGTCGATCCTAGCGACGGCCTATGCTTCTAGGGCTGGGGTTGATCCGCTGGTTCTCGGCAGTAAGTTTGCCGAATCCGGCGCCGGCTTGCTCGACAGCAGTTCGTCGACTAGCAGTATCACCTCGCTGTTTAGCGTCATGCCAGACGCAACGGCCTTGGTGATCAGTGATATCGATCAAGCCGTGAACATCTTAAATAATCAAATACCGATGAGTCTGCGCCAACCAGGCGATGTGTTCAAGACGGCCATCTACATGACGGCATCGATGGTGCTGCACACCAAAGCGCTTGACTCCTTGCATACAGGAACGCTTACCGCTGCCGACATCGCCAAGCTGAGCGACGCCGATGCCAATGCGATCTTAAATAATTTGGGCGCGGCGGCCACCCTCCTCGCCGGCAACAGCACAACTGGCACTGCGGCCGGCAATGCAAGCGCCAGCCAAGTTGCGGCAGCGGCCCTCAGCAAGTACTCAACCCAGATCGCCGCGCAGCCTGGCGACACCAACGCCGCCAAGCTCCGCAGCTACCTGACAGCGAATCCTGGTGCCGCCAATGTCAGCACCAGCACAGCGACAAGTGCTGGCACGACCAGTGCACTGAATTGAATATAAAAGGTTGACCAGACGCGACTTAGAAAGTCGACGCTGGTCATCACACTTTAAAAACAAAGTATTACTTAGTGCCCACCCGGCAGCCCGTGTCCACCGACGCCAGAATATCCTCACGCGGGATCAGCTCAGTCGGCAAGGACGCTCGACGGATATTGGCATGAAACAAGATCGCACCACGCAATTTGGCATAATCGAGATCGGCATCCTCAAGATTGGCATTGGTGAAGTCAGCACCCTCGAGATTGGCGTTCCAAAGCGACACGCCACGAAGATCGGCGTTGCGGAAGCTACAATCCTTCAGATTCGAATACGAAAAATTGGTCCCGCGAAGGTCGCAATTGGAGAAATCGATCTTGATCAGATTGGCTTTGCGGATATCGCGATCGCGCAAATCCTTGGTATCAGCCAGCACCTCCAAGACTTCCTTACGGGTCAGCGTTACCAACTTGTTACTGTCCTTGCTCATCCGTCACCTATTCGCCTTGAATTAGAGTAGCGCTGGCTGCCATGGAATCCATTAGGCCATCAACCGGGCGACATCCAGCATCCGGCAGCTAAAGCCGGTCTCGTTATCGTACCAGGATAGGACCTTGACCATGTTGCCATTCATCACCGTCGTCAACTCAGCATCGACAATGGAGGAGAGCTGGTTGCCATTGAAGTCGGACGAGACCAGCGGCTCTTCGCTAAAGCCAAGAATGCCTTTCAAAGGCCCGGCTGCCGCTGCTTTCAAGGCTTGGTTGACCTCCTCCTTGGTGGTGTTGCGGGCGACTTCAAAGGTGACGTCAACCAGCGACACATTGGGCGTCGGGACCCGGATGGAAAGCCCGTCCAGCTTGCCTTTCAGGGCCGGAAGGACGAGCCCGATGGCCTTCGCCGCGCCGGTCGAGGTCGGGATCATGCTCAAAGCCGCAGCACGGGCCCGGCGCAGATCTTTATGCGGTAGGTCGAGGATGCGCTGATCGTTAGTGTAGGAGTGGATCGTCGTCATCAGACCGTGCTTGATGCCAAAGGCGTCGTTGAGCACCTTGGCGACCGGTGCCAGGCAGTTGGTCGTGCAGCTACCATTGGAGACGACCTTGTGCTCCTTTTTCAATAGCTCATGGTTGACACCGAGCACCACGGTGATGTCCTCGCCCTTGGCTGGCGCGGAAATGAGCACCTTTGGGGCGCCGGCTTTCAGATGCAGGTCGGCATCTTTACGGTCGGTGAAGATGCCACTGCATTCAAACACCAGATCGACCTTTTTCGCGGCCCATGGCAATTCGGCCGGCGATTTAATGGCCGACACGCTGATATCTCGGCCATTGACGCTAAGGCCTTCGCCTTTGGCTTGGACGTCAAAAGGGAGCACTCCATGCACGCTGTCGTACTTGAGAAGGTGAGCAAGAGTATGCGTATCGGTCAGGTCGTTGATGTGGACAATCTGCAAATCACTGCTTTTATCAGCTAAAACAGCCCGCAGAACCGTGCGGCCAATGCGGCCAAAGCCGTTGATGCCGATGCGAATAGTCATGGTCGCTCCTTCGAGGTCAGGGATCGTCGTCTCAGAGTACAGTTCTATATGCCAGCGCCAGCAAAAAATCCAGCCCATGGTGCCGCCCGGGCCAGCCCGATTCAGCGGCGAAAGCGGTCAATATTCTAGCTCTTTGACCGAAACACCGGGAGAATCATGCAAGCCACGCCCAAGCCGCTACCACCGCCGCGCCATCCTTGGTATGCTGAGCTAGGCTGGGCTGGTTTGATCACCGCCCCGTGCACCCCCAAGTAGGTCCAGGCCGGTTTCAACCGAGGATTTATGACCGCACCCGCTGCAAGAAAAGAACCTTCCCTGTACAATTTCGCCCCCGGGCGGGTCCTGGCCCGCAAGTACGAGGTGCTGTCACGGGTCGGGGCCAGCTCGAGCGGTGAGCTGTATATGCTGAGTGAGCAAGCCACCGGGATTGAACGGACGGCGAAATTCTTCTCGCCCGAACTCGACCCGAAAAATCGCTGCGCCAATACCAGTGCCGTAAAAATGCACAAACTCCGTCACTGCGACATCCTGGTCCACTACCGAACCCAGGAGACCATCTCAGTGGATGGCCGCGATGTGACCTTTTTGGTCTCGGACTTTTTCCAAGGCGAGACGCTGACCGCCTTCTTGGCGAGGGCGCCGCAGGGTCGCTTGGGTGCTTTCGAGGGCTTGCATCTGCTGCACGCCATGGCGCTTGGCGTCGAGCAAATCCACCGCCTCGGCGAGGCGCATGGTGAACTCGCCATGGAACACATCATGGTTCGCCGTAAGGGCCTACGGTTTCAGGTAAAACTCCTAGACTTAAACCCCGAATTCGCTGCCAAGCGCGACAGCATCCGCGACGACGTCTATGACTTGATCCATATCCTGCATCAGGCCCTTGGCGGCGGCAAAACCTACGCCTCCCTGCCGGCACCGGTGAAAGCCCTCTGCTGCGGTATGCGCCGGGCATCGATTCACGAGCGCTTTCGCAATGCCGGCGAGCTCCGCCTCTACCTGGAAACCATGACATGGAGCTAGGCGACCTGCTCTACGCAGGGCGCGAACTGGTCGAAGGCGAGTTACACACCTTGGGTGTCGGACTTGCCGCGGTCTTCACCGCCCGCTGTCCCGACAGCGAAGACCTCAACGAGGACTGCTGCGCCGTCATTCCCTATGATGAGGATTCCGGCATCCTCGTCATCGCTGATGGCGCCGGCGGCCTCCCCAATGGCGACAAAGCCTCTGAGATCACGATTCATGCCTTGCACGAGGCCATGCGCACGGCGCGCGAGAATGGCACCGATCTACGTTCGGCGGTGCTTGATGGCATTGAGAAAGCGCATGCTGAGGTCATGGCCCTCGGTGTCGGCGCAGGCACCACGCTGGCCGTGGCGCAACTGCAGGGACAAACCCTCCGCACCTATCACGTCGGCGACTCGCAGATCATGGTGGTTGGGCAAAAGGGCAAGATCAAGCTAGCGACGATGTCGCATTCTCCGGTCGGCTACGCCATCGAAGCTGGCCTGCTCGAGGAGAAGGACGCCTTGATGCACGAAGAGCGGCATTTAGTCTCTAACCTGATCGGTCAAGCGTCGATGCACATCGAGATGGGCACCCCGGTCGAGATCTCGGCGCGTGACACCGTCATCCTCGCCAGCGACGGACTGTTTGACAACCTGTCGATGGACGAGATCGCTGAACTCTGCCGCGCCGGGCCTCTGCTTGGTATGACCAGCAATTTAGCCGAGGCGGCAAAGTCGCGGATGACTGACCCCCAGGAATTCCAACCATCGAAACCCGATGACTTAACATTTATTTGTTATCGAAGACGGGTAAGCGCTGCGCCTTGACCAGGGAGGCTTGCATGCAGCACCACAGACGAATTTCCTGATTTAATCAGGTGTATCGACATTTATGATCAGCAGCTAGAACCGTTCCATAGCCCAAAAAGCGCAGGATAAATCCTGCGCCTTGTATACTCCTCACTACACAAGCAAACCATCATTCGGGTGGACAAGACATCCCAGAGGCTGGATCCCAGCCCCAACCACCGTTGTTAGCCGCATCGTCGTAATTGCACAGTGGCGGACACGAAGTCCCAGTGGCTGGATCCCAGCCCCAGCCACCGTTGTTGGCCGCATCGTCGTAGTTACAACGCGGCGCGCAAGACGTCCCAGAGACTGGATCCCAACCCCAGCCGCCGTTGTTGGCCGCGTCGTCGTAGTTGCAAGCGCCCAGACCACGACCAATATCAGTACCACGCCGGTGCCATCCGCCATGACCATGGCGATGGTGGTCAAAGGTGGAAGCACCAAGATTTCCCGTCGCCGCCGACCCAGCAGCAAATGCAGGAACCGCCAACAAGCACACGGCCATGCCAGCGAGTATCGATTTAACCATCATAAAGACCCTCATCATGTTAAGTGATCGGACCAGGCCGCGACCTGCGACCTGCGGTGCCATCACTGCAATAATGAGACCGAATTTGTCATCTGCGAGAGTTTAGTCGTTGGTTGCGCGCAACAACCACGCATTTGCCAGATCAAGCGGGCTTAAAACAGATCGCCTCAACCGCACGCAGCGCCATACGTGCACTATCGTCGCCAGCATCCAAATGGAATACGGCACGGATCCAGCCGCCGCCCATGTCGATCATCCGCACCCCGCGCCGCGCCAACTCTTGAATATGGGCACCAGGCGCCCCCTGCGTAAAGCGCAGGTAGACCATATTGGTCCCGACTTCAGGATAGGCCACTTCAAGCTGCGCCCCCTGACCTTGCAATGCCTGCAAACCCGTCGCTAGAGTCGCCGCTTGGAGATGATCCTGCACCAGCCGGCTACGATGATGCTCCAATGCATAGAGGCCAGCCGCCGCCAAATAGCCGACTTGCCGCATGCCACCGCCAAACATCTTACGCAGCTTGCGCGCCCGATGAATGAGCGGTGCAGGTCCACACAAAGCAGAACCCGCCGGCGCACCCAGCCCTTTGGAGAAACAAACAGCCACCGTCGTAAAGCCAGCAACCAAGTCACGCTCGGGCACAGCCAAAGCCGCTGCGGCATGCCACAAGCGAGCGCCATCACAATGCACGGCGAGATTCAAATCCCGTGCCTTGGCCACGATGCGACGAGTCGCCGCCACGTCCAGAACCCGGCCACCACCGACATTGTGGGTATTCTCCACCACCAACAGCGTCGTCTCAGAGGTGTGCAGAGCATCACCGCGAAAGGCCGCGTCGATCGCTTGATCACTAAGCAGCTCGCTGCGCGGAATCAACTCAAACTGCACGCCAGACAGCGCCGCAGACGCACCAGCTTCAAACACCACACAATGGGCACCGACCTCGGCAATCACCGAATCACCGGGCCGCGTGTGCAAGGCCAGAGCAATTTGGTTGGCCATGGTGCCTGAGGGGACAAAGAGCGCCTTTTCCATGCCAAGAAGGGCTGCCGTCTGTTCCTCCAGGCGACGAACCGTCGGATCTTCGGCAAAAGCGTCGTCGCCGACCTCGGCCGCAAACATCGCCTTGAGCATCGCCTGGGTCGGTTTAGTCAAGGTGTCTGAACGCAGGTCGCAACCGCTCATGTCAACTCGCGCCTTGGAAAGGGAATGATCTTGGCCCCGTCATCCCCGGTCTTGGCCGCGGCGGCCTGCGGCTGCGTCGCTTTCGCACTGGCGCCTTGAAGCTTGGGATGCGCTTTAGTTTCGCCTTTGGACTGGGAATTCGCGGCAGGCTGAGGCTGCGGCTGTGGCCGCTTCCTGATCACGCCTGGCGACGGCGTCGTCTGCGTCGACTTGACGAACATCGTGGCTAAGCCGCCGCCATCGAGCAGACGCCCAGCGGCAAGGCCTGCACGCACGAGGTGAGCGGTCTTGGCGTCGAGTTCGGCAAGGCCAGGCAGGCGGTCGATCGCCATGCATTTTTTGGCGCGGATAATAACCAACATCGCATCGTCGATGTGACCCGCGTGGAGGTACGCACGGCATAAGACGGTGTACAGGTCTTCGAGGACGCGGCGGCGCATGCGCGAGGTGACGCGGTCCTTGTAGTATTCTTCACTCGAGCCAACCAAACCTTCCAGCTGTGCAATGGCCGAATCAAAGTGACCCATGCGCCAGTCGAGTGCGGTGCGGATCGCGCGCGCCATCAAACCCTGCGGCAGCAACACCCATAGATACCAAATGGCGCGTTCGAGCACGATGGGCCCTCGCAGCACGCCGAGCGGGCCGAGGATAATCCCATACAAAGCGAGGATGATCGCTCCAAGCAGGTCAAAGGTCATCGCGACGACATTGGCTCCACGCAAATGCGCGGGGCGGCCTGACTCAGTCGGTTGATCCACAGCCATTGCTTTGTCGTTCTCCTGGTTTTTGCTGGCACTTTGCGCTGGAGGCAGCGGCGAACCGTCTCTCACCTCATACCCGAGGAGGGTGGCCGTCTGAAAGGACTATTTTGCCATAAACCGCTGTGCCTGGCGCTGCTTTGCGACCGGCCAAAGCGAGCAATGAGCCTAGAGATCCTAAAGGGTTACCTGGCTTTGCCGGCGTTGTTGGTAAATTAAACTTTGCCTTTTTTCCCTGCCTCCAATGTTCCGCGGTCAAATTGGGACGTTATCCTTGGACCGCGGAGACGCGGAGGGAGGGAGGGACGGACGGAGGGAGGGAGAAGCGGACGCCTTGCGAACAGCTATGCCGTCGTCTTGGCCACCAACCGCGCCTGATCCGGGCGCCCCATCGCCAGCAACACCGGTGCCTGCTCCTGACGCTTGGCGAACGCGTCTTTGGACATCAAACCAAACCACTGCTGCTGAATCAAAATTTGGCCGATGGCACCCCCGGACGTGGCGCCTGGTCCGAGCAGAATCAACAAGTCGGGAGCGAATTCTTTCAGCGCCACCTCGACGGCCTTACTAAAATCGTAGGGTTCACAGACCTGCGGCCCAAGTGTGTAGGCGCGCAACTCGTCTGGATCCGTACTGTAAGGCTGCCAGATAACGCCGCGCCCATCGATCAACGGGATCTGCGGTGCCCGAAACAACTCGGGGCCGAGCAAACTCAGGCCACGTTCGGAGATCCCTCGCAGCATCGGCGTATGAAAGGCGGCGTGGTTAACCAAAACAAATGGATATTTACCGTCGTCGACGGACGGTAACAGCTGCATCAGCAGAGCCAGGGCTGCGGCGTTAGCACCAAGGATGATGTAACCGCCAAAGCGGATGCTTAGATGTGCCTCACACCCAGGGCGCTGATTGACCTCGCCAAGGACCCGTTCAACTAGCACCGCTCGCTCTGGATCTAGCCGCCAATCCGGACCAACGACGGGATAAATCAGCTGACCGCCGATGATCCCCGCCTTCATCATCGAGCCCATCTGGTGAATCACCGTAAAAGCCGCGGCCTCATCTAGTGCCTGCCCCAGAGCCAAGGCCGTATACCAGCCCATGGAATTACCGGTGATCGCTACGATGTCGATCTGCTCGCGGTCGATGGCATGAAAATCCGCCGCCGAGCATGCATAGATCAAGGTCGAGGCGAACTCCCCCGGGGTGTGGGTGCGTAGCGAAAACACGGCAGCGCCGTCCAGTGCGCTCACCGTCGGCTCGCCCAGCGCTGCCAAAGACCGGTCAATGCCCGCAATGAGAGGCGGAGCATGGACTCGTCGGTCCTTTAGATAACCAAGCTCCGCCTTAGTGTAGGTTCCCCGACCCGGACAAATGACGACGGCGGTCTTGCGCATGCTAGGTCCTCACCGCAGTCGCCGGTGTCTTGGTGGTCATTTCCAGAGCCGCAGCGATGATCGACTCCTTGCTGGGTAGAGTGACCGTGGCCGCCAGCCCCAAGGGAATAAAACAATCATCAGCTGTCAAACGGCGAAGTTTAGGCAACGGATCCAAGCGCTCAACCAGCAACGTTATTAAAGCTTCGCTTTGCGAGCCGGTGCGGCGACACTCATCGACGATCAGCACCGCCTTGCAGCCTTTAACCGCAGCGGCAATGCCATCTTCATCAAGCGGCGCAAGCCAGCGTAGGTCAATGATCTTGACGTTCAAATCATAGTCCTTGGCCAAAGTCAGGGCCGCTTGACGCGACAAATAGACGCCGTTGCCATAGGTCATGATCACGAGTTTATCGCTGTCACCGTGTACGGCACACTGTCCAACCGGAACCTCCAGCTCGGGCGACGGATACGGAAACAACCAGCCACCATCACCCGGCGCCTCGAGATCTTTGGTCATATACAGGGCGATCGGCTCGATGAAAATCACCACCCGGCCCTGCTCATGCGCTGCTCGTACCGCACTGCGCAGCATCATCGCCGCATCGGCGCCGTTGCTTGGACAGGCGATGATCACTCCCGGCAGGTCGCGAAACACAGCGAGCGAGTTGTCGTTATGAAAATGGCCGCCAAAGCCCTTTTGATACGCTAGACCGGCGATCCTCACTACCATCGGATTGGTAAAACGACCACCCGAAAAGAACGACAAGGTCGCGGCCTCACCGCGAAGCTGATCCTCCGCGTTGTGGACATAGGCAAGAAACTGGATCTCGGGGATCGGAATGAAGCCGTTGTGCGCCATCCCAATCGCAGTTCCTAGAATACTGGTCTCGTCGAGCAAAGAGTTGAAGACGCGCCGGGCACCAAACTTTTGGTACAGACCAGTGGTGACATTGTAAACACCACCCTTTTGCGCCACGTCTTCACCGAAGACCACGGTATTTTGGTAACGCAACAAGATATCAGCCAGGGCCCAATTGATCAGTTTGGCGAGGTGCTGCGGCTTCTCAAGATAGCGCCAGTCCGAGCCAAACAGCTGCTCGCGCTGGGCTGCGGTGGGCAGTGGCACCGGTGCCGGAATCTGCGCCCCTTGACGATGCGGTAGGACGCTATAGGCGACCTCGGCAGCGGTCAGCAGCTTGGGCCGCAAGATGGCATGCTCCGCGGCTCGAGCGACACGCTGACGAACCGACTCATAGAGGTTTAAGATCTCGTCGCCACTAAGTACGCCCTCGGCCATCAGCAGGGCGGCACTATGCAGCAGAGGATCATCAGCCTCGGCGGCCTCGATGCGCTGGGTCGGATGATACTGCCCCTCGACGTCTGAGCCGGCATGGCCGAGAAGGCGCACGGTGCGCATATGCAAGAACGACGGTTGGCGCGTGCGCCGAGTGAAGGCCACGGCCTCAGCTGCACCGCGGTATGCGTCAGCGAGGTTTAGCCCATCGCATTGGGTGTAGCGCAGCAGCGGCCTGCCCTTAGCCACCGACTGGATCCAACCGCTGGGCGTGGACACGGAAATGCCGATGCCGTTGTCCTCACAGATAAACACGATGGGCACCGGCACGCCCTGGAAGGCCGCCCAAGACGCCGCATTAAACGCACTCAAAGCACTGGCGTGATTGGCGGAGGCATCGCCAAAATTGCACAAGACGATGCTATCGCCAGGAACAGTTGCGGCGAGGTTCAAGTCCTTGGCGCGGCGAATGGACAAGGCCATACCAACGGCCTTGGGCAGGTGCGAGGCGATCGTGCTGGTCTGCGGCGGCACGAGCAAGGGTAGACTGCCAAAGACCTTATGCCGGCCGCCAGAAATTTGATCCTCAGCTGACGCCACGAGAGATAGCAGCATATCCCAGACCGGAGTCGACCCTGGCAGCTGCTTTTGTCTCTGGATAAACAGGGCCCCGCTGCGATAGTGCAAAAAAGCCATATCGCTGCGCCTGAAGACCTTACCAAGAACGGCGTTGCCCTCATGCCCAGAGCTGCCGATGGTATAGAAGCTCTCGCTGCGCGCTTTCAGCAGGCGGGCGCTAAAATCAAGGTGACGACTGAGCACCTGGGATTCAAATAGGTCACAGGCGGCGGCTGGGGCTAGCCCCGCCTCCGCCAAGCTCAGCGGCTGGGCGAGGCTTGAGACCGGTAGGCGCCCATCCCGCACCCGAGCCGTGAAATTCGCATCGACAATCTCAGCCCGATTTGTGCTCATTAAGGAACGAGGAGCTCCTGCGTCACGCGTGCCAGAAGGCTGGTCATGCGGGTCATATAATCGAAATTCATCCGGTCTACCTTATCACACTTCTTGTGGTAGCAAGGGTTACCGTCACCACCAAAGAAATTCTGCGAAAACACCACCGCTGGCTTGTCAAAGCGCCAGAAACTGGCGTGATCGCTGCGGTTGGTGCATGCCGCGACGAATCTCAGGCGCAGGTCCTGATCACGCTCGGCCACTTCGCGAAACTTTTTGCTGAGTTCGGCCGAGGTATTCTCGTTGCAATCGATGATGTGAAAGGCACCATCGTTGGCGGAGTTGTAGCCGGTCATTTCCATATTGATGTTGCCAATCATGCTGTCTAGCTGGCCCTCGTCTTGCAGCTGCTGCGCATAGGCCGCCGAGCCGACCATGCCGATCTCCTCTTCGTCAAAGGCGAGAATACGCAAAGAGTAGCGCAGCTCTTGATCCTTCAGCGCCTTCGCCACGGCCAGTGCGGAGATAGTGCCAGCGCCGTTGTCGTCAGCACCAGCGTTGCCAACGCTATCCAAATGCGAGGAGATCAAGAGAAAGCGGCTTGGATCGGCTCCGGCCTTTTCGGCCACGAAGTTGACGTGGGTGCCAAAGCCCCAGCCGCCGCGGTAGGTCTTTTCCGTGACGGTGAAGCCAAGAGCTTCGTACTCCTGGCGTAGATAGGCCCGGGCATTGGCCTTGTTATCATCTTGCCGCCGCTCGGTGATGCTTAAGCGACGTCCAGCAATGGTCACAGGCTGATCGCCTGACAGCTGGCGCACATGGGATTCAAGAAAGCCCGGATCGACGCTCAGGGTCGATAGGTGTGTCACCACGCGCGAGGTCATGGCGTGGAGCGGAGAGAGCCCGTCCGTCCAGGCAGGTGCGCTGTGCAGCTTCGCCCCTAGCTCTTCACCAAACAACACGGCTTGACCGTTGATCATGTGCAGGTCTTCGTTATAGGGCTCGGACAGCACGGCAAAGTCGTCCATGCGGGCCAGCTCCCCAGGCAGGCGGGCTGGAGCCACTCCATGCAGCTCGACAAGAACTAGGCGCTCACCGCTCCGGGCCGTCAACTTTTGGCTCGCCAAAGCACCTTCAACCGGCGCATCGCTGGCCACAAACCAATATTTATTGTTGGCCAGGCGATTGTAAAAACGCAACGCAGCGCCTTTGTTGGTCAGCGAAAAGTACGCCGAGCGCGGCTGCGGCGCCGTCTGGGGGACCTCGCTCCCTAGAGCGGTCACGCTGAGAAGGCCCGCTAGTAGTCCCCATGGTAGTCCCCTGGTCATGCTGAACCTCCCAACATCTATGCTGTTATCCTGACTCAAGGAGGTAGCAACAAGGACGCTATGAAGTCAAGGCCATGTTTGGCCTTCTGGCCAATTTCTTGGCCGGCTGTAGCGGGCCCCTGAGGCAAAAACTTTTAAACGCTGCCTAGATCTCCTATCATCGAGACATCAAACATCGAGACAGCAAATCATGAAATCACCAGTCGACCGCTTTATGACTCCTATGGAGCAAAGGATTGGACGATGCCCCGTATGCTGACCCGGCGCTGGCAAGGGCCCGCGATAATCTTGGTCCTGGTCCTGCTGGTATTTGGCAACGCCGTGCGCTTTGGCTTCCTTGAGCATGATGACGATCGGCATATCAGCAATAACCCACGCATGCAGGCGCTGAGTCTCGATGCGGTGTCAGCCTATTGGCGCGCGCCGTTTCTTGGCTTGTACATCCCTGTGACCTACACCTATTGGTCCGGGATTACGGCACTGTCCTATGCTCTGGATGGCGATGCGCAGGTGCCGTCGATCAAGCCGTGGCTGTATCACTTGAGCAACGTGCTACTGCATGCTGCCAATGGGGTGCTGGTGCTCTTCCTGCTTGAGGGCTTTGGCGCTAGCACTATGGCGGCGCTGATCGGTGGGCTGTTTTTCACCCTCCATCCGATCCAAGTCGAAGCGGTGGCATGGGTATCGGGCGCCAAGGACGTCTTGTCGGGATTTTTTGGTTTAGCCGCCTTGTTGTTCTACTCCTGGTTTCTCCGCCGTCTTACCTTGCCTCAAGGCACTACCAGCTCGCCCTGGACCAAGCTCCTGGGCTGCTACGTCGCCGCCTATGCGGCCTTTAGTTTAGCCATCATGGCAAAGCCAGCAGAGGTGATCCTGCCGCCGCTGTTCGTGCTGATGGCGCTGTATACTGAAGGGCGCTGGCGTTGGCGCTCGGTGCTGCTGGTCATACCGCACCTACTGACCGTTGCCTGGTACCTCAAGGTGGCCAGCGTGACGCAGGGTACCGAGGGGCCATTTCCACCAGTACCCTGGTCGCTCAGACCCTTGATCGCTGGTGACGCTTGGATTTTTTATCTACAAAAAGCGTTTATACCCGTCGGTTTTGCCCTGGACTACGGCCGCAGGCCGGATTTGGTGATGCGCGACACCTGGCTGCTGGTGCGCGGGGGCCTTCCTTATGTCATCGGCGTAGCGCTGCTTTGGCGGTGTTGGCGACAGCCCACGCCAGGGCTTAAACTGGTGGCCATCTTGCTCGCGGCCTTTGCCGTCGCGTTGCTGCCAACGCTGGGATTTCTGCAGTTTGCCTACCAGTTCTTCTCGATGGTGTGCGACCGCTACGCCTATCTAGCGATGCTTGCCCCGGCGATTTTGGTGGCGGCGTTGTATCTGCCTAGGACCAAAACCAAGCCCGTGCAACTCGTCTTCGGTCTGATCCTCGCCGGTCTCGCCGTGCAAAGCGCCTTCCTCGTCGACACCTGGTCGAGCGAACGTAAATTATTTGGCCACAGCCTGGAGCAAGAACCAAACGGTGCCGTCGCCTTGGTCGGCTTCTCCAACGATACCGCCAACAGCGGCAACTGGCGCGGCACCATCCCCTTATTGCAGCGAGCCGAGCAGGCCCTTCCCGAATGGTCCAGGCCACATAATAATATGGGCACCACCCACATGAACCTAGGCGAGACCAAAGAAGCGGCCGACGAATATGCCGCCGCGATCAAACTCCATTCAGCCTATCCCCTCGCCCACTGCAATCGCTGCGCCGCGCTCACCGACCTCGGGCGCCTCGACGAAGCCATCTTTGAGTGTCGCGAAGCCATCCGGATAGCGTCCGAGTACCAGCAAGCCTATACCAATCTCGGCTCGGCACTGACCAAAGCGCATCGCCTGCCAGAGGCAGAGAAGGCCTTTGCCCAAGCGACCAGCTTGGCGCCAACAGCCTATGGACCCCGCCAAAGTTGGGCCACCAACCTACAAGAGCAGGGGCGCTGGTCTGAATCGCTGGATCAATGGAGCCTTCTCCACCGGCAGTACCCATACTACGTGCGCGTCGTGGTAGAGATGGGCAAAAGCCTGCTGGCCTTAGGGCGAGCAGATGAAGCCGAACGGCTCTACGCTGACTACGCCAAGATCGCCCCGGATCAACCCGCGCAGGCAGAGATCGCTGCCGCAATACACGCCTTGCACCTGGTCGGTCCACCGCCGCCGTTGTCGCACAAGCCCTGAACCAAGACCCGCAAAGCCGCCTGCGGCGATGTCGAGCCGTTTCGCTTCCGTCAAATCATGGCAGCCGCGTTAAACTTCCTGTATACTTCGGTAAGTTTACCATTCTTTTTACGTATCTGAGCAGCCAAGGCTAGACCTCAGCATTGCGACCAACGCCTGGTTGCAATCCTATGCTAGCACTCGAACTGGGGAGGACAGACCATTGCATTGGTCGCATATATCTGTGTTCCTCGGCAAGTCGGCGGAGTACATCGGCATTGGTTCACTGCTGCTGATCGCAGCTGTAGGGATTCGCCGCCGTCGCGCCGTCCATAGCGAAGGGCTACACGCCTATAAACAGGCCGTGGTTAACGATATGGCCGAGCCGATCAGCCTACACCCCTATATCGACCCAGTGCGTTGTGCTGGTTGCGGCGCCTGTGTCAAAGCTTGCCCTGAGGGCGAGATCCTCCAGATGATCGACCATAAGGCGGTCTTGGTGGCGCCGACAAAATGCGTCGGCCATGGCCAGTGCGAGGTCGCTTGCCCCTTTGGTGCCATCTCGCTGGTGTTTGGCACCAAGACCCGCGGCATGGATTTGCCGCGCATCACCGGCGATTTTGAAACCAACGTCAAGGGCCTCTATATCGTCGGTGAACTCGGTGGCATGGGACTTATCCGTAATGCCGTCAAGCAAGGCCGTATGGCCGTCGAGCATGCGGTGCAACATCTCAGAGGTGGCAGCAAGGCTGACTGCGATATCCTCATCGTCGGCGCTGGCGCCGCCGGGCTATCGGCCGCGCTCGCAGCGATTGCGGCCAAGCGTCCTTATAAGTGCATCGATCAAAATTCGGTCGGCGGTACGATCTTTAATTTCCCTAGGCAAAAGGTCGTGATGTCACAGCCGGCAACGCTGCCGATCGTCGGCACGATGAAATTTCCTCGCAACAAGGTCACCAAAGAAGAGCTGTTGGCGTATTGGAGCATGGTTCGTCGCCGCACCGGCCTCAAGGTGCGCGAGGGTTGTCGCTTCATCAGCTTGCGCAAAGAAGGCGAGCTGTTCCTCACCGAGACGACCCAGGGCGTGATCAAAGCAAAAAAGGTCGTCCTCGCCATGGGCGTTCGCGGGACGCCGCGCAAACTCGATGTGCCAGGCGAAGACCTCGCCAAGGTCACCTACAATCTACTGGAACCAGAGCAGTATCAGCGCATGCACGTAGCCGTGATCGGCGGCGGCAACGCGGCCGTCGAGGCCGCGCAATTCCTGGCCAAGCCGGAGCTTCGTAACAAGGTGACGATTCTGGTGCGCACCCCGGGCTTCAACCGCGCCAATCAGGAAAATATCGATATCCTACAGTCCATGGCGGCGCGCAAGCTGGTGACGATCATGTTTAATACCTTTGTGACACGGATCGAAGCCGACTTCCTGGCCATTGAGGCGAACGGCATCGCTAGTCGTCTGCCCAATCAGTTCATCTTTATCTTCGCTGGAGCTGAGATGCCGTTCGCATTCCTGCAATCCTTAGGCATCAAGATCGACAAAAAGTTTGGTGAAGCGCGTAAAAAATCCTAGAGCTGTTGCCCTCACAGTTGGAATTCGATGCACTCAGCTCGTCCACTTTCAATGCCGACACGACGATGTCTATGGACCCTTTTTGCGACGGTCGTCCATGCCGCACCCGCTGCGGCAATCGACTACGCTGGACACGTCAATGCCGGAGTTTTTTCCGCACACGAGAAGGACAGCACGCCGTTCACCGGCTCGGATCAAAACGATTCCTTGGCGGCCTTTGGCAGCCTTTACTTTGATGCGGCCAAGATTGGACCATACAAGAACCAGTTTACCTTGGACCTTCGCGATAAATACGACTACTTCGCCGGCGCTCTCGACGCTAACGGCCTACGTTTAATTCCGTCCAACGAGCCGCAACTGCGGCAGCTGGCGGTCAAACACCCCTATGATCAAGGGTCCTACTACTGGGCCCTTGGCCGCTTTCCTATTGCCGATGCCGCGGTCCTAGGTAACGACGGCGTCGACGTCGGCATCAAAGCCGGCGCCAAGATCAAGATCGGCGCCTTTGCCGGACTCTTTCCCGAGCAGCGCCATGGACAAACCTTGCAACTGGCTAAAGAAGACCACCAAGCTGGCGCCTATGCCCAGTACCAAGATCAAGGTCCAGACTGGCAACGCAGCACCTATGCCAGCACCGCTTTAGTCCTGCGCCAGCCAGTCAGCGCCGTGCAGCCTCCCGGCACCTATATTGAGCGGGCTCAGCCCCTGCCGGACGGTGCGACGACCCAGCAGTCAGAAACAGCGGATAGTGCACTGCCGTTAAAAAACTACCTGTTTTGGTACAGCAATATCGTGCATCAGCCGAGTGAACAAACGCGCTTTACCTACCTGTCCCACGTCGATGTGGAGCCAAGCGTCCATCTGCGCAATCTTTGGGCTTCGGCCTATCACCAATGGACCGCCCGCTTCTCTGGCACGCTGGCGGCTCTGCGCATCGACGCGACCGAGTATAAAAGACAGCGCGATCTGCGCGACATTCTCCCAGCTAGCGCTTACACGGAGGGCCGCGCTGATGCCCGCTTCAAGTTGGACAAAGGACTGATGCTAGAGGGCGTCTCGAGCATCGGCGTGCGCGGCAGCGATCAAAAAAATGCCGCGAGCGTCAACGCCAAACTCGTCGCAACCAATCTGCAAAAGGGCCGCTTCGCCGCCTTTGCCGGGGCCGGCTACCGTAAAAGCTTTAACAGCCACGACCTCATCGCCCGCTTTGGCGCCAGTTATTTCACCGCCAAGGTTGACGTCGATTTCACGCAACTGGCCATGATCGAACACCGCGACAACGGCGAAACCCTGCATCCACTGATCTTTGACCTGAGCCTGACGACCATGTTGAGCACGCGCTTGGTCGGCTCACTGACCTTCGAGCTCGCCAAGGACGAAAAAGCTCTGCTCACCAGCGCCTTGATGACCCTAGGCTACCGCTTCGGCAGCCGCCAGCTAACCCCAACCCGCGAGCGTGCCCCGCGACTGGAGCGCCTCTAGTGCTGCGACTTCTGACCGCATGCTGCATCATGCTGAGCTGCTGGGGCGCACCTGCCTTGGCTGACCCAGCCAAAGACCTGGGTAGTGAGAGCGCCAAAGAGGGTGACTCCAGTGAAGGGGTCTTTAACAAGCTACTGGCACCAGGACCACTGATGTTCGCCCACCGTTCGCTGGAACACGGCGCATGCCTTAAGTGTCATGATGCGGGCAAAGGCGTCCCAGATGCCAAATGCCTGACTTGCCATAGCGATATCCAGCAGTCGATTCGCAAAAGAAAAAGCTTTCACGCCATGACCAAACAAGCTTGTATCGGCTGCCATAGTGATCACAAGGGCCGCGACCTAAATAGCACGGTCGTCAGCAGTAAGACGTTTGACCATAGCAAAACCGGCTTCATCCTGCATGGTGCTCACGCCAAGATCAAATGCGTCAAGTGCCACACCGAAAAGCGCGGCGCCACCATGTCGCGGTCCAGTGACACCCGCTTCTTTGGCAAGACCCAGACCTGTAATGGCTGCCACCGCAAGGATGACATCCACGCTTTTCCGCCACAGTGGGCGGCCAAGGAGTGCAGCGCTTGCCATTCCGATGCGACCTGGAAAGGTGCCGAGTTCGACCATAAAAAAGCGACTGGCTATGCGCTCATCGGCGACCATGCCAAGATCAAATGCGCCACCTGCCATTTGCCTAAGGGCAAAGCCTCGGCCAAGTATAAATTCCCCGAACTGCCCAAGCAGCAATGCCTGACTTGTCACGTCGACTTTCACAAAGATCATCTGCAGGGCAAATTTCAGGGCGGCAACTGCCTGCAATGCCACAGCCAAGGTCAAGAGACCTGGAAGATCACTCATTTTGACCACCAAATCACCGGCTTTAGCTTGCTTGGCAAGCATCAAACCACGGCCTGTGTCGACTGCCACAAGCCGCCCAAAGGCGCCAAGACCGACCTAAAACACGCCAATTTTACCGGCTTAAAAAGCGACTGCGCCTCCTGTCATAAGGACTTCCATGGGTTTCGCGGCGAGACCTCGCCAAAGCTGGGCGTCCTGGCGCAATGTAAAACCTGCCATACCGAGGCAGGCTGGAAGGCAGATTTGCACTTCAACCACAACACGTCGACCAACTACCCCATCGATGGCAAACACATCGGGGTCAAATGCTTTGGCTGCCATGTGCCACTGGTCAAAGGCCAAAAAGCACCGGATACCGCCCGCAAGTATGAATTCCCTGAGCTTGCCGGCAAAACCTGTGAGACCTGCCATGCTAGTCCGCACCTGAAGGAATCCGCGGAGGTCTTTCGCAAGAATAAATGCAGCACCTGCCACACGACGCAGGGTTGGAAATCCGTCAACTTAAACGGCAGCGGCTTTAACCATAGCACCCAGACGCGCTTTCCCCTGACCGGCGACCACAACAAGATCAGCTGTGCCAGCTGTCACCTTAAAAATGGCAAGTCCGTCTATAAGTTTGCTAATGCCGACAAGCAATTCTGCGTCAGTTGTCACGTCACGGTACACTCCAATCAATTTGAGCCTAAACTCGTGGCAGCCTCATGCGCCACATGCCATGACACCGTCGCCTTCGCCAACCTGCGCTATAATCACAACGAGTCCCGCTTCAAGATCACCGGCGCCCATGAAAAGCTGGCAACGGATTGCGTCAAGTGCCACAAGCCAAGCGCCTCGATGTTACCGATCAAACCACCAAAGCCGGCAGGCAAGTTTATCTTCGAGCATCCGCAAAGCGGATTCTGCGTTGATTGCCACAAGAACATCCACAAAGAGCAGTTCAGCCCCGCTTCGGCCAGCGATAACTGCCTGCAATGCCACAATGTCAAAAGCTTTAAGGACCTGAGCGGCTTTGATCACGATAAAACGCGGTTTAAACTCGTCGAGGCCCATGCCGATATCAAAACCAATTGCGCCAAGTGCCACGTCAAGACCCACCAGATGCTAGAGACGACGCCACCACGGCCGGCGGCGAAGTTTCGCTTCGACGCACCGGGAGTGGACGGCAGCGCCGGAGGATTCTGCCTTTCTTGCCATAAAAACGTCCACATCGGTCAATTTGACGAACAGTTTGCGAAAAAGCCGTGCCTCAGCTGCCACAACCAAAAGACCTTCGGCCAAAGATCGCCGTTTGATCATAGCCAGACCAAATTCCAGATTGTCGGAGCCCATGCCAAGTTCAAAAACAACTGCGGCGAGTGCCACGTCAAAACCAACAAGCTGCTCGCCACCTCGCCGCCAAAGCCAGCGAACCAGTTCCTGTTTGCCTTTGAAAGTCGCGGCTACTGCGATGCCTGCCATGCCAAGGAGCACGTCAAGCAGTTCCACCCGCCCTTGGCTGGCCAGGTCTGCACAACCTGTCATAATCAAAACAACTTCGCCAAGGGCCTGACCTTCAATCACCATAAACTGGCGCGCTTTGATGTCAAAAACAAGCACGTCGAGGTCAAATGCGTTGAATGCCATACGCCGACAACGGCGACCTATAAGCAGTCACCGCATCACCCCAAAGGCAAGTTTATCTTCGATGGCCTGCTCACCAAGGACTGCGCCCTGTGTCATAAAGACCCGCATGCTGGACGGTTTGGACCGAAGTGCTCGACCTGCCATACCGATGCCGGATGGGGGGCGACGGCTGGATTCCACAAGGACTTCATTCTGACTGGCGTGCATAGGCTGCTCGACTGCAATCAGTGCCATACCGACAATCGCCAACTCAGCGGCACCGGTGACGACTGCAAGCTCTGCCACCAAAAGGACGACGTCCACCTCGGCTCGCAACCCGACTGCAAGAGCTGTCATATCCAGCAATTCTGGAGCGCACCAAAGTTTCAACATGCCATGACGGACTTCCCGCTGCGCGGTGCCCACCGCCTGCTTGAATGCGGCGAATGTCATGCACACGGGGTCTACCAGGGCAAGAGTGCTGAGTGCGTCAGTTGCCACCTTGAGGACTCGCTGCTGGTCAGCTTCCCTAATCACAAACAAGCTGGCTTCAGCCAGTGCGAAACGTGTCATAATCAGTTTCAGTTCCGCGGTAAAAAATAATGCCATAGGTCCAAAGATGCCACGATCTTCGCGTATTAGCGCGCCTCGAGGCGAGGTAGTCAAATGCCACACAAGAGGCAATTAGGCCTAAAGTATTGCGGTTTAAATGCCGAAGAGCCTCGGACGCCGGGGGGCGGTAGAATGGGATTATCCCTAGAGAAGGAGACTGGGCATGGGTTCCGGATTCAGGCCACTCTTAGCCTTAGTGGTCGCCTCGACCATACTGACGATAAGTTCGACCATGTTTACGCCTAGTCACGGTCTGGCGGCGGCCCAAGCAGAGTGGTCACCGCTGGGCGAAGAAGGCGGCGTGCGGATCTACCGACGCGATGTCCCTGGGACGTCGCTCTATGAATTCCGCGGCGTCGGCGAGGTCAAAGCCAGCATGGCGAAGATCATCTCGATCATTTCCGAGCCAAGCAAAATGCCGCGCTGGCTTGAAGGCTGTATTCACGGCGAATTGGTCGATCGAAACTACAACGTCAAAGATTTGAAAGCGCCGTTCAGCTCGCAGTACAGCGTCTTCTATGCCATCAATAAATCACCGTGGCCCCTGCACAACCGCGACTACGTCATCAAGTCGCATGTCGTCGTCACCCCGGCGACACCGTCAATCCCTGCTGGTTTGACCGTTGAAACTCAGACGACCGACCACGCCAAATACCCTCCGGTCAAGAGTATGGTACGGCTGCCGCTGATGCGTTCGAAGTTGGCCATGACGCCGCTAGGTGGCGGCAATGAACGGACCGAGGTTGATTTCTCTGTAGTCCTAGACCCCGGCGGTAACATTCCAGATTTTGTCGTCAACTTCATCAGCCATGACCTGCCACTCAAGACCCTTTCGGCCCTAAGTGACTTGGTCAAAGACACCGACTACAACCATGATCTGGAGCACCTAATCCAATATCACTATGATATTTCGACCGGCGTGAAACCAATACCGCTGCAGTGATCCAACCGCTCTAAAGGCGCCAACCCATAAACAAGGTATGCCAACTACCCGAACTGCCGTGGGCCCGAGCGCTTTGTACTTCGACGCGGTAGCCAACGCGCTCAAGAAGCTTAGCAAAACCCTTGTCCGGTGCCGCCGACCAGTAACCAACACAGCCGCCTGGACGCAGCGCGGCCTTAGTATGCAGCAAGCCGCTGCGGTGATAGAGCGAGGCGTTGACGGCAGCACTTAGCGCTTCCGGACCGTTGTCGACGTCGAGAATGATGGCGTCGAAGCTGCCGGGATGACGCTTGATCAACTCACCGACATCACCGAGGACAACGGCAACACGAGGGTCATTCAGCGCCGCGGCGGCCAGTTGATAGTCCGGGTGACGGTTCCATTCGACGATGGCTGGCATCAGCTCGGCAACGACCACGGTGGCCGTAGGCGCAAGGGCCGCAAGGGCAGCCTTGAGCGTGAAGCCAAAACCCAGACCGCCGATCAAGACGCGGGCCTGAGGCGACTGCGCAATGTGCGCGCAAGCCAGCTGAGCGAGCTTCTCCTCGGACGCATGCTGCCGGGTTGACATGAGATCCAGGCCACCGACCCGGATAGTGTACTCGCCGTCGCGCTCGAACAGGCTAAACTTCTCGCCTTCAGGACTCAGGGCTTCGGCGAGGAGGGTCGATTTTTTCATAGGAGCAGACTACCTGTAAGCTTAAGGCGGGGCGCTGTAGGGCGCGGCTGGCGCATGTTAGTGGTCCAAGCGGGTCTTTGCACGCGAAAAAACACCGGTTTACCAAGCACCCCCTGGCAACGGAGCCTTTCCTTGTCATTCCGGGTGCATGGCGCTACTCTCGCGGCATACACATGGAGGTCAGCGATGAGCGAAGGTATTTTGACGCGAACCAGGGGCGCCATTTTCGAGATCATCTTGAATCGTCCGGACAAGCGCAATGCCCTGTCCAACGCCTTGTGCAAGGAGTTCGATCAAGCCGTCATGGCGGCAACCCGGGCTAGCGGCATACGCTGCGTGCTGATCCGCGGCGAAGGCAAAGGATTCTCTGCCGGTATCGACGTCACCTCGTTTATGGAACTCAAGGATATCTACGGCGAGCACTGGATTGCGCGCGGGCGCATGATCACCGCTGACATTCAGCAGATCGTTAATCGACTGGAGCGGCTGGAGATTCCCACCATCGCCTTATTACATGGATTCTGTTTAGGCATGGCGCTTGAGCTGGCATTGGCCTGCGACCTGCGCATCGGCACCGAAGACGTCAAGCTTGGCCTACCCGAAACCCTGCTCGGACTGATCCCAGACGTCGGCGGCACGACCAGGTTGACACGCTTGATCGGTCCAGCACGGGCTAAAGAGCTGATCTTTACCGGACGATCTGTCGATGCGGCGACGGCGGAGCGTTACGGTCTTTTGAATAAAGTCGTCGCCAGCGCCGACCTTTTGCCCGCCGCTGAAGCCTTGGCGGCAGAGATCAGCCGCGCCGCACCACTCGCCGTGGGCATGGCCAAGAGGGTCATCGACGGCCTGGCCGACAACGAGCGTGGCTTTATGCTTGAGGGATGGGCGCAAAGCCAGTTGTTTGGCACCGAGGATTTTATGGGGGCGATCAAAAGCTTTGCCGTCAAAGAAACACCGACGTTTAAGGGCCGCTAGCGCGGGTGGTAACGCGACGATCTTTTGACATGTTGATACCTAGAGACTGAGTGCAACACATGTTTACGATGCCGTATATAGCGACCATGTTCCTGGTCGCCGCCGTGATCCACACCTTCGCCGCCAAGCAATTCCTCGCGCGCTCGCATCGCTATCCAAGCGGCGGCATTGCAGCCAACCTGTGCCACTTTCTTGGCGAGGTGGAGGTGGTGTTTGGCATCTGGGCGGCGCTCTTTGTCACCGTCTGGGGGATGCGCTTTGGCATGGCTTCGGCCACCTCGTACCTGGAGGGTATTGATTACACCGAGGCGGCCTTTGTCTTTGTGATCATGTGTATGGCGGCGACGCGGCCGGTGTTGCAGCTGGTCGAACGCGTGATTGCCGTGATCGCCCGGTTGATTCCGGTCGAGCGCAGGTTGGCGCTGTATGCCACGAGCTTGATCGTTGGTCCGCTGCTTGGGTCTTTGATCACCGAGCCGGCTGCGATGACTGTGACGGCGATCTTGCTCAAAGACTTTTTAACGCCCAGCACGTCCCTACGCTTTCGCTACGCAACTCTTGGTTTGCTGTTTGTGAATATATCGATCGGTGGCACGTTGACGCATTTTGCTGCGCCGCCTGTCCTGATGGTCGCCACAACGTGGCAGTGGACGACGCCGTTTATGGCGGCGCATTTTGGTTGGAAGGCAGCCTTGGCGATCGTCGTCGGCACCGTGGCGACAGCGGTGGCCTTTCGTCGCCAACTGGTTCCTGGGGAGCAAGTCGCCGCAGGACCAAACAAGGCGTCGGTGCCGCATTGGGTGACTGCGGTGCATGTGGGGTTTCTTTGCCTGACGATCATCAACGCGCATCATATGGTGTTCTTTTTGCCGCTGTTCCTGTTCTTTTTGAGCTGGTGCTCGATCAGCAAGGTGTATCAGGACGAACTGCGGATCAAAGAGAGCCTGCTTGTCGGATTTTTTCTTGGCGGGCTTGTGACGCTGGGCAAGCTGCAGGACTGGTGGTTGCAACCCGTTCTGAGCAGTCTTGGCGACACGGCGATGTTTTGGGGGGCTTTATCCCTTACGGCGCTGACGGACAATGCGGCCCTCACCTATCTAGGTACTCTGGTCACTAATCTTGGGGCGAGTGCCAAGTATGCGTTGGTGGCGGGCGCGGTGGCGGGGGGTGGTTTGACGGTGATCGCGAATGCGCCAAACCCGGCGGGCTATGGGCTGCTGCGGGAGTGTTTTGGCGAGGATGGGATTAGTCCGGCTGGGTTGTTGCTGGGGGCATTGCCTTATACGCTGTTGGCGGCGGCTGCATTTTTGTTGCTTTGAGACTTGGAATCGCAGAAGCCAAATGTTCAGAGTGAATCGCGTCGAGGTTGCAGACTCCGCGATGCGGCAGAGCCGGCAAGCTGATTTGTTCGGCAATAGTTTAAATGAGTTGCAGGGAGTGACTGACCCCAAATGACCTATTTAGGCGTTGGACTCGCTAGCCTCAGCCTCGCTGCTCGGCGTCGCCCGACCAGGTAAATCTTTGCTTCCGACGAGTGTGACGTTCATGCCGATCTGAACAGTCACTGGCACACCGCCGATATCCATGGTCGTCTTACTGTTAAGATTCCAGCCGAGCGAGCCGGTAGAGAATTCACGCGGTGGCGCCTGCATCGCCACACCATCAATGGTGATCGCAAGGGCTTTGGCCTTGTCCATGAACTCAGGACGCGTTAGGGGACAAATCGTTTTTTTTGGTTTAGTTGCCAATGGAATCCTCTTTACTTAAGGGGTAATGATCAAAGCTCTTCGCCCGAACTAGGCGTCATGGGTACGCTGCTGATGACCGTGCGACCACGAGGATACCTAGATTCCGCCCATCGCGCTAGCACAGTCAGGGTTGAGACCAACTTCGCCCATTCAAACCGCCTCAATTGCGCAGCGGTTTGCCGTGTTTCAGCATGTACTCGATCCGCTCAAGAGTGTTCGGCTGCTGGCACAGCTCGACAAATAAGTCCCGCTCGAGGTCGAGCAGCGTCTGCTCGCTGACCAAAGTGCCGGCCTCGACGTCGCCACCACAGAGCACGGTGGCGATCTTTTCACCGATGACAGCGTCATAGCGTGAGATCCTGCCACTTTCAACCAATTGCGCCAGGTCGGCCTTAAAGCTCTGGATACCAGCATGTCCGGCAGCGCGGATGGTGTTGTGGCGAGACTTCGCCACGAAGCCGGGAATCAGGGCCAAGGCCGCCTGCTTAGCCCTTGGCGCCACCAGCTCGCGCGTCGCTTCGATCGGCGTCGTTGCCGCTGAAAAGAGCCCCATATCAATGGCTTCCTGCGCCGTCGCCGAGGTTTTTGCCGCGCTGATCAGATTAAATACCTGGCGCAAAAAGGCCATGGGATCGCCGCCCGCATCGTCAGTCGCACGGGCGTACGCCCGGAGTGCCAACTCCTTGGTGCCCCCACCTGCGGGAAACAGGCCGACGTTGGTCTCGACTAAACCAGCCCTTGTGTTGCTACTTGCCAGGCGCAAAGTCGCATGTAAGCTGATTTCACAGCCAGCACCAAAGGTCATGCCGACCGGACAAGACACCACCGGGAACTTAGCGCATTTAAGCTCTTGCATCAGTCCCTGAAACTCGGTCTCCATCTGGTCGATGCGCGCCCAATCCTTGCCCCGGATCGCCACCAGAAAGTCACGAATATCGGCCCCAGCAGAGAAATGTGCGGCACCGTTGGCGATCACCAGCGCATCAAACGTGGCCGCCGTGACCTCCAGGCTTTGCCTGATCATGGCCGTAATCTCGGCGTTAATCGTGTTCAACTTCGAGTGGAACACCAGGCACGATACGCCATCTTCGATATCGAGCAGCGTGGCGCTAGGCATGCTGATGACGACGCGCGGATCGAGCTGGTCCTGAGCTAGCGGTAGCGCCAGCGGTGCCAGAGCTATCGACGCACCGCTGAGGCCATTCTGGGACGCTCCTGCCGATTTAGTCTCAACCGTCACCTGCGACTCCTTGAGGTGCCATATACTGGCAATGGTCAGCCTATGCTTCGCGACCGCTTGGCTCAGACGCGAATGCTGAAACGCTTGCGCCACGCCCCGAGCCCGCACCAGCTGTCAATCGCCAACGCTGAACATGCGGCGGCTCTGGGTCAAGCCAGTAGGCATCCCCTTCCGTGACGACCAGTAGTTCCTCGAATTTAACGCCGATACCACCCCGCGCAATATGCGGCTCCACGGCCCAGAGTCCCGCCTCAGGTGCATGCGCCGACTGGTCGCAACCATTCCAATACGGCGACACCAAAGGGTCATGCTGTGACAGTTCTTTCTTGGTTTTCAAGTAATGAAAGGCCGACTTGCCAAAGCCCCCCGTTAAGGCCTCGTCGCCGATCCCTGCGGCGAATTTGCTCACCCGGTGGCCGATCACACCAGCAGGATAAGCGTGATGACTGCTGCGATAACCGGCCGCGGCGATCTGCAGGTCCAACGTGCGATAGACCTGCTGCATGGTCGCGCCCGCTTTGAGCAGGCGCGGGATCATATCCCGGTAGACCTCAAGATCCGCGAGCATAGCCTCCACCACGGGATGACCGCCAAAGGCGAAGGCATAGCCGATGTCCGATGCATAGCCGTCGACGATCGGCGCGACATCGAGGATCACCGGCATGCCCCGGACCAGCCGACGTTGCGACGGTAAAAACTCGTCGTCGCTCCACTCCAGGGCTAGTTCGGTGCGATCGCCAAACCAAACGAAGGGAGCATGAAAGTAATGGTGAATATCGTGGCGAATCATGTAAGCACGCATCAGGTCCGCCGCCTGAATTTCCGTCATTCCAGCCTCGAGCTGGGACTCGACATGCGTGGCACAGGCATAAGCGAGGCGTTGCGAGCGAAGGTAGCCGGCGAGGTCCGCAGCGGTACATGAAAGTTCCGAAGTCGTCATGCTGGGCTCCTAGATTGAGATCTTATCTGACTACTTAACCTCACGGCGCGGCCAACGCAAGCACTTGTAAGTCATTTAAAATAGAGCTAGCTTCTAAGCAAAAGAGGAATCCCCCATGAGCCTAAACATCGCCACTCTGCTGCGGGAATCGACGCTTAGATTCCCGGGTAAAGCCGCCTTGATCCACGACGGCGATGTCCTCACCTACGCCGAGCTGTGGACCCAGGTGCAGCGGCTAGCCGGTTCATTGCGCGCCATTGGGCTTTCTCCCGGGCAACATGTTGCATTGATGTTGCCCAACACGCCAGCCTTCCCGGTCGCCTACTATGCGGCTCAGCTCATTGGCTGCCCGGTGGTTCCGCTCAATACCATGCTCAAGGCTGATGAGATTACCTACCATCTCAACGATAGCGACAGCCACGTGTTGATCGCCGGTGCGGCCATGCGCGGTGAGGCGCTTGCCGCTTGGCACCGCGCCCCAAAATGCCCGCTATTCATCGCCTGCGGTGGCGATGAGATGGCCCCTGAGCTTGCGGCAGAGTCAGACGGCAAGAAGGCCTTTGCCTGGACTCCCTTGCTACAGGACGTACCTCTATACTGCGATCTCTACCCGAGCACCCCCGAAGACACGGCGGTGATCATCTACACCTCAGGCACGACCGGCCGCCCCAAAGGCGCTGAGCTAAGCCAATTCAATTTATTTTACAACGCCGCCTATATCTTGCAGCTACCGCTATCTTTTCCCAGCCATGACATCGTCGGGCTGCTGGCGTTGCCGTTGTTTCATAGCTTCGGCCAGACGGCTTTGCAAAATGCCGTGCTTTTGGCTGGCGGCACTTTGGTCTTACAAACCCGGTTTGACGCACACGCCACGGCCACGCTGATCGAGCAGCACCGAGTCAACTATTTTGCCGGCGTGCCGACGATGTACTATGCTCTGCTCCACGCCCACGGTATCAGTCCGGCGATGCTGTCCAGTTTGCGCTTCTGTCTATGTGGCGGCGCCGCCATGCCCGAGGAGGTGATCAAGCGCTTTGATGCGACCTTCGGGCTCGATATGATCGAGGCCTATGGTCTTTCAGAAACCTCCCCCGTCGCGACGATGAATCCCATCAACGGCGGCAAACGCATCGGTAGCATCGGCCGACCGATCTGGGGCGTCGAGGCTCGTCTCGTCGACGCCGGCGGCGACATCGTCACCACGGCCAACACCCGGGGTGAGATCTGCATCAAAGGCCACAACGTAATGAAGGGCTATTACAACCGTCCCGAGGCCACCAGCGAGGTGCTGCAAGATGGCTGGTTCCACACCGGTGATATCGCCGAGCGCGACGACGACGGCTTCTACCGTATCGTCGACCGCAAAAAGGACCTCATCATCCGCGGTGGCTTTAACATCTACCCCCGTGAAATCGAGGAGATCCTCTACGCGCACACCGCGGTGATGGAGGCCGCCGTCGTCGGCCTACCGCACCCAAGCCACGGCGAGGAGGTCCATGCTTTTATCGTGCTCAGACCAGGCTGCCAGGCGACGAGTGCTGAGCTGGTGCATTATTGCCAAAGCCACTTGGCGACCTATAAATACCCGCGCCACATCAAGATCTTGCCACAGCTGCCAAAAGGCCCGACCGGCAAGATCCTAAAACGGGCGCTACGCGATAGTCACGGCGCAGTCCTTTGAAGCGTGCATAAACTCCAGGTCGGGAGGTCCAACATGCCCATCGTTTGGTCGCGAGTCGTGGTCCTGATGACCCAAGCGTCCTTGGCCCTTTTGCTCGGCAGTCGCGCTGTCCATGCCGAAATAGCCCATACCACGCTATTCTCTGGTTGGGAGGAATACCAACCAGGCGGTGAGACCTCTTGTGCTCGCGGCGATCCATTCTCCTTTTTTGTTTATCCTGGTGACCCGGAGCGGGTCGTCTTCGACTTTATGGGCGGCGGTTCCTGCGCCGACGGAGCTGGTTGCGACCTCGGCTCAACGCGCTTTCTCGATCGCGTTGAGCCAGCACGCTTTGCTGTCTTGTTCGGCATACCCGGAGTCAACGACCTAAGGAATCTTGACAACCCCTATGTCGGCTGGACCAGGGTCTTCATCCCCTACTGCACCGGCGATTTGCACTGGGGCCACATCGACAAAACCTACCAGAGTCCGCGTGGCTACAAATACCAGATCCACCACCGTGGCGCCGTCAATGTCCAAGCCGTGATGGATTGGAGCAAGAAAAACCTCAGCGCTGCAAAGCGCGTCTTCGTCAGCGGTTGCAGCGCGGGGGGCTATGCCTCGGTATTTTATACGCCGTTGGTCCAAGAGTCCTTCCCAGGCGCCGAGCTCGATCAATTTGCCGACTCCAGCGTCGCTGTTCCAGCGCCTGGCAAGCCAGGCCTCAACATCTACGGTTGGAATATCGAAGCAGCCGCGCCAAGTTGGATTCCAGAATTGGACCCGAAGCAAGTCGATTTTAGCAGATTAAACATGAACGATTTTTACATCCGCGCCGCTCGCCACTACCCAAACATCCACTTTTCCCAGGCAACCAACCATGCTGACACGGTGCAAATGGACTTCTATCCAAGTCCAAACAAGGAGGAGTGGCGCCCTGGTATGTTCGCCATGCTTGACTCGATCGCCAGCGCAGTGCCCAATTTCAACAGCTATGTCTCCGTCGGCACCGTCCACTGCAATACCTGGAACAACGACTTTTATCACGTCAGCAGCAATAGTGTGATGCTGCGCGATTGGCTGTCTGGTGCAGCGAGCAGGCGCCGCTTTAGTGACGTCAGCTGCAAGGCGCAAGGTTGTGACCGTTAGCGATCAGCTGCAGCCAGACGACGCCAACCCATTTGCCGGCGGCCATTTAACGCTATCACCGGCAAGGGTGCTGCATCTTGTAGGAGCTAGTGGTGACGTCGCCCCGTCGCCACTGTCTGCCGCCTTTGGCCAAGACCACGGTCATGGGCTCGCCTTTTTAGCCGCATGCTGGCCAACGGCCTTACTTAACGCGCCGGAAGCGTATTGGCGCGACTTTGCCAAACTGCACCTGACGCGCTTTATCGCCCAGGGTAAGGCAACACTTGATCCCAGCGAGGCGGCACGCTGGCTCAGCATCGCTCCCCCACTCCCAGGCGGCGAGTACCTCGACCTGGCCACCGTCGACCTTCTCTGGCACAGCATCGCCACCGCCATCCAGTCTTGGCAAAACCAACAGCAAAAGCCGCTGCAAGAGCTGCTCGCGGCGCACCACGCGGCATGGGACACTCTCGGGCGTGTGTGCCTCAGTGTGGCGGAACATGCCGCAGATCCAGATAAGCCGTTTGCTTTTGTGGCGACCTACACGCTGCGCCTGTCGCTCGGCGCAAAGCCGCAACATGCGTTGCTTGGACGCGTCCTCAAAGACCTCGTTGCCAAAGGCCAAGACACCGGCGTCGCGAAAATCGGCGCAGCGTTGCAAGCGGCTGCAGCGCATAGCTCGATGTTGCGCGAAATGATCGCCGACAAACGCTTGTTCGCGCCGCAAACGCTGAGCAGCAGCGAGGCCTACCGCATCCTCTGCGACGCCAGCAAGCTCGAGGCCGCAGGCCTGACGCTGCGCGTGCCGGCTTGGTGGAACAATGGTAAACCACCTCGGCCACAAGTCGCTGTCGAGGTCGGCACAAACCCACCGGCCAAGGTCGGCATCGGCGCACTTCTCGACTTCCGCCTGAACCTATCTCTAGCCGGCCAGCCGGTGTCGCCGGAGGAATGGGAGCGCTTGCGGCAAGCAAGCGCTGGTTTAGTCCTGATTCGTGGCCAATGGGTCGAGGTCGATGGCAAGCGCCTAGAGCAAGTCCTCGGTAGCTGGGAGCGCATCGCCGCTTTAGTCGAGCAGCAAGGACTGACCTTTGCCCAGGCCTTGCGTCTCATCAACCGCATGCAAAGCGGGGGCGCCGCCGCGGCGACGTCCCCTCAAGACGCAGACAGCACGGACCTAGACTGGGCCTCGGTGCAAGCAGGCGCATGGCTGAGTGCAAGCCTCGAAAAGCTGCGCCACCCAAGCAGCACAGCCTTGGCCGAACTCGGGCCGTCGCACCTCAAAGCGACGCTCCGACCGTACCAAAAGGCTGGTGTCCACTGGCTGTGGACCTTGCATCAGCTTGGCCTTGGCGGCTGCTTGGCAGATGACATGGGTCTAGGCAAAACCATCCAGGTCTTGGCACTGATGGCGATCATCGCCAAGGAGCGTGTCGAACATACGGACCGTCCAACAGATCAGCCAGAACATGCCAAAGATACCGAGCGACGCCGACCTCACCTGATCATCGCCCCAGCCACCTTGATCGGCAATTGGCAGGCAGAGGCGCATCGCTTCACCCCGCAGCTCAGCGTCTTTGTCGCCCACCCCTCGGTAGCAAGTAGAGCCGATTTACAAGACGCAGTAGGCCTGATCGCCAAAGCCGACATCGTCATTGCCACCTACGGCGCCCTCTCTCGCTATGACTGGCTGCAGACGACGTCCTGGGATTTAATCGTCCTCGATGAAGCTCAAGCGATTAAGAATCCACAGACGCAGCAAACACGCGCCGTCAAGAGTTTGACCAGCCGGCACCGACTGGCCTTGACCGGAACGCCGGTTGAAAACCAGCCCCAAGACCTCTGGTCGCTCTTTGACTTTATCAACCCCGGCTTACTCGGGACCTCCGCCGAATTTGCCACGCACCTGGCGAACTCCGCGCAACGCGAACACCCCTATGCACGCGTGCGTGGTTTGATCCAGCCCTATCTCCTGCGACGCCTCAAATCGGACCGCAGCATCATCGCCGACCTGCCGAGTAAGACCGAGATCGCGGTGCGCTGCTCTTTGACGAAGATGCAAGCCGCGCTCTATGCGCGGCTTGTCGACGAGCTTAAAGCTGAACTTCATACCAAGGACCGACCGGAGCAAAGCGCCGCCGCAGGTGCGATACAGCGAAAAGGTGCCGTCCTGACAGCGTTGATGAAGCTCAAACAGATTTGCAATCATCCGGCGATGATCAGCGGCGATGGCGACTTTGCCGCCGCCAGCAGTGGCAAATTCCAACGCCTCCTGGATCTCGCCGGAGAGATCGCGGCACGCCAGGAAAAAGTCCTCGTGTTTACGCAGTTTCGCCAGATGACCGAAGTCCTTGCGCAACAACTCACCAGGCTCTTTGGCCGCCCCGGCTGTGTACTCCACGGCGACACACCCATTGCCGAAAGGCGTCGCCTGGTCGAGGACTTCCAACGCGAAGACGGCCCGCCCTTCTTTGTCTTGTCGGTAAAGGCAGGCGGCACCGGGCTCACCTTAACCCAGGCCTCGCATGTGATTCACTTTGATCGATGGTGGAATCCGGCGGTCGAGGATCAAGCGACCGACCGCGCCTACCGGATCGGTCAAACGCGGCCAGTCATGGTGCATAAGTTTAGCTGTGCTGGAACCATCGAGGCGCGGATTGCGGATCTGTTGACGAGTAAGCGCGGTGTGGCGGACGAGCTGCTTAGCGGTGGTGCCGAGCTCAACTTAACCGAGCTAAACAATGACGACCTGATGCGGCTTGTCGCCCTCGACCTGAAGCAGGCGCTATTGGCGGATTAGGCCACGTGCAGATGCTAACGGCACGTCAAGGCGGTGGTGCGGCAGCGCAAGAACGCGCCGCTCGTTGAGAGCTTAGGTGCATGCGAAAGCTCTTAACCACCTCATTGGTGCGTCAGCTACCAGATTGCGACCTCACCGGTATTCAAATAGTACAGACCACCGACTATTTTGACCTTCTTTTGCTCCAGCGCACGACTGATCAGCGCGGAGTGCTGTTTCAGGTAAGCTATGGCTGCATCGACGTTATTTTTTGCCGCTTGGATGAATTCCTTGTCGGCCGCATCGGCTGTCTTGAGACCAGGACGAATGCTCTTAACCAGTTGATCAATATTGGGGGAGCCCGTTGACACTCCAACCGGCGTCGTCAGAGCCGCCTTTATGGCACCGCAGGATGTATGACCCAAGACGAGAATGACCTTGGCACCCAATGCCTCAACGGCATACTCGACGCTACCGACGGCATAGGCGTCAAGAGCATGCCCGGCCGTGCGCACCGAAAAGATATCGCCAAGCCCTTGGTCGAAGACAATCTCCGGAGGCACCCGCGAATCGGAGCACGAGACCACCACGACCTCAGGCGCCTGACCTTTAGACATCTCGGCCAGCCGCGCCTGGTCTTGGCGCGGATGGAGGGTTTGCTTACTGGTGAATCTGTGGTTTCCGTCACGCAGGGTCGTGATGGCATCATGATCAGTGATGCTAGCAGGCGACTGCGTCGCCGTGTGCGTGCAGGCGGCTGTAAGTTGCAGTACGAGTATGAGGCTGGCGAATGCATGAGTGAATGACATATAGGAAACTCCGTTGAATTGATTCACGCTCGGCTCTTGGTATACTGAACGACATCGATACTCACAATAAGTCATTCGATCAAAGATTTAAAACAGCGCGAAGCTGCCTGATTTGGTAAGCGGCAGCCCCACCCCTTTATCATCCACTCATCGGTGCGAGTTGCCCCATCGCTACTGTTACCGAAGCTCATCGCAATGGACACTTCTGCTTTAGATGTGTGTTTTCGTACGGCCCATAGGTGCGCCTTGTGCGCTCGGCCGATTATAGGTAAAATTTCTCTATATCGGCCAAGATTCCTCAATCTAATCTGGCCGATCATCATGATGCTTGTGGCATATCGGCCAAATAAAATGGTAACCGCCTATTAATACTAAGTCTTTTAAATTCATCGGACGCGACGCCGAACTCGCCGCCTTGAACGACCTAACACTCGCGACCACGGCTACCCTCGTCATCGTCTACGGCCGTCGCCGGGTCGGTAAGACCACCATCATCGAGCGCGCCTACAGCGACCGCAACCTCCTTAAGCTCGAAGGTGTCGAAGGAGGGTCGAAATCCAAGCAATTGGAAACAGCCTTACTGATGCTGTCCACGAAGCTGCGAGACCCAAGCATTGCAAAATTGAGGGTTAGTAGGTGGCTGGAATTTTTCGAATTCCTGTCTCGGCATGTCGCCAACGGCAAACACACGCTCTATCTTGAAGAACTCCAGTGGCTGGCCTCCTACGATGACGAGTTAATCAGCGACTTCAAGATCGCATGGGATAACTACCTCAAGAAGAATCCACAACTGATTGTCGTGCTATGCGGCTCATCGCCATCGTTCATGGTGACGCATGTGATCAAGTCAAAGGCACTCTATGGCCGCGCCCAGCACCAGCTTCATGTCATGCCCTTTTCTCTTGCTGAAGCGGCGGCGTATTTTGGCGATGGATATGCGCCGTCCGCGGTGATGGACAGCTACCTCACAGTTGGCGGTATCCCCGAGTATCTGTCCCACTTACGGCGCAGCAAGTCGACCTACCTCGACCTATGTACGGCTGCCTTCCATCGCGATGGTTACTTTGTTGACGAGTGCGACCGGGTCTTTGTCAGTTCGCTAGCGCAAAATCCGCATTACCGCCGCGTCATCGACCTTTTGGCTGAGCACCGTTTTCTAACCCGACCCGAGATCGCTGCCAAACTCGAGATCGCTCCTGGCGGTACACTGAGCGCCTTGCTCGACGAGCTCACAGCTTGTCAATTTATTCAGCCGTACACGTCCTATGACAAAGCCGCCAACAGCAAGCTGGTACGTTACGAGATTGCCGATGCCTATCTGCAGTTTTACTTTCGCTTTATACAGCCACAGGGAGCCCATATCTTGAGTGGCAGCTTCGCCAACAACCCAGCCCGCGCGCTCAATCTGACCGCCTACCAACAGTGGCTCGGCTATAGCTTCGGGCGCTGGTGTCGCGGCAATCATCACCTGCTGGCGCAAATTCTCGGCTTTTCCGCCGTCGATTACCGAGTTGGACCGTATTTTTCGCGTTCCACTCCCCAAGGGTTCCAGATCGATCTTATCTTCTCTCGAGCTGACCGCGTCCTGAGCATCTGCGAAATCAAGTATGCCAAATCGCCGGTGGGCAAACAGGTCATCCAAGAATTCGAGCGCAAGCTAGCAAACTTTGCCATCCCAGCTCGCCACACGGTACAGAGGGTGCTTATCTCAGCCGAGGGCGCCGACGAAGTGGTCGCTGGCGCCGGCTATTTCGATCGCATCATTGATTTAGCGAACATCTTCAAAGCAAACAACGGAGTCTAGTTTAGACGACTGCGCAACGTGCGCCTCAACGCGCCTAAAGATCCACATCCAACTCAAAACCAAAGATCCCCTCCAGCGCGCCCTCGTCCAACGTACCAGCCGCCGCACCAGTCATATCCGCTTTCACCAAAGCACCAGCATCCACTTGGCGCAGCATAAACAGCAACTCCGGCTGCGCATCAAACGCAACGGCCACACCATAAAGCGCGGCTGCCGCATGCTTACAAAGGTCGGCGTCATCGATACAGGTGCAGACACAGCGCAGCTCACTCGGCTCTGGAAACAACCCATTGTCAAAGTCGGTCATCACCGCCATCACGCTAGCCGAAATCCGACCTTGCAGCAGATCCAGCAAGCTATCCACCGTGTCCCCGCAACGCTCTTGCAGCATCCCCCAGCGCTCCTCAGAGCATGCCTGCACGCGAAGCGTCACCTCGTGGCTACGTTCATCCTCGACCAGAGCGATGACCCGCCCAGCCGTGATCTGCAGACTAGAAACCGCACCTCGGCGAAGCAGGGTACGCCCCTGCGGCAGGCGCCCCATATAGTGACTGTAGCGTTCTAAATTAAGGCACCAAGCCCGCCCCCATACCGAGCTGGCAATCGCTTTGCCCTTGGCGACCACGCGGCTGCTCAGACGTTGATGTTCAGGCTCCACCACTCAAAAGCCAAAGATCGATTTGATCATCCCACCGCCCTGCATCCACAAGATGATGGCCACACCGGTCAGCGACTCTCCCGCTATCAGCCCCGACGAAACCGACACGGTGTAACGCTCATCGATCTGCGGCTTAGTCCGCGCGAGCAGCCACGCAAACAACGCGCCCAAAAACATCGAGATCGCATTGAAGGCAGGAATCACACCCGCAATCCCTAGCCCGGTCGCCGACGGAATCCAGCGCTTATACTTAGCCGGAAGGTACTCTTCGAGCAGGGTGATCGTGCAACCGACCACAGCCCCGATCGCCATGGCCAACACCGCACCGCGCGGCAGCGACTCGAGCCCGCTCGAAAGCATTTTTGCCACGCCCGCCCACACCTTGGCCGCGGGAGCCGGCATCTCGACGGAGCCAATCTTCGTCGGGTCCACCACCAGACCATAGACCGGGACGCAAAACAAGGTCCCAGCAAACACACCAAAAAGCTGGCCGATCGTTTGCTTCCGCGGATTGGCACCGAGTAAGTAGCCGGTCTTCAAATCGGTTAACAGATCGGCGGAATGCGACGCCGCTCCGGCCGTGATCGATGCCGTCATCAGGTTGGTGGTGATGTTGCTAGGCGCGATGGCGCCGTACATGAGCTGAGTGATCTTGCCCATCGCGCCGATCGGCGTCACATCGGTTTCGCCAGTGGCGCGCGCCGCGACAATCGACAGCAAAAAGGTCGCGACCACGGCAAGGACGCCCATCCACCAGGTAATATTGAACCAAGCGTGACCGAGGTAAACACAAGCCACACCTGCGACCACGGTGCCGCCCACAAACCATGACATCGGCACTTCGATATCGGCCAATGGATCGATCCGCCGGCCCTTTTGCTGCCGCAAGATCGCCCCCATCTCGCTAAACGCCCGCACCACGGTGCGCCAGCGCAGCGCAAAGGCCAGCATGCTTGAGCACACCATCATCGCCGTCGCCGGCCAGAGCGTCCAAGACACCAAGCTGCGATAGCCAGGCTCGGCAATGCCCTGCTCAACGAGCCAGGGCCCGAGGAGTCCGTAGTAGAACACCGCTCCAAGGAGCAGCGACACACCGACACGGATGCCCATGATCGCACCAGCCGCGACCATGATCGCCGACCCTTCAAAACCAAGGGTGTAGCGTTCTAGCAAGGACTGCGCTCCAGGAAACAGCGGCAGCGAGTCCGGTAGAGCCGCACGGCCAATACTTTCGCCAAGCTCCGGACGACTGAGTTTGCCGCCGAGCCAAGCGCCTGCTGGTGCCAACCCATCCCGCCAAAAGGCGATCAGCGCGCCGACCACGGCGCCCCAAACCAAAGACTTCGCCTTGCGCAGCGACACGGGATCATTCGAATGGATGGACTTGAGGGTCTCGGCGGTAGCAATACCCGAAGGAAAGGGCAACTGATCGATGTTGATCAATTGCCGTTTGAGCGGCACCGCCATAAACACGCCAAGCACAGACACCGCAGCCAGCCACCCCATCATCTCCCACCAGGTCAACAGCCGTCCGGTGGTCAGATACAGCGCTGGAATAGCCGAGGTGAGGCCGGCACTAGCCATATAGCCGGCAGCGCTTGCGGCGCTGGACATGGTGTTGTTTTCGAGAATCGTAAACGGATTCTTTTTATAGGCGGGAATCAGGCGCTCTAGCGCCGAGAACACACCAAAGGCAATGATGCACGAGGTGATGGTCACGCCTAAACCCCAACCGGTTTTGAGGCCGACATAGAGGTTGGACACCGACATCACCGCGCCGATCAACATACCACTAACGATCGAGCGCACCGAGAGCTGCTGCACGTCGCCTTGGTAGACATCACGCAGCCACCGCCGCGCCTCGATGGTGACCGCGTCATCGCCGCTGCTCTTACCTTGAGAGGCATGGCCAGAAGCCCCGCGCTTTGCCGCCGCTTTACGCTTTTTCTTATTAGAACTCAATCAGTTACCCCTTAACGGCAGCTCAAAGTATCGCGCTCGGACATAAGACCGGCACAGTAGCGACCCTGGCGCGATAAGGCAAGCCCAAGGCCGACCATTGCAGCCTTGGGCTTGAGCTTCTCTAAAAGGGAGTAACTCTCGGTGTTAGATCGCCTTTTTTGCATCCACAGCAGTCAGCTCCAGGGCCACGGGCGCCAGGCCAGGGGCGGTAGCGGTGACCTGAATCGCTCCCACTTGACCGCTTTTGCCTTTGATGATGACGATAGCCTTACCATGAAATAAGCGCACCTCACTGGACTGAAAGGCGTCGGCGGCGGCGGGATCACCGTTGCCCACGCCGGCCAACTCACCAGCTCCCGCCACGCTTAGATGGACCAGATGATTGGCCTCAGGATGCGGATGACCCTGCGCATCGACGGCACTGAGCGTCAAATAACTCAGATCATCCCCACCGCTGGCAAACTCCGACCGATCGGCAACGAGACTAAGTGCTGCCGGGGCTCCTGCCGTGTGGATGGTCTCGCTTCCCAGCTTGGCGCCTTCTTTATACGCGACTGCCGTCAACTCACCCGGAGCGTAGGGCACGTTGTCCCACCGCAGCCGGTAGGTGCGTGTCGCGCCGTAGTAGCTGCGATCGATCTGCGCGCCGTAGGCCTCAAACTCGGCGACGGAGGCCCACGCGCCTATCTTCAGCTGATCAAATTCCAGGCGCAAATAACGACTCGAAGCATCCACCAGCACCGTCAGTCCAGTGCCAGCACCCGAGAAATCTTGCTTTGAGCTCAGCACGGTCCAATGGCTGCCATCCACCGAACTCTTAATGGTGTATTGATAGTTGTCGATGGATTTTTCAAAGTCGACATAGATGGTCTTCAACTGTTTGACGCCACCAAGATCGAGTTGGAGCCAGGCTCCAGCCCGCCCGTCACTTGCGCACCAACGCGTAGGGCTACTACCATCGACGGCGTCCTTGGCCAGATGCCCGCTTTCCCGCTGCTCACTGCTCGCGGTCGCGGCGGTGTTGATGGCAAGATTCGCCGGCAGACTTTCCGTGACGACCTTCGACCGCATCCCAAGCGAGCGACCATTGAGGAACAACTCGGCACTGTCGCCATTGGTATAAACAAAGACTGGCAAGGGCCTGCCCTGCTGCTCCTCGGGCCAAGTCCAATGCGGCAGGATATGAACCGTAGCTGCCTCAGGTGCCCAATAGCTGCGGTAGAGGTAATAGCGGTCTTTAGCCAGGCCGACGAGGTCAACGATGCCAAAATACGAACTGCGCGCCACCTGTTCGTACGGCGTCGGTTCGCCGATATAATCAAACCCCGACCAAACGAACTCACCAGCCACATACCGATGCGCAGCAATGCGCGCAAACTCGACATCGGCGATATCGCCCCAGGACACCGCATTCAAGTCACTCGAATCCAGGGTCGGCTTGGCCGGAAACTCTTCTTTATAGGCGGGCAAGGTCAATTGGTAAAAGCCACGCGTGCTCACGCCAGACGACGACTCGCTCATCCACGTTGGCTTGTTCGGATACGCTGCACGTCCTGCCACGTACTTCTCACCGTAGTTCCAACTAATGACATCGAGGTAGCGGTGCAAGCCGGTGCCAATGGACTGTGGCATGTGATTTGCCATCGTCACCGGCCGTGTCGCATCAAACTCCCGAACAAAGCCCGCCATCATCTTGACACTCTCAGCCGCTGACTTGTCTTGGCTGCCTTCAATATCCCAAATCTCGTTGCCGATGCTCCAGATCATGATGCTCGGATGATTGCGGTCGCGCCGGATGAACTGCCCGATATTGCGCCGGCCAAATGAGGCTAAATCGACATAGGGCATGCGGTCGGCGGTTTGGTCCCACTTGTCAAAGCACTCGGCGAACACCAACAGGCCCATCCGATCGGCGAGTTCAAGCAGTTCGGGAGCTGGTGGGTTGTGACTGGTACGAATCGCATTGACGCCCATATCTTGCATGATCTGCAGCTGCCGCTCCATGGCCCGAACATGGAAGGCGGAGCCCAGCGGCCCGTGGTCGTGATGCAAATCAACCCCATGAATCTGCAATCTTTCCCCGTTGACATGCAGACCGTCATCGACGGTAAACTCCAGCGACCGTATGCCGAACTTGGTTTGGTAGGTATCGACCACTTTGCCGCCAATGCTCAGCGTGCTGATCGCGGTGTATAGACGCGGCGATTTTGGCCCCCAAAGCAGCGGGTCCTTGACGTTTAAGTGCTGGGTCAACGGACGCGAAGCATGAGCCGGAACGGGCAAGATCTCTTCGGCGACCAAGCGCGGCGTCGAGGCGTCTCCAGGCGCGACGATGGACGTCGAGACCGTAACCGCCTGCGGACTGTTAGAATCGTTATCAATCGTCGTTTCGATCTGAACCTGCGCATTGCTTGGGTTAATGTCTGGGGTTGTAACATAGGTGCCCCAGTGCGCCACATGTACAGGTGCGGTCAGAGTCAGCACGACTTTGCGGTAGACTCCAGCTCCTGCATACCAGCGCGACCAGTGCTCACGGGTATCAGCATGCACCGCCACAACATTCGCAGCGCCGAACTTGACGAACGGGGTGGCATCGATGCGAAACGAGTTATAGCCATAGTCCCAGCCGCCAGCCAGCTGCCCATTGACATAAACTTGGGCAAAAGCCATGACACCATCAAAGTCGAGAAACACCTGATGACCAGCGGCCGCGACGGGTAAGTCGAGCGCGTGACGGTACCAACCTTCACCCCGCCAATCAAAGCGGGTATTGGAATCGTTGTTTGGCTTGAAAGGTTCGCTAATCGCCCAGTCATGCGGCACCTGGACTAGCTGCCAACTTTGATCATCGAAAGCGACTTCATGCGCCCCTCGTGGGTTTCCCTTACTAAAGTGCCAACCGTCGCCGAGCAGCTGCGACGTCCGCAGCGAACCACCTTGGGGCTCGGTGGCTGGTGCGGCAGCCGCCCCACCAGCGCTTAGACAGGTGACGCAGAACGCAGACACAGCGCGGCGCAGGACCCGCATAGTCAGGTGCATAGAACCTCCACATCTCAGGCTCTGAAGCCTAAGATTGACGTTAAAGTGCCGCAACTCGGGCAAGAACTATATGCAATACTTATGCGTCCTTAATACACGGTTCGCGGCTGGTGCGTCAAGGTGACCGGGTGGCGATCCGGCGCTGGGATTTATAGGCGAGGGTCGCGCCATGCATGTTCTGGCCGTATCGCGCGCGGCTGTCTAGACTGACTGATTGATCGCTATGCAGGTCCACGCCCATGTTTAGCTACTGCAGTCCGTTTAGAGGGTCTTCAGGTATTCCAACAGAGCCTCCAGCTTGGCCGGCTCGCTCGCAAAATCATGGCCACCAAAAAAGACGCTGGGATCAGCATGGCCGCTATTGGCTAGTCCGGGGCGATGGGTTGAGACGTCCTTACCCCCGGTGGTCCAGACAAATCCGACCTTGTCCTGGTCATAGTCGGCGCTGCCACGTTGAAAGACCGCCGGGCGCGAGCCCGGTACCAAGAGATGAAAGAGGGTCGGCACCGAGCCATTGTGCAGATAAGGCGCGCGTGCCCAAATGCCGGCAAGCGGCAAGGCGACATACCCAGGCGCTGAGCGATTGGCGAGAACTTCGTCATCGGTCACTTGGCAACCGGGCTCAGCGGGATCTAGGCAGCTCGCTTTGAGCGCTTTGATGAGTCCCGTCCTTGCCGCCGGCGTCACCACCAGCGCCCGACCAGGATCGGTGCCGATAGCACCTACGGGGAGCAAGGCTTCCTGGTCGTGGCAGCCGCGACAAGACTGCGTGAATATGGCCTCGCCCGCGGTGGCTTTGGCGCGGTCCACGGCGAAAGGATAAACCGGTGCCGGCCAACCCGCGACGAATGGCGTCAAGAGCCTGGCGTTGGCAAAATCGACATACTGCGGATTGCCCATAACGCCGAGCTCGGCGCCAAGATTGCGAATCAACCGCGCGCTGATGCTACCGTCCCACTGGGAGAGGTGTCGCTGCCCTTGCTGCCATACGCTCATAATATCAGCGAGCGAGGCCTTAGACGGGAGCAGCGAGCTGACGTCGCTAGCTGGACTAGCGGCGGCTGCTGCCGGCCGCACGAGCATGTTGACGACGGTCAAACCAAATGCATCCTGCACCCCAGGCACACCACCTTCGAGCAACTTTGGATCATCAACGTAACCCCCGTTGCCAAGCCAGTGATGCACGCTCTCCTCGGTGGCGACAACCGAAGTCTTAAACGCCTCTAAAAGCGGCGCGGCCTCCGGGAGATTGGCAGCACTGAAGCGCGGATCGGTGACGGTTAGGTACCATTGATGCCGATATCCATGCAGGTCGAGCGTGTTGCTCGGCGCGCCGGGAATATCACTCTCAACACCAGCAATACGGACGACTCCCGTATGACACGTGGCGCAGCTAAAGCTGAAATACTCCTCCCCGGTACTCGTGTGTCCTAGGCGCAACTCGCGAGGCAGTCCGTCAGGGCCCGGATGCATGCCGAGTTTGTCACGCAATGCGGCGGGCCCCCAGAGATCAGGAAAGACCTTAGGCAGCTCGCGAAAAAGCGCTGCCGGAATCCCCCTGGTGCCAACCGGGGCAATTTGGAAGGCCTCATATTGCGTTCGGTTTTCTTCAAGATATCTGACGAATGCATCCTGCCGTCGCTGCTGCTCCTTAGGCCAGGTTTCCCCTACGGCGGCGGTACTCAGCTCGTTAGCATCTAAAGATTTTGCAGGTGATGAATCGATAGCCTTGCAGCTCGCCGCAGCAATGACAACGAAACAGGCTCTGGCAACGTGGTGCGCCGCCTTGGGTATATAAGCCAACTCAGCCACGATACAGCCCTCGTCCGTTAGTCCATTCGTTCATCGCATCTGAGTTTAGCGTGACCAAGGCTTGGTGCAAAATATCGGCAGGCGAAAGGTCGGATGGTTAAGTTTGAAGGAGAGCGGACAAAAAAAGCTCCCCTTGTAAAGGGGAGCTAAGTATCATCCTTAACGGCGTTGTTGCCGCATTTTATTTATTGTTTAAGTTTCAGCAACCGTTGTTGCCACCCTTATCGTCGGGACAGTGAGCATTGCAGGCATCCAGTGCCGCGGCTCACGGGGTCGGTCGTCAAGGCGGGCATCCCGCGTTGATCCGGACGTGCAAACACCCAATCAGCATACGTACCTCCCAGCATTCCGTTGTGGAACATTTAGCATCTTGTCGCCATCTTTATTCGCCGTGGTGATCGCCTCAGCAGCTCCGGCTGCATCGACTCAAGCACCTATGGCGGACAGCCATGCTGGAGCAACTCATCGTGTGTATTGGTACGTAAATATCCGCGCATACCGCACCTCCGCAAAGTAGCCACGGCCTAGTTAGGTAGCTGACCGTTTAGGTGGATGTTCAAACCTTACAATAAGCTCTTCGACCAATTGGCGAAAAACTTTAATATACGGTCATTCATCTACACTATTCGTTGTTTAGGGTGATGCAATACATCCGCCGCGGCTCGATCC
>CAIYRB010000101.1 GCA_903928445.1 uncultured Pseudomonadota bacterium | reverse complement strand
TGGTATCTGAAGGACGAACTGAAAAACGCCTTGCTGCAAGCCGACGCTTTCAAGACCTTGGGTGACGGAGAGGATCGGTGTCTGACCAGAATTGTCGTGGAAAAAGGTGATTTTTAGCGCAACGGGACCTGTAACGGGCTTCCCTGCGTCGTGGTCAGCCGCCCTCCGTAGGTGAATGCGTAGCTTAAGTCAGCACGCGCTTTAGACGGTGCGAAAGCTAGGCTTGCTACGACGATCCAGCGAAACACGTAAGCGTTCATTCATTATCCGTTCATCGGTTTAAGATGCCAACCGGACTGGTACTGATCTCAAAGGCTCCACCGCTGGCTATGTACGGTCCAGTGATGGTTAAAAGCTCACCTTCAAAGCCATCGACTTTTTGGTCGTTGCTAGAAAAAAATGCGTGCGGGTGGAAGAAATAGGGAAAGTCCTCCATCGTCAGGCTCTGCTTCGAGTCCTTTTTGACCTTTTGTTCGTCGACGTTCAGCACCAGGTCGTTTATGCCGTAGGCAAACTTGCCTTCAAAATGTGGGTCCAGAGGAAAGATGGTCAGTCTAAACTCGTAGCCGCCGTCATCCAGAGACCATGCCGCCCGGGCACCTTCGTCGTCACCGCTGGACTCTAAGCTGAAGGCACCGGCTGGAGCTTTGATCAGCGAGGACTTCGTCGTGTTGTTGATGAGTTCAAGCGACGAACTGTTGGAAATTTGGTCGAGGTTAATACTAAGATTAACCACGCCACGAGTTTGAAACATCGAGCGCAGCGCCTCAAGAGCGCCTGGTATATCCACCGGGATGCCATGAGCTTTGTTGGCACGATCCGCAGCAAGGATGGTGGCTAGGTCATGGCCCTTGACCTTGATGCTTTGCTTTTGACAGGCCGCCTGCGAGAGCGGCAAGATCCCCGCGCAGCACACCACTGCCATGGCCCGGGCCTGGCGGGCTCCTTTGCGCATCCAAGGAGTAGCGGTGTGTGCTGGTTGCAGCATGTTTGACGAGCTCCGGAGAAGGGGGTTTGATATTCACCTTCCTCCACACCTCGGCAACATTTGGTCCGAACATTAGGCCAAATTTTCATTTGGCTCTCAAACGCTCGAAATAATTGAGCATATGTTATTTTTTAAGGGCGCGATCAAGGGCTTCTAAAGGCAAAGCCATGATTGCTGCAGGTTCGTTTTTTCCTGGTCGCGGGGGGTGGCTGGTACCTGTGGTACAAGGCGCGCCGTGAGCTAACGTCCAGGCGCGTCAACGATGAGGACAAAGTTCAGTTTGTCGGTCAGACCCTCGGCCTTTTGCTGCAGATCAGCAAAATGTCCCAGCCAAAAGTCCTCTTGCTCGCCGGTGATGTCGATGGCGACAAAGCCACGGCGGCTTTTGCCAAAGACCTGATGGCAGCTTCCGAGCAGATGCTTGAGCCGGTAGGGCGTGTCCATGATCACAAGCGGCCTGGTAAAGGCACCGGCAGCCTTGAGTGCTTGGACGCGTGCGTGCGGTTCTTGCGGCAAGAAGCCGAGATAGTGAAAGGCGAAGCAGTCGAACGGACACACCGAGATGGCGGCGGTCAGCGAGCTCGGGCCGGGGATGACTTGGACTTGAGCATTCAGCTGGTGCGCTAGGGCCACTAGCGCCCGACCTGGATCGGCCAGTCCCGGCGTGCCTTGGTCGCTCATGTAGCAGACCCAGCCCTTTTGCTTCAGGGTTCGCGTGCATTCGTCGAAGGTCGCGCTCTGGGCGTGCTCGGAGTATTTTAAATAGGGTCTGGTCACCCCGGCGGCCTTGAGAAAGCTGCGCGCTGGGCGATCCTCCTCAAAGATGAGAAGGTCGGCGTGACGCAGAGCCTCAAGGCTGCGCAAGGGAATGTCCAAGGCCTGGCCCAGGTGGGTGGCGGCCATCGTCAATAAACCTTTGCTGCGCTTTTCGCCTGATGTCATAGTTGTTTCCAAAGACTAAAGGTGCGGTCATGGCCAGCCGCCTCGGCACGAGGCGGCAGTTTGATGCTCCTCTTTACCCTAAAGTTCGTGGACGATCTATGTGGTGCTATGGTAGCACTCGGTTTCACGACAACGTCGAATGGACTGCTCCAGATGACTGATAAGCGGCTTCCGGAACTGGCGAAATCACTTAAGCGCGAGCTCCTCCCGAACCATGTCGCTATCATTATGGACGGCAATGGCCGTTGGGCTAGGGAGCGCGGACGGCCACGGGTGTTTGGTCACCGGCGTGGCGCCGACAGCGTTCGCGCCGTCGTCGAAGCGGCTGATCAGCTCGGGGTCAAGGTCTTGTCGCTCTATGCTTTTAGCGAAGAAAACTGGGGCCGGCCGCCGCACGAAGTGATGGCGATCATGACCTTGCTCAACACCTATCTGGTCAAAGAGCGTGATGAGCTGCTTGCCAACAATGTGCAGCTGCGGACGATGGGCAGATTGGAGCGCTTGCCGCCGAAGACCTTGCGTTTGGTGCGCGACACCGAGGCGATGCTGGCGGACAACACCGGCTTGGTGCTCAATATCGCCCTCAGCTACGGTGGCCGTAGCGATATCGTCGAAGCGTGTCGTAGCGTGGCGCGGCGGGTTCAAGCCGGTGAGCTAGCGCCGCAGGACATCAATAGTGAGATCATTGAGGCGTCGCTGGCCTGCGCTGATCTGCCGCCACCGGATCTATTGATTCGCACCAGCGGCGAGCAGCGCCTGTCGAACTTCATGCTGTGGCAGATGGCCTATACCGAATTCTACTTTACCTCGGTGCATTGGCCGGATTTCGGCAAGGAAGAGTTTGTCCGTGCGCTACACGAATACATGCTGCGCCAGCGTCGTTTCGGCCTCGTCCTCGATGAGCCAAAGGAACGACGGGGCGGTGTCGCTGGCGCCGCCGTGGCGGCAGAGCGGCACGAATAATCCATGACTTTTCTTACCTCGCCCACGTCGAGTAACCTTCGCACTAGGGTGATCGCAGCGGCGATCCTTCTGCCGATCGTCCTGCTGGCGTTCATCGTCGGTCCAAGCTGGTTTGTCGTGCTCTTCCTCATGGGCAGCTTGACGCTTTGTGTTTATGAAATGGCCACCATGCTGCTGCCGGCCTTTGAGCAGAAGCTGCTGGGCCGTAGGCCGCAGGTGAGCAGCGCGGGACCCCGGTGGTCGAGTCGCAGCTTGACCTTTCCAGCAGTCACCATCGGCCTCGGTTGGTTGATGCTCGCAGCTAGCACCCAGGGTACGGCCGAGGCGTCGATTGGCGGAGTGGTGCTTGCGGCGATGGCGGCGCTGCTCATCGGCGTGTTTTCCTCTCACGATATCGATGTCGCCGCAGCCCGAGCTTTTGGTATATTGATTTCGCTATGTTATGGTGCTATGCCGTGGCTGGTCGTGTGGCAACTGTACCGCCTCGGCCCGCATGCAAGCTATGTGCTGCTGGTCATGACGGTGACCTGGGCGGGCGATACCGGCGGTTATTTTGGCGGTCGCCATTTTGGTGGCAAGATCTTTGGCGATCGCAAGATGGCGCCATTGATTTCGCCGAAAAAGACCTGGGAAGGCGCTGTTGCTGGGCTGTTGCTGAGCGTGGTCGGAGCGCTTTTACTCAATCTTTGCTTTCTCAATCAGTTGGGGAGTCCGGGGTTCATCGCCCGCTTAGCCCTTGGTGGTGGGGTTGCAGCGCAGTTGGGCGACTTGGTCGAATCAACATTTAAGCGTTTTTCTGGGGTGAAAGACTCGGGGGTCATCATCCCCGGACATGGCGGCTTCCTCGACCGGGTAGACGGCATTCTCTTTGCCGCACCGGTCATTTGGGCTATCCTGTATTACTTCAGGTAGCCTTTTTTGCGGCATGGGTGGACCTTGGGCCAGTTTTTTACGCATCCGGTACCAGCCGTCATCGTCCTACTCGGGCTGTTGGTGTTTTTTCACGAGCTCGGCCATTTTTTGGTCGGGCGTTGGTGTGGGATTGCCGTCGAGACCTTTTCCATCGGCTTTGGGCCGCGGATCTTTGGCTTCACCCGTGCCGGTACCGAGTATCGGGTCGGTTGGATTCCGCTCGGCGGCTACGTCAAGTTTGCTGGATCACACCCAAGCGAGGAGTTGCCCAGCGGGCTAAAAGGGCAGGCCTTCATCAAGACCTCGTTGCCTAAGCGGGCGCTGACCGTTCTAGCCGGGCCGATGTGTAATTTCCTTCTGGCGGTGATCGTCTACACGGTGCTCGGCTTGGATGGGGTGCCGCATCCCCCAGCCCTGATCGGCGACGTCATCGAAGGCAGCGCGGCCGCCAGCGCGGGGCTCAAGTACGGCGACCGGGTTGAGAGCATCGACGGGCATGTCGTCAAGACCTGGCGCGACTTGGAAGAGGCCATCGCCTCGTCGCCAGGTAAGACCCTGGCGGTCGTCGTCGCTCGCGGCGGCCAAATGGTCCCACTCAAGTTGACGCCGGCGCCGGTCAAGACGGTCGATATGCTCGGGCGCCCAGCCACGGTCGGTCGGGCTGGTGTTGCGCTAGGACGGCAGCCAGCGATCGTGAGCGTCATTGCAGCGCAGAGCCCCGCGGCACAGGCCAGCATAAAGACCGGCGACCGAGTGCTCGAAGTCGCCTTGATCGGGCCTGGTGGTCAAGCCGCGGCGCCCCAGTCGATCAAATTTTACCCGGAGCTGGTCGGAGCGTTGCGGCAGGCGGCGGCGAGCTCCCTGGCGGTCGCGCTCAAGGTGAGCGGTGCGCCGCTGCCTGAAGAGCGCAGTGAGACCAAAGATAGTCCGGCTCCTGGACCAGTCGAGCCGCAGCGTGGTGTCATCCTCGACCTAACTGCCGCACGCTTGTTGGCGCTGGATGTGACCGTGAGCGACCGCGAGTTTATGCGTGTCCTCGGGCTCGGGACCAGCGAGCTGACCGTGGCAGGTATCACCGATCCAGGTGCTAAGGGACTGCTGCCTGGGGACGTGCTCACGGCGTGGAACGGCCAACCGCTGCGCGACGTCTTTGCTCTGCGGGAGCAATTGATCGCGAACACGGCCCCACAGGTCCAAGTTGCGGTCCTTCGCCACGAACACAGCGAGCAGGTGACGCTAGCGCTCAAAGGCATCGAAGCCCAGAGGCCAGAGGGACCGACGACGATCTACACCCTGCCGGTCTTGTTTTGGGGGCAGATGGTCGAGCCAGAACCCTTGGTGGAAAAGTACACCAATCCGTTTAGCGCCTTGGCCTATGGCGTCCGCCAGACGGCGATCCAAACGCGTGAGCTGGTGGGTAATGTCGCCAGCCTGGTGAGTGGCGATATCCCGCTCAAGGCCCTTGGTGGCCCGATGCTGATCGCCAAGGTCGCCGGCGACTCGGCCCGCCGTGGTTGGCAGACTTTTATCGGGTCGATGGCCCTGATCAGCGTCAATCTTGGGCTGCTAAACCTCTTTCCCATCCCCGTTCTTGACGGCGGCCAGCTGGTCCTCATGGGCATTGAGGGCCTGAAACGTCGGCCACTTAGCGAAATGGCCCTAGAAAACTTTCAGAAGGTTGGCTTCACCATGGTATTGGCCTTGGTGGTGTTAGCAACCTACAACGATTTAAGTCGCTTCTGGCGGTCGATGCTGGAGAGCGTGGTTGGGACCTTTCGGTGACTTCGTTCGTTCATGGCGCCGGCGTGGCGCGCCCAGTGCTGTTTGTCGATGCTAGTCTACAAGGGGTCCAAATCGCCCTGGTCGATCCGCTCGGCCCTGCCGCTGGTCGTGTCCTGTGGCAAGGGGCGCACGGCGACAACAAAGGGGCCCTGGAGCAGGTCAGCCGCTTGGTGCACGAAGGGCTTCAGGCAGTCGGTATCACCGCGTCTGATCTCGTCGGTCTGGCGGTTGGCGTCGGACCCGGCTCGTTTACTGGCATCAAGGTCGCCCTGGCCTTCGTCTACGGCCTCCGCTCCGGAGTGGCTAGCTCATTACCCGTGCTTGGAGTATCGAGTCTAGAGGCGGCCGCGCGGGCCCTGGCTGCCGTGACTGGGGCTGAAGTCCTGGTGGCACTGCCGGCAACTAGGACCCATGGCTTCGTCGCTGGCAGCGGTCCGTCTGGTCATCAGGCCGCACGCTTGATCGATGCTGAAGCCCCTAAGCCCCTTGGGCTATCCCTGGCGGCTAGCCGAGTTTATATCACTGGGTCTTGGCCCTTGCTTGGCGACGCTGTCGCAGCAGCAGGTGCCACGACGCCATCGGCTCTGACCATCGAGCAGCTCGCTGCGGCGGCTTTGCCCGAACTGGTCAAGGACATCGTCGCAGCGTGGCCGCATGGCTTTCTCCAGGAGCTGCCGGCACCGCGATACCTGCGCTTGTCCACGGCCGAAGAACGCTTGCGCAGCGATCAGCAAGCGGCCACCCCCCAACCAAAGGATTTATCATGAAACGCCCACGGATCGGCGGAGCCGTCTACATCCTCCCCAACCTGCTCACCGCCGGCAACCTCTTTTGGGGCTTCTGGGCGATCAACAAGGCCCTGCTGGGCGAGTTCGCCTGGGCTGGGTCGGCCTTGCTGCTAGCAGCCGTGTTCGACGTCCTCGATGGTCGCGTCGCGCGCTTGACGAAGGGGACCAGCGAATTTGGCGTGCAATTTGATTCGCTCTGCGACCTGGTGTCGTTTGGCTGTGCACCGGCGATGATCATGTATCAATTCGGGCTGAACGCCTACGGCCGCATCGGCTGGCTGATCTGCTTCCTGTTTATGGCTTGTGGTGCCCTGCGGCTGGCTCGGTTTAACGTCCAGAGCGCGATCGGCAAAGCCTCTGGCGATTTCACTGGACTGCCGATACCGATGGCTGCCGCTGTCGTCGCCACCTATGTCATGTTCATGTCCTCGCTTAACCTCAACGAATTTGGCATCGACTGGCTGATGCAGTTCGCCCACTACCTTAAATCCCCGCAGGCGGTCTCGGCCCCCTTGCTTGTGGCGGCGCCGCTGCTGTCTTTGGCGATGGTCAGCAATGTCATTTATCGCAGCCATAAAGTGCTTAAAATCCGTGGCGTCAAGCCGTTTCGGGTGCTGGCGATCGCGATTTTTGTCATCGCTCTGATCGCTTTTCAACCGGAAGCCGTGGGCTTTCTCTTCGCGATCGTCTATGCCCTTAGCGGACCCATGGAATGGGCCCTCGGCTGGAAAAAGCCGACCGAGGACGACGAGATCTTCTCGCCTGAATACGATCACTCCATCGAGTCGGATGATTTGCCGACCGATCAGCCTATAGAAGGGCCTTCGCAGCCATGACTCAGTTAAATATCGCCATTGTGGGCGCAACCGGTGCCGTCGGTCGCGAGATGATTAAGGATCTGGCGGAGAGCAAGCTGCCTGATTTTAAACTCGGACTGTTCGCCTCGCCACGTTCGCGCGGCGTTAAGGTGCCGTTTCGCGGGCATAGCATTGAGGTCCAGAGCTTTAGTCCAGAGGCCCTGCGCGGCTTTCGCTACATCATGATGAGCGCGGGCGGCGCGTTTTCTCGGGAACACAGCCGGGGCTTGGTCGCCGCGGGATCGACGGTCATCGACAACAGTAGCGCTTGGCGCATGGACCCGTCGACGCCGCTGGTGGTTCCCGAGGTCAATCCCGAGGTGTTGCGCAGCGACCAGCCGCAGCTGATCGCCAATCCTAACTGTTCGACCATCCAAATGGTCGTCGCGCTCAAGCCCCTGCAGGACCTTTTCGGCCTCGATATGGTGCAAGTCGCGACCTACCAGTCGGTATCGGGAACGGGACAAAAGGGCATTTCCGAGCTTGCTGCGCAGCTTGAGGCGCAGATGAAGTTTCAAGATCCAGAGCCGAAGGCCTATGCCCAGCCGATCCTTTTCAATTGTCTGCCTGGCATCGATGTCTTCGATGCCGAAGGACATTGCTATGAGGAGGTCAAGATGGTCCAGGAGACGCGCAAGATCCTCGGGCTGCCCCAGCTCGAGGTGCTGGCGACGACCGTCCGGGTATCGACCTTTCACTGCCACGGCGAGGTGGTCCACGTCCGTCTAAAGCGCGCGGTGAGCCGCAAAGAGGCGCTTGATGCCCTGCGCGACGCGCCATCAGTGGTTTTGGTCGAAGATGATGACCACAAAGCCCTGCCCACGCCGCGTTCGACTGCGGGTGATCCGCGGGTCTTTGTCAGCCGGGTGCGGTTGATGCATGGACAATCTACCTCCCACTGGCTGCAATTTTGGAATGTCGCTGATAATCTGAAGAAAGGGGCAGCCACAAACGCCGTTCAGATCCTCGAGAAGCTCGTTGGGGCGGTGCATTGATTTTTCGCTGAGGTGAGATGCATGCGGGACTTCGGGATAACCTTGACGGCCAAACTAGCGGTCATCAGTGGGTGGTTGCTTGGTGGCCTCGCTTTGGTTTGGCTCGGTCTGAGCAGCGCGCCGCTCCATGCTGAGGAAGAAGAGGTCCAAAGCAGCATCGAGTTTGCTCCCGATGATCCCGTCGATGTGCCGCCGCAACCGGCCGGGCCACCGCTGGAACGCGGCGACGCCGCCAAGCCGGACTCCAATGAGCCGCCGCTTTTGCAGTCCCGCCGCAAATACGATACCAAGGATGGCAGCGGTAATCCCTCTGAGCGTCCGGTCTTGTCGGTACGCGGTCAAAATCGCGAGGAGTCGGTGTTTGGCGCCTATCGCATTCGCCTAAGTTACGCCGTACCGAAGTTTAACAACGGCTTGAAGGGCTACAAGACCGCATACGGTTCGCCCAGTGGCTACCCTGAGCTTGGTGCTGATTGGTTTGCCTGGGATTGGTATGCGACGCTCGGTATCGGACTGCGCGGAGGGTACTACTCGGTGAATGGCCATGCCTTACAGCTTAATGATGGTGTGACCAAGACCGATCCGAAGACTTTTAACGAGAGCGACCTCCATATCGATCCCAATGGTCCGACCTCCCTAACCTTGGTCCCGTTGAAACTGCTGGCGACGGCAGAGATGACGCCGTTTCATCGCAAATGGGTGGTTCTGGACGGGTGGGCCGGCTACGAGCGGATGTACTTTCAGGAAGTGCGCAAGGTCGTGGCGGGGACCACGGCGACAGCGACGCCGACGACGACCGTCGGCAGCGGCGCAACCGCGGCTCCGGTGGATACCGCCCTGGTCAACCGCGGTTGGATCAACTCGACCGTGGTCGGGGCTGCGGTAAATATCTTGCTGAACCCGATTGATCAGGAATCCAGCTACGCCGCGCACACCGGCATGGGCATTGGTTCGATTTACCTAACCGGCTATGCCGAGTGGATTCGTGCGATCAATCGCAGCGCGCTGTCCTTTGGCCGCACCGTCTACGGCATCGCCTTTACCTTTGAGACCTCGCATTGATAGCCAGCGACCTTCCGGCCTATCGCCTCGATTTGCAGTATTTGGGCACGTCCTTTCTGGGCTGGCAGAGCCAACCCCAAGGCACGGCCGTGCAGGATCATCTGGAGAAGGCGCTTAGCACCATGCTGCGCCATCCCGTGCGCGTCACTGGTGCTGCGCGGACCGATACTGGAGTTCATGCAGAGCAACAGGTGGCGGTCTTTCGCACCGCTGTCGCCTACGATGAGCGTAAGTGGCTGAAAAGCCTCCAGGGCTTGTTGCCGCCCAGCGTCGGCGTCGCCAGTATCCGCACCGTGGGGTCGGACTTTCACCCGATTCTGTCGGCCCAGGCTAAGGTTTATCGTTATCGTCTGTGGCTTGGCGTGACGCGCAACCCGCTGATTGCGCCATTTGCCTGGCAGATCGTCTCAGACCTCGACGTGACGGCTGTCGCCGAGGCGGCGCGCGACTTTGTTGGGCTGCACGATTTCACCTCGTTTTGCGCCATTGATTCGACGGCGAAGACGCGGCAACGGGAGATCTATGAAGTGGTGGTCGAGCAACAGGGTCCTCTGGTGGACATTTGGGTCAGCGGCAGCGGGTTTTTAAAGCAGATGGTGCGGACGATGGTCGGCACCTTGGTCGATGTTGGCCTTGGTAAGCGCGACGCCAAGTCCTTGCCCGCGGTGCTTGCGGCCAAGGATAGGCAGGCGGCGGGGATGACGGCGCCGGCGCTTGGGCTGTCGCTGGTGCAGATATGTTATGGCGAGCGGCCGACGGTCGCAGAACTTCGGACTCGGCTAAGCGCAGGGTTTTGTGTGAAGCTTTGGCCCTGAACGGTATAGTGATGAGGACGCGGTTTGTTTAGGCCGCCATGACTCGTTTGTCGGAACGCATCGACCGCCTCTCCGCTTCATAAGGAGCCTCGTCATGGGTCGCTTATCTGGCTCTTTACTCGCCGCAGTGTTCGCCGTGAATGCTTGCAAAAGCACTGGCATCGAGTCCAAGTCGGAGCCGGCCCCGGCGGCCGCTGAGGCTGGGACGGCGCCGTCCGATGGCCAGGTGACCGATATCACCAAGGTCCCGGTCAGCATGTGGTCTTCGGCCCAGCGCCAGTCCACGGCCAGTTACTACTTCCTCGTCGGTGAATACGTCGCTTTGAAGGAGCACGACGCTAAAAAATCGCTGCAACTCTTTGAAACCGCCTACAGCCTCGACCCCAATCCGTTCCTGGGTGGCAAGATGTTGGCGGCAAAAGCAGCGGCCGGCGATCGCCCAGAGGCGATGCTTGAGGCGCGCAAGATGGTGCTACTGTATCCGCGAGATGCCCAGCTGCGGTTTTTTTACGGTGAGATGTTGACCCAGGCCGGCGAGCTCACCGAGGCCGTGACGCAACTGGAAAAATGCGTCGAACTCGACCCCCACTACGAAGCCGCCTATCTGCAGCTGGCCGATCTGTATCAAAACATGAAGCAGAGCGCCAAGGCGATCGTCGTGGCCAAGGAGCTAGTGAAGAATGCCGCCGGCTCCGTCGCTGGGTGGTCGCAGCTGAGTCGCCTGTATCTGGTCAATGGCCAGGTCAAAAACTCCTTGATTCCAGCTCGGCGTGCCTGGGAGATGCAGAGCACGAATCCCCAGCTGACGCAGATCTACGCCATCTCGCTGCAGTTAAACGGCAAGATGAAGCAAGCCGTACGGATGTACGAGCAGCTCTACCGCTTAGATCCAACCGACGAAGAGCTGACCTCGCGCATGGTCGAGCTTTACCGCGAGCTCGGCAATCTCGAGAGCGCGATTCAGCTACTCGATGAGATGATCAAGCAAGGCGGGCAAAGTAAGCCGGCGGTGCAGATGCAAAAGGCCATTCTGCTGTGGGAGCTCAAGCGCAACACCGAAGCGACGCAGCTACTCGACGAGCTGGTCCGCGCCTACCCGGAGTCCGACCGGGTGCATTATCTGGCCGGCTTTAGTCATGAGAGGCTGCAGCAGTTCGATCAGGCTTTGGCCTACTACCACGGCATCGCCGCAGGCTCGCCGCTGTATAAGGACGGACAGTTTCGCACGCTCTTGATCCTCAAAGAGCAAAAGAAAAAGGCCGAGGCCTATGCTCTGGCGCAAAAGCTCCGTGATCTGCCGCAGGCCAGCTGGGAGGTGCTCGGCATTCTCGCCGACGTGTTCGCAGACACGCAGCACTACGCCGAGGCTTTGGCGGTGATCGAGGATGGCATCAAGCGCTTTCCCGATAAGGTTCGATTGCTCTTTCTGAAAGGGGTGTATCAGGAGAAGGCGGGAGACCGCGACGGCTGTATTCAAACCATGCGCCTCGTGCTCAAGGTCGATCCAGACAATAGCAGCGCCTACAATTTTCTTGGCTATCTCTATGCCGAGAAGGGCGAAAATCTCGTCGAGGCAGAAAAACTGGTGCAAAAATCCCTAGCGCTAAAGCCCGACGACGGCTTCTATCTTGACTCCCTCGGTTGGGTGTATTTTCAAAAGGGTGAGCTGGGCAAGGCGGCCGCGACCCTCGACAAGGCGGCCCGCCTGGAGCCCAAAGAGGGAGTGATCTATGAGCACCTGGGCGACGTCAGAAATGCCCAGGGTGATAAGAAAGCCGCGCATGAACTTTACCAAAAGGCCCTAGGTGCCAACCTGGAGGATCAAGATCGCTCGCGCATCGAGGCCAAAGCCAAGGCCCTGGCCCAGGCCACCTCGAGTCCTAGTCCATGAATATGCTCGCGAGTAAGGTCCGGCGCGCGCTTGGCATTGCCGTTGTCTACTTGGCGAGTAGCGCCTGCCAGACCTTGGCGCCGCCGCCGAAGCCGGTGCTGCCAAAGGCCGTTGCCGCTTTGTTTAGCGGCTGCGGCCCGGGCGATGGTGCCGTCACGCTGCAGCTATACGCCGACGGCGTCCTGGCTGGGTCGCTGGAAACCAGCTGGATGGCGCGCAGTGCGGATGACTGGCAGGTGGAGCTGATTGATCCACTTGGACGCACCATGCTTAAGGTCCACAACCAGGGCTCAAGGCTCGACTTTGCCGGTCCGCTGGCCGCGCGGATGCCAGTGATCAGCGTCGATGCTGCCGGCACGCTCACCCTCAGTGGTCATCCGACGGGCATTCAACTGCGCGAAGTCCCTTGTTTACTGGCGTTTACTTATCCTAAAGCGTGGCTCTCGGCATTGGCGGAGCGCGAAGGTGAGGGCGGCAAGGTGCGCTACCTTTTTCGTCAGCCGGAGCGGAGCATGGAGCTTGAAATTTCGCCCATGCAGCCGCCTGAGTCGACTTGCACTGACATCTTTTGGCGTGAATACCTTATACTTAGTCGCAAGCTGACGTGGTGCCTATCAGGAACCAAGCGCCGTAAGGCCAGCTTGTCGGGACTTAGTGGTTATAAACTTACTTGGGTGCAGATCGATGACTGATGGCATCAACCACAGCTGCAGCGTGCGACTCCTCGAGGCTTTGGCAGCTAAGGGCGTGATCACCGCCACCAACCGGCAGGTGGTGCAAGGGTTTATGCAGACCTGGGATGTCAGCGCCTATCACGGTCTGCTCTTGACCAAGCTGCTCGCTGAAGAGGAATTGGCCGACGCCCTGGCTTTGGCCCTGAAGCTGCCGCGAGTCTATCATTTTGTTGGAGCCCAGCTCGATCTTGCAGCCTTGAGCGTGATCGACTTCAACCGAGCCAGAGGCTGGGAGTGCTTGCCCATAAGAGGGCCTGAAGGCGGCCTGGTGGTGGTCTTTGCCGATGCCAGTCGTAGTGACCGGATTAGCGAGATCAAACAGGGGCTTAAGCAGGAATTCACCTTGGCAGTGGCAACGCTTAGCGCTACTCTTAAAGCGATTGACGAGCTTTATCCGCTGGCGGCCCAGCTACCAAGTCTCTATGGCCGGTGAGCCCAGGTACCCCGCACGCAGATTCAGACGGTGATTCAATGACCGAACCCTTGCTCCGCGTCGACCATTTGGTGACCAGCTTTCGCACGGAGCGCGGCACCATCCGCGCGGTCGACGATATCAGCTTTACCGTGAATAAAGGCCAAACCGTCGGTTTGGTAGGCGAGAGCGGCTGCGGCAAGAGCGTGACCTCGCTATCCATCCTGCGTCTGATCCAGGCGCCACCGGGCGCAATTGCCGAGACCAGCCGGATCCTGCTAGGCGACACCGATATTCTCAAGCTCAGCGAAGCGGGCATGCGCGGAGTCCGCGGCAACCGCATCAGTATGATCTTTCAAGAGCCGATGACGAGCCTCAATCCGGTGTTTACCATTGGCGATCAAATCGGTGAGGTGTTTCGCATCCATCTTGGCGATAGCAAGAAGGTCGCACGGGAAAAGGCCATCGCCATGCTGCGCCTGGTGCGCATGCCGGCGCCGGAGCAACGCGTCGATGAGTATCCGCATCAGCTCTCAGGTGGCATGCGCCAACGCGTGATGATCGCGATGGCGTTGGCCTGTCGGCCCGAGTTGTTGATCGCCGATGAACCGACGACCGCGCTCGATGTCACCATTCAGGCGCAGATTCTCGACTTGATGGCACAGTTGCAGCAAGAGCTAAACATGGCGATTTTACTTATCACCCATGACCTCGGCGTCGTCGCCGAGGTGTGCGACTTTGTCCTCGTCATGTACGCGGGCAAGATCGTTGAAAAGGCCAGCGTCGAGCAGATTTTTCGCACGCCAAGGCATCCGTATACGGTGGGGCTGCTCGGCAGTATTCCTCGCCTTGGCCACAAGACGGAGTATCTTCCGACGATTGAAGGCTCGGTGCCGAGTCTGGCCGATTTGCCTCGCGGCTGCCGTTTTCAAGCGCGTTGCACCAAGGTCCATGACCGTTGTCGGCGGCAAGAACCGACCCTTGAAGATGTCGGAGCCGAGCAGCAGGTGGCGTGTTGGTTGCATATAAAAGCCGGCGATGACCTGCCCTATTGAAGTAACTGTTTGTGTTTGGCCGAGGTGCCCATTCTATGCAAGAGTCTCCCCTGCTTGAAGTCAGGCAGCTAAAAAAGCATTTTCCGATCAAGGGCGGACTGCTCGGGCGGACTGTGCAAAGGGTGCATGCTGTTGACGGCGTCAGCTTAACCCTGCGCCGCGGGGAAACGCTTGGACTCGTCGGCGAGTCGGGCTGTGGTAAATCGACTCTTGGCCGCACCATCCTACGCCTCTACGAGCCCACCGCTGGCCAACTGAGCTTTGCTGGCGTCGATTTGCTCGGCTTAAACCCGAAGCAGCTGCGCCATCAGCGGCGCGATATGCAGATCATCTTCCAAGATCCATTTTCCTCGCTCAATCCGCGGATGACCGTTGGCCGCGTGTTGGCCGAACCATTTTTGATCCACCGCATTGGTACCAGGCAGGAACTGGATGGTCGCATCCGCACCTTGCTGGAAACGGTTGGGCTACCCGCCGAGGCGGCCGACAGGTATCCGCATGAATTTTCTGGTGGGCAACGCCAGCGCATCGGCATCGCCAGGGCGATTGCCTTAAATCCCAAGTTGATTGTCGCCGATGAGCCGGTCAGTGCGCTCGATGTATCGATTCAGTCGCAGATTCTCAACCTACTAGTGGACCTGCGCAAAAATCTCGGTCTATCCTATCTGTTTGTCGCCCATGATTTGGCTGTGATCGAGCATATCAGCGACCAAGTGGCAGTGATGTATTTGGGTAAGATCGTCGAGTACACCTCTGGTGATGAGTTGTATGCTAAGCCTTCGCATCCCTATACCAGAGCCCTCATCTCCGCGATTCCAGTGCCAAGTCTGGACGTTAAAAAGGCGCGCCAAGTGCTAAAAGGTGATGTGCCGAGTCCAATTAATCCGCCGAGCGGCTGTCATTTTCATCCGCGCTGCCCACTCGCGACAAAGCGGTGTAGTGTCGAGGCGCCTGAGTTGCGCGATATCGGCACCAAGAGTAAACAACATTTGGTTTCATGCCACTATGCCCAATAGCCCGTTACACCCATTTGTCGTTTGTCTGACCGGCGGTGGCACCGCCGGTCATGTGACGCCGCATTTTGCCTTGCTCCCTGGGATCAAGGCGCGGGGATGGCGGGTTTTTTACATTGGTTCAAGTGGGATCGAACGCGGCCTGGTCGAGGCGCAAGGAATCCCGTTTACTGAGGTGGCCACAGGTAAACTCCGGCGCTACCATAGCTGGCGCAACGTCGCCGATGTATTTAAGGTCGCTTTAGGCTGTGTCCAGGCCCTGATATTTTTGCTGAAGCAGCGGCCAAATGTCGTGTTTAGCAAGGGTGGCTTTGTCGCCGTCCCGGTCGCTTGGGCCGCCTGGCTGCTGCGTATACCGGTCGTATCGCATGAGTCCGACGTGACCCCAGGCCTGGCGACGCGACTCATCCAGCCAGTTGCCAAACGCATCGTCTACACCTTCGCTGAGACGGGAGCTCTGCTCCACGGTCCCAGCGAGCAAGTGGGCACTCCGGTGCGCGACGACCTTCTGCGCGGCGACCGAGCGCGTGGCCTAAAATTATGTGAGTTTAGTCAGGACGTGGCTGCTGCGCCGACCCTCCCCACTTATCTGGTCATGGGTGGCAGCCAGGGTGCGCTCAAGATCAATAAGGCGCTGCTCGAGATTTTGCCGTCGCTGTTGACCCATGCCAGGGTGATTCACCTGACTGGCGCTGGCAAGGGATTGGCCTTTAAACATCCCCGCTACAGGGGATTTGAGTTTGTTGGGCCAGAGCTCAAGGACTTATTTGCTGCCGCCGATTTTGTCGTCAGTCGGGCGGGGGCCAACTCCATCTTTGAAATACTTAGCCTTAGAAAGCCGATGTTGCTTATCCCTCTGGAACAGGGTAGCCGTGGCGATCAAGCGGTTAATGCGGCGGCCTTTGCTAAAGCCGGCTGGGCGCTGGTGCAGCGAGAGGGCGACCTGAGCGCTGCGGTGTTTGGGCAGAGGCTGCAGGATTTGGCTGAGGCGGCACCGGCGATGGTGCAAAAGCAGTCTGAGTACGATGGGAAGGGGGCCGCGGTGAAGATTCTTGATGTGCTTTCTGCCGTGGCGACCCCGTAGGGCCCACCGCCTCGTTAAGGCGCGTCCAACCGATGGGAGTGACCGATGGGAGTGATGCATATGACTAGATCGTTTTTGCCGGCGCTGTGCCTTGCCTTCGTGTTGGGGAGGTCAGTTGCCGCCGGTGCCTCGGAGCAGGCGACGAGCGATGCCACCGCGCAAAGCGGCTACCAGGAAGCGGTACGGTCGCAAATGCAGGAACTCATTCGCAGCGCCATTGCTGATTTCTTTCGGCAAAATGGCCGCGATGTGCCGGGACAGATCGACGTTAAAAGCCGCGCCGATTTTGATTTAACGCAAACCGAGCCACGTCTGCGTGAGCTGGCACTTGATGTGTCGATGACCTCGGACCAACCGGCGGCGGTGCTGCGCGAGGCGCGTCAGCGCATCATGCGGACCTTGCGGGGCAACGGCTTTCGCTTTGAAGCGGCGTCGACACCAGCGGAGGCGCTGATGCCGCAGGTTAAACTGAATCTCGAAGTCGCCGGAGTCGAGCGCCCCGAGCAAGTTAATGGCGTCCGCGAGTATGCCATCTTAGTCGCGCTTTGCGCTGGGTTTGTCGCCTTTGCTGTGGTCGCGATCTTGGTGGTACTTCAGCCCTTGCGCCGCCGGCATAGGCCTCTTGGTGCCAAGCAGGGGACGTCTGCTCAGACCTCAGACGAGCCTCTGCCAGGCAAAGCCTTGGCTGCATCAGGTCCGCGTCACGAGTGGCCGGTCGTAGGCCTGCCGCCGCTGCCGCGTGAGTCGATGCTGGTCCAAGGCGACGGGAGTGGATTGCCGCCAATGCACGCCGCCGCTTCTGCTTTGGACGTTGCCCAAGCGGACCTAGAACTTGTCTGAGCAGCTGCTACCCTTAGTCGTGGTGGGTGGGGGCGCGGCCGGATATTTTGCCGCGATTCGTTTGGCGGAGCTAGGCGCTGGGCGCCGGGTGATATTGCTCGAGGCGACGCAAAAGGTTCTCACCAAGGTCAGGATTTCCGGCGGCGGTCGCTGCAATGTGACGCATCATTGCTTTGATCCCGGGACATTGACGGCAAACTATCCGCGCGGGGCGAGGGAGCTGCGCTCTTGTTTTACCAGGTTTCAACCCCGCGACACGGTCGCCTGGTTTGCGGCGCGCGGCGTCCAGCTAAAGACCGAAGCCGATGGACGCATGTTTCCCAGCACCGATGATTCGCGCACCATTTCTGACGCCCTCGAATTGGCGGCGCGCCAAGCAGGGGTCGAGGTGCGGCTTGGCGCTAGCGTGCAGGCGATGGAACCAATGGCATCACTAGCACCAATGGTCTTGCCGTCTGGCGGCCGTTTCAAGCTGCGCCTTAAGGATGGACAGGAGCTGGTTGCAGCTGCGGTTTTGCTCGCGACTGGAAGTGCGCCTGCGGGCTTGCAACTTGCATCAAATGCGGGTCATGTGGTCGAGGCGCATGTGCCTTCGCTGTTTACCTTTAATGTCAAAGATGAGCGGATCTCTGGCCTTGCCGGCATCGCTTTTGCTGAGGTTAAGCTGAGTTTAGGCGTTGGTGGCGGTAAAGAGCGACTCGAACGCAGCGGCCCCTTGCTGATCACCCATTGGGGACTGAGCGGCCCAGCAGTCCTCAAGCTTTCCGCCTTTGGCGCGATCCTGCTTCATGCCAACGCCTATAAAGCGGAATTGCAGATCAACTTTTTGCCGCACTTGAACGCGGCGCAGATTGACCTTGAGCTGCGGCGCTTTAAACAAAGTGCTGCAAAAAAACAGGTGGCAAAGCATCCGCCCTTTCCCGAGTTGCCGCGGAGATTTTGGCAGCAACTCGTCGTCAGCTTGAAGGTCGACCCAGAGCTCGTCTATGCCGATATGTCCAAGGCCGATATCCAAAGGTTGGTGGTTGAGCTTAGCCAAGGACGTTATGCGATCATTGGTAAGGGTGTCTTTAAGGACGAGTTTGTGTCGGCTGGTGGGGTGACCTTGAAGGAGGTTGATTTTCGCCGCATGGAAAGTCGCGTAGCGCCGGGTTTGTACTTTGCTGGGGAGGTGCTGGCAGTCGATGGCATCACCGGCGGCTTTAACTTCCAAGCGGCTTGGACCACGGCCTGGATTGCGGCGACGGCGATGGCTGAGACGATGGAACCGGCGTAGAGCAAAAACGTTTGGCTAGCGGCGAGGCATTTACTCTTCCTGCCCCTGGGCATCGGCACGGCAGCCGCCCGCACCCCCAGCTCAGGGAGGGGCCGCGGAGTTCATTTATTCTTAATTAGTCATTTAAATTAGATGGTTAAACCATAAGTATCCGGTGAGTTCAGGCATTTTAGCGAGGCCCTGCTAAATTAAAATCTGCAAATGCCGAGGAGTGGACTGAAGGTCTTGTTGACCTAGGGAGTGTTATGGACCCGAAGCTAAGTGGAACGCTGCTCATCGTCGACGACGAGCCGGAAATCCGGGAGATCGTTGGCATGCATTTGACCGCTTTGGGCGTGACGCTGATCGAAGCAAGCGATGGGCATCATGCACTCGACATCCTGCGAACACAGCCCGTGGATGTGGTGGTATCCGATCTGATGATGCCAAGGATGACGGGTCTGGTGCTACTGAGCAGCATGCGTTCTGAAGGCCTGATGCAACCATTTATCTTTCTTACCGCCTATCCTAGCCAAGATACGACGGTGCAGGCTTTGCGCTTGGGTGCCTTTGACTACCTGGAAAAGCCCTTCGAAGGCGAAGAGCTCCGCGACTTTGTCAAAGAGGCCATGCGCGTCGCCAAGGAGATGAAACGTCTGAGCGAGGGCGCGGCGCAGGCCACGGGCACCGGTGGCGGGCACGAATCAGCGGCCCAGCAGATCCGTAAACTCCGCACCTTGCGCTACGAAGAAGCGCACGGCAAAAGCAACGAGCCGCTAGCGACCGGTAACCTGGCGCAGCGCAAAATAGAAGAGTTGTTTATCAGCGAAGCGACGGCACAGCTGTTGTTTTGCGGCGGCTCGATCAAAAATCTTAGGAGTCCCGAAGAGCGGGCCGTCGAGCTCGGCTATTTGTTTCGGGTCATGCAGGGGATCGCCGATGCCGCGGTGCCGATCGGTGCAACCAGGTTGGTGGAGTTGATGCGTGCTGCAGAGCATTTTTTCACCGCTCTCCGCGTTAGGCCGCATATGGTTAGCCGCGATCTGATCGAGCTGGCGACAAACTCTAACCAATTGCTGCAGACGGCGGTCACCACCCTCGGTAAAGACGATGGATCGGTTGATATCGACGCGACGATCGAGGCCTTTGCCCAGGCGACGGCAAAGGTGGAATCAGGCGGTTAAGCGACCAGCTTAGGACTTTCTCGTCGTCAGCATGGCCAAGGTGTGCCGGGCTTTGTCGCTCAGCAGTCCACTTGATGCGGTGGGTGGTTGGGTGTTTGCTTGGCGCTGCTGCTGCGGTGCCTTGATGACGTTGGGTGTTGGTTTTGGTGCGCCTGGAATGTGCGGCGTGGCGCTTTGGCCGGCTTGAGCTTGGACTTGCGTCGGTACGCTTACGGCGCGGCCAAGGCCGGCAGGTGCTAGGGCCATAGCTAGGCTCTCGTCGGCAAGCAGCAGGACGTGCAGCGTATCCTCGGTCGCCTGCTCCAGGGCTGCGAGGAAGGCTAGCCGTTCCTTGGCTTGCGTGTGCTCCTCGTCCCAATGGTAAACGGTTAAGGCAAAGGCTTCGGTGGGATGGGTGGCGTGGGCGGCACCGGTGAACAAACCGGCCGGCTTTGCCTTACTTGCTGTATGGCGCACCGAAGTCAGAGCGTCGATGAGTTGCGCACTAGAGCATAGCTCGCTGACCGCTTCGTCATGAATCTCCAGCGCGGGCACACCCGCCGCGGCGAATGCTGCAGTCCACTCCGAGGCGATGGCTTGACGGCGCTTTTTTAACATCGCCAGCATGCCGGCTGCTGCCTTAGCCGCTACGGCTTGGTCTTTGATCAGTGTCAAACGCTGGCGCTTGGTCTCCCGGTAGCGAAGCAGGCTCGACACTTCACTGAGCAAGATGGCCGGACTGCTCAGGTCAACGGTCTTCTGGCTGCCGGTGGCCTTGCGCCAGTCGAGCAGCAGACGCTCGACTTGGTTTAGTGCCGTGTGAAAGCGTTGCAGCTTATCGCCACAGGCGTGATGTTTGGCTTCGAGCTCGGTCAGGGTCCCGTGGCCTGCGGCGAGTTTCAGTAGGTTGTTTAGGTCGATGTCCTCGGCTAGATGCGACTGACCGGCCAGGACCTGCCAGCGTTGTTTGAGGGTGCCAAAGCCCTGCACGAGTTGTTCGTAGGTGGCATCGATCGTCGCTAAGGCGGCATCGTGCTTTTTGTCGACCAAGGCTAGGTTTTCTTTGAGTTCGCTCAGGCGGCCTAGGGTGTAGGTGATGGCCATATGCGCCGTCTCGAGGTCGGTGACTTCACGTTCGAGCGGTGTTTCTTCAAATTGCGCGCCGGGTGTCTCGGAGCGGCTTTTAAAGCGATCAAACCAGGTCTTTTGCTTGTCGGCGTGTAAACTCTCGACTTGCTGCAGGTGGGCCTTTTGTTTGAGACGCGCCGTGAGCGAGGCCAGGCATGAGGCGAGTTCTGCCTGGGTTTGTTGGTCGCCGGTGAGGCCTCCGGCGGCGACTTCGAGGTAGCGGCGAAAGAGCGGCTCGATCTGCTCTGCGACTTGCTGCCTGGCTTTGCCCATAGCTTGGATCAGGCGGGCTTGGGCTTCGATATGGCTTAGCCCGGAGATGGCAGCATGGAAATCCACTGCCATGGTCTGCTGCTCGTTGCTGAGCCCGAGTTGGTGGCGCAGCTCGGCGCGCTCCGCCGTGACTTTGGCGAGGTCGCTCTGGAGCGCCTTGAGGGAGACGCCAGGTTGCAATAGGGGCTCAGCGGCCGCGGCTAGCTGGTCGAGCAGTTCGACCTCTTGCACTAAGGATGAGCACTGGTTGCCGTCCTTTCCTAACAGTCCTTGGGCCTCGCCTTTCAGTTCGTTATATTGGCGGCAGAGTTCGCTATAGCGCAGGCGAAGCGGGTCGAGTTTGCGGCCTAAGGCGGCGAGGTTTTTGGCTGTGGCGAGTGCGGGGCAGGCGAACCTTTGGGCGCAGGCTCCGGCCACAGCGGTGATCTGCGCCTCGGCTGCGGCCTTTAAGCTGGCTTCTGGCGACACCGGTGCGCCCAGACGCATCAGGCGGAGCAGGCCGGCTTGATCGTCACCGTCAGGACTTTGGCTGCGGATGTCGAAATGACCAACCGTCAGGCGTTCATTGGCACTCCATGGCGACGAGGCCTGTGTCAGCTGCCCATCGAGGCAGGCTTCAGCGAGGTCACGCTCTGCATCGGCAGCGGCGCACAAGGCACCGTCCTTGGCGATGCGCGTCTCCTTGCCGCGGCGCTGGATCAACCAGGTGTGACCACCATGGTCGCCGAGTTGCAAAGCGACTTCATGCAGGAGCGGAGAGGGTGTGCCAGTCAGCGCGTAGTCCAAAGCGGCAGACACCTGCTTGAGCACTTGGCGGCTCGCGGTGACGGCCAGGTAGGCGCGCAGGCGGCCGCTGGCATGGGTAAACTTCCAAGACTGCCAATCTTGCTCGCCGGTTGGGCGGTAGCGCACGAAGTACAAGATCAAAGTCTATCTCCCTGTATTGGCATGACTAAAGTATTGGATGGTCGGTGCCGATAGGGTCTTCAAGTCGGACACCGGGAGCAGGCTTTGAAGCAAGCGCTGTTGGATAATTTTAACTCAATGGATTCGGGCTCATTTGCCGAATTGCTGCATTCGCTTGGGTTTACTTCGGGCGCATTCTACCGTTTGGGCGCCAATGCTTTGGTGAAAGTCCTGAAGTGCGATGAATCGGAACTAGGCGTTTGGCCGGCCTCGGTGGCACTGACAGGTTATTATACCTCGGCTGAAGACAGCTTGCCGCCTCGGGCCTGGGTACGCCTGGAAAAACTCCCTATCAATCCTACATCATGGCCTAAAAGCGCGGTTTTTTATGTTCCGGAGCAAGCGTTTGAACCCGAGAAGGTGCTCTTCGCCGGTCTGATGGCTTCGGGTAAGCGGGTGCGTTCGGGCGAGCTGGACGGACCGCTCGAGGCGATCTCGGCGCGTTTGCGGGCGTGGTTTCGCGAGCAGGATATGCGTCATGCGCTCAGCGAAGGCGTTATCAAAGAACATCTAAAGACGCTCGAAGCCGACCTGCGCATGGTGATCGATCACGAACTACGCACGCCTTTGGCCTCGATCTCAGGCTATACGGCGTTGATCGCCGGCGCCGAAAAAGAGGCGGTGCCCGCCCTTTGCCTTGAATATATCCAGGTGCTCGAGAGCCAAGTGGACCGTGCGGTCAAGGCGATCGATAAGATCTCGCTAGCACTCTACTCCGACCAGGGCCAAGAGTCGCAACCGCTGTTGGCAGTCTTTGACGGCGCGAGCGAAGTCCTTCTCGCCTGCGCCAGGATGCAGGCCGAGGCAGCAGAGGTGGTCGGTCCGCTTAGCGCCAGAAATCTCAATCTTCATGCTCAAAAGATGACCGATCACTCCTGTCTGATTCGAGCGGACCTGAGACTTTTTCAGACTGCGGTGTGGGAGGTGGTGAAGAATGCCGCGGGGCATGCGCGTACTGGCAAGGTCGGCGTGCAGGTCTACGTGTCCGAACATATGCTGGTGGTCGATATCGAAGATGATGGTTTGGGCGTGTCACACGGCGCCGAAGACCTGATTTTTATGCGCTTTTATCAAGATCCCAGCGATTCGCAGCGGCGCCGCGGCCGGCGTGGCGTCGGCCTTGGCCTATTTATCGCGCGGCAGATTGTCCAGCAACACATGGGCCGCTTGTTGTTTATTCGGCAGAAAAGTGGCAGTCTATTTCGGTTTCTTTGGCCACTGGACGACGAGGGGTCTCATGCCTAAAATCTTGGTGGTTGAAGACGAGATTCATATCCAGCGTTTGATTAAGCTGGTCCTGGAAAAGCAGGCTTATACCGTCGAGGCCGTCGGGACCGGTGAGGATGCCTTGGAATACCTGCTGAAGCATGAAAAACCTGATCTTATTTTGCTCGACATCATGATGCCTGGCATCGATGGCCTGCAAGTCCTGCGCAAGATCAAAGGCAATGCCGATCACCGCGATATTCCGGTTGTCATGCTGACCGCGCTGGCGCAGGAAAACGTCGTCCTTCAGGGAATTAAGCTGGGCGCCAAAGACTACATCCGCAAGCCCTTCCACCCGACGGAACTGGTAAAGCGCTTGAGCAAGCACCTGGTCGCGGGATAGACTCCGCGGATGACTGAGATGTCTGTTGCGCGTGGCGCCAATTTATCCTTTACCCGTCAAACCTTAGCCGCCTGGATGGGCCAGGCAGGCACGGCCGTCCTGCGTTTGCTGCCGGCCGAAATGGCCCATGACGTCGGCATGCTGCTGCTCGAACGCGGTCTACTCGACGTGCTGCCAGCACCGTATGTCGAGCCATTGACCGCCGGTCTTCAGGTGACCCTGCCGGGGATTGGCACCTTACCGCATCCCTTGGCCTTGGCCGCTGGCTTTGACAAGAACGCCAGAGCGCCGCGGGGATTTGCCCGCATGGGCTTTGCCATGCTGGAGATCGGCACCGTCACGCCGCAGCCGCAGCCGGGTAACCCGAAACCACGCTTGTTCCGCCAGCCTGGGACTCGTGCCCTGATCAATCGCATGGGCTTTAATAGCGACGGTGCAGCGGCAGTGGCGACGCGTCTTGCAGCGCATAAGTGGCGCTTTGATCAGGTCCCGCTGGGCATCAACTGCGGTAAAAACAAGCTAACGCCCCAGGACCGCGCTGCCTCCGACTACCTGCAGGTGATGGAGGCTTTCAAGGACCTCGCCAGCTACTTTGTCGTCAATATCTCGTCGCCCAACACCCCCGGTCTGCGGGAGTTGGCGTCGCCGGCTTTTATTCACGAGCTTGCCGATGGCATCGGTGCTGGCCTGCCAAAAGTCTGGGTCAAGCTCGATCCGGACATGGCCCGAAGGGACTTTCAGGAGTTGGTCGAGGTCATCGCCAAGCGCGGGTTTCAGGGCATCATCGTTAGCAACACCCACCGCGTGACCTATCCCGAGGTGGGCGGCCAGAGCGGGCATCCGCTTGCGGCTCAAGCCACAGCGTGTCTGGAGTGGGCGCATGCGGTGCATCAAGGTGACTTGCCAATGATCGCCAGCGGCGGGGTTTTGACCGGTGCGGACGTCTATCAAAAGTTGATTCGCGGGGCTTTGGCCGTGCAGGTTTATACGGCACTAGTCTACGAGGGGCCTTGGGTGATCGCCAAGCTGCTCACCGAGTTGGCTGCGGAGTTGCGCCTCCGCGGCGTCCACCATGTCCAGGACGTAATCGGGCGTTATTATCAGGATGGTTAACGGCGAGGAGTGAGCGTTGGAGCTTGAGACATTTAGACGGATTCGCGGCAACGTTCATGGCACGGTAGACGTCACGGCTTTGGAAGACCAGGTCATCGATCACCCGATCTTTCAGCGCTTAAGACGGGTTAAACAGTTGGCATTCCTGTCGCTGGTGTTTCCCGGGGCCTCGCACTCTAGGTTTGAGCATTCGCTGGGCGTGCTCCAGTTGACGGCGGATACGTGGCATAAGATGCGCGCTAACCAGCAGCGTCTGGCCAACTCCTGCGGCCGCTACCGCAACTTTGCCGCCACCGAAAAGCGTGGCATCGGCCCCATGTCGCTAGTGCATGGCCTGTTGGCACCGACCTTTGCCGTGATGGACGAGATCTTTTCTTGTGGTTACACCCAGCAGGCGCTGCGTTTGGCTGGACTGCTGCACGACATCGGTCACCCGCCTTTTTCGCACAGCGGCGAGCGTTTCTTACCGACGTGGAAGCAGATGCTGCAGAGTCAAAAAGCTTCGGGCCCCGCGTACATCACCGAATATCTTGAGGAGAGCTGCCTCAAGATCGCGGCCTCGGGTCGCGATCCGGGTAGGGTCCGGGTCCGTCATGAGATCTATACACTACTGCTCGTCGAGCGCCTGATCGAAGACGTCAACCGGACCTACCAGGGGCCTTTTCTTGTCAAGGCACGCGATATCATCAGCATCATGACTCCCGACATCGAGCCCGAGGCAGGCTCGCCTTTGCTCAAGCACGGTCTTTATCGGCTGTGCCATGAGCTGATCTCCGGTGAGGTCGATACCGACCGGATGGACTATCTGCTGCGCGACTCCCGCGAATGCGGCGTTGTTTACGGCATCTTTGATGCGACGCGGATTCAAGATTCGCTGTCCTTATACTTTGATGAACGCGACCAAGGCGTGCATCTGGCCATCACCTTGTCTGGACTCGCGGCCTTTGAAGATTACCTGCGGGCGCGCCACTCCATGTATCTGCAGCTATATTTTCATAAGACTTCGGTCGCTGCGGAGTCGATGATTCAGCATTTGGCGCTGACGCTTGGCGACTGGACGATGCCGACCGATCCGCTCGCCTATGCCGAGCTCGATGAATACAACATCGAGGCAACGTTGCTAGCTGAAGCGGCAAAGCTGTCGCCAGAGGCCTTTTTGCGCTGTCAACGCTTGCTGCTCGATCTGCTGCGCAATCGGCGGCTATGGAAGCGCGTCTTCGAGGTCAGCTCCAAGGACCGTGCTTCGGGCGAACAAGCCACCGCTGCGGCATGCTCCCTGCTGCGCTCGATCGGTCTGACCTTTGAGCAGGTGTCGTCGGAAAGCTCGCTCACCAGCTTTCGCACTCGTCGTGAGGATGAGCACAGCCTCAACTATCTACGCCTGATCAAGAAGGACGAAGATCAGTTCCCCAGGGTCGTGCCGATCGAAGACTACGCCTCGCCCTCGCTTATCGAGGGCGATACTCGGGTGCATATCAGCCGGATCTATGTTGAAGACAAGCTTGACCCCAACGGTCAACATCAACCGGAGACGGCCAAGCAGGCGATTCGCAGTCGCTCGCATTAAGGAACTTTAGGCCCCTAGGGGCGCTTGCGCTTCTTCTGGTGCTTCAGCATAAACTTCAGGCACTCCCGTGCCGACACCTCGTCATAACCAAAGCGTCGTTGCAATTCCCGGTAGGTCTGGGCGGCTTGCGCTTGGTCTTTTGCCGAGATGCTGCCCTCTTGGTCGGTGCCAATGGTGAGCATCGCCTGGTAGATTTCCTGCACCACGCCCTGATGCTGGCCGTGGTAGTGCTCCTGAATCTTGACGAGAATGTCCTGGAATAACCCAGCCACATCGATATCCGCCGTCTTATTGGCGATGCGCCATCCCGCCAGGCGGCTCAGCAGGCTCTCGCGGTGCCGTTCGACCGCTCCAGTCACACCGATGATCTTTTCGATCTCTTGCATCAGCGTTTGGTTGGCCGGCTCATACTGCTCGGAGGCAGTGTTATAGATCTTCTCGCGCTTGACCTCGGCGACGACGTTTTCGATATAGCGGACCAGCAGCTTCTCGTACTCCTCCTCCGCGACCATCGACATCGACTTGAGCGATTCAAGCTCGAATAATTCGACGAACTCGTCCTTGATGACAGTGATAAACAGGGTAGCGTCGTGGTACTTGCCGCGGGGTTCAAACTGGAGGAACTCGTAGACGGTCCGATCTTTGACCATGCGCTCTAGCTCGTCAAAGACAGCCATCGGCGTTACGGTCGTATGCTGGGGATTTTGCGTGCAGCGCTGGAGGATCTGCTTGATCTCCCGGGGCGAGGCGCCAAAGCGTCCTTCGTAGACCACCAGTCCAACCGACTCATTCATCACCTTGGACTTCAACTCGCGCAGCTGACTCTCCTCGGCTTGTTTGAACGTCGGTTTGAGCGACTCCCCTTCGTAGAGGTGGGCTTTGCTGCGTGGGTCCAGCCTTGCCACTAGGCCACGCTGGTTGGCCTCATAGTATTCCGGATCCGGTTGTTTATAGCGAGTCATCACCGCCCAAAGACAGAGCAACTTCACGGAGTGCGGCGCGAAGCCTTTGGTCTTGGCTAGTGCGATGAGGTCGCGGTCGTAGATCCGCATCTCCTGCGACGGCCTTAGCAAGTAGGGCACGGTCACCATCTCAAAACGGCCGCGAAACGACGAAAAATCCGGAGACGTTTTAAACGTATCGAGGTGCTTTTCGTTGGTCGTCGCCATAAACACCATGTCGAGATTGGCGGTCGACGAGGGCAGGCTGACGGAGGACTTTTCGACCGAAGTCAGCAGGTATTTAAAGGTCTCTGGCGGTCGCTTCAGCAGGTCGGAGAACTCAAGGAGCCCGCGGTTGGCCTCGATCAGCTCGCCCTGGGCCTCGTAGTAGCGGATATTATGCAGCACAGCCGGAAGATTCTGGATATTCCGGTCCATCGTCAACTGCTTTTCGACCGCATCCACCGCCATTTGCGGCTCCACAGTCGAGATCCCGACCCGGTATTGTCTGGAGTAAAAGAAGCGCTCCACCTGCACGTGACGTAGGACTTTTGCCAAATCGCCGTCATAGGCCGTCAGCAGGTTTTCTAAGATCAGCTGATTGCGTTTGGACAGCCCGGACTGGAGGATATGCGGCGGTATTTCGACATCGTCGGCACGCTTGCCCTCGTGCTGCGCCAACCACTTGCGCAGCCAGGCTTCGCGTTGCGGCATCGGGATCAAAAAGATCGGGTTGTCCTTGAAGTCCGAGTGGATCTTGGATGCGATCAAGGTGTCGTCGAGCATGGCATAGGAGTTACCCTGGTCGTCGTCCTTGGTGCCCCCCGAGGCGAAGCCGATCGGGCCGCTTTCGCCCTTCATCGTCGCCGTCGCGACCTTTTCGGTGGGGAAGATCCAGTTGAAGCGGTAGACCGCGCCGGCCTCCAGCTCGCTGTACTTTTGCATTGCATGGGCAATCGCTTCGACCGTCGACGACTTGGCTGACCCGTTGGGTCCGTGCAGAAGGATGAGTTTATTGGCATAGCCCTGGCGGACGAAGGACTGCAGGACGTTGTAGATCTCATCTTGGATCAGCTCGCCGCCGATGATGGCGCCACTCTTTTCCGTGCCGCTGTCAAACAGCTTGAAGCGGTGGACCGAGGCCGTCACGGTCTCGCCGCCGAGGACCTGCCGGCGCCCAAAGTGGTCGAAGGTGTCGCGGATGTATTCCGCCGCGCTGCGCAGCAGCGGCCTTGGATGGAGTCTGAGCAGATCCAGATAGCCGTTGAACGGCAAAATGACCCGTTGCTTTTGGAATAAATCACGGTACTGACGAGACAGTTCGCTGATCGCTTGGCTGGCGTCGAGATCCATCGTCCTGACCCTCGCTGAGTCTAAGTAAACTGCGGCATTTCTTGCATAATAGCTCATGACAACAGTTAAGTAAGTATCTATATTGAAGCATCTTCAATTTTTTACGCTACCGCTGCGGGTGAGGCTTATGAAAAAAGTCTTTGTTCTCGATACCAACGTCCTGCTGAGTAACCCCGACAGTATCTTTAAGTTCGATGATAACGACGTGGTGATTCCGATCTCGGTGATCGAGGAGATCGACACCTTCAAAAAGGATCAGAGCGAAACCGGCCGCAACGCTCGCGAGGTGTCCCGCATCCTCGACCGGCTGCGCAAAAAGGGCGCGCTGTCCTCGGGCGTTCGCCTGTTCGACGAGCGCGCCGACAGCGGCAGCCTGTTTATTTACCTCGGCCACAATATGGAGATCCTCCCCGAGCTGCTCGCCGACGGTACCGATAACCATATTCTCGCCATCGCCCTGACCCTGCAAAAGCAGTTTGGCGAATCCCGTGCCGTCATCGTCATCACTAAAGACTCGAACCTGCGGATTAAATCCGATGCCTTTGGCATCCCAGCCGAGGATTTCGAGGCCGATAAAGTCGATATCGGGCACCTCTATAGCGGCATTCTCAACGTCAAGATCGACAGCTCCGCCATCAATAGCTTTTACACTAAGCGTGAGCTCGCCCTGCCCGGCACCGATATCATGCCAAACCAATTTATCGTCCTGGAAGACGACCGGGACGCGACCCAGTTTGTCTACGGCCGCTATGATCATCAAGAGCACGTGGTCCGCATGCTCGATCCCCACGCCGATGGCGTGTGGGGCATCTACCCCCGTAATATCGAACAGACCTTTGCGCTCGAGGCCCTGCTCGACGATTCCATCAAGTTGGTGACCTTGAGCGGCAATGCTGGCACCGGTAAGACCCTGCTCGCCATTGCCGCCGGCCTGACCAAAACCACCGACGAGGACGAATACCATAAGCTCTTGGTGGCGCGGCCAGTCTTTCCTTTGGGCAAGGATATCGGCTTTCTTCCCGGCGATCTCAATGAGAAGCTCAATCCGTGGATGCAGCCGATTTACGACAATCTGGAATTGCTCTTAAGCGGCGGCACCCACACCAGGCAAAAGCGCCTGAGCAAGAACTACCAGGAACTGATCAATCAGGGCATGCTGCAGGTCGAGCCGTTGACCTATATCCGGGGCCGTTCGCTGCCAAACATCTTCTTTGTCGTCGATGAGGCGCAGAACCTGACGCCGCACGAGATCAAGACCATTTTGACCCGTGCCGGCGAAGGCACCAAGATCGTTTTGACGGGTGATCCTTACCAGATCGACAATCCCTATATCGATTCGCAGAACAACGGCCTCACCTATGTCATCGAGAAGTTTCGCCGCGAGCCGATTGCCGCCCACGTGACGCTCCGCAGAGGGGAGCGTAGTGAGCTGGCAACGGCAGCGGCGACCTTGCTCTAAAGGCGGCGTCAAGCGACCGATAAAGCCCTCAGGAGTTGACCTGCAGGTTGCAGTGAAAGCCGTCCTCACCGGTCGTGAGGCGGCCGCGACCTTGCAGCAGGCTCGTGTACTCGGTGCATTCGGAAGGCTCTTCGGGGTAGCAAAAGGAGTGCCGGTCGTCACTAAAGCCGGCTTTGATCAGGTCGCCTAGCTGGCTCGAGCTTAGGTAGGCTAGGGCGGCACAGCTGCCCCCGGGCCGGAACAGATCGTCCTCGACGCCGATCGCACTATCGCTGATGGCCCCTTGGTCCCTGTCGCTCGTCGGCTCAACGCTACCCTCGGCGCTGGCGTCGGATTGGGCCTGGGCCGTGGTGGCGGGGCTTAGGCTGAGTCCCAAACATACGATCAGGACGAGACGAATGAGCTTGCTGCAGTCCATATAACCTCCTCTAGTAATAAGAGCCTGGTTTTGGCTCCTATGATCACAGCTCGGGAGGCTTGAAGTGAAACTTAAACGGGACGTCTTTTGCCAGGCTGCAGGCCTTGTTAAAGCGGATCATTTGGCCTAAACTGCGGGCTGTTCATACTTGATTAGGCGGGTGTCCGGTCGTCGGTCATGCGTTCAGTCGGGTGGTCTATCGGTTTTTTAGAGCATTTGTTCTAATAGATCAAAGGAGTTACGGTATGCCTAAGCATCGTTTGGGCGCTTTTGTTGCCTTGGCCGTTATGGTCATCGCTGGAGCGCTAGTCAGTGTCCCCGCAGTCTTGTCCAGTGGCGCAGCCGCGCTGCCCCCTCCAGCTGCGATCAATGGTGGTGACACCGCCTGGATGATCGTCGCCACCGCCATGGTCTTGCTGATGACACCCGGCCTAGCCTTTTTCTACGGCGGCATGGTGAGTAAGCAGCATGTCACCTCGACGATGTTTCAAAGTTTTATCGCCATGGGTGTGGTCAGTCTGCTGTGGGTCGTCGTCGGCTTTAGTCTTTCCTTTGGTACCTCGCTGCATGGCTTGATCGGCGATCCTCGGACCTTTTTCATGTTCCGTGACGTTGGTTTGACGACCAACGCTGCATTGGCCCCGACCATTCCGCTGGCCTTGTTCGCCCTGTTTCAAATGAAGTTCGCAATTATCACGCCGGCTCTGGTGACGGGGTCCTTTGCCGAGAGGATTAAGTTTTCCTCGTTCATTTGGTTCATGATTCTATTCACGTTGTTTGTTTATGCGCCGCTGGCGCATTGGACCTGGCATCCAGAGGGGTTCCTGCACAAATGGGGTGTCCTCGATTTTGCCGGTGGCACCGTCGTGCATATGGCTGCTGGGTTCGCTGGTTTGGCTGGAGCCTTGGCCGTTAGCCATGGACCGAAGAAGGGAGCTGCTGCCAACCGCGGCCATACGCCGCAAGTTCCAGCCAACATTCCCTTCGTTTTACTCGGTACCGGTTTGCTCTGGTTCGGCTGGTTTGGGTTCAACGCCGGTTCGGAACTGGCCGTGGACGGTGGGGCCGTTTCGGCCTTTTTGACCACCAACACTGCTGCCGCCGCCGCCATGGTCGCCTGGCTGCTCGCCGACCTACTGATGGGGCGCAAAGTCACCGCCTTGAACGCGGCGATTGGTGCCGTGGTCGGCCTCGTGGCAGTCACTCCGGCTGCCGGCTTCGTCAATGTCGGAGCCAGTATCGCCATCGGTACGGTCGCCGCATTGGTCTCCAACTTGATGCTTAATGCGCAGTGGTTGAAGGCCCGCATCCCAGACACCCTAGACGTCTTCGCTTGCCACGGCGTTGGTGGTGTCGTCGGCATGATCCTGACCGCGGTGTTTGCGCTTAAAGGCGGTTTGATCACCGGTGACGCGACCCTACTATGCAAACATCTCGCGGCGGCGGTTTTGGTCGCCGTCTATGCCTTTGGCGTGTCGGCGCTGCTCTACAAGGTTGTCAGCTTTATCGGTTCGCTCAGTGCCAGCAATGTGCTCAGTCGCGATGGGGCCGCCTTTGACCTCGACCTTGGCGACATGGAAGGGATCCTTTGATCCATACTCGCAAGGTCCTCATTTAATTTAAGTAATGAAATTTCCAGGACGGCCGCAGGAACGCCGTCCTGGGAACCTCGCGCAGCATTCACTGGGCTGGATCCGATGTTCGGCCAGCCCAATTTTACGCCTCGAGACACTCGATGTGACCCGGTTTACGCGAAATCCGCTGTATTTATGCTGCTTATTCAGGTAAGAAGGGTGGGGCAGGGGGGCTGCCCTTCGTCAATGTCACAGGAGACCGTTTCGATTGGATATTTTAACTCGCGCCATGGCGCGTACGGTGCCTCGGGTCCGTCTGATCAGCGAAGGAACGAATGAGATCGTCCCAACCGAGTTTGCCTTTCGCCAGGCTGATGAAGTGGGCCTTGATCTCGTCATCGTCAGCGATAAGTCGGATCCGCCCGTAGTCCGCATCCAGGACTACAAAAAGCTCGAATACGAAAAGAAAAAGGCCCGCCAGACTAAGGCCAAGACCTCCGAGTTAAAGGAGATCCAGCTTAAGGTCAACATCTCGGGGCATGACCTCGAGACCAAGATCGCGGCGATTCGTCGCTTTCTGGAGCGTGGCGATAAGGTCAAGTTGACGGTGCGCCTCAAAGGCCGCGAGCGCGAGACGCCTGAGCGGGCGCAGCAGCTGATTACGCGGGTCGCTGAAGTCGTGGCTTGTAAGGTCAGTAAATTACCTGGCCCGATGACCATCGCCATCCTCGAAGCTAACCGGGTGTCTGGCTAAACTACTTTCTGGCTACTCTGCTTCTTACCAATCTTCTCTTAGGGTGACGTCCGAATAGGCGCCACCCTCTTTCTTGACCATTGCACCAAAATCGTTTCTAATTGAACTAGGAATCCGCAAGAATCTCCGGTTTTTTCGCGCGGCAGGTGGCTGCGCCGCCAGGCCAATGGCGCGCTTGGTGCTTTTTGGCGTCCACTCCAGGGAGGAGCTTAGCATGAAAAAGACAGCCGAAAACAGGTACCCACACTCCGCGACATTGTTCCGGTTTTGCAAAGAAGCGCTGGAGATTCGCTATGACGGTAATGTCAAAGTGATCGACCAGGATGTTGGCGCCATCTTGAACTACGATCCCGCCGATTGCAGCCACTGGAAAAAGGGTAAGAAAAACATCCGCGCTTTGGCGACTCTGCGCAGCATCGCCGATCACCTGAGCATCGACGAACGGCTGCTCATCGATATCGCCTCAGGCCGCGTCGATCTGGAAGAAGCCGTGTTTGAATTCCGTGGCTACGGCGCCTTCTCGCTGCAAGGCAAAAGCCTTGAGAGTCTGAAGAAAGAGTTCTTCAAAAACCCGACCAAGTGGCAGTCCGAGACCAACCAGAAGCCGTTTGAAGAACTCTTTGATGTCGATCGCCCAAGCGTCGTCAAGGCCGCCGATGCAGTGATTGCTGCCGGCAACTTCACCGAAGCGCCGATTTATCTGCCTGAGATCTTCAAGCTCTACCCAAACCTAACGTTGACCCAGGATGATCTGCTTAGCAGCGTGGTGCAGGTCGATGTCACCGGCACAGGCGCCGAGCAGATCACTGCCATCCGCTACCGTGGTCCCGAGTTGCGGCCCTTCGTTCGCTTTGTTTTAGCCAAAGAGCTGTTCAAGCATCTCATCCGCGTCAATCATCCCATCGTCGCGCGCTTCATCGACTCACCTGCCGAGCTGCAGGAGATTCAGGCCAATATCTTTGCTGGGCTTGTCCTCATTCCTGGTAAGCTGCTGCGCAAAGAAGTCGAGACCATCGACAGCTCCATCGATATCGTCTTGCAGCTGGCGGAAACCTTCTGGACCTCAAAGGCGCTGATGAACCAGCGTCTGCGCGACTATAAGGAGCACCTCAACTAGTTTCGCCGTTGCCTTGGCTCTAACGTCAAAACGGCCGGCCCACATGGGCCGGCCGTTTTGACGTTCGTTGGCTAGATGCTGCAGTTATTCGTCGGATAGTTGCCGAGTCCGGATATGCCGAGTTTTAGCGACTGAAGGACTGGGTCGGCGTCGGCTTGCGGGTCGTTGCTGGCATTGACCTTCACCCTTGCGATCAGTCCTCGGAGGTCTGGTAGACCGAACACGGTTCCCTGCAAGGGGATGCTTTTCTTGGTTGCGATTTCGAACCCTTGCATGGAGCAAAACTCAACGGTCTCAACTTGGTCTTTGGTGTAGGCGGTCATATCGATGGTGGCCTCGCTATACTGCTTACAGCCAGGATTCTGGCAGCCGCGGAGGATGACGATCTCCTTATTCGGAGTCCCGGTGATGTTGCGCTCGGCAGGAACGGTGATCTCCGGCCCGATATAGCTAAAATGGCAGACCGGCCTATTCGGGTTATTGCGGCAGCGCAGCGCGATCTTGAGCTCGCTCCCCGAGAACTTGGCACTGAGGCGTTGCGTGGTGTCGATCACGGTCTTGACCAGTGGGGCTGGTACCTTGGATAGGAGCGGGCCAGGTAGACCACCAAGTGCGCCCTTGACGGCCGCCAGAGGACCTGATGCGGAGCTATCTTTGGGGTCGTCGCTGAGGGCACAGTTTTGGGTAGGAAAGGGTCCCAGCGGGCCGAGTCCAGCCAAGCCACTGACAGCCTTGAAGTCGGGGATTTTTTCCATCAGTGGTTTGCCGTTGCTGTCTAGCTGCGGCGTGTCGTCCTCGTTGAGTTTAGGCGCATCGCGCTCGGTCTGCTCGACGGTGACTTTAAGGCCGTGCAGCTGCGGTATATAGCCCACGGTGCTGAGCAATTGGTCGAGGAAGCGAAAACGCTGACCACTGCCGACGCTGGCTAGAACGCCGTTGATGCGGCAAACCTCAAAGTCCCACTGCTTTGGACCCGGGCCATCGTCGCGTGCCAAAGTTCGCCACCAAATCGCTGCCGGTGGCTGCGTGCAGGTTGTCGAATCAGCACAACCCTTTCTGATCGACACATAGCCGGCCATAGTGTGAAAAAATACTTCGATGAACTTAGTGCTTAGCTCTGGTCCGCTATAGGTAAATCGACAGTGGTTTTCCTTCGGAGTCACTTGTTCGCAGCGAATGCTCTCGGAGAGATTTTTAATGTCGTTGATCAGGCCACTAGGATTCGACGTTTTCGCCAGGTAAGGCATATTCTGGAAGAGCTCGTGCATGACGTGGGCTACATCATTGTTGAGGAAGGTAACCGGCACCCCCTCGGAATCAGGCATGCCTATGCTCTGGGCGGTCGAATTTTGACTGGGAGTTTTGCATGCGGTGGCGTCTAGTGCAAAAACCGCTGCGATTAAGGCGAGCCTATGTCTGTAGTGCATGGGACCAACTCCGGGTGAATTATCTGGTGGCGGTGATACTTTGAGCCTTGGAATAGTGCGTTTGAATAAAGTTTAGCATGGTTAATCCAGAGGGGGGATTACGGTGGAGGTCTCCAGATTTAATTGGTTTTCGGCGAAAAATAAGGTCACAGACAAAACATGTCGAAGTTTCGTATGGAAGTCCTTTTTTTTGCACAATGACCAAACGACCTAAGCTTCTTCTGGATCCTGCCGCGGCTAAAGTTATCTGGCCTCGCACCGAAGACATTCCTAGGATTTAACTTCACCGGTGGCGGGGCATGGGAACGTCCTTTAAATTACAAAACGGCTTACTCTTGCTGTCGACGGAAGCGCCTGGAGGTGTTTACAACGCCGAGCAGTTAAAGAAGCTAGCCGCGTTGTGCGCGGGCGAAGACGCGGTGGCGAAAGCGACCGAAGATCAGCGTCTGGCTTTGTTCGTTCCACCGGCGAAGGCGGCTGCAGTTGCCGCACAACTCAAATCCGTGGGCCTAGGCGTCCGCCATTACCAAGATGGACTGCACCAGCCGATCAACTGCCTCGGCGCCCTGTGTAGTGAGCACCTGCAGGATGCCATGGGCTCCAGTATGGACCTAGCCGATGAATTGGCCGGCATCGTCCTAGGTCAACCGCTCAAAATTGGCATCAATGGCTGTGCTCGTTGCTGCCTTGCGACGCACACTCTGGATATCTCGATCATCGGTGACACTGGCGGCTACCGCGTCAGTTTAGGTGGTAAGAATTCTCAACTCCCAGAGATGGCGTCATTCATGGCCGAGGGCGTCCCGGCGGCTAAGCTGCCAAAACTCATCGCAAAGGTTGTTTCTGTTTACAAAAAATTGGCGCAGTCCGGCGAATCCCTACAAGAGGTGATGGAGCGAGCAGGGACGCAGGAGTTTATTGCGACCCTAGCCCCATACAGCCAGGACGCGGCGCATGCCGATCCGTTCGGTGATGCGGCGGGCACGCCAGAACCAACTGCCGCAGAGAGTAGCGATGAACTGAAGATCGATGAATTCGCCGGAGACGAGGCATTTGATGCACCCGGTATCGATGCAGCCATCAGCACCGAAGGTCTGGACGCTGAGCCATCCTTTGACGATAGCGATCTCGGCATCGCTGGGCTGGAAAGTGGTCCTGAAGCCAGTGACGAGCTGGGTGTCGAATCCGCTGACACCGGTCTGGCTGCGGCTGCGGAGGCCTTCGACACGGGTTTGGTCGAAGATAGCGGCGAAGAACTTCCACTTTTGGCTGCTGACGAGGAGTTCGGTGAGCTGAGTCTGGAGTCTACACCCGATGTCGCAATGCCCGGTGACACGTTGGCGGCCGCCGAAGATGAGTTTGCCGTCGACGATCTGTCTTTGGATCCGGTGGCACCTGCTGCAGATGAGCTTGCCGCCAAGGACGAGGATTTTGCCGCCTTGGACCAGGACTTTGCTGTTGCCGAACCGACGCTAGGTGACCTGGAGATTGAGGATGAATTCGCGCCAGAGTCGATTGCCGCGGGTCCGGCTCCTGCTGAACTTGCCGCAGGCGAGGATGAGCTAGCGTTGGATGAGCTAGCGTTGGATGAGCTAGAAGAAAGCGTCGACCTAGCCACGGATCCTGATCTTGAGGAGGAGTCGCTAAGCATGGCTCCCGTTGCGAGCGAACCTATTGCGCCAGCGGCAAAACCCCAGGCGAGTGCACCAACCCTTGTGGCTAGCGATGATGAGATGATCGCCGACGAAATTGCCGAAGCGGATGCCGATGCATTCGAAGAAAAACTCAGCGCGTCCATCGCTGAAGAAGGTGCTTTTGGCGAAATCGAGGATGCTAATTCTACTGATCGCATGGCGACTATGGAATTGGTGACGTCGGCTCCTGAAGAAGAGTTTTCGGCACCCGCCTCTGATGAACTGGCCTTGGACGAGTTGGATGAGGAGTTGTCCTTTGAAACCGCGGAAACCGCTGAAGTCACTGAGTCTGGCGAAACCATTGGTAACGATCTGCCCACTTCCGACGAGCTAGAGCTGGCGGCAGACGCCGAGATTGGCACTGAAGATCTCTCGGCCCTGGACCTGGCTCCAGCGCCTGCTCAGGCTCCCGACCGGCCAGTGCCGGCTGTGGCAAAGGATGGGCCGCGTGCGGTGTCGAGTGTCAAAGGCTTTGAGTTTACGGGACTCGACATCACCAGCGAGGGCAAGATCGCCCTGCAGTTCGCCTCCGGCGCTGCCGTGGAGATCGACCCTGGGACCTTGGTCCTAAGTGGGCGGCGTGAACTTAAGTTAGCCGGCAAAAGCATTGTCTTGGTGCCGCGCAAAGGCGGTGTCAACGTCGAAGTCGACGGCGTCGCCATCTTCGTGCCAAATCAGGGCAAAGCTGCAGCCTAAGATCATGTCCGAAAATTCCCTGTCTCCCTACTTCCGCGCCTCTGTGGTTAAACTTGGGTGTTCGTGTTTGATCACGGAGGCGCGGAAGTAGGGAGATAGGGAGTGTTTCGGACAGCCTCTAAGAGTTTTACGCCCGACTAATCATGGCGTTTGACGACCGTACCACCTGAGGTCACCGATAGCATCAGTGAGGCGTTGTCGGCAAAAAAACCGCTTAGGTTTGGGTAGCGGCTGCGTAGCTGATAGGCCCAAAACAGCTGCCGGCGCGGATGCCGATGCTTGATCAGGATATTCAGGACGGTGCGCTCTTCCTCGCTCAACTGGCTTTCGCTGCTAAGAAGCAGGGCCTCACCTTGCGAACGTAGCTTTTGGTCGAGCTCTTGGTGCTTTTGCCTGGCGCCGAGCATGTCGACCTTTTGCGTTTCCGCCTCGAAGATCTCTTGGTAATGCTGCCAGCTGCTGGCAAGTAGGCTGAGCGTTGGAATCCGCTGATGGAAGTGGCGCAGCATCAGTAGCACCTGATCGACTGGATGGACCTCGACTAAGATCTTTGCGGCGTTTTCTGCTTGCTCGATCTCGTCGTCATCCATGCTGCGGTTTTGCAGGTAGGATTCAAGCACGCGGCGCCAGGTTGGGTTATCTGTAGTCTCACCCTTCTTTGCGCGCGGGTCCTTTTTTTGGCCGTCCATGACCTTTAGATTGGCTGTGGCACCAGTGCGACGAAACGGGAAGACGATCGCATCCTGCGAGGTGGCCTCGACATCGTAGGCCAAAATCCACTTACTGACGTCGTACTGAATGGCGACGCGTAGCGAGGCGCTATCGACGTTGGTGGCGGTGTCGCCGTAGTGCAGCCGGATGATGTTTTTGCCGGCGAGCTCGCCAAGGGTGGCTCGCAGCGTGCCATCATCGTAGCCGATCAGCGAGGCGAGCTCGGATTCGGTTGTGATGAATTGATCAAGGCCCGAAACGGCGCAATTGAGCAGGTAAAGCATGATGCTGTACTCGCATTGGCTGAGCCGCGCTAAGGCTAATACCTTGAATCCAGACTCTTTCATGAACCGCTTAAACGTATGCTGGCTAGCCACGATTCACCTCGTTTGTGGTCCGCCTTAGCGGGCCCATTTAGCCAATAACTGCCCTGCGGTGACTTGGTCGTTCGCTTTGACGTGAACCTCGGACAGCTCGCCGGCCTCGGTCGCCCGAACTTCAAACTCCATCTTCATGGATTCCAGCACGAACATCGTATCTCCCGCTGCCACTGGAGTCCTAGCCTCAACCTTGACTGCTATCACGCGACCTGGCACTGGTGCCGTGACCGTTGCCTGGCCCCCCTTATGCTGCTCGCCGTGTTGACGTCTGGTCGCTTGAAGCACCTGCCGCCGCACCGTACAGCCACCTAAGGAAGCCCAAAAAGTCCGGTCAGAACCAGCGGTCAGCATAGCATAAGCGAACGCCTGCACGGAACCATCTGCAGCGTTGATGACACCTTCACCACTTTGGACGGCGGTCTGCCCCGTCATCACCCCTGGTCCAGGACTGGTGTAGGAGCTGCTATGAAGCTGCGGACGGACCTCGCTTGGCTGATTTGCTTGATCATAAGGCGGCGAACGATCGGCCGGCCGCAGTTGAAAGACCTGCTGCGTCAGGCTGGCCAGGTTGCCGCCACGCACCGCTGCACCAGGGGCTAGGCGACCTGCCACCAGCGCATCCAGAAGCTGCTCGGCTGCGGCGGCGTCGGCCTGATGCCTCGCCTTCATGCGGCTAAGGATAGGCTCAATCTCGGTACCGAGGAATTGGGTGGTCACCGGTTCCGTGGCAAAGCGTGTGTGGGTGACCAGCTCGCCGATCAGGTCGAGGTTGTTCGCGGGGCCAGCGAAGAAGGTGCGGTTTAAGCCATCGGCGAGCCTGGCCAGAGCCGCCGCCCGGTCTGGACCCGTGGCCACCAGTTTAGCGATCATCGGGTCAAAGCGTCCGGTGACTTCGTCGACCTCGTCTAGACCGATCTCCCAGCGTAAGCCAGGACCAAGCGCCGGTTTAAAGCTGGCGACAGGACCGGGAGCTGGAAAAAAGCCGTTGTCGACATCTTCGGTATAGAGGCGGGCCTCGACGCTGTGGCCGCGCGGCTGCAGATCCGCAAAGGCGGCGGGAAGAGCCTCGCCTGCGGCGACTCTGAGCTGCCACTCGACCAAGTCGATGCCAAACACCTCTTCAGTAACCGGATGCTCAACCTGCAGACGGGTATTCATCTCAAGGAAATAAAAGCGTTGCGCTCCACCCTGGCGCGCGCTGTCACTCCAGTCGATGAGGAACTCAACCGTTCCAGTGGAGTCGTAGCCGACAGCCTGAGCCAAGGCGATCGCGGCCGCATGCAAGTCGCGGCGGGTCGCCGCGGTGAGGCCGATGGCCGGAGCCTCCTCGATGATCTTTTGATGGCGCCGTTGCAGCGAACAGTCGCGGTCGCCGACGGCGACCACGTGGCCCAGGCGATCGGCGAGGATCTGCACCTCGATATGCCGTGGGGCTCCTAGGTACTGCTCACAGATCAGGCTGCCGTCGCCAAACGAACTTTTCGCCTCCGACGCAGCTCTGAGTGCGGCCTCGCGCAGTTCACTGTGCTGCTGCACGACGCGCATGCCTTTGCCGCCGCCGCCAAAGGCAGCTTTCATGAGTAGCGGGTAGCCCGTCTCCCGCGCAAACGCCTCCAGCTCGGCGAAGTCGCTGTTGTCGCCGCTGGCTTCGGTCGGTACGTTGAACTTGCTGATGCCTTTGACACAAGGCACGCCAGCGCGCTCGGCGTAGCCGCGTGCCGAGGCTTTGCTGGCCATCGCGGCGATGGCCGCTGGTTTTGGTCCGACCCAGATGAGGCCAGCCTCGACGACCATGGCGGCAAATCCGGCATGCTCGGATAAAAAGCCAAAGCCTGGATGGACGCTGTCGCAGCCCGCCTCGCGCGCGTGCCGGATCATGGCCGCACCATCGAGGTATAGCGCTGGACTTTCCTGCTCGACTCGTACCGCGTGGCTGACGATACCGGCAAGGTACTTTGGCAGGGTCTGGTGGTCCGTCAAGATCACGGTCTCAATGCCCAGGCGTCGCGCCGTCAAGGCGATGCGTCGGGCGATCTCGCCGCGATTGGCGATAAATAGACGTTTAGGCAGCGCGTTTTGGGTCACGGGACGTCAAGCCTCCAGTTGGGGTTGAGGGTCATCGCCCAGGGCGTGGCTTGCTGCGCAAAAAAGGCTTTTAGACCCGCCTGGCCGCTGGCGCTCACCCGCAGGGTAGCGATGCCTTCAGCGGTATAGGGTGCTTGTTTTAAGCTGTCGGCGACGATGCGGTCATGCAGGGCTTTGATGGCCTTTTGCGCCGTCGGTGAACCCTGCAGCAGGGCGTTTAGTTCCTCGCGCAGGGCGACCTCGCCGCCAACGTCACCTTCAGCGGTGACGCGTTGGACCAGGCCGTAGTCATAGGCGTCCGCGCCACTAAATACCTTTGCATTTAGAGCGTGGCGGCGCAGCTGTCCCGGCAACATCTTGCGCGCCAGGTAGGGCATGATCACCGCTGGCATCAAGCCGAGTTTGACTTCGCTCAGACAAAAACGCGCGGTGGCCGAGGCGATGACAATATCGCAGCACGCAGCCAATCCGACGGCGCCACCAAATGCCGAGCCGTGGACCAATGCCAGCGTCGGCATCGGCAGGTTGGCTAAGGCTTCAAACACCTTGGTGAGGATTTTGGCGTCGCGCAGGTTGCCAGCAACATCGAGCTCGGCTGCCGCGCGCATCCAGTCTAGGTCAGCACCGGCAGAAAAATGCTTGCCGTGTCCACGCAGGACCAAAGCTCGGCAGTGCTCATTGGCCGTGGCAGCCTGGAGCTGAGCTGCGAGTGCTTGGAGCATCTCTGCATTGAGGGCGTTGGCGGCATCTGGTCGGTTGAGCGAGAGCACGCCGATCAAATCAGGGCGATCGGCATGCGCTTTGACAAAGCGCAGTTCGGTTAGACTCACGGCGCCTGGCCTCGTAGTTGGGCAACTTCAGCGAGGACATCGGCGGGAATCGCGGTTTTTTGCCGCAAAATCGCCTGCGCGAAGGTCTTGCCCTGGGCATCCGCGCGCAGCGTCAAGGTGCCGCCGCCGCCGAGCGAGTTCTCCAGCAGAAAGTTAAATCCCTGCAGGTTGTCTAGGCGGTAACGCACGACGCGGCCAAAGCACAGTTCCTGAAACAGATCTTTGACCCGCTGCGCCGTCAGGAAGTGGTCGAGAAAGGCCATCGCTTTGGGGCTGCGCGCCATGACGCCGATGTTGGCGGTGTCACCCTTGTCGCCGCTACGGGCTAAACAGATCTCTATGAGTTCAGTGCCGTGGGCATGGTCGGCGGCGGTCGCCGCGACCGAACGCTCGGCTTTGCTGGCTTCCTGACGGCCAGCAGCACTGCCCTCGTAATTGCCGCTCCGGGTCGTACCTACCACGTGCTCTGCGCTGAAGCCGCCGTTTTCGTACAGGGCGACGACCGGCTGCAGGGCCGACTTAGGCATCAACGCCGGCCAATAGCTGACGATGTCTTGAACCTTGGCGACACCGCCGAGGATCGTCACGCCAGGAGGGCCGCCGAGGATCAAAGATGGGATGATCTTCGCCATCTTTTTTAACTTCTTACTGTCGTTGTCGCGGGCGCCGAGGCGGAGGATGATTTCATTGCCGTCACTGGCGTGGCCCATGCTGCGGTGAAACGCATTGAGGCCAAAGTACTCCGTCTCGGTCGCGGCAAAGTCGCGGCCCGCGCGGTCCCAAAACACCTCGGCAAAGGCCTCCGCCTTGCTTTTGGCGTGAGGGCCACAGATGGCGATTTCGCCGACGCTTTTGTAGCCGTCGCTGTAGGCCATCGAGACTTTATACGTGGGTGTGGGCTCGTAGCCTTTAACGCCGCTGACGCGGATCCGGTCCGGGCCTTCGACGCTGAGCTGCATCGAGGAGAAATCGGCGACGACGTCCGGTGTGATATAAGCCGTCGGTGAGCCCATTTCGTAGAACAACTGCTCGCGCACGGTGTCGAGCGATACCAGCCCGCCGCTACCGGGGTGTTTGGTCACGACAAAGCTGCCGTCCGCGTACACCTCGACGATGGGAAAGCCGATCTTCTTGTAGGACTTCACCAACTGCCAATCGGTGAAGTTACCACCTGTCGCTTGGCTGCCGCATTCGATGATGTGACCGGCGACGACGCCCGCCGCTAATTTGTCCCAGTCATCCAAGCTCCAGCCAAAGGCATGGACCATTGGTCCGATGGAGATTCCGGTGTCGGTGACGCGGCCGGTGATGATGATGTCGGGCTTCCAGGCGAGGGCTTCGGCGACGGGAGCCGCGCCAAAATAAACATTGGCCGCTTCGATACGCGCTTCGATGTCGCTAAACGGCCGACCGCTGTCCATATTGGCAAAGGTGCAGCCCTTGGCCCGCAGCTCGTGCAGGCGCTCGAGGATGTTGTCGCCGTGGACGACAGCAATACGCGGATGTAAGCCGAGGCGCTTGGCCATGCTGGAGATGGCTTCGGCGCAGGCCTCGGGGTTGATGCCGCCGGCATTGGTGATGATCGTCGTCTTCTCGGCTAAGGTCTTTTGCAGCACCTTTTCTAGCATCGGGATAAAGTCCCGCGCGTAACCGGCCTCGGGGTCGCGGCTGCGCTGCTTTTGCATGATCGACATGGTGATCTCGGCGAGAAAATCCATCGAGATATAGTCGAGCCGGCCACCGTGTACCTGGCGGTTTAGAGCGTCGGGATCATCGCCCCAGTAGCCGCTGGCATTGCCGATTTTGATGCTTTTTTGCGTTGTCATCCGTCACCTTCGCTTGATTGCAGCGCTGTTTTAAACCGTGAAGCACCTAGGATCACCTGCAGAGTCACATGCGAAAGATGCCAAACCTCGTATCGTCCCATGACTGCTGCAGGGTCGAGGCAAAAGCCATGGCTAGCACCTGCCGCGTCTGCCGCGGGTCGATCACGCCGTCATCCCAGAGGCGAGCCGACGAGTAGTAGCAGGAGCTCTCGCGGTCGTATTTGGCTAGAATTGGGGCCTTGAGTTGGTCGCGAGCTGCAGCGGTGAACGGCTGGCCGGTGCGCGCCAGCTGTTGCTCCTTGACGCTAGCGAGCACGTTTGCCGCTTGCTCGCCGCCCATCACGGAGATCCGCGCGTTTGGCCACATAAACAAGTAGCGCGGATCGTAGGCCCTTCCGCACATGCCGTAATTGCCGGCGCCGTAGCTGCCACCGGTGACCAAGGTGATCTTTGGGACATTGGCGCAGGCAACCGCGTGGACCAGCTTGGCGCCGTCTTTGGCGATGCCTTGATGCTCATACTTCTTGCCAACGATAAACCCAGTGATGTTTTGTAAAAACAGCAGCGGGATGCGTTCTTGGGCGCAGAGTTCAATAAAATGCGCGCCTTTGAGGGCACTCTCGGAAAACAGCACGCCGTTGTTGGCGACGATGCCGATGGGCATGCCTTGGAGATGGGCAAAGCCCGTGAGTAGCGTCGTCGCGTAGTTCTTCTTAAACTCAAAAAACTCGGATCCGTCGACGATGCGGGCGATCACCTCGCGGGCGTCAAAGAACTTGCGCGGGTCGGTGGGAATGACCCCGAGCATCTCGCTAGGGTCATACAGCGGCGGTTTAGGCTCTTTGAGCGTGACCGTAGCCGCCTGGCGTGTCCCGAGGTGCGCAACGATATCGCGCATGATCTGCGTGGCGTGCTCGTCATCCTCGGCCAAGTGGTCGGCCACTCCGCTGATGCTGGTGTGCACCTCGGCGCCGCCCAGCTCCTCGGCCGTGACGTCTTCGCCGGTGGCCGCTTTGACCAGTGGGGGACCGCCGAGAAAGATCGTTCCTGTCCCGCGCACGATGATATTTTGATCGGCCATCGCCGGAATATACGCCCCGCCCGCCGTGCATAGCCCGTGCACCGAGGCGATTTGCGGGATACCGGCCGCGCTCATCTTGGCTTGATTGAAGAAGATGCGACCAAAGTCGTCTTTGTCGGGAAAGACCTCGTCTTGCATCGGCAGAAAGGCGCCACCCGAATCGACCAAATACAGGCATGGCAGGCCGTTTTGCTGCGCAATCTCCTGCGCCCGCAGATGCTTCTTCACGGTGATCGGGTAGTAGGTCCCGCCCTTGACCGTTTGATCGTTGGCGACGATGAGGCAGGTGCGACCGCTGACCTGACCGATGCCGGTGACGATGCCACCAGAGGCTACGGCGTCGTCGTAGAGTTCATACCCCGCCAAGGTCGACAGCTCGAGAAAGCGCGTCTCGGGGTCGATCAAAGCCTGAATGCGCTCGCGGGCCAGCATCTTGCCCTGGCTCTTTTGATAGGCCTGGGCTTTGTCGCCACCGCCGGCTTGTGCCGCCGCCTCACGCTGCGCTAAGTCCGCAGCGAGGCGTGCGTGGAACTCCTGGTTTTGCCGGAAATCGGCGCCGCCCGCTTCGATTTGACTCTTCAGTTGCATAGATCCTACGTGACCACATACGGTTGCAGTTGATCCCAGCGCTCGATCGCCGCCGCCTCTTGGCGCAACAGTCCAGCGAGCACACCGACGGTGACCTTGATGTCGCCGATGGCGCGGTGGCGCGATTCAAAGCTTAGCCCGTAATGGGCGGCTAGGGTGTCCAACTTCTTGTTTTCTAAATCAGCGAGCATCTCGCGCGCCATCTTCAAGGTACAAAAACACGGCCATTCCAGCTCCAGCCCCTGCCTAGAGCACGCCGCCTTGAGCATGCCCATATCAAACTCGGCGTTGTGCGCCACCAGGATGCTGCCCTCGATAAAGCGCAAAAACTCCGGCAGCACTGCCCCCATCTGCGGCTGCCCCTGGAGCATCTCCTGAGTGATGCCGGTCAATGTGACGATGTCGCTGGTCAGCTCGATGTCGGTCTCGACCAGCGAGGAGTACTCCGCGATCGGTTCAAGTCCGGCCAGTTTGATCGCGCCGATCTCAATGATGCGGTCGACCTGGTGGTCGAGTCCGGTCGTCTCCAAGTCGAAGACGACGATCGAGGCCCCGAGGATGTTCAGGTCTTTAGCTGGGACAAAGCGCTTGACGCGGCGCAGCTGTAGCACCTCTGCCGCCGCCGTGGCACTGACCTGTTCGGCGACGGGAAAGAGCACATCTTGGAACATCGAATATCCGAGCTGCGCACTCATTCTCGCTGCTCCTCGACTTGCGGGCGTTTGGTCCCTCTTTGTAGCCGATTTGCAGCGGCCTAACCAGCGGAAGTTGCGGGCCTGGCTTTGGCTGAAATCGTCTGCATATTCAGTGTCTTAGTGATGGCCAGGCGAAACGCCGTGACAGGCGACTTTAGGCCGTCTCGGTCCTGGAGTTGCAGACTATCGGAGCTGCAAGCGGAGATCTAGCCTCCTCTAGGTATCCAGGCTAAACGGCGTGAAGTTTGTCTCCCGGTCGTAATAATCCTCGTTTTCCGAGCGCTTGAGAAAGGCCACGACGCGGTAGGTGAGCGGCGTGGCGAGGAGTTCCCAGGTGACCTTGATGATGTAGTTCCCCATCATCACCTTGATCAGGATATCGTCGCTCCAGAGTCCATAGAACGCCATCGGGTAAAACAGCAGCGTATCGATCGCCTCGCCGCACATGGTCGAGACCAGCGCCCTGGCCCACAAATGCCGTCCGGCAGTCGCCACCTTCATCTTCGCCATGACATAGGAATTGATGAATTCACCGACTAAATAGGCGCCGATGGAGGCCGCGACAATCCTCGGGGTGGCGCCAAACACTTGTTCCAATGCAGCCTGGCCAGTAAAGCCCTCGGCTGGCGGCATGTGCAAGACAATCCACGACATGATTGAGGCAAAGATGACGGCGGCGAATCCGGCCCAGACGACGCGCCTGGCTCGAGCATAGCCGTAGACCTCGGTGAGGATGTCGCCAAACAGGTAGCTCAAGGGAAAGAAGAGATTGCCGCCACCAAAGGTGAAGCCGAGCACCGTCACCGGCTTGCCCACCCCGATCAGGTTGGAGCACAGCAAGACGGCGACAAAAGCCGCCATGATCAGATCGTAGTACCTGTAGCTACGTTGCAAGGAAGCCGCCTTGGTCTAGCCTTTTTGGGTCAGTAGTAGCTGTCGGCCTCGCGTAGGAGTGCCGCCGGTAGCGCCAGCATGCTCCGCACGATCTGGCGCAGGGTGGCATGCTCGGCGATAAAGTCAGCCAGTGGCGGACTAAACTTATAGTAGTAGTGAACAAAGCGACGGCCGATGGGGTTAGTCAGCAGGACGCGGTCGCGAAACTTACGAAACAGCCGCAGGTCTTGGTGCAGCGGCGAGCCGTAAGCGGCGGTGGCAATGAAACAGCGAAAGTCGACGATCTTACCGACCGACTCGCCGTTGATTTCGGTCATAGTGTAATTAGGCGATGGTTTACCCAGCAAGCACTGCTGGCCGCCGCTTGGCACGAGACTGGGGTAGTCATACTGCAGGAAGACGATGTAGGGCTTATCGTTGATCAATCCAGAAAGGGTCGCGACGCCGCCCTTGGCAGCACCAGATACCGTGTGGATGCCTGGCAAAGCGCCCATTTTCGATATGTCTAAGTAGAACAAGCTGGTCGTGTCATCGCAGGTGATGCATTGGCTTTTTACCTGATTGGCCGCTGGCGGCGTATAGGTGCAGTGAGTGCCGGCGACGTCGGGGGTCGTCGTCGGCGCCGATGGTACATAGGTGAGGGTCGGTAACTGGGTGATACCAGCGGTTTCATCGAAGGCATAGGCGACGACGCTGCCGGCGTCGGCCGAGCCGACCGCCGAGTTGGCACCGATCGTGGCGATTTGATTGCCCGCAGGCGCCGCCCAATTGATCGACAGCGAGTTCATGCTGCCGATGATCGGCGCTGAGGGGGCGAAGGTGGGCGAGTCTTTGGCGATCCCGGTAGTCTGGTAAATGGTCACGCCGGTCGCCGTTGTGCTCGCCGTCGTCTGGGTCTGGGCACCGGTCGCATTCAGGTAAAAGTTGGCGCCAACCACCAAGGAATTGCCGTTGTTGGTGGCCAAGCTTAAGGCATTGCTAGCACCTGCATTCAGGTCGACGACATAGGTGAAGGTCCAGGTGCCATCCTGCGCCTGGCTCTGGTTAAAGGAATTTTGCGTGGCGAAGAAGAGCATGGGCGCGGCGATGCCCGCCGCCGTGTAAGGTAAGGCCGTGCTTGCACTGTAGCCGTTGCCAACAAAAAACAGCTGCAAACGATGCTGGAACTTCAGGGGGTCGGCCGCGGTATCACCTTGGCCCGCCGTATATTCCAGCGTCGAAATGCCGGCGATGGTGACGGTGACCTGGAAGTTGCCGTTGGTTAAGTTGCGCGGCAGATGCCCGGTGACCGAGATCGACGCCGCCTGGGCTTGCCAACCTCCCAGGAGACCGGCAAATACCAGCAACAGTCGCGCCATACGTGCGCTTACAGAAGGTCCAAAAAGGCGAGTCAGCACGGTCGGCTCCTAAGCGTGGGCTTACAGCTCGATCTTCATGCCATCGTAGGCCATTTTGAGCACGGGGCCACCGGGCTGCACCGCGTCCCACTTGGTACGGTGGGCATCAAGCTGAGCATGCATGTACTTTACGGCATTTGCGTACATGCGGCGAAGCTTTTCCTCGGTCGCCCACGGATCATGGTGGGTAAAGAGCAAGGTTTTGATGCCTTCGCGCAGGGCTAGGTCGACGCCGATGTTCGGGCTGCAGTGTCCCCAGTCGAAGCGACTAGCCAATTCGGACATTTCGTATTGCGAATCGAACAGCAGCAGGTCGAGATTTTGGTAAAAGGCGTGATCGCGGCCCAGTTCCTGCGGGGTCAGACGCTTGAACTCACCGTCGACGCCGACCGCCGCGGATTTTCCTGCGGCCTCGCAGCGGTAGCCAAAGGAGCCGCCGGGATGATCGAGGACAAATGGAGTTACTTTGAGGTCGCCGAAGATCGTCTCTTGGTAGGGCTTGAGCTGATGGAATTCGACTTTGCCGCCGAGCTGCTCCCAGGTCAGTGGGAAGTTCACGCCGTTGAAGTTGATGCGGATATATTCCGGCGCATTGCGGTGTACGTGATAGATGTTGAGCTTGTGGCCGGGGACGTGGATGGGCACGAAAAACGGCATTCCCATGATGTGATCCCAGTGCATATGGGTCATGAAGATGTGAAATTCCTTGGCCCCACTTTGAATCGCCGCGGTACCGGCTTCGCGAAAGCCCGATCCCATGTCGACAAAGACCGAGTGACCTTTATGGCCGACCTCGGTGCACGAGGTGTTGCCACCGTAGCACAAGGGCTGAAACAGCTTGCCGTCTTTGGCCGCCGCCAGCAGCTCGGACGTCGTGGATATCCCTCCGGCCCGCGCCTGGTTGATCGTTTCTTCGAGGAGCGTCAGGAAACGGGCATTGGTCGTAGCGACTGGCAACGAACCTCTAGTGCCCCAACATTTGATATACAATCGTGACCTCTAGTTCACCCACGCAGCAGTCTCATCGTTAAACCTGAACTGTGGCGGGAATACTTGGGTGTTTACCTCCAAGTATAGCTGATCCTAGGTAAAACGGTACCCCCCTTGTAAAGGTTGTCCGGCCCGGACGCGGCACCGACGCATCAAGCAGATGCATCAAGGTGCTAGCCTATCGCTAAACGCTATGCTATAGCTCCTGCTTCCTGAGGCCTGAAGCCTGTGTTTTTGGAGGACTAATTGAATGTCAGTTAACGTGCGCCTGTCCCGCCACGGTACCCGTAATCGCCCATTTTATCATGTGGTTGCAACCGACCATCGGATGCGTCGCGATGGTCGTTTCATCGAAAAATTGGGTACCTACGACCCCAATCAAGAGCCTTCGTTCATCGATGTGAAGGAAGACCGCTTGCAGTTCTGGTACGAGCGCGGCGCCGGCCTCAGCTCGACCGTGGCCAAGCTCCTCAAGGCTAAGAATATCAAGCTTGAACGCAAAAATACCAACACCAGCGCCGCAAAAGCCTAAGCCCGACGCGCAAGAGCCGGCCACCGCGGCCGGTCCTGTTGCCCAAGGGTCGACTTATGTAGCCATAGGTAAGGTCGGAAAGCCGCACGGTCTTCGTGGGGCCTTTTTCGTCGCCAATCGCTCGGAGCCGATTCCCTCGTCCTATGGCGAGCTGTGGATTGGCGCCGATGTCGGCGTGGCGCGTCCGACGCGGGTGCGTGCCTCGCATATGCAGGCCGACCGCCCCCTCTTGCTGTGTACCCTGGCCGACCATCGTAGTGGCGCCGAGGCCTTGACCGGTCTGCTCATCTTCGCTGAGAGATCTCGGATCAAGCTGCGGCCGGGCGAAATGCTGTGGAGCGACCTCGAAGGTGTGGCCGTACTCGACGTCCACGGCGTCACCATGGGGCGCGTGCATCATGTCTACAACGCCGGGTCTTGTGATATTGTCGAGCTTCGCTCGGGCGCAAGAAGCGTCGATATTCCTTTGATCGATGCCTATTTAGCCCCTGGCCAAGCGCTTGATATAGGGCGCGGTACGCTGCAGCTCCAGGTCGCCGCCGAGATCTTTGATGATGTCTGGCAGGACCAGACCAAGCGCCCCGCTGCGGACGGCGATGCGTAGCTTCACGGTCATCACCGTGCATCCTGCTTTTATTGCGGCCTATGCTCGCTTTGGGGCCCTTAGTGCAGCTGCGGCAAAGGCGGTGGCAAGCGTCGAAGCCATCGACCTGCGCGACTTTGCCGTCGATCGCCACGGCAGCGTCGATGCGCCGCCCTACGGCGGCGGCGACGGCATGGTGCTGCGGCCGGAGCCGCTGCAGGCAGCCATTGCCTCCTTACCCCAGAAGCCTGTGGTCATCCTGACCTCGCCAGCCGGTCGCCCCTGGACCCAGCGCGAGGCCGAGGCCATGGCGGCCGACGAGCGGCCGGTGGCGTTTATCTGCGGACGCTTTGCCGGGGTGGATCAGCGCTTCATCGACGCCAGCGTCGACGCAGAGTTCTCCTGCGGCGATGTTGTGCTGACGGGGGGCGAGTTGCCAGCGCTCATGATGATCGACTCGGTGCTGCGACTGCTGCCTGGTGTTTTGGGTCATGGTGATAGCGCGGTCAACGATTCCTTTGCCGCAGGCTGTCAGGGTGGCTTGGAATATCCGCTCTACACTCGCCCCGCGGAATTCTTGGGGCGCAAGGTTCCCGAGGTTTTGCTGTCGGGCGATCACGGCAAGATCTCGGCATGGCGCCAAGAGCAGGCTATGCTTAGGACCACGCGGCTGCGGCCGGATCTGTTGGTGCCTAAACATCGCAAAGATTGATATGAGGCCAGGTTGGCATGACTCCTTTGATGCCTACATTATCCGGCGTCCGGGCTCTATACGAAGCCTATCCCTATCCCTGCTACCCACTCTTGGCCACGCCGCGCTGGCAAGATGGCTACCTGACGCATTCGCGCTTTGCCGCCTGCGTCGCTGGTGGCGGCGCCGCGTTTGGTAGTGCCGATGGCAGCAACCGCGTTTTGATCGGCGGTGGCGGTGAAATCCTGCCGTACATCATCCGCAAGTGGGAGCCCAGGGGCCAGGCGGTGATCAGTATCGACCTGTCGCGGCACAGTACGAGACGGGCAAGATGGCGCACGCTGTTTAGCAGCAAGAGCACGCGCTTTTTACGCGGCGACCTCGACGCCTATTTGCAGCGGGAGCCGCCGGGCCTGTTTGCCCATATCGATGCCTACGGCGTGCTGCACCATATGCCAAACCCAAGTCACACCTTGGCTTTGATGGCAAAGGCCTTGGCGCCTGGCGGGACCTTGCGAGTGATGGTCTACAACAGCCCGGCTCGGACTTGGATCCATCATGTGCAACGGTTACTTGGTTCATCCTTGGTCGGTATCGACCGGTTTTCAGCGGCCGATCTGCGCCTAGCGCGAGAGATTTTAGGCGCAGCGGCAAAAGAAGCACCGGCTTTGGCTGTGCGTTTGAACCAGCTTGGTGCCGGGACGATGCCTAATGATGGGCGCTTTGCCGACACCTTTTTGCATCCGCGCGAGGCGCGGCTTGGGATTCGGCATTGGCTTGAGGCGATCCGAGCGGCGGGTCTCGAGGTGGCAGGACTCTTTGATCGCTACTGTGAATTGGACGACCTGGAGAATCCGCTGAGCATCGTGCCGAGTATAGAAGCGCTGGAGCAACGGGCGGCGGATGGGCGGTATGAAAATAACTTGGAGTTGTTTATACGCAGGCCGCGGGTGGGTGAAGTCAGCGAAGTGGTGAGGTCCAGGCAGTGCAAGTTGGCTGGAACCCAGACATGGGTTTACCGATTAAAGCCGCCGCCGAGTCTTTGGTTCTCCTATGACGAAACTCGGCAGATCTCTTGGGGCGATCGGCAGGCGCTGTGGCAGGCGCATTTGGACTGGGTTCTTTGTGGTGAGGCGCGACGCACGACGCCGCTGCTGCCGCGGCTGGCAAAGCTGAGTCTCCAGCGGTTGCTTCGACTGGGTGCGATCTTGCCAGGGCAGATCGTCGATACGGGACTGCGTAGGGCGCTTGCTGCGCCGATGACGGCGATGATGGAGGCCCCGGTTTTGCCTGCGGCGGTCGAGCTGCGCGGGGGGCCTTGTGAGGGGTTGATTCGGTCGGTGTTGGTAGCGCGGGGGCGCGGTGAGGAACGGGTGCTGAGGCAGGCAATGGCGCGACTTAATGCCTCGCAGCTCGATGGCGGTCGATGGGGTCAGTCACTTGCGCTAACTCACTGATATTTCGTGGCTCTCGTTCTAGCGATTGCTAAGGCTCATGTCATTTTATGGGTTTGCCGGAAGTGACTGACCCCAATATTGGGAAGTTATAATTGTATCAACATGTGGTAACCTGGACGAAAGTATAGTTATTATGAGTGAAACAACCAAGCTAAGAAAAATCGGTAACTCCTCGGGCATCAGTCTTCCCAAGGAGGTGGTGGAAGCACTGCGTTTACATCTCGGCGAAGAGCTGCAGCTGACGATTCAAGGCGATTGCCTTATCATTCGCAAGGTCCATTCCCTTAAAGATTTGCTAGCGACTGTTCCTGAGCATTCCACCAGCAAAGAATGGAACATTGGCCCGGCGATGGGAAAGGAGCTTGCGGACGATGAGTAAGAAGAAACCGACTTACTGTCCTGAGCGCGGTGATATTTGTTTTTTGGATTTGGATCCGACTTCAGGCATTGAACAAGCAAAAAGGCGGCCCGTCCTGGTTGTTTCAGACGGCGAATTTAATCGCAGGTTGGGGCTGGCTTTTGTTTGTCCAATTACCTCCACGCCGCCACGACACGGTTTTCACCTGAAGTTGACCAAGAGCATGATCACCAATGGAACGGTGATGACAGAGCAACTTAAAAGTTTGGACTATGTCGCGCGCAATGCTTCCTACGTAGAAAAGTCAACGGATGATCTTATAGTCGCGGCAAGTGACATCGTCCGCCGTATCATTGGTGGTTGATCTTCGATGCTTCGATAGGAGCTGAGTCGTGGGTCAGCGGACACTGGTGCGTCCGATATTTACGATCGTATGAGTTTTGGTCGCCGCTACAAGCTTGGTGTTGATTGGAGAAGTTCTCGCCAATCGGTTAACCTCCCGGTCCGCTCGGCGAACGCGATACCGTCGGTGTATAGATCGGGGGCTGGCTTGGCTGTGGCTCCCATGTCGATTGCCTCACAGGATAGAGCAGGGTTGGCTATCTTGCCGTTTACATCCAAGGCAGCTGCTGGGCTTGTGGAGCCGATCCCAACATCCCCAGAAGTCAACCACATGTCGTTGGACGCCATGGCTCACCATTGCTAAAGAAGCCTCGATGGCTGTAGGAGGATTTCATGACCCAGGCGGCGCAGCATGTCGGAGTCACGCGCAGCGGCAAGGCAGTACAGGCACCGATCTTCAGTGATGAGCAACAACCAGAACTACCGACGTCGTGTGCGTTGTATACGTGGGCGGATCACTTCGACGCCTACTCGATATTCGAATATTTACTCTCAAGAGAGCTGAGCCGCCGCATGGTGGGCACCCGCGCGTTGAACATGTATCAGAGCATGAGTTCAGGCCACAATTTGAAGATCGACTCGAATTGGCGCCGGGCCGAGTGCTTAGCCCTCGGTCTTGCGACGATTTTTGATATCCTTGAGCATGGCAAAGGTCTTACAGATCGTGTCTTCAAAGACTAGATGCCAATCCAGAGCACGAAAAGGATAGCAGATTAGCTTTGGATCGGCGTCCCCATCTGCGATGAAGTATATACGCCTTTGCCCTGCCACAAACCGATTCATATATCTATCCCCAACGAATGTGATGATGTGATAGGCTGGATCGCGTCGGACATAGTTTAAAAGAATGTCTGCTTTCTCATTATAGAAACCACCGCCGACGGTGTCCGGCTCCAGGCCTAGGTACAGCAGTTCACGCCAATCATTGAGCTGGCCGGTCCGGTCGTTAAACGCGACACCGTCGGTATATAGCTCGGGGGCTGGCTTGGCTGTGGCTCCCACGTCAATACCCTTACAGGAAAGAAAATGACCTGATAGGCATCTCTCGGTGGAATCCCATGCATTCTTGAGCCTGCGACTGTCGACGGCCTCGGATGAATCGTACAATTCAACGTTTTCCGAACGTCATACTGATGAGTTAGCTCGGCGTGGATCCTTACATAGAGCCAAAGTGGCTCCCAAGTTTCAGGTGGTGATCCCAACATTCGATGAGTTTATAAAGACGGTCGCGAGCATGGGTGTTGACGGCGTTGGCCTGGAGGCTGAGGCCATTGATCGATTAGCAACGCCGGGATTGCACATCCTTTTTATAGCGAATATCAGACAGCGCGTTGTATGCGCCTACGCCGGCGACGGAGCCGCTGACATGCAGCATGTAAGATGGTGACGTTGTCCCAATCCCGACATGCCCTCCGACAGATCTGCTTAAGCTTCGAGGGGCGATTCCGACTTATGCCCCTACATGTCGCAAATATCTAACAATATCAGCTACTATGTAGTACTCCGTGGTGCTCTCCCGTGTTGAGAAACGCTGGAGTCGCGGAATGAGCGGCGCCCTTGCATTGACTTGCATTAAACTGTAGGCAGGCATATTTTTGCCAAGGGCAAGTTATTTCCTGACGGGCGCTAAGGTGTTTTTTCCCCTGATTCTTGACTAGGTTGATTCTTTTTATGAGCAAAAGGATAGCTGCCGTCATCACCGACGTGCTGGGTGATCGGGTTGTGGTTCTGGCCGAGGCCATAGCTCACACGATAGAGCGTCATTTTCCTCTTTTCCCGGAGGAAATGGTTCTTGAGCTCATTGAGCGCGTGCTGCGGGATCCATCTGACATATTTGAGGAGCGAAAGACGCATGTTTTTCACTTATTCTACCGGCTCAACGCCCGACACTACATGGTCGTCATAGTCAAGCGTGTTCCCGATGGGTGCTTCTTTGTTACCGCCTACCCGACCGGTGCCACCCACCGCGCAAAGCACAAAAAATTACGGAGAATTCGATATGCGAAAGGCTAAGGTCAGCTACATTCCCATGGCCGGGTCCGGTGCCTTACATTTGGATTTTCAACCCGGACCATTTGGCGATGCCACGCAGGCAAGTAGTGGCGAAGGGGTAGGTTTTTTCAGTCCCACGGGAGATATTCAAGGTGTCACGTTTGATGATGTCTGCGAACGCAGTGACAACCAAGTCCTAGAATTTGATGGGTATCGCCTAGAGGTCTCGGTACGCAGGGGAAAGGTATCTTACCAATTGAGGGAACTGTCACCGCCTAAGAAACCAGCGCGGGTCGTCAAGGAAAAGTCCGCCTAGGGATTATGAGTCAGGAAGCCGCCCGAAGGGCTCACGCCCGAGAGGTCTGATATTGGTCTTCAGGCGCTCATCCGAGGAGCAGGTACCGGTCAAAGCTAAGCCACTGAATTTCTGGAGGCAACCGTTGGTACCGCTGGTACCAACTCGAATGTCACCGATCACTTGGAGGGCAACGACCGGGGCCGTTGTGCCAATCCCGACGTTGCCGGCGTTTAATATAACTCCGCCAGATCCTTCGACGTCTAGCTTACCCGCCGGCGCCGTAGTCCCAATCCCGACATGCCCACTCTAATGAGATTATGCACTTTTTTTCATTTTTTTGACCGCATTGGCCAGAATCAGTTTTATGAGAGCTTGATACGGAACATCATCCTGGGAACCTAGGGCTTTAATCTCGTTAATCAAAGCTGTCGGCAACCTTATTGAGACTACCTGCGTTGGTGACGCTTCTGGCAACTTCAGTCCCAAAGATTCAAGTTTCAAAGGCCTCGCTGCATCAATAAATTGTGAAGTGTCCAGATCATCGTAATCACCTATTTCCCTTCTCTTATTTTTTTTCTTCACTGGCATAGATCGTCCTCTCCTTTTTTGAAGCGGTCCGCGCCGTGATGATGCGGGCCTTCTGAGACCTGAGGGTAAAACCAACCATCAGAATCCTATTTTCGATACTTTTTCCGAACAAAACATAACGCGCTTCTCTCGGGGTGGAATGCACGATATCGGAAAATAATCTATATTGGGGGTCGAAAAACACACTCTCAGCCTCTAAACGAGAGACACCATGCTTTAACTCGTTTTTTTGTATATTCCACTGCTCCCAGTCGAACCCGAGTTCTTTCAATTTTCGGACCTCTTCTGTAGTGTTAGACACTACAAGACATCGTGCATCAAATCGACTCAATCGGCAAGGTGCCTAACTTCTTTTCATCGGTGAAGCGACGACGTCTCTCAACGCTGCTGATAACATGAACCTTTTCAGTCATCCGTCCTCGGTAAATGACAGTAGGCGGCTTGGGCTGCTAGGTGATTCTATCCAAGATTTAAGGCAGCCGAAAGCTGTCTAATCCGGTAAGCGCCTCCGCCTCATGGGTGACACATCGGCGCGACAGGGAACTGGCCGCATAGGAAAGTCTTGAGTTGCAAGGACTCAGCCGCTGATTAGTCGGGGCAGAATTGATCCCAGCATAGGAGCCTGCGGAGATACCGCCGTTAATATCGAGCTTGGATACCGGCGACGTAGTCCCAATCCCGACATGTCTTTGACTTATAGTTAAGTATAAGTTATTGTGCACGATAACTTGCAGGGAGCAAGAATGAAAGCCGAAATCATCGAATCCAAGTCTGCTCAGAAGGAGCTAGCTAAGGCGCCAAAGGAAATCCTTGTCTCCTATGAGATTTGGGCTCGACTCGTCGAGGAGCACGGCGCCTTTATTCTTCGGGAATTTAAGGGTTACCACGATGAAAAGCTCCACGGCCAGTTGTCAAAATTTCGCTCGTCGAGGTTGAGTCTAAAATGGCGTGTGATTTATCAGGTCGATCGAGGAGGCAAGGTCGAGGTCGTAAACGTCTCGCGAATAACTCCCCATGATTATAGGAGCAAGTTATGAGGAAGCGTACACCGAGAGCGGTCTTGACCCCGGGACAAGTTGTCAAGGAGCTCCGTACCAAAAAGGGTTGGACCCAGGCACTGCTCGCGAAGATTACCGGTATCGCCGTCTCGAATATCTCCAATATCGAGAGTGGGCGTTCCCGGTTAGGCGAGGATCGGGCCATCCTTCTCGCGGAGGCTCTTGGGGTCAAGCCGGAATTCATCCTTTTTCCCAACGGATTCGAGCGAGGTGACCTAGAGCCTAAACTCCGTTCCATTCGCGAAAAGCTAAAGCAACTGGGCCAAGCGTCATAGTTCTATCTTGTCGGATTAGATGCGCACATCGCCAGTTCCGAGAACTTGGTGCAAAATGCAGCCTTCATCTGCGCGGTCTCGGCCTTTTGGGTCGCAGCTTCGGCCTCCGCCGCTTCGGCGCGAGCCTTGAGGTGCTCGATCTCGGACAAGGCATCGGTCAAGCTGTCAATCTTGTGCTCTTGCTCTTGTACCGCCCGGATGATGGGCGCGATTAGCTCAGTGTAGCTGAGTCCGTAGCGGTCGCTAGCAGCGTCGCGGCTGACTATGAGGTCCGCATTAGGATCTTGGTTTAGTCCAAGGCGTAACTTGGTGGCGAGGATTGCCGCCCGTGCTTCTTGGGCGATCAGACCATAGTGGAAGCCCTTATCTGGACCGCTGGTCCATCGGTAACTCACCGGCCGGAGGTCCATGATGAAGTCGAGGCCCAAATCAGACTCGTGAATGTCTTGCTTGAGGCGGGAGTCCGAGGTCTGGATGGTGCCGTTGGCGGCGTACACTACGCTCCAACGCTGACTACTGCTTCCCAAGGTATAAACATTATCAGAGAGGGGAACGAGGCTTGAATTGAATAGGAAGGAGGTTCCGTAGGTTTTACTGATGGTGCCGTCGCCGATCTGGACCGTACCGGTCGACCCGGCACCGACTCCGGCACGGTTGTTGTTGACGTAAAGGGTGCCGGTGAACATACCCGTGCCGGCGACATCGAGGGTGCCGGCAGGGGAGGTTGTCCCAATCCCGACATGCCCGAAAATCAGGTACATGTCGTTGGACGCCATGGCACACGATTGATAAAAGACGTCGCGATGACTATAGGAGGATTCCATGACCCAAGCGGTGCAGCATGTCGGAGTCACGCGCAGCGGCAAGGCAATACAGGTACCGATCTTCAGCGATGAGCCGAAGCGAGAATTACCATCGGAGTGTGGGTTGTACACACTGGCTGATCACTTTGACGCCTATGCTGTGTTCGAATATTTATTATCAAGGGAACTGAGCCGCCGCACGGTGGACGCTCGTGCGTTGGAATTGTACGAAAGCATGAGCACCGCTCATAACTCCAAGCTTGATCGCGATTGGAAGCAGGCCGAGCGCTTAGACCTTGGTCTGGCGACGATTTTTAATGTCCTTGAGCATGGCAAGAGTCTTGCCGATCGTATCTTCCAAGACTAGATGCCAATCAGGCGCGAGAAATGGGTTGCAGACTAAGTTTGGATCGGCGTCTCCATCCGCGAGAAAATATACTGTGTTTCTTCCTGCCACGAACCGATTCATATACCGATCCGATGCAAACGTGATGATATGATAAGCAGGATCGCGCCGGACAAAGTTCAGGAGAATATCTGCCTTCTCGCTGGAAAAACCACCCGACATGGTATCTGGCTCCAGGCCGAGGCAGAGCAGTTCATGCCAACGATTTAACTTTCCGGTCCGCTCTGTAAACGCGACGCCATCGGTGAAGAAATCCGGGCTTGGCTTGGCGGTGGCTCCCACGTCGATATCCTCACGTGATAGAAAGTGGACTGACAGATAACTATCGGTGGAATCTCAAGCGTTCTTTAGCCAGCGGCCGATGTTGGTCATGCTAGGACCTTGGATATTAATGTTTTCAGGCTATTCTGGCGTAGGGGAGCGTAGCTGGCTGGCATGCGATGTTCAAGTCGTTGCCTATCTTTCCGCGAGTTGATTCGGTCCCAGAAAATTCAATGAGTTGCAAGAAGTGCCCGACCCCAAGAAACTAGCGGACCCAGGTGGAGCAAGTGGATGCGGCGGCATCACCACTCTTCAGCGAAGAGAAGCAACGCGAATTGCCAGCGTCGTGTGCTTTGTATACGGCAACGGATCACTTTGACGCGTACGCGGTGTTCGAATATCTCGTGTCAAGGGAGCTGCGTCGCCGAACGGCCGACACTCGTGCGACAGAATATATCAAGGCATGAGTTCCGCCCACAGCTCAAAGCTCGATGAGAACTGGCGCGATGCTGAGCGGTTGGTCCTTGGTCTAGCGACGATTTTTGATATCCTGGATCATGGCAAAGGTCTTGCAGATGGAATCTTCAAAGACTAGGTGCCAATCAAGCGCGAGAAACGGAAACAAGACCAGGTTCGGATCCGGGTCCCCATCCGCGAGGAAATAGTGATTCCTTGGCCCTGAAACGAACCGATTCACGCACCGATCTGGCCCAACAAACGTCATCATGTGATAGGCAGGATCGCGCTGAACAAAGTTCAGTAGGATATCTTTTTTCGCGTTAAAAAATCCCCCGCCCATGGTGTCCGGCTCCAGGCCGAGGCAAAGCAGTTCGCGCCAATCATTAAGCTTCCCGGTCCGCTCGCCAAATGCGACGCCGTCGGTGTATCGCACGGGGGCTGGCTTGGCGGTGGCTCCCATGTCTATAACCTCAATGGATTAGTGGGCGGAGTGGTCGTGTCCCATCGGCGAAATCCCGGAGGTGCTTTAGGCTCCGGCTGTCGACGGTCTCAGCTGGATCAAAAAAACTTCAGTGCATTCAGTATGTTCAAGCTCGATGAGGCGCTTGATGTAGATTTAGAGCGCTCCTGGGAGTGCCCGACCCCATGACCCCCGGTTACTCGCCTATTTTGGAGGCGCACAGCGGCAAATCAGAAAATTTACTGCATAGCGCAGCTTTGAGCTGCGCGGCCTCGGCCTCCGCCTTGTCTGCGCGCGCGTCGGCTTTGTCTGCGCGCGCGTCCGCCTTGTCAGAATGCGCCTTCAGGATGGCAGAATCGGCCTTTAAACGTTCGTTCTCGGCCGCGAGTTGCTGGACTGCGTTCACCGTGGCCCAATGAATAGGATCCACGTTTAACTCCAGGTAGCCGTCGGGCCTATGGATGACGGCGTCGGGGATCACCTCCTGGACTTCCTGGGCGATGAAGCCGGTGTGTTCCTGGTCGGTGGGCAGCTTGAGGGCGTTGCCATCCTTGTATTTAAACCGGACCGTGTGGAGTTTTTTGATCTCGTCTAGGCCGTACTCGTAGTCGCCTTCGATCGTTTTCATGCGGATGTCAGAAATGGTGAGCCAGGAGCCACCGCCGGTATTGGCTGCGGTACCGGCAACTTCTAGGGTGTGGGTTGGCGCTGTTGTGCCAATCCCGACGTTGCCGCTACTAGCGATGGTCATCGCTGTGGCCAAGGTGTCAGCCGCGGTACCCGTGGCGGCAGCAGTAGCTGTCTGGAAGTTGATCGCACCCGAGCCGCCAGTACCAGTACCGTTGCTAGCTTGGATGGTGAGGTTCGCACCAAATTTGTCAGTTCCCGCCGCATTGGCTCCGCGAATGGTTGTCGCACCAGGCGTCGCCGCACCCTCACCTGTGCCGAATATGGCAGATGCCCCACTGACGTGAAGGGGCGCAGCGGGGCTGGAGGTCCCAATCCCGACGTTACCAGTACCTACTAAATATAGCGTAGATAAGCCTTGGACACCTAAGGAGGCATAGTTATTGGCATTGGCATTCCCGATGTAATTAAAGGTGAGCTGCAGTGAGTTAGCTATTGTATTTGTACCGAGACGGAAGATCGCCGCCGAGGAGGCCGGGGCGACAAGGTGCAACATTTCAGACCCCGCGGAGGCGTATACAGCAAGTCTCGCTGCCGGAGTGGTAGTGCCTATGCCGACGTTGCCAGCCGCGGTGATACGCATAGCTTCGACGAGGCCGTTAGGACTGCTGCCCGCACCGCCCGCTGGTGAAGTTTTAAAAACCAAGGGCCCGCCGGCGGCGGTGCCGGTGCTCTTACCCCCCGCAAGGATCAGTCCCCCGCCGGCTGTGTCCGCGCCCGATCCGCCCGTGGCGTTCAAGGTCGGGGTCGATGCCGCCGAATTGACGACGCCGTTCCCCCAGTAAATATCATTCACGCTGATACCTCCTGAGCCAGTCACCATCTGGTTATTAGCCGTGCAAGTAGAGCCCCAACCGATCGCGAGGCAGCCGTTCAGGCCTGGGGCGTCGGCGAGGGTCCCTATGATTGTATTGTAGTTGCCGGTAACGCCACCGCCCGCAGAGGTCCCAATCACGGCGTTGCTGCTTCCGCTCGTTAATGTCGAGGCTGCCGAAGACCCGATCAGCGTGTTGCTGCTGCCAGTGGTCACAGAGTTCCCTGCCGAGTTACCGATCAGGGTGTTGCCGACGCCATTGATCATGTTGCTGCCAGCACCCACGCCGAAACGCTCGTTCTGTCCGCCGCTTCCTCCTCCTGGATTGGGATTGCTGAATTCGCCGACTGCTGTCACGCGCGCGATGACCGTACCGGCGGAGTTCAGCGTCTCGAGCAGGTCCGCAGTCTGCCCGGCCGCGGCCACGACCACAACACCTGGCGCTGCGCTTGTGGTGCTGATTTGCAGCTTGGCATTCGGAGTTGTGGTCCCGATCCCCATATTGCCGCCAGATAGCACCAATTGATTGGTACCGGCATTTAGCCCATTGGCTGGTAGATTCAAGGTACCAGTCATCGTGTCGCCTGTTTTTGTCACTTTAGTCGAAGCATCTGCCGTCGCGTTGACCGTGATTGCTCCAGACGTGTTGACCACGTTGATGCCAGTACCGCTAGTCAAAGTCGCCAGGGCGAAACCGGAGCCGTTACCGATATGCAACTGACCGTTAGCCGGCGTCGCGGTCGTACCAGTACCGCCGTTGGCTACTGCAAGCGTGCCCGTAACTCCAGTGGTCAAGGGAAGCCCGGTTAAGTTGGTCGCGACACCGCTTGTAGGAGTGCCGAGTGATGGTGTGACAAGTGTTGGGCTGTTTGAGAGGACTAGGCTGCCCGTACCAGTCGATGTCGTAACTCCAGTACCGCCGTTGGCGACGGCGAGAGTGCCAGAAACTGCGGCAGCGGTGCCAAGATTCACGGAGCTAAAGATTGGTTGGTTAGACGAATTGACCGTCATGACTTGACCGTTAGTGCCCGTGGCGCCTGAAAGAGCACCGGCGCCAGCTCCGATGACGACGCCGTTGTTGATGATGGTGGCGGCGCCAGTGCCGCCGTTGGCGACGCCGAGCACTCCCGAACTGATGGTCGCAGCGGAAAGCGGCGGAATATCCCCTACAACGAGCGTAGAACCAGCAGTGACGCGGCCCTTAGCATCGACCGTCACTTTGGTATAACTGCCTGCTGTGACACCGCTGGTGGCGAGTGTCGGGTTTGGGTATGCGCCAACCAAATCACCTCCTGCCGCACCAGACGCGCCGCCGGTACCGCCGCCGACTCCGGTTGTCCAGCTAAATGAGCCAGCGCCGTTAGTCGATAGCAACTGGCCCGCGCTACCGTCCGCTGTTGGTAAGACCCACGTTACTGAAGCCGTCAAAACGTCAGGTGCTTTAAAATTCAAGGCGAAGGTATTGCCACCATTGTTTAACGTGAGCATGTTGGCGGCAGCGCCGTTGCCTTTGATAGTCAGGCCCGCATTGGTTGCAATGGCACCAGCGGTGATGGTTCCACTGGTGTTTACCGAGGTAGATCCGGAAATCAGCGAGGCCCCGGTGATTGTGCCCGCAGTGACGATGGGACTGGTCAGCGTTTTGTTGGTCAAGGTGTCGGTGGTATTGCGACCGACCAGCGTGTCTGTCGAGCTTGGCAACGTCAAGGTTCCGGTATTGACGATCGAACTAATCAGAGGCGCCGTCAGAGTTTTGTTGGTGAGGGTCTCCGTGGCCGCCTCGGTGACGATCACCCCCGCGGTCGGAAAGGTTGCGCTCGAAGTGACGCCGGTACCGCCGTAAGACGCCCCCAAGGTGCCGGAGTTGATGTTGTTGGCAGTGGTCACCGTCGCCAGGGTTACCGGCAACCATTTGGTTCCGTCGTATTGCAGCACTTGCCCAGATCCAGGTGTCGTGGCGCTAATGCTTTGGCCTTGCAAGGACGCCGCACTGGTTGCGGGGGTGCCCCAAATCAAATTGCCGCTGCTGTCTTTAGTGACGAATTGGTTGGTGCCTGGGGAGCTGCTCAGCGATAAGCCGAGGTTGCCGCTGGAATCAAAGGCCAAGGTTTTGCCGTCGACTGGCACTTTCATGGCGTAGGGCATCGCGCTGAGGTGTTGACGAGGGTAGGTGACGTTGTGGGTGTTGTCGGTGATCTCGACGTAGGTGTCTTGGCTGGAGTCAAAGACGAGTGCCATTTCGGCAGAGGTCAATTGGCCGATGTCTACTTGGAAGACGCCGTCTTCAAGTGGGACGTTGCTGAAGGACATATTGCTGACGCCAACCGGGTTGCCGCCTGAGGCGGAGCGGAAGAATTTCAGTTCGATGTTTACTGGCCCCGTGACCGCGACATCTGAGCTGTTGGCGAGTCTGCCGCCGTAGCTGAAGACAAATGGGCCGGCGAAGCTTGACGCGGAGGCTAAGTAAAGCAGGGATGCGGCGGCGATGTGGCTGAACCGTTGGAGGCGACCCATGGCTAACTCCTAGTAAGGCTTAAGGCCCCCATCGGCAAACTGCGGCGACTCCTGAGCTGAAATTATTTTATTGTTTGATAACAGTGCGTTGGATGGTAATAATGGTGGGAAATGGTCGGGCAATCCAGGTTGGCAAAGGTCGTACTTAGGGCCAGTCGAGACGATCGCTGCCTTTTCGTATGCAGAAGGTCAAAAAATGGGCGTCAGGCCGTGATTTGTACCTAGTCGCGGTCATTTTGCATTTGATTTTTGCCGAATAGCCACTAGCTTTCTGCATGAAACATAGATCGTCCCACCCAAGGCCAAAGGACCCTCGATTCCGCATGCTTGCCAAACCCTATAGCAGTGCTCGCGTCGCTGATTTAGCCGAGCGGATTCTGCACCACAAAGCGCTCTATTATGCCGGCCATCCAGAAATCAGCGATGCGGCCTTCGATGCACTCGAAGACGAGCTGCGGCAGCTCGCGCCGACGCACCCGGCGCTGGCGGTCGTCGGTACTGACCTCACGACCGACTTGCCAAAGGTCGCTCACTCCTCGCCGATGCTCAGTCTGCAAAAGACCTACGATCTGGACGAACTGCTGAAATGGGTCGGTACCGAGCCAGTGGTCGGAACGTTGAAGATCGACGGCGTCAGCATCAGCTTGCTGTATCGCGATGGCGTGCTGGTCATGGCCAAGACTCGCGGTAATGGGGTGATCGGTGAGGACGTGACGCCTAAGGTTCGCTGGGTCACCGAGGCTCTGCCTGCTCTTCCAGGGATTGCCGGCGACATCGAGATTCGCGGCGAATTATATTGTACCGATAGTCGGTTTATCCAGCTCGCCGAGACGATGCAGGAGTTGGGCCTTGAGCGCCCGACCAGTCCGCGCAATATCGTCGCTGGTCTCATGGGACGCAAGTCGCATATAAACCTGGCGCGGTTTTTCGGATTCTTTGCATTCCATGTCAGCAGTGCTTCGGTCGATCTAGGCCTAAAGACAGAGACCGACCAAATTGCTTGGCTGGCGGCACGAGGCTTTGTCTTGCCAAAGCCGGAGCGGCTAGACGGTCAAAGCGCTGTGGGTGGGTATATCGAAAGGGTGCGAGAATTATTGGCTGAGGGGGAGATCCCGCTCGATGGCGCCGTGTTCACCTACGATAGTATCGCCCGCCAGCATGCCCTTGGCCTGACCTCGCACCACCCTCGCTATAAAATGTCCTTCAAATGGCAAGGGCAGACCGCGACGACGCGGATTCAGGACGTCGCTTGGGCCACCTCGCGACTTGGCATCGTCACACCGGTGGCCATCGTGGCTCCAGTGAGCTTGAGTGGCGCCACGATCACCAATGTCACCTTGCACAACGCGGCGCACGTCAAAGCCTATAATCTGAAGGCTGGCGACGACGTCGAGATCGTGCGCTCTGGCGAAGTGATCCCGAAGTTTTTGCAGGTGGTGCACGCCGCCGAGGGTGAGTACCGCTGGCCAGATGCGTGTCCATCGTGTGGGGCAGCCCTGGTGTTTGATGATGTGCGCCTTAAATGCCCCAATGAGGCCCATTGCAGCGCGCAGCAATTAGGCGCCGTGCTCAATTGGATTCGCGCGGCCGAGATCGAGGATCTCAGCGAAAAGCGTCTGGCCCCGTTGATGGAGCTTGGACTTGTGCGCACCATGGCCGATCTCTACCGGCTGAAAGTCGAGGATTTTTACCGCATTCCTCAGACCAAAGAAAAGATGGCGACTAAGCTATATGCCAATATTCAGAAGAGTCGGCATCTTCCACTTGCTCAATTTTTGAATGGTCTAGGGATCGAAGGGAGCGGATTAACGACGTGGGAAAAGTTGTTGGCGGAGTTTCCGACCCTCGATGCCATCCTACAGGCGAGTCAGGAACAGCTGGCGGCTATCGATGGGTTCGCGGAGAAGACGGCGGCGCAGATCGTGTTGGGTCTGGAGGTCAAGCGGCCGTTGATCGATGATCTATTCGCAGCCGGAGTCGTACCCAAAGCGGCGACGGCGGCAACCGGTGATGGGCCGCTTAGTGGGCAGGTCTTTGTCATCACCGGTGCACTCAGTCAGCCGCGGGCGACGGTGGAGAAAGCGATTAAAGCTGCGGGGGGGCGACTGTCGGGGAGTGTGGCGAAGACGACCCATGCGGTGATCACGGATGAGCCGGACTCAGCGTCCAGTAAGATGCAAAAGGCGAAGGCTTTGGGTATTCCGGTCTGGAGTGAAGCAAGGTTGTGGCGAGCCATTGAAGGGTCGGCCGATGGTGACCAGACAGGCAAGCCTGATCGTTGATCAGTGGTCTGCGCAAAGTCAGTCCTTTATGGCTGACTTTTGTACTCCACTCTACAGCCGGGCCTAGAACCATTAGGGTGATACAGGCCGGATTCAAACTTGGCACGAATGACGAAACCATGCAATGGTAGGTCGATATTCGTGGTAAAAATATGCATATACATGTAGATATTCGCGACTAAATAATGCAAGTATCTAATATTAAAGAGTAATTTTACATTCATCGGAACTATGGGATCCACCCCGATGCTGCGACGCAAGATCACCCAAAGTCTGCTGGAGTGGAGGGCTCGCGAAGGGCGCATGTGCCTCCTCGTCAAAGGGGCCCGTCAGGTCGGTAAGACCTATGCCATCGACGACTTTGCACGGCGTCACTACCAACATTACATAAGAATCAACTTCGACGAGACGCCGTCACACAAAGCCATTTTTGACGGCGACCTTGATGTGACGACCCTGACCAAGCAAATCTCGCTGCGCCTGCCGGGCGCGGAATTCGTGCGTGGACAGACCGTTTTATTTCTCGACGAGATTCAACACTGTCCTCGGGCTCGCACGGCGTTGAAGTTCCTCGCTCAGGACGACCGCGTTGATGTAATTGCGTCCGGATCGATGCTCGGCATCCACTATGAAGAGGTGCCATCCTACCCGGTCGGCTACGTCGATCACGTGGACATGCACTCACTGGATTTCGAGGAGTTTTTATGGGCGAACGGCGTCAGTGCCGCGTCTATCGACGATATAAAGGGCTACTGGACGCGGCTACAGCCAGTACCGACAGCGATGCACGAACGTATGATGCAGTTGTTTAAGGAGCACGTAGTCGTCGGCGGTATGCCGCGAGTGGTGCAGGACTTCATAACGAACCATCACTTTGGCCGAGTCCTGCAGTTGCAGAAAGCCATCGTCAGGGACTACAGCGACGACATTGCCAAATATGCTGATGGGAACGAGAAGACCAAGGCAAGAGCTTGTTTCCTATCGATCCCAAGGCATCTGGCTAAGGAGCACAAGAAGTTTCAATATAGTCTGGTCGAACGTGGAGGTAGCGCGCGGAAATATGGCGGTAGTCTCATGTGGCTATTGGACGCTGGCATCATCAATTTTTGCCACAATCTATCGGCACCAGAGCTACCCCTTGAGGGGCACGCAAAAAGCGATGTGTTTAAGGTGTATATGCGCGACACAGGGCTCCTGGTGTCGATGCTTGACGAAGGGTCGGCTCAGGAGATCATGGACGGCAATCTCGGCATCTATAAGGGCGCGGTGTACGAAAATATCATCGCCGACATCTTCACCAAGACCGGCAAGAACCTCTACTACTTTGAGCGGGACGCCAAGATGGAGATTGATTTTTTCATCCGCCATGGGAAAAAGGCCACGGCCGTCGAGGTGAAGTCGTCGGATAACACAAAATCAAAGTCGGTCACGGCCGTCATGCGCCAGTGCGGGGTGCAGCAGGCCATTAAGTTATCCGCTAAGAATGTATGTACCCCACCCCCCGTCAGCTCGATGCCATTGTATATGGCAATATTTCTGTGAAAGCGGGCCCGTACGACGCTTACGGCGATATGGTGCTCCGGCTTCAGAGGTGGTATACCGACTTCAAGTTGCCAGTTGCACCCACGATCATGTTCTTTTCTAGCGCATGGCCGTGGCAAAGGGAGCCTCTAAATGGCCTACTCCAGTCGTTCTATCCTACTTTCTGTCGCTGCTGTCCTAGTCGCAGCGGTCGTGTCGAGTGTCTTGTGGCGGTTGATTCGCGGCCCACAGATCGATGCCGTTCGTCTCAAGCGGGCAAACGTGGTGCAGATGGTCGTGGCATCGGGGTCCATCGAGCCGCAGCTGAGGCCAAAGCTGGGCGCACAGGTCAGCGGGGTCGTCATGACGGTGTTGATCGGTGAAGGCGACAGCGTCAAGATGGGTCAGGCCTTGGTGCGGCTCGAGGATACCGAAGCCCAGGCGTCCTTGGCCCAGGCCCAGGCGGCCAGCGAGCAAAGCCTGGCCAAGCTCCAACAGCTTCAGGGCGTCAGCGCTAGAGTCGCGGTTGAGGCGCTTAGGCAGACCGATTTGAAGGTCGCGACGGCGCGTCGGGACCTGCGTCGCGAGGAGATTCTGGCGCAGCAGAATGCATCCACCAAAGAAAATTTTGAGCAGGCGACGATGAACCTACGGCTGGCGGAGAGCCAGGCGACCGCCGCGGCCATCCAGGCTCGCGCGGCGTCGCCGAAGGGCGCCGATTCCCGGATCGCTATTGCCGCCGCCGGTCAGGCGCAGGCGATGGTGGCTGCTGCGGCGGCGCGCTTGGCCGATTACACGCTGACCGCGCCGATGGATGGGACGGCCCTGAAGGTGCCGGTTGCGCCTGGCGATGCCGTACGGCCAGGCGATTTGCTAGTCGACATGGCCGCTAGTGGGTCACCGCGCGTGACGGTGCAGGTCGACGAAAAGAATCTGCCGCTGATTCAGGTCGGCCAAGCCGCCTCGGTGCTTGCTGATTCCTATCCAGGCAGGCCCTTTGCCGCGACGGTGACGTGGCTGGCGCCGGCGATTGATCCGGCGCGTGGGACCGTCGAAGTGCGGCTGGCGGTGAAAGATCCGCCGTCCTTTCTGCGCTTCGATATGAGCGTCTCGGTGGCGATCACGACAGCGGCGGCAAATGCCTCCTTCACCCTTCCCCATGCCGCAGTGCAAGAGCCAGACGGCAAAGAACCCTATGTCTTTGTCGCTAACGGTGGCAAGGCGAGTCGCCGCGTGGTGCGCCTTGGCCTGCGTGGGGACAGTCTCTTCGAGATCACGTCCGGAGTGCTCGAGAGTGACGAGGTGCTGATTCCGCAGGATGGCGGCTTGCGCGATGGTCAAGCGGTGCGAGCTGTTGGTCACGGTTGAGGGGGGTTAACGATGCCGTTCGAACTGTTTGTTGCGTTGCGTTATTTGAAGGAGGCGCGGTTTCAGACGGCGCTGATTCTCGCCGCCGTCACTTTGGGTGTTGGTGTCGTGATTTTTCTCTCGGCGCTGATCAACGGACTCCAGGCTAGCTTGATCGCGACGACGCTTGGTTCGCAGCCGCATGTGATCATGACTCGGCTAAAGAGTCCCCCAAGGTACACGCCAGGAGACGATGGCGCAGTGGTCCTGGCGTTGGTGGCACAACCACCGCAAAAGGAGCTGGTGATCAACGACTGGCAGGCGTCGCTAGCAACGGCTCGCGCTACACCTGCGGTTGAAGCCGCGGCGGTGATTGCTTCCGGTGCGGCCTTTGCCACTCATGGCATCGCTAACGTCGCCGTGGCGCTGCGTGGGATCGACGCCGCCTACGACCAAATCGTACCGGTGTCCAAGCATCTAAAATCCGGGCGTTTCAATATCCAAGCAGACCAGGCCGTGGTCGGCGTCGAGCTGGCGCGGGATCTTGGGCTAGTCGTGGGCGACAAGCTGCGCTTGACGACGACGCGTCAGAGTGGCGCGACTTTGTCGCGGGCGACTCAGGCATCCGTGTTTACGATTGCGGGAATCTTTGATCTCGGGAGCCGCGATGTCAACCGCCGTTGGGTGTTGACCAACCTAAAAGCAGCGCAGGCACTGCTCGATATTCCTGGCGGTGCGACCACCTTGGAGGTGCGCGTCAAAGAGGTGTTTGGCGCTGAACGCGTCGCCAGGCGCCTTGCCGCGAGCACCGGACTTACCGCTGATAGCTGGCTCCAGATCAATAAGCAACTCGTGAGCGGCTTGCGCAGTCAGGATAGCTCGCGTTACGTGATCGAGTTTTTTGTCGTGATCGCCGTCGCGCTAGGCATCGCCAGCGTGCTGATGGTCGTAGTCATGCAAAAGTCGCGAGAGATCGGCATCATGCGGGCCTTTGGCACATCGACGGGGCAAACGCTGCGGATTTTTTTGCTCGAAGGGACGATGCTCGGTGGCCTTGGGGCCGTTGGTGGGGTCATCCTTGGTGCGGTGTTAGCCGAGGCCTTTCGGCACCTGAGCCGCAATGCGGACGGGGGGCCGACCTTTCCTGTGGCGGTGACGCCTGGGCTCCTTCTTGGTTCGTCGCTCTTGGCGCTGGGCGTCGGTTTGGTCGCCTCGGTATTGCCCGCGCGCCGTGCCGCACTCCTCGATCCAGCGGTGGCGATTCGCTATGGTTGAAGCACAACCCATCTTGGTCATGCGAGATATCGTCAAAGACTACGGCGAAGGCCGGGCGCGCGCCTTAGATGGTGTCAATTTAAGCGTCGCCGCTGGCGCTTTTGCCGCGATCATTGGACCATCCGGCTCGGGCAAAAGCACTCTGCTCAATCTGATCGGTCTGCTCGATCGGCCGACGCAAGGGACGCTGCAGATGCTCGGAGCTGATGTGCTGGCCCTGACGCCTGGGCAGCTCACGGCATTTCGCGGCAGTAAGCTTGGCTTTGTCTTTCAGTTTCATCACCTCTTGCCGGGCTTCACCGCGGCGGAAAACGTCATGCTGCCACTCATGGCCCATGCTGGTAGGGAGCGAGCCGGGATGCGGACCAAGGCTCTTGAGACCTTGGCCTTGGTCGGTATGGAGCATCTTGCCGATGCTGCAGTACCGAAGTTGTCAGGCGGTCAGCAGCAGCGAGTCGCTATGGCCAGAGCGCTTGCCGCCGATCCTGTGCTTTTGCTCGCCGATGAGCCAACCGGCAATCTTGATACGCACAATGCTGACGAGATCTTCACGCTGCTGCGGCGACTCAATCAGGATAAAGGCTTGACGGTGCTAGTCGTGACCCACGATAGCCGCTTGGCGGCGCGCTGTGACCGGCGCATCGAAGTCGTCGATGGTCATGTGCGGCCCTGAGTGCGCGGGCGCCCGCTTTGAGATCGGCAAAACGCTGGATCAAGTGGCCATCAGCAAGGTCAAGGCCGACGCCTACCTCCTGTCTCGGCTGCTTTTTAATTTAGGCATTGGCTATCTTAGATGCGCTGGAATGCTTCGAGAAGGCCTATCAGCACGATTCAGCTGGCAGTGTCGCGGCTCATGCGACCGCCTTCGCCTGATGACAGCGGATTTTTTCTACGCGATATCAGGTTGACGAACAACCCATTTTTCACAATATTGCCCGTCACTGTTCCGATTCTCACGACTCAACTTCAATAGGAGAACTCATGCGTATCTCGATGAAAGCCCTGGCGGCTGCTGGTTTCATAATGTTCGGTCTCGGTCAGGTCGCCCGCGCGAGCACCAGCGTGGTCGAATGTGTCGGCGCTGCTGGTGAAACGGTCCAGTTGCTACAAGACTCGGGTAGCCAACTGGCGACCTTAGTCGTCAAGACTGCTAGCGAGACTCTGACCTTCGAAGGCGTTGACGCGAGTTTTTCTGGTAAAGTCGGGTCCGCAGTTAAAGGCGGCGACGTGTTGTTCATCGTCTCTCCTGCCCAACCAACGAACGTTGGCGAGTTGATCATCGAAGGCCGTACGACCCTCCTGCAGTGCCGCTAAGCAAGCATTAGGGGCGACCCGGATGGACGGGTCACCCGCTCAAAAAAAAAAGGCCCCGCAGCACGACTTGCTGCAGGGCCTTTGCACTTAGCGACGCGTTTTATTCAACCAGTGTGAAGCGGTTCAGTGAGCTACCGTTTAAGGCGCGCGCATGAATCAGGTAGTCGCCAGCAGCAAGAGGCCCGGTCAAAGGCGTTTCGACGCTAAACTTGTGGCTCAAGCGCTGACTGTCGCATTCGGGTCCATCAGCAAACTCAGCGATAGGCCGCACCACCAGGACATTGCCTGTGGTCAGTTCAGTGCGCACTTCCTTCATCACCATGCAGCCGACAAAGGTGTAAGGCCACTCGCCTTCGACGCGCACGGCGCTGTGCTGCGAGTTAAGGGCGATCGTATCGATCGGAGCGTAATAGACCTCATCCGCATCGCCGGTGGTCGCTGCGGCGACTTTCAGCAAGGCCGACTTGGCCTGGGGCGTATCCTTGACGATGATCTTGTAGTTGCCCTCTTTCACTACTCCAAGTTTGATGGACTGAGAGAAGTTAATCAGCGCTTGGGTGCATGCACCTGGGTACAGATAAGACTGAGCCTCGATCGTGACGGTCTTGGCCGCTTCATCGACCTTCGCGGTGGCTGGGCCGATTTTGTAGCAGGTGTTGGCAAAGTGGCCGTGCAAGACGACTTCGACATTGTCGTTATCATCGAAGCCGAACGGGACAAAGACCCGCTCAACAGGTGCATTGACTAGACGCGGGCCCTCAGCAGCCATGGCAATACCAGCGGTGAAAGGCAGTGACAACATCAGTAAGGCGAGACGACGCATGATTGGTTACCTCATTTGATTGTTTGACTAGAACCTGACTTGTTAGTAGCAAAAATGGTGCCAATGCTCGCATGAGTCAAAGCGCACAGTTTCCTCGCGCTTCCGCCTGACCGCCCTAGGCAGCGGCCTCAATTGGCGGGAAACGCCATGCGCTGGTAAAGCTCGTTGGTCGGCGGGACCAGCAGTACGGCACGCTTTTCGGCCAACATCGTCCGAAACGGCATGCGGCCGATCAGAAACGGCCGCGTCCGCAACAAGCGGTGGCGGCCAAAAACATAGAGATCAGGCTCAAAATCCGCCGCTGCTGCAGCGATCTCCGCCTGGACGTTGCCGGTACGAACATCGTAGACGACCTTGGTCCCGGACTGCTCCGCCTGCAGTCGCCAGGCATCGCCGTGGGATTTTAGCTTCGCCATGCGCTGCTCATAGTCGCGATCGAATTGGTCTTCAAGCGTTGGCTTTCCAGTGGTTTGCAGTGGAGTCAAACTTTCGCTGATGAGCGCGCGAAGAATGCCGTGCACATGGACGTGGCGTACCTTCGCCGCGTTGCCCAGACGCGTGGCCAGCTCATAACCTTTTCGTGCGGCTTCATGTGAGGCCTCTTGCAGATCATCGGCGATGAGGATGCGAAAGCCTGGTTTGGCGAAGTCGAGGACCGCATACTTGCTGACGGTGAGGACCGGCAACTGCGCTTCGTGCATGAGGCCGATACTAGTCGAAAACCCTTGGGTCAAAGCCGAGTATCCGTCCGGACTGCAGGCCACGACGATGAGGTTGGCGCGGCGAGTGATGGCCTCCGCCGCAATACACGGGGTCGGTGGGCCGCTGAGGACGACACCGGTCGCGCGAATGTCTTTTGGCAGCGAGGCGAGCAGTTGCTGCATCTTCTCCCCGGCCTCGGCCTTGGCTCCTTCGTCGTCCCAGGTGGCGGTTAATGGTGACACATAGAGTGATGCGGTGTAGTCAAATGCCCCCAATCCCTCATGCGGCGCGACGACATGGACCAGCCGTAACTCGGAATGGAAGCGTCGTGCCAGCGAGACGGCGGTGCTAAGGAGGGCCTCGGTTTGATCATCGAAGCCGACGGCCACGATGGCGGTCCCTTTGGCTGGTGTTGTCATAATCCATCTCCCGTAGTGAGGTGCTATTGAACGTGGCCTTTGACGCTGCAAGACGCAGGCCAGGAAGGACTGCGGCAAATCGCGCACACTTAGAACATGTCCGAAAATTCCGTGTCTCCCTACTT
>CAIYRB010000100.1 GCA_903928445.1 uncultured Pseudomonadota bacterium | reverse complement strand
GCTTGCTTGAACGGCTGGCACTTAGGCATTGTTTGGCGGAGAAACATTCTAAGCCCCGAACTGAGGAAAAAATCAAACAATCTATTAAGTTAGATCGCGGACGCCGGGAGCCTTTTTAACCCTAACTTGATGGCTATGGCTCGACGCCAGGCAGATTCATACCAAAACTGGTATTCAGGTAGTGGATCGATGACTTGTAGGCGCCATCGGTCCATGCCGAGCGCTGGGGGTTGTAGCCCTCGCTAACCAGAGCAATATCTTCGCCGGGCAGCGGCTGAACCGCCCATTTGTAGATATCGAGGTTTGAATAGTTGTTGCCGGCACGGATAAAATACCAGGCATCCGGCCACTCCCAATAAACAGTCTTGCTGGGCTTCGTTATGGTTACCGGTTGGGTGACGCCGTTGTTCGCGAACAGCATAGTCAGCCCCTTGTTGATCTCCTCCTCCATGGCGGCGGGGGTATTGGCTAGGGTCTCCCACTTCAGCACACAGTCAAGCTGATCATTGTATACAACCCGGATGACATTTTGCGCCGCCGCATAGGGCTCCTGGGGAATTTCTACAGAATTGATGCAGTTGCCGGTGGTCCACGCCCGCCAGACGACTTTACCATCCTTTGCCTTAATGCCGTGCCACCAAGGCTGGTCATACCACTGAGCGATCGTGGTCACGCGCACGCCGATCAAGGCCTTAAACTGTGGTTGGCTGCGGATCGCCGCGGGTATGTTCCCACCAACGTTTGCCAAAGCAACTGGCGGGACCGCGATCACCACTTTGGGGGTGATCAGCAGCGATTTGCCGGTTTTGATCTGATAGCCACTGGCGACCTTATCAATCGAGAGCACAGGTTCTGAAGTGAAAAAGCGAACGCCCATGCCGCGCGCTTTGCTCTCGAGCCCACGTGCGAACGCCGACATCCCGCCAGCCGGATAGAGAATGCGGCAGTTGCCGCTTGGGCAAATCGCTCCGGCATTGTTCTCTTCGTCGAGGTATTCCAGATACGCTTTGGCGCTCAAATCATACTCAAAGTCTGCACGAAAGCGGTAAGTCTCATGCAGGAAGTCAAATCCCGGTTGACCCACAGCGGCGATGACGTAGTCATGGAGATTTTTGTACTTCTCGACATGCGCCCGTTCGGGCCCCTTGAGCAACTTGTCGTAGAGCTGGCCCTCATAGGCGCCGGCCTGTAGATTTACGGGCAGACCCGGGAAGGCTTTGATCATCTCGTCTTTGTTGATCGCCGACATCCCGCGGGCCTGCGTCAGCTCATCTTGCGGTGGCGGTTCCTGAAGCTCAATGCCGAGTTCCTTGGCCAGGGCGATGACAATGCTTTGCCCTTCCATCACCCTGCGGCCGCCCACAGCGATAAAGGGGCCGGCGACCTGGTCCGGAGATTTGGCGATGTCATAAATACGACCACCGTAACGGGCTTCCTTCTCGAAGAGGCAAATCTTCTCTCCGTACTGCGGCCCTAGCCGGTAGGCGGTATGCAGACCAGCAACACCGCCGCCGACGATCACAATTTCGCAATTGGATACTGGCTGACTAGCCGCAGAACTGGTGCCACTCCCCGTCGTCTTGCAAGACACCGTGAGTGCCAATGCCATAATGCTGAGAATGGAATTCTTAAGCATGGGGCTGATTCTCCGCATCGGATTTTACGGCTCGTCGGCGCGACTACCGAGCGTCTGGCTCGCTTCGAGCGTCGATTGCTGGTGGTCAGGTCTTGATTCCTTGTGCACAGCCATTATACATCAGAGTTTCGTCGATAAGAAAATCTCTGCCCTGAGGTCAGCGATTCCGCGGTTAGCTGAATTTGACCGCCGAGCTGCATGTAGGACCTCGTCGCGCAAAGCGCGCCCCTCCTCTGAAGGTCTTCTGCTAAGGCTCAGGAATCAAGGTGAATTGTGGATTTTTGTAGTTACCCCTGCAGATTGTAGCCCAGCCAAGCCGGTCCTTTCCTTGCGCAAGCCGGCACGGCACTAGCTTGCGTGATTTTTGCGCGCAGCTACCAGGTCGTGCATGTTTTTTTCCTCAAGCTATTCCTCACATCTACCGAAGTGATTTTTACCTAGGGCGATGACGCCGGTAAGCGATTTAACTGAGGGGTAATGGCTATGGGTTATAAATTAATGTCAGGACTCCTTTCAGCGCTTATTATGCTGGCGTCATGCAAGGCAATAAATGGTGGCGGCACTAGGCTCACAGAAGTGAACATCCAAAACGCCTACAACACCGCCATGGAGACTTATGAAATAGCCAATAAGAAAGTTGCGGCCTTACCCAGCGGATCGAAAGATGAAAAGCTTAGGCAAGTCGCATTTCAGTGGGCGCTTGATCAAAGCAAACAGATGATTGACTCCGGACTCAACGCCTCTGAAAATGCCCGGATCTCGGACGCCCAATCAATTCTAAATGATATCAGAGCATTCCCAGGATTTGGTATTCAATCCGGTTGCTAAGCGCCCCTGGCGAGGCTTTGACAGCCTGAATCGCCGGCCGCAGGCATCACTCTTGGCTTTAGCCGCAGCCTCGACGCCAATCGCCTGACACGCAGGC
>CAIYRB010000099.1 GCA_903928445.1 uncultured Pseudomonadota bacterium | reverse complement strand
CGATTTCTCCGGGCAATTTTTGCCGAGGCACTAAGGCAGCGATATCAACGGTGACCTGCGGACGAAGAGGCGAAGCCGAAACCCGTCGCCACCCAAAAGGTAACGAGTCGGCGCCTATGCGCGAAGCGCGTTTAGTTCAACTAGTGATGATTGAACGCCGGGCCCTACCCCGCGGCCATGCCTAGGCCGATATCGTCGCCGCAATTGCACAAGACGTCATGATCGCCTTACGCCAGCGCGGCTACCTTTCGGAATGTGGCGAGGATGTTGATGCGGCGACTTGGCTCGACCAATGCTTCAGGGAGTCAGAGCAGTTGGCGGCTGCGACCGACGCGAGCGCACGTCAGCGCATCGCGTTTGGCGCGCGGACCGGTCAGAAAGTGCGGCGCATCGGTCGCGGTTTCGGCACGGACGACGAGACGCCCCTGGTGCGTGGCCCTCGCTGCTACACCGTCAACGGCTTCTCACTGCACGCCAATCGCTATATTGGCAAAAAGGAGCGTTGCAAGCTTGAGCAGCTAATTGCCTACGGTGCTCGAGGGTCGTTCGCCAATCACCGACTCTCGCTCGCCAACCCCCAGCAAGCAGACGGTGATCTTGTTTATTCGCTTAAGCGCGCCTGGTCCGATGGCACCGAAGCCATCGTCTTGTCGCCAGCGGAAATGATTGAAAAATTAGTCGCCCTGGTGCCACCGCCCTACGTGCATCTAAGTCGCTACTTCGGGGTATTGAGCTCGCACAGTCGGTGGCGGCGACAGATCGTGCTGCGCCCAGAGGTAAAGAAAGGCTTCGTAGCGGGGAGCGCCCGTCCGGAGCGGATGACATGGTCGAGGCTGCTCGCTCGGGTTTTCAAGATAGACATCTCGCGCTGTCGTGCCTGCAGCGCTCGTATGAATCCAGAGGACTGCGAAGTCGTAACGGAACCTGCCTTGGTCTCAGCGATCCTAGCAGCGCTTGGGCTTGCGACGCACCCGCCCGCGCGCGGCCCACCTCACGGCAGCCCTGAGATGAACTTCGACATAGATCAGCGGGAAGCGTACCTGGACGACGACACGTAGCCGGGCCTGGCAGCGCCATGGGCCCGCGCCGGAAGAATGCTCCCAAAAGAGGCCGGAACCAACTCGGAAGCGAGCTGCAGCCTACGGGCGGGTGGGCGGCGAGTCATAGAGCCGAGCCTAGGCAGCCAGAACGGCCATTTGCGAGGCCTCCTGGGCCTCCGACTGGAACTTCGAAGATCCTATAGGACGCTTAGGTGTTCATCGGGGTAACAAATACCTCTTTTAAGGCTTCTTAGATCGCCCAATCTCGTGCACTTCGCATCCCAGCTGACCGAACACATCTTCCTGGATCAAGGGCCGCAATGGATTGACCCAGGGGTTATAGACTAAGTAGGGATTGCTATCGCCGGTCGCGATTTTATACGTCCGCTGACCGGGAACATAGCGATTCACGTATCGGTTTTCGGATGTGTAGGTGACAATATGATACTCCGAGTGAGCAAGACAAAATTCCACTAGTGTAGGGCCATCTCCCTCGGTAAAGCCGCCGATCATATCGAAAGGGTCTAGGTCCAACCAACGCAATTCCTCGTTGTCGCAAATGGTGTGGACCTTGGACCAAAAGATATCTCCATCCACGATCAACTCTATGCGATGTTCGTCTACCGTGGCGACCATAGCCACCTCCATGGGGGGCATCGGCACTCGGCGGTGGCGACTTGAGCCCCGATCCAGGGGTGCTGATCTAACTGACTGATTCGATTTAGATCATTCAACTGCTAGCCTGAGCATGCAGGTCCCTCGCGGACATCTTGCTAAGGTCGCCAGCCCGAGTTGCCAGCTGAATGGTCCCAGAGTAGTGGTTAGACCTCTGTGGAGGGTGACCTATGACAACGGCAAGCTTGAAAGTTGGCAATGCGCGCAGTGGACGCCAAATTTTGACCTATGGTACGGACGATCAAATTTATATCGAAGCGATGATCAAGGATTTTAATGCGTCCGAGCACTTCGATGCATGGACTATCTTCCAGCGTCTTGCCGCCAGAGAAATCCGGCTAGGACGGCGCGAATCGAGGCAATACACGGAGTATGAGCTATTCATGCACTTGCATAAGGGTCACCTCACCGATGCGTTCATCGTCGCAGAAAGGACGCTTTTAGAGCTTCCTACCTCGCCCGATCTCGTCCGCTTCGCAGCCCAACTGACGGACCAGATCTTTTTGGATTAGTCGCTTGAAAGAGTTAAGGCTGTGTGTCGACTAGGTCGACTCACCGTCCTCTAGCCTCGCCACATACTCCGCCACCTGACCTATATGCGCCAAGATATCCTTCGCCAAAACACCATGCTCGCCAACCTTCTCGGCAGCGATCTTCGCCGCCCAGCCGATCAACGCTTGCGCCCGCAGCGCACTCGTCACCGCACTGACGCCAATCGCCCCGTGCGCCCCTGCAAATAAATCGCCCGACCCAGCTCGAGCAAGCGCAATACTGCCGGCGTCGCAGATGAACGACGGCATCTCCGGCGGCCCCGACACCACGACGGGCGTCGCGCCTTTGTACATCAAGGTGATGCCGAGTGAGGCGGCAATATCTTTGACGTGTGCCGCCGCCTTTGCGCTTAGCGGAGCTGGCAAGGACGTCGGTCCAAGTTTCGTCCATTCGCCCGGGTGCGGCCCACCTCGCGGCCCCTCCATAAACCAAAACCCTCGTTGCATCGCCGGACGCCATGTAGAAGCTCCTCGACGCTAGTTTCTATAAGCGAATCAGCGTCAAGATCCCACGGACATCTCACAGGTCGTTCGTGGCGCAGGCACCCCATGCAACGTTTACGCTATGAGCCAGAGCGATACAGCTAAACAGCACACATATCGGCGACGTCAACCCGAAGAGACGGTGCTCTACAAAACGGTAGCGGCGAATGTTGAGACGTTTATCGCTGACCGCGAAACTGAAGGCCATCCCGTGCCGGAGCGCGTCGCCAAGGAGCTCCGCAACTATTTAACTTGCGGAATCCTTCAATATGGCCTTATCCGAGTTCTATGTCCAGGATGCGCATTTGAACGCGCTATTGGCTATAGCTGCAAGGGTCGAGGCTTTTGTCCATCATGTTTTGGCAAACGCATGTCTGAGACGATGGCGCATCTGATCGATTATGTATTACCACATGCCCCTTATCGTCAATGGGCAATTACATTTCCGTTTGCATTGAGGTTTTGGCTGGCTACAAATAATAAGCTGGTGAGCAAGGTTAATAAGGTAGTCACCGAAGAAATTGCCAAATTTTATGCGGACAAGGCCAAAAATGAGGGCGTCACCGCCCCGCTGCCAGGAGCCATTACCTTTATACAAAGAACAGGTTCTTCTTTGAATCCCATTTTGACCGCCTAATTTTTTTGCATCAAGTTTCCTGAGTTATTTCAGTTAAATACCATTTGTTGCGTAGAAATTGTAGTCACAACATATTTTCTACTTTTACGATTATTTGACTATT
>CAIYRB010000098.1 GCA_903928445.1 uncultured Pseudomonadota bacterium | reverse complement strand
GTAGGGAGACACGGAATTTTCGGACATGGACTAAGGCCGGTGCCAGCTATGGGCTGCCCTTAGGCTCGCGATGCTCACTTATAAACCGGATAATTACCCGATGCGTTTGGATCGTTTAATGTCAGCGCGCCGCTACTTGAAAGGCTAAAAGCCATCGAGTTTTGCCCTTTAGTGGTGCTGTCAGTAAATAAAATTGCATTGTCTAGCCGATGTACCACGGTGTCGCCAGAGGCATCGCTAACATAGGCGGGGATCAAACCGATGGCATAGGTTCCGTTGATTGGACGTCCATTAGAGCTAGTCGCTTTGAAGGAGTGGTCGTCGTTGAGGGTGATCGACCTATAATTAAGGTCTCCTCGGTCAGACACTCTGGGTTGTCGTGCCGTAGTGAGAGTGCGATTGTAGATCTTGCCCAGGTCTGCCGCAGCGACCGTGGTGAGCGTGTCGACTCCGTGCGAGGCGTCGTCTTTGAGCTGCAAATGCCTGGGTTTGATCTTAGACCAGGTTCCGGTCCTCGACTCCAGCTCGCCATTGCTGCTACTTTCGTCACCACTTAGCGCAGTATAGGTGCCGTTGCTGCTGAGATGAATAAAACGGTAGTTCTCATCAAACACGAAGCCTTCGCTGGAGGCAGTGGCATGGTCTTCAAAGTCGTTAACGCAAGCAAGGGTGTTAAGACCTAAGACAGTCACACCGGCAATCAACCATGCGTACTTCGTGCCACAGGTATTCATCCTTTTCCCCAATCATCGACAGGTTCGTCGCTGTTCCAATAAAAGCATAACTCGACCTGCTAAAGTCTGGCTATCACCTTGACCTGTGGCGGCCTGCCGAGCGAGGGCCAATCAGCTCACGGTAGACGTCCAAGTTGCCGCCGATCATGGCCGCCAGGGAGAATTCAGCGGCGATGCGCCGTCGCCCCGCCGCATTGAGTTGTTGGCGTAGCTGCGGCTGCTCGATCAGCCGCTGGAGGTTAGCGGCGTGACCCACGGCATCGGCCACAGGGCTGAGAAGGCCGGTCTCGCCGTCGATGATGACCTCTGGAATGCCGCCGACCCTCGTTGCCGCGACCGCCAGACCAGCGGCCAGACCGTCTAGTAGGATGGTGCCTAGCCCCTCGAAATTCGACGGTACAGCGAGGATGTCGAGTCCAGCGAGAAAGCCAGGGACGTCGTCGATAAATCCTAGAAAGGTCGTTTTAGCGCTAAGGCCCAAAGCATTGCAGCGTTCGTGCAAAACTTGGCGTAGCGCACCGTCTCCGGCGATAAACAAGTGAAATGGTACGCCCCGCTGCTGCAGGAGCGCTGCGGCATCAAGTAGGGTTTCATAGCCCTTTTGTGCGGTTAGAGCGCTGGCGTTGCCGATAAACACGATGCTGGGATCGATGCGATGGGCAGCCGCCAGGGCCGCGCGGGCGGCCGGGCGGGCGCCGTCGTCGTAGCCTGCAGATTTAATCGCACTCTTGACGATGCTTACGCGCGCGGAAGGCACCCCATGGGCGACGAGGATATCGCCAATGGCCTGCGAGATTGCCACGTAGCGGTCCACCTTTGCTGACAGGTATTTGCGCCGACTGATCCAGCTTGGCGACGGTGGAAAGTCGACGCGGCGATGGACCACGAGCCGTAGACCGGGCATGAGCGCCTTGACCATCAAGCCTAGCGAGTGGGCATTGCTGGTATGGGCATCGATCAGATCGATGCGGCGAGTGCGGCAGTAACGACTCAAAGTGAGGGCTGCGCGGGGATTAAAGCCGCCTTGCATCGGCAGCGTAAGAATTTGCGCGACGCGGCTCAGGCGCGTCGCGGCGATGCTATCTGGAGGAGTGGCCAGATGGCATTCGACATCGGTGCTGGTCAGGCCCTCTAGGAGCAGGCGCAGCTGGTTTTCGCCGCCGCGCCAGGTCCGCTCGGTATCAATGTGAAGAATCTGCATAGGCTTGGTGCACCGAAATCAAATAGGGCTGCTCGTGCCAGGTACCATATCTTACCTGTTGTCGAGTCGAAGCTATAAGAAATACCATGCTCAGCGTGACTTCAGCCCGTATACTGAAGGTCTCACAGCGAGGAGGTCAGGCGTGCATTTTGACAAGTCCCGGCAGGCGATGAAGGCGGCACGAGCGTTGATTCCTGGCGGTGTGAATTCACCGGTACGCGCCTTTGGCTCCGTCGGTGGTGATCCGATCTTTATCGACCGGGCGCAAGGCGCCTATCTACATGACGTCGATGGCAATAAGTATATCGACTACGTCGGCAGCTGGGGGCCAGCGATCCTCGGTCACGCCCATCCCGAGGTGGTCGAGGCCATCGCTACGGCGATGCGGCGAGGATTGACCTTTGGCGCGCCAACGGAGGGTGAAACCCGCTTGGCCGCGGCTATTAACCAATTGTACCCTAGTATGGAACTGGTCCGGCTGGTGTCCAGCGGCACCGAAGCCTGCATGGCAGCATTGCGCGTGGCGCGCGCCTATACCAACCGCGATAAGATCCTCAAGTTTAGCGGTTGCTACCATGGCCATGCCGATATGCTTCTCGTCAAGGCCGGATCAGGGGCCCTGACCTTGGGGCTGCCCGATAGCCCCGGCGTTCCAGCCAGCACGACGCGGGATACGCTGACCGCGACCTACAATGATCTTGACGCCGTGCGCCAAGTCTTTGCCGCGAATCACCAGCAGATCGCTGTGGTCATCGTTGAGCCGATTATCGGCAATGCCGGATTCATCCGGCCGCAACCGGGATTTCTCGAGGGCTTGCGTGAGCTGTGCACGGCTGCGGGCACCTTACTTCTGTTTGATGAGGTGATGACGGGATGCCGCGTTGCCCTTGGTGGGATGCAAGGGCTCACCGGCATTAGGCCGGATCTCACGACTCTGGGTAAAGTGATCGGTGGCGGGATGCCTCTGGCCGCCTATGGCGGCAGGCGAGACATTCTGCAGCTCATCGCTCCGTCTGGACCTGTCTACCAAGCCGGCACGCTGTCGGGCAATCCGCTTGCCGTAGCCTCTGGGCTCAAGACCCTTGAGGTCCTGCAGCGGCCTCAAGCTTTTTCCGATCTCAGCAAGCGGACCTTGCAACTAGTGCATGGCCTCAAGGCGGCTGCAAGAACCCATGGATTGCCATTTAGCGCCGATTGCGCGGGTGGCATGTTTGGCTTCTTCTTTCACCCTGGCCCGGTGCACAGCCTAGAGCAGGCGAAGCAAAGCCAGGTCGAGTTGTTTAAAACGTTTTTCCATAGCATGCTGCGGCGCGGAGTCTACCTTGCTCCCTCCGCCTTTGAAGCCGGCTTCGTCTCGCTGGCGCATAGCGAAGCCGATATCGAACGGACCCTGGAGTGCGCCAATGAGGCGTTTCAAGACGTCGCGGCAGCCAGGTAAAGCATGGTCACGCGCGCGGTTGCATCGACTCAGCGAAGCTTTCCCAACGCATGATGTTGACCACGGCCTGATCATCCACGGTGTCAGGTTGGTGGCAACGGGTGAGTGCCAGAAACAGGGCTAGGCCCTTAAAATGCTGCGGTCCGAGCCGGTACTGGATGCCGCGCCAGTAGGTGGCAAAGTCGATGGGGTGGCCGTTGACATCGACAGACATCGGGTCTGGGACATAGTGACAGGGCTCGACCCGCATCCGTGCCTGGGCCAGTTCGGCGGCCTCAAACAGGCGCTCGCGCCAATAGGGGCTCATCGTCTGGCGCGAGGTCTGCCACACGGCAAAGACGAAGGGCAAGTCGGTTAACTCGCGCCAGGCTTCGCCCAGATCCACCACGGTGCGGAAGCTGGCGCGGCGAATTAAGGCCTCGTCGCCGATGAGCAGCTCCATGGGGCGACGTAGCGATAAAGCGGTGTTAAGGCCGCTGCTGCTCGATGCTCGCATCTCGTAGGCGGCCTCACCAAACCACAGCCGGTATAGGATACGGGCCAGATGCGTTGAGCTCGCTGAGGCTGGGGTGACGGTCAATGGCGGCGCGACGTCTAGCGGTAGTGGCGGCAGGGTCGCTGCCATCTTAAAGACAAAGCTCGCTAGGCGGCGCACGTCGCCTCCAGAACGCGCGGTACCTTGACGGAATATCTCGCGCAGCATGGCTTGACGTTGTTTGATAACGTCGACGACGCCAGTTTCTTCGTGGTGAAAGCCGAGGTAAACGCTTCCGACCGAGCCAGAGGAGGCGATACCGAGGGGAAAAGCGATTTCCAGTTGGCTGTTCTTGACCAGACACACGCTGGAGCAAGGCGCCAGCGCGACTTTACCTTCGCTTAGCCAACGATTGACGATAGCAGGATGGCCGCGGTGAAATTCAACTTCAGGTCCGACCAGGCGCTCAAGCTCATGGCGCAGCGGTAGAAGATTCCAGTAGGGAATCCAACCGAGTGCTAAAGGCAGGCTCGGCTTGATCTTGAAGTGTTGCACCATGCGCTTGTTGCTCCGCGAGGGTCCAGCCAAAGCACCCGCGTCGGGAGGTGCTACCAAGGTCGAAGGGCTTGCACCCGTCTGCCAGGATCCTCCTATTTTAAGGTTAATTCTAGGCAAATCATCGGTGTGAAAAGCGCTGCACAAGTCCTTGAGTGGGGCGAATTTTGAGCATTTATCTCAGTAAATCCAGTTAAATAGAATGATATATGAGCAATTTCGGACAGCTGATTAACTGGCTGGCCGGCCCGTGTTTTGGCCAAATTTTGGGGCATTGTCCGCCCCTGATCTGTACATGTCGCTTCAGCGGTTTTGCCTCTCGGCGTAGATACCTTGAGACAGGTGGAGGGGGCATGTGGTGCACCAATTTAGCCGCGCTTCTGGCGCGTATGGAACAGCAAGGCCGCTCGGGCGAGGTCGATTGGCGTCCACCATCCGCGTCTGGCCCAGCTCTTTGTAAGATCGATCCGACGCTTGATCGGCTGTTTGATAACGCCTGGCGCCAAGGCATACCGCTTGCTTCCAGCATTGCGGCGCTGCGCGTCGCCCTTGGCGACGCTGCAGATTTAAAGCGTGGAGTGCGAGGACTGCAGCTGCTGTTTCGTCTGCGCGTGGCGATCGCCGTGACGGCTGCGATCGCGATTCGGTTGGCGATACTGCGGGAACGCGGTTTAAATTTTATCAGCCCGCGCGACCGATCAGCAGTGTTGCTCGCAGTTGCTCTGATTGTTGCGGCGACCGTATTGCTTAACTCAGTCCTACCGGAGCCCTGGCTTGGACGAACCAAACTGCGGCAGCTTGCCCATATCTGGCTGCATTCCCACCTCGAGGCCGATGCGCTGCCGGGTGGGCCGATGGAGAGAGAGTTACGCCAGCTGCGTCAGCGCGAGCTGCGCCTGGGTATTGGTCTGCAGCGAGAAAAACGCCAGCTTTTGGAGCAGTGGTGCAAAGAGGAAATCGATCGCGGCAAGCGCCACCTGCGGCGGTGGGAGGACCTCCTGCCGCTGTGGGAGCTGATCGGAGTCGGAATCCCCATGGTGCTTGTTATGATAGAACTTATCAGCCAAGTGTTAGAGCTTTGACCGGCTCCACGGCGTTGTTGAATAAATACATCTCCCTTTCTCCCCCACTCCCTTTTTCCGCGGTCAAAGCGACGGCCTGCTTTAGACCAAGGAGAAGCGGAGGCAGGGAGGAGCGGAATTTTTCAACGAAGCCCGGCTGTTTAGCTCAGGCCGTGAACAATCGCGCGCTTCATCCGCTTTTCGATGTCTTTGCCGCTGGGCCCCATAACCACCAAGGCGGTCGTTTCTGGTCGCATCAGCCGCCTGCATAAGCTAGCGACTGCAGCCACGGTGACGGCTTTGACGCTGTCGCGCTCCGCGGCCAGCGACAGCCTCCGGCCGGCAAGCTGCGCCCAGCCAAGACGCGTGCCCATAAGTTCTGGCGAGGCGGGGGACAGCTCCATATCGACCACGGTGCGCACGATGGCGCGCTGCAGCTCATCTTCGCTTGGGCCAGTGGTCGCCAAGCGCTTGAGGAGCGCAAACAGCTCGCCAAGGAATTCATCGAGTTGGTCTTGCGCACAGGAAGCAGAAATGTCCAAGGTCCCAGTATCCAGACCCAGGGTTGTGTGCGCATCAATGTCGTAGACTAGGCCTAGCTCTTCGCGCAGACGCCTGGCGAGGCGGGAACAAAAGCCGTCCGCCAAGATGCGGGTGAGCAGCTGGAGTGGCTGGGCGTTGGTGGACCACTCATGGCAGCTACGCCCACCGAGGAAGCTAAGCTTGATTTCATACTCGTTGTCACTGTGCTCAACCCATTTGACGGCAGGACCGACAAACTTTGGCAGGCTGGTGAAGGTGACGCGGGGTTTTACCGCAAACTCTTGGCGCAAGGGAGAAAAATGCTTGGCTAGGACCTTGCGCAGGGAGGCGTCACCGCCGACGGCGCATACCGCCATATTGTGCGGGACATAGTAGGCATCGCGGTAGCGCTTTAGCGCCGCCTGGTCGATCTTGGCCAAGGACTCGCGCGTACCGAGGATAGGTTGGGCCACCGTGCTGGCCGGCCAAAGCAGCGTGGCGATGTGATAATCCAAGTCGGTCGAATGGCCGTGATCGTTGGTCTCACCGTCGAGTTCGCGCAGGATAATCTGGCGTTCGACCTCGATATCGGTGAGTTGAGGATGGGCCATGAAGTCAGCGAACAACTCAATCACGTCGCTGGCGGTGTGCCGAATGCCGGCATACCAATATTCCGTATGCTCGTGGCCGGTGGCAGCATTCCATTCACCACCTAGCCATTCGAAGGCCTCTGCCAGCCGGGTAAACTCTGGGTAGCGCGCGGATCCGCGAAACATCATGTGCTCGAGAAAATGCGAGACGCCCTGCGGATGTTTGCCCTTTTCCAGACGCGAGCCGGCCTTGAGCATGACCCCCAAAAAGAAATGATCATCATGCACCTGCGGTACATGCACCAGGGTCAGTCCGCTCGGCAGGGTTTGCTGCGACCATAGCTTGTCGAACTGCTCCAAGCGGTTGGTATGGAGATCGGCAGGATGTTTGCGCAGGGTTGCCCTCTTTTAGGTAAAGCGGAAGAGAAGCTTATTGGCCAGATTCTCCAAATGGCCGCGCGCCGTGCTAGGTGGGAAGCTGTGCAAGGCTTCCATGGCGCGCATGGTGTAGCCGTGGGCGCGCTCGACGGTGCGCTCGGCGGTGTTGTATTTATCAACCAGCCCGGCCACCTCCCTGGTGGCGCTGGCGTCGACCTGTCCACGTAGGAGCTCGGCCAGGCGTTCTTGCTCTTGGGTTGTGGCGACATCCTTGAGCATGATCACCGGTAAGGTGACCTTGCCTTCAGGCAAATCGGAAAGGGTGGATTTACCGACCAGCTCCGCAGACCCGGTGTAATCGAGGGCATCGTCGATCAATTGAAAGGCCATGCCGACTTCGTGGCCAAAGCGGCCGAGAGCCTCCCAGCGGTCGCGCGGCACGCCAGCTAGCAGTCCGGCCGATTTGCAGGCGGCCTCGATCAGCGTCGCCGTTTTATATTCGAGGATGCGTAGGTAGATACTCTCGTCCATCAGTGGATTGAACAGGTTTTCAAGCTGTAGCAGCTCGCCGTCGCTCATCAGGCGAATGGCGCGGGCAAAGGTCCTGACGATCTCCATGTTGCCGGTCGCTGCCATCAGTTCGCTGGCAGTGGAGTAGATGAGGTCGCCGACCAAGACGCTGGTAGCGTCGCCATAGATACTGTTAGCGGTAGGTTTGCCGCGCCGCAGCGAGCTCGAATCGACGACGTCATCGTGCAGCAAGCTGGCGGTGTGCACGAACTCGGTGACCGCCGCGATCGGGTAGAGGTGTTCGCCGCTGTAGTCGAGCAGGCGACAGGACAGGAAAAACAACGCTGGGCGGATGCGCTTTCCGCCGCTACCGAGCACATGGGCACTGACGGCGCGAGCACTCCTGGTCTTAGCTGGGACGTAGCTCATGATGCGCTGGCTGAGCTCGCTCAGGTCCGCAGTGACCGGTGCTAGCGCCTGCTCAATCATCGCCTTGGCGAAGTCGGGGGTATCGACTGAGGTCTGGCCGGCGGCCTTAGAGTTCGACCTTAGCGGGTGTATCGACGGGGACACGGGCTGCAGAGGTCACCTCCAAAAACACTGCAAGGGGCAAACATCACTCAATTATTCATCAAATTCATAATGGGCGTTTGCGACTGTGGTGATTCCCTGTTAACATCCGCCGCCACTTCATCGGCTCGGAGTAGGGGCAAAGAATTCAGATTGCGGACCAAGCCTGTTGAGAGCTGTTCCGCCTGGGTCGCTGGCGCTAAACGTGCCGAATACACATACCTAGAGGAGTGAGCCATGGCAAGTCGATTGTCGGAAGAGTCCCTGAAGGCGATGCTCGATGCTGGTCAGCAGGGCTTGGCGATCACGCCCTCGATCGGTTTGGAGCTGTTGCGCCAGCCGCTTATCGATTTCGATCAACTCCTTTTGAGCGAGGACCCGGAGGCTGCCGTACAGGCCTTGCCGCCGCAGCAGCTGTTTAACTCCCTGGTGCAGCGAGGTGTCGAGGACTGCCTTGAGGTGCTGCCGCTGCTGTCGACCGAGCAGGTCGTACGGATTCTGGATTACGATGCTTGGCGCGGTGACCGCCTGGAACCGTTACGGATGATCCGTTGGCTGAACCTCTTTAAGGAAGTCAGCGATGAGCAGCTATACCAGCGCTTTCGCAGCCTCGATGAGGAATACCAGATCGGCCTGTTGAATCCGCTCATCGAGATGTTTGACGGCGATGAGTATGAGGATATGACCGAGGCTGAGCAAGACGACCTCAATGCTCTTCCATGCAACACGCTTTATTACCGAATAAAGACAGAAGACCCACGGGTGCAGGAGTTCGTCCTCGGCCTGATCGAGGCGACGATGAGCACCGATGTCGATTATGCTTATGCGCTGATAGCCCACGCCTCGCATTTGCCGCCGAACGAAGAGGAGGAAGCGATTGGCCGCTTTCGTCGGGCGCGGCTCGAAGAGGACGGTTTTGTCAGCTACGACGAGAGTCTCAATTGTTTTCAACCAGTCGATTGCGATGCTCTGCGGTCCAAGTGGTCCTTTGCGCTACTGCATCAGCCTGAGGGATTGGTCCCGGACAAGGCCGCAGGGCAGTCCTTTCTGCAGCGCGTGCTGCAGGCTTACCCCGAGGTGTGGTGCGGTCAGGTGGTGGACGACCTGCGCCAGCGCCTAGCGTTTTTGGGCAACTCCCTGGCCGCTGCGACGCAGATCGAGCCAGATGACCAGCGTGGCTTGCGGCAGCTGCTAGAGCATGCTCGGTCGATGATTGGTTTGGGTCTCGAGGTACTCGCCGGCGGGCAGCTAGGTGCTGGTTCGGAGATCCTCCGCAGGGAACATCCGCAGCTGTTGTTTAGAGCCGGACTGAGTCTGGTCCGGCGTCTAGCCGAGGCCGCCTTGCTGCGCCTGGCTCACCATGGCTTGCCACGTGCTGAGGATATGCGCCGTCAGCTCTTGCTCGACAAGCGCGGCGTCTTGGAGCTGACCCTGGACCAGCAGCTCTTGCCGCTGCTCGGACTGCATTTCACCGAGCGACTCAAAGGCCTGTGCAATCGTTTTCCGGCGCGACCTGTGAGCATGATCGATGAGGGGGCGACGGGGCGACGGACTTTGTTTGCGCCAATCGATTCGCATGCGCAACTCGCCCAGCTGGCGGCGGCGACTGATGCCGTCACGGGGCTACTCTTTCTCGCCGGTTTGGCTGATGATGATGTGCAGGCCTCTGGTCTGGCGCTGGACAGGCGGCTGCTGACCGCCATGGCACAGGCTTTACTCGGCAGCGAGTTTCGCTCGGTGCCCTTGACTGCCGCACAGATCAAGCAGCTATCCGAGCTGGATCCGCAGCAGGCCCGGGCCCGTGGCGAGGATATGCTGACCAGTATCGAGGGGACCTTAGGTCTGGCGCTTGCGGCGCCGCAGCCAACGTGGGCCGTCAGTCGCAGTGCCGGGATTGTCGTTCCAGACCCGGTACAGGGCGTGCTGGTCGAACTGCGCCTGCTGTTGGATCAGCTTGGTTGTGGGACGGAGCTCGCGCGAACCTCTGCCACTGCCGCTGCTGCTTCCTCCGTCTACCGCGGCCTTATTCAACTTGCACCGCTTTCTGAGGAGTCGGCCGTCCTATGAAACCCATCTCGAAATTCGTGACACAGGCGGAGTGTGATCAGCTCGCCTCGCTGCTAGGGCGCAAATACACCAGTTTCCTGCGCCAGCGTTACTTTGAAGTAAGCGTGCGTAAAGACAGTCATGGCGTCTATGCAAAGGTGATTCTGCGCTCGAAGGATGGTTCGTTTTATTATCCGGTCGAGGCGCGTGCCGCGCACATGGAGCACGATATGGAGGAGTCCGGTGTGGCTCTGCTCCTTTGTGAGTATATTGGTGAATACTTCGCCGAATACTTCCGCGAGGGCGGCGAACTATACCTGCCCATCGACTGGGCTGATTACAGCTGGGAAGGCGTGCCCTTGCAGATGCGGGGGCAGATCTTAAATCTCGAGGCCGAGCGCCTTGCCGATGAGCTGCTGTCGAACGAAAAGCCGCATGACGCCGAGTTGCATTAGGCTGCGGTCACGATCAGCTTTCGTTGATCAGTGGCCGACGATGCGCCCAGATAGCCAGCTGACGGGGCGCGGCTTGCAAGGCTTAGCCCGAGCCTCAGCACGCTCGGCTAACTTAAGGTAGCGTGGCGGTAGCTCCAGGATGAATTCCTGGGCTTGCTTGCCAGCGTTGGTGCGTACGTCGATGCGCTCGATCTCCCACAGGCGCACCAGGTGTTGCATAATGCGGGCATAGTCCAAAGTGGTGTAGATGCCATTGCGCTGGGTGATCGCGGAGAACCAGGAGAACAGGTCGGTATCGGCGTCGGTGCCGTCCTGCATGGTGCGGGACGGCATAATGATGGTTTTGCGTAGCATCGATGCCAGCGCCAGCATGCAGTCATCGGGTGTCAGCTCGAAAATCTTGGCGACCAAGCGCTCGTAAGCCCGCTCGTGGCGAACTTCGTCCCCAGCGATGTGGTCGCATAAGGTGGCGATCTGCGTCTCGCCGTGCTGGCGGGCTAAGCGTGCGACGCCGCTGTGCGAGATGTAAGTCGCGCGCTCTTGGAACGAGGTATAGATAAACCCCTGCGCAAAGCTGTTCTCCGTGAGCGGGTTAAAGCCATTGCGTAGGAGGTTTTGAATCGTGACCTCGACAGCACGCATATCGACTCGCCCTGACAAGTACAGATAGCTAGCTAGGGCATCACCATGGCGCTTTTCCTCAGCGACCCAACCGCGGATCCATCTTGCCATAGCGTTGCTGCCGGTGCCGCTGCGGTCAAAGCCGCTGCCGAGATTGGCCAGCCAGGCATGGTAGCTGGGCAGAGCCTCTTCAGTGATCATATTGGCAATCAGGGTGACCAGGACGTCGTCCGGCAGGGCTGCAGCCATGCGGCGGAAGTCGCTAACCTCGTCAAGCCAGTCGGGTGAGCGCAGGTCTGGCAGTAGATCGCTGGGCTGCCAGCACTTATCCACGGGCAGCAGAGACGAAAAGTTGTTTTCCATGTAGGCGTCCAGAGCGGCCATCACCTCATGCGGGGGGGTAGGCGTTCCGGCGTCGTAGTGTTTTGATGTCGTGGCCAAGGGGGTCCTCGTTGATGCTGAAGCCTGAGACCCGAAGTTAGTCAACAGGGAGCCATACCAAGCACAGCCAGGGCATGACGCGATGAGACAGCGCTTTTACGAACAAATGAGTACACTCTTTGCTCCACCATAGCCGTCTTTATGGTGAAATGAATAGCGTTATTTTCCTTATTAAAAGGTCCAATCGAAGCGGTAGGTCAAGAGTTCCCGCCGGTAGCCATTGACGCTGCGACTCGATTTTTGCTTGTCATAGCCCAGTTCCAAGCTTTGGCTCAATGGAGGGACGAAATACCAGCGCCAACCTGCGTTGAACTCCATCAAGGTGTCCTTGCGGTGATCCTCGGACATGGAAAAGGTGCGCCTTTTGCTGCCTAGTCCGGCGCTCCATATGCTGCGTGGCGTGGAGGCATAGTCCAGGTGCGCTTGCAGGCCGAGGAGTCGATACGACTCAGCTGCTTCATAGCTCGATTTATAGGTGGTTTTGCCGGAACTTAGATCAATATCGCAGCGCAGGTGCTCGCCTCGCAGAGGAGTAACGCCAGCGCTGTAGTAAAGCTGACGCGAGGAGCGGTCGCCAGGCGTGACGACCTCCCAAAGCAGTGGATCGACGATGATGGCGCGGGCCGGCAGTGGATCGACCGCATTGGTTGGAGCGACAGCTAGGCGAAGGTCGAAGAAGGCCGGCGACGAGATCGACAGTACTTGGCCAAGCGCATCCATGGCCGGCAGGCCGCCAATCGCCAAGCTCCGGGCGAACAACTCCAGGCCAAGGGCCAGGGGCTGGGGCCCATCACCGTCGCCAAAGCCCAGGCGAAACCGCAGCGCAAGGTTTTGGTCGATACGCGCGAGCGGTCCCAGGGACTTAGTGAAATAGCCCGTTTTGCCGTCGTCGAAGGCGATTTCGGTACTGAAGCCCGAGCTGCGCCAGGGCCAAAGGCTAAAGCCGACGGCGCCGACATAGCCGGCCCCTTTTTTGGTCTTTAAGCCAGCGCCGAGCGTCGCGGGATCTAGACTGTCGGAATGGAGGAGGTTTGAGTCATAAAGAAGGCCGCCGTGCGCCCTGAGGTCATACCATCGCGACGGCGTCGTGCGCTGACGGAAGTCGCGCGCTGAGAGCGCTAGCTCTGGGCTACCATCGTCTACCCAAAGGGCGCGATCAAAGGCCGCCGCCGCGGTTGAACCGTCCTTGGCATAGAAGGCGGCGACGCCGAGTTCATAGTTGAGCCTTTGGCTGTCTGGCGCGTCTTTGTTGCGTGCACTGGTGAGGTAGCGTTCAGCAGTGGCCCATTGCTGCGATAGCAGCGCCATTTCTCCCAGTAGCAACGGCGGCTCAGGTGCCGTTGGTTGTAGCGCGGCAGCAGCTTTTAGGGCGGTGGCCGCGGCATCGAAGAGGTAGAGGGCTTTGTAAGCTTCGCCGAGGGCCAGCTGGCCTTGATAGCTGGATTTGGCATCGGCGTACTTGGGCAGTAGGACTTCTAGGACCAGGATGGGGTCACGGCGCAGGGCGGCGGCTTTGGTCAGGGCCTCCTCTAGGCTTTTGGTCTTGGGCGCGTTGGCGGTGAAGGCAAGGGCGTTGCTGACACCCTCCTCCCAATGCCCTTGGAGGTACTGCGGTGAGGTTTCGGCAACCAAGGCGGCAGTGGCTTTCATCGGGGGAAGGCCGGGGCTGCTCGGATCTTCATCGGGATGCAAGGTCACTGATAGACCTGCAGGAACGATCACGGCGCTTCCTGCATCGTCGCCTTTTTCCCCGCTGCGACTCCGGATAAAGACGCGAGCATTGCCGCGCAGCACGGTGATGGTCACTGGGGCATTGCTGAGGTCTGCAGCACTTGTCTTGCTCTTCTTGCCAGAAGCCGGCGGCTTCTCGCCATCCGGGGAGTCACGTGCTGCATCATTGTCAGTGGGCTGCTCGCCCTCCTCCTCATCGTCCTCGCTCAGCGCTTTCGCCGTGAATGCTTTGAGGTCATCTCGTGACACTAGGATGTCACCGTCAGCATCGGTATCGATCTGCACGAGGTCGGGCACCACCACCGACCAGCGTGGAGCCGTCTGACCCAGGCTGCGCGAGCGCAAGGTCCCCCGTTGTAGGATAATGGCGCGCCGTTCTTGATCGGTCGTCATCAGGCGGACGGAGGAGCCGCCGGCCAAGGTGTGGCCCTCGACACCGACCCGGCCAAAGTCGAGCCCACCGAATTTATTGGTACGCAGGCTCTCGCTCCAGTCGAGGGCTCGGGGCAATGGGCCGAGAACTTGGAGTTTTTTCTGATGGTAGCTGTAACCCCGGCCGTGGACTGATTTGACCGTGAGGTCATAAGCATTGGCGGACTCGGCCTCGTCTGAAGCTGGGATCATATCCGGCTGGACTTGCTGTGGCCGATGACTCTCTGGAGCGGCGACGACGCGGATGTGATAGCGGACAAACTTGGACCCGGCCTTGTTGTAGACGACGAACACCAAGTGGTGCAGACCGACCTCCCAATGGCTGGTGTCGATGCTACAGCTCAGGCTGCGGCAAAATACCTGAGGACCTTTGAACCATTTGGCTTCCACCTCGTTGCTGGTGGTTTTAACGGCCACGGCGACGGTGTCGCCTCGGTAGACGGTGAACGATTTGTCCGAGTGCGCGGTGATCTCAGGCAGAATGTCGGCGCGACTGGCCGAAGCGGCAAGAACCGCTGCTACGGCCAGCCATAGGTTGGTGAAGTGAGCTTGAAAGCGCATCCATGCCTCTGCTTGATGATCTGCATGGCGCATCGGAGCAAATGCCGGAAACCTTGAAGCTGGACCCCGGCCCCCTGACTTGGGGGCAGGCTGTTACCCCGCGTAAAACCTCTGGGCTTACTAGGTCTTTTGTAGTTTTTGTTTCAGCGCTGCAGCGATCGCGGTCGGTACGAGGAGGGCAGCATCGCCGCCGTGTTTGGCGATGTCCTTGGCCAGGCTCGACGAGATGTGGCGCAGCTGCGGTGATGTGGGCAGAAACAGGGTTTCGATGCCGGGGTAAAGCTGGCTGTTCATCTGTGCCATCTGCATTTCATAGTCAAAGTCGCCTTGCGACCGCAGGCCGCGCAGCAGCACGCTTGCACCCTTTAGTCGGGCAAAGTCAACGGCCAGTCCAGTGAAGCGTTCGACCTCGACATTAGGCAAGGAGGCGCAAGCGGCAGTGATTTGAGCGAGGCGCTCTGCCGCGCTGAACACCGGGGATTTTCCTTGGGCCTCGCCAATCGCTACGACTAGCCTGTGAAACAGGGGGCTGGCCCGCCGAATCAGATCGACATGGCCGAGGGTTAGTGGATCGAAGCTGCCCGTAAAGAGCGCGACGCGGCGCTGATCCTTAGACGCTTGAGGCGGCATCTGCATCTCCATCTGGGTTGCCTGCGTTCTTGGTGAAGATGGTGAGCATGGTATCACCATAGGCGCGCTGCTTCAGCAAGGACCATACGGCAGACTCCTGCTTGGCCAATTCTGGGCCATCTCCAGCAGCACTCTCGACGACGAAGGTCGCCCCATCCATGGTCAGATCAGGCAAGGCAGCAAGGGCCGCCTTGGCCAAGGCAACCGCCTGCTTGTACGGCGGGTCAATAAACACCGTGGCAAAAGGTGCCAGAGGGTTTCGCTGGAGCCGCCCGATAGCCTGCGGTAGTTCCCCGGGGATGACCAGGAGCTGTGGAATGGGCAGCTGCTGCGCCCTGGCGCGTCGGGTGACCTCAGCCGCGTTCGTCTGCAGGCAGCTGAGCGCTTTAGTCGAAAGCTCGATAAAGGCGGCGCCGGAGGCGCCTCGACTGACTGCTTCTAGCCCCATCGCACCGCTTCCAGCGCAGAGGTCGAGAAAGGCGCCGTCCGCCATATAGGGGGCGAGCATATTGATCGCCGCCGCGCGCACTTTTGCCGTCGTTGGCCTTGTCAGCTCGCCCTTTGGTACGGCCAACTCCGTGCCTTTCGCCCAACCCGCCTGGATGCGCACCGCTGCCTCCTCGCCCCGAGGGCCAAGCCAAAACTCAATAGTCCGTAACAGTTACCTTTTTATGTCGGCTTTGGGTAGAGTCTTAGCTGCTTGCACCGCGCATTGATTTTCTGCTTGTAAATTGGGGACAATGTCGCCAATTTACGCGTCTTACGTCGTCCCTCTTTTCGTGAAGCGAGCCGCCTATGAATATCCGCCAAATCCAAGAAGCCCGCGAGCTTTATGGAATCGATGATTGGGGGGCAGGGTATTTTGGTATCGATGATGAAGGCCACGTCGTCAGTCATCCGACCGGCGAAGAACACCTTAGCGTCTCGTTGCCAGAGGTGATTGCCAAGCTCAAGAAGCAGGGCATGCATACGCCGGTGATTCTGCGCTTCCCGCAGATCATTGAAGGTCAGCTTGAGCGCATGCATTCGGCGTTTCGCCAGGCGATTACGGAGTTCCACTTCAAGGGTAAACACATTGGTGTGTTTCCGTTTAAGGTCAATCAGCGCCGCGAGTTTATCGATGCCGTGGTGTCGTGTGGTCAGCGCCTCAATTATGGCCTTGAGGTCGGTAGCAAGACCGAGTTTATCGCGGCGATGAGCTATCCGCTGACGGCTGAGTCGCTGTTGATTTGCAACGGCTTTAAAGACCGTGAATTTATCGAGATGAGCTTTCTTGGCGCGGCCATGGGCAAGCGCGTCGTCGTGGTCGTCGAAGGACCTGACGAGCTCGAGACCTTTATCGAGTTAGCCAAACGTCAGACGATCGTACCGGAAGTCGGCCTGCGCGTGCGTCTTTACGCCAAAGGCGCTGGCAAATGGGAAAAGAGTTCTGGTGACTCCTCGAAGTTCGGTCTGACGACCACCGAGGTGCTCAACTGTCTTGCCTTGCTTGAAGCGGCCAATCTGCAAGATCGCCTGGCGATGCTGCATTTTCATATTGGCTCGCAGATCACCGAGATCAAACGCTTTAAGAATGCCATCAAAGAGGCCTCGCGAGTCTACGCTAAGGTCTGCAAGATGGGTTACAACCCAGCCTTTCTTAACATCGGTGGTGGGGTCGGCGTCGACTACGACGGTAGCAAAAGCTCGTTTCTATCGAGCGCCAATTACACCATGCAGGAATTCGCCAACGACGCTATCTATGTTCTCGGCGATGTCTGCGCCAACGAAGGTGTTCCTTATCCGACTATCGTCACCGAGAGCGGTCGGGTCATCGCTGCCTACCACTCGGTCGTCGTCACGGATATCCGTGAGGTCCAGGGCGAGGAAGCCCTGCCGATCGAAACCGATCTGCCCGAGCACAGCGACGGCGAAGTCCACAAGAGCATCAAAGAGCTCAAATATATCCTCGATAACATCAATCGTAAGAACTACGTCGAGTTCTACCACGATGCGATCGAGTACCAAGAAGAGTTGTTCACGCTCTTTAACTTGGGCTATCTCAATCTAGCCGACCGTGCTTTTGCCGAAGATCTGTTTCGCCGGGTGTGCCGCAGAGCCCTCTATTTCTCGGGCTTTCAGCGCCACCAACTCGAGGAATTCGAGGATCTACAAAAGGTGATGGTCAGCAAATACCTAGCCAACTTCTCGATGTTCCAGTCGATCCCGGACTCTTGGGCCATTGACCAACTGTTTCCGGTGATGCCGCTTAGTCGTCACGACGAGAAACCGTCGCATAAGGCGACGATTGTCGACATCACCTGTGATTCCGACGGTTGCCTGGATACTTTCGTTGATCGCGCCGATGTCAAGACAGCCCTCGATCTGCACGTGCCAAATAATCAGCCTTACTATATCGGCTTCTTCCTGGTCGGTGCCTACCAAGAAAGCTTGGCGAATGAGCACAACCTGTTTGGCGCCATTCATGAAGCTGAGCTCCACATCAATGCGGATGGTGATTGGGAGATCACCAAGGTTACCAAGGGTGACCCCATCGATGAGCTGCTTGAGTCGCGCAACTATGATCTTAAGGAGATCGTCGGTTGCTATGAGTTGCAATTCAATCGGGCTGTGGCCGAAGGCCGTCTGACGCCTGAGGAGGGCAAGAACGGTCTGCAGCGGATGGCCAAATTTATGAAAAGCTACCCCTACCTACTCGACCGTTAATTTTTGATCAAAAGATATGCCGTGTAAATTCATATGGTTAGCCATTATATGGCGGCCCACCCCTCAAGCTTTGTAAAGGGGTCGCCGAATAGTCCCTTGAGAAGTCTTCGCAGGGGAGTTGCTCAAATGGGTATTACTTTAAACGTCGAAAAAAAGGGCCAGTGGGAGCAGCTGCTCTATTCTGGGCCGATCAACGAAGATACCGAAGTACACTTGATGCCGATGATCAAGGGCCTTGGGCCAAATGTGATCATCAACTTCCGTAAGGTCGATTCTGTCAACAGCTGCGGGGTTCGTGCTTGGATCAATTTCATTCGCGAAGCTGAGAAGGGCCGCAAGCTGATCTACGAGGAATGCACTCCCGAGATCGTTAGCCAGATCAATATGATCCCGAACTTTCGCGGCACGGCGCATATCAAATCAGTCTACGCCTCTTTTGCCTGTGACAACTGTGATCACCATTGTTGGGTGATCTATGAAGAAGGTCGCAATATGCCGGCTTCGGCCGATGCCGGGGTGCCGACCCACAAATGTGAGAAGTGCGGCAACAATATGGAAATGGAAGAGATGGAAGACGAGTTCTTTGCTTGGGTCGATCAAGCTGGTTAATTCCCTTTATGGGTTGGGATCATTGTGATGGATCAGTCGCCACCAGTTGCAGCAGAAGAACCGGGATCTCCCGTTCTAGCGGCTTTCAAGCAATATGAACACTTTTCCAAGTGTTTGCTGGATGCCTATGCTGTGGTCGATATGACCGGCAAGGTCCTTAAGTGCAATGCCCTGTTGACGCAACTGATCGGCATCAAACCCAAGCAGATTCTCAAAGCAGATTCGATCGCCAATCTGTTGACCTTAAAGATCACCGATAAGCTGTTGCAGATCTCCGATCTGCTAAATGTCATGGGTCCAACGCGTTTTGATGAGGTCACCGGATCTGCCAATGGCAGCGACGTCACTCTTAACCTGATTATCGGCGTCTACCCTTTCTTGCATGAGGGCAAGAATCTCGGCGGTTTTATCCTCCTGCGCGATGTCACGGCTGAAACGAAGCTCCAAGATAAGTATATAGATAAGGCCACGCAGTCGATCACGGATAACCTGACCGGTTTGTTTAACCGTAATTACTTCGCCGAGTATCTTAAAGGACAGGTGTCGACCTTAGAGAGCTTCCCCGCCAACGCCGCCCAGCGGATCGTCTCGGTAGTCATGATGGATATCGATTTTTTTAAGAAGATCAACGACGTCTATGGCCACCAAGCCGGCGACTTCGTGCTCTCCAACACCGGCGAGCTGATGCGCAAATGCTTTCGTAAAACGGATATCGTTGCCCGCTACGGTGGCGAGGAATTTCTTGCGATCTTGCCAGGAACCGATCTGCAAGGTGCTGCGGTCGCCTCCGACAAATTGCGCCAAGCGATCGAGGCCTTTCGCTTTGAGACCGGTGGCAAGGTGGTGCCGGTGACCATCTCGAGTGGTGTGGCGCAGATCGAAATAGGCATGGAAACAGGCGAGGGTGCCATTGCCCGCGCCGATGCGGCTTTGTACTTTTCTAAGCAGAGCGGCCGCAACCGGGTCAGTGTGCACGAGGATGGCGCGCCGAAGGCACCGAAGTTTGGGCCGCCGGCCAAGGATTAACATGCCTGTTGCCGAGCCATTAGAGCTGCGGCGGATTGCCCAGAGGTAAGGCCTGGGGCATATCACCGCGACTGTCATCCTCGCTAAGCTCTAGCCAGAGGAATAGCCGTGATTTTGAGCTTTGTCGGCCGCTGCGTTGAAACCACGGGCCGATCAGCGGAATCTTGCTTAGCACTGGCAGTCGATCCTGTTCGCTCGCGGATGTTTGCATGTCGAGGATGCCGGCCATGGTGGCGACGCCAAGGATGAGGTCGGCTTCGCTCTTTAGCACATGCAGGGTGAGGGCTTGGTCGCTGCCCTCGGAACGGGATTTTAGCGTCATATCGAAGCCAAGCCGCACCCTTAGGTCACTCAGTGGCGTGGCGACGAGCTTCAGTGTCAGACCGTGCTGCTTCCATGCTACGCGTTGGGTAGCATCGTCGTCCTCACCACGGTGCAGGGTGCGCTGCGTCACTTGGAACTCGCCGCCGCTGGCAAGCTCTGCCGGTTGATTCGCCGTAAGACGCAGCATTGGTTCACCGACAATCTCAGCTTTTCGTTCCTGCTCTAGGGCTTTGAGCCTAGCTAATAGCTGGATATGGTTTTGGCCGCCGTCGAACAGTCCAGCCTGCACGGTGGCGGTGTTGGCAAAGCCAAGCTCTGCAGCAGCGGCTGCCTCCACCAGGAACACCTGCGCGTGCATCCGGTAGTGTGGCAGTCCGCGATCTTCGCGGCATTTAAACCAGGCTAGGCCTGAGCTGAGAGCGCGACTGGTCAGGGCCTCAACCATGGGCAAGCGGGCCTCTCGCCCAGCCTTACCACAGTAGGCCTCAATGATCGCAAGGACGCTGCCGCGAGCAGTGGGGGTGACGCTATAGTCAGAGCCAAGTGCGAGACGCAGCGCGGCAGTCCACTCCGCTTGTGCGGCCGCCGTGAGGACAGCGGCAAAGGTGCAGCGGGGACTTGCCTGACACGAGGCGCGGGCTTGATGAAACCAGATGGGCGAGGCGACTGTGCCGGTGACCAAGCCTGAATCCTGACTGCACGTCACCGCCTCAGTGTCTTGGCAGATCCACTTTGGGATCGGGCGAGTCTCTTCCTCGCTCTCCTTTGGACCTTGCCGCAACTCGTCCTCGCTACGGCGCGCATCGATAAACAAGCGCGGCATTCGTGCGGCACCAGTACCACCATCGCGGGCGTCGACCACGACAAAACCTGGACGCAGCGCCGTGATCTGCCAGCGGCCGTCGCCGAGATGAAACACATCGATGATACCGCGGCGGGAAATCGCTAAGTCGGTGCCGAGGGGGTAGCTGACCTCTTGGGTGCTGCCAATCGTCATGGTCAAGTGCCGAGCTTCAGCTTGTTCTGGAAGAGGTGTGGTGTTGCTTGCGACAGCAGCCCAAAGGTCGCGGCCCGAAAGGGCGGTGATAGGCAAGGCCACTAACAATATCCGGATCCAGACCCAGGTCATGGTGGGGGTGAACGTGGAGCGGGAATTAGGCACCGCCATAAGTTACCTTTGGCTTTGCCGCGCATCTGGGCAAGGACAGGGCGCTGGCTGCGGCGCGCAGGGTTAGTTCGCCGTCAAGGGCCGCCTGCACGCTAGCGCTGACTTCTGCTAGGGCGTTCATACCTGCACTGACGATCGGAGCGGGGGCGGTCTCAAGCATCGCAAAGGGCTCGTTGGATAGGCGGCAGGTCGGGAGCCCGCCGGGGCTGTGGAGGAGGTGGACGCGCATGCCGCGCTGCAGGCCGCCAGCGCCAGTCGCCTTCATGAGCGCTGGGGACAGGCTAAGAATCACGGCGCGCGGTGGTAGCTGAAGCGGCATGGGACCGTCGCGCCAGGACAGGTGCGCTAGGCTGACGCCAAACAGCAGGCTGGTGATATGGGAAGCAATCGGTGGCCAGCCGGCTAGCTGGAGATTTATCCGCAAGGCTGCACCCCCATGCCGAGGAGATCAGCCTTGGCGAGGCCAAGGCGTCTAGCCAGAAGGCAAAGAATCTCCGGTGCTAAGTTTAGGTCAGAACCGGGAGCGGCGTAGTCGCTTCGCCTTAGGAGGCAAGGCAGATCTGTGGCAAAGGCCCGGACACTTTGGCCTGGTGGCTTGGCGGCGCGTAGCGCATCGCTTAGAGAGCCACCGCAATAGAGCGGCGAGTAGGGCTCATCGTCAAACAAGCTCAGGTGTCTCTGCGTTGACTTGCAGATCCATCCCCACATCGTGAGGACGCCGACACCCATGACTAAGCTAGCGCAACATAGCAGCAGCCAGCTGACCTCGCCGTGCTGACTATTCGGTCCGTACGGTTTACGACGCAGGCTTAAGGCGCAAGATCCAATTCGGCCAAGTGTCACTTTGTCCTTTGTGATGTTGCCTGTGTAGCTCGCCGTGCAGAGGCCAAGGACCTGCTTGTTGACAGATGCCGCCCCTGTTGGCCTGGCTCGATGCTCCCGCCCAAAGAGCGGCTGCCAGCTCGCCTCCGACTTGGTCCACCAGTCGATGTAGCTGCGGCTTTTGGTTGCTGAGGAAGCGTCCACTCGCAGCGAGGTTGGCGGCCGCTGCAGCTTTGGCGCCGCACTGGCGCAGTAGATACTCCTGCTGCCAACTGTTGCGAAGCGTTGTCGCAACCTCGTCAAGTGGCCGTAAGGCCTTGGCCTCATGTCCGAGCGCCGCAAGCCCGCACAGTAGATAACCGAATGTACTAAGTCCATCGCCCATCGCATGACATCCTCCCTGGTGTAAGGGATCTTGTAGCGAGAGGCCTTGACCCAGGGAAGCGACCTATCAAAGTCATGCGCAGATCTTACCGTCTCCGCAAAATGACCTAATCGCAATCGTCGGCGCCTATGTTGACTCGGACTTTCCTTTGCGAAAGATTGCTCCTTGCTGCCGCTTCTTGCCTCCCTTCTGATAAACTAATAAGCGTTGATTGATTTAACCCTGGGCTCCAGCTGCAGCGGCTCCACATGCGTTGCTGTACGCCTGCTGCCCAGCTATCATTTTGAGGCACAACTTAATGGGAAGATTGATGAAAGTGTTGGTCCCGTCCCTGGTACTGCTGTGCGGCTGTCGTGCGACCCAGTACAGGGCAAGTCTTGCCGAGGCCTCCAGCAAGGAAGCGGTTCCAGCGACCTCGTCATGCATCGATCCAACCCTGGTGATCAAGGCTTCAGAGTGTATCGACCAGGCGAGCAAGAGCCCCTGGCAATGCTTTGTCGATGTGGCTGGTGATAAGGCGCCGTGTGATCAGGACCAGGATGGACTAGACGACCAGTTTGAAGCTGCGCTGGCTCGCAGCTACGTCTTTGCTGTGGCCTTCAACGCTCAGGGCGCTGCAGAAAATTGTTGGCCTGGCAACGTCCAGCAATTTGTCCAGCAGTCCCTGCTTCTTTATAGTCCTGGTGGAATCAGCGCCCTAGGCTCAGCAGCTAAGACCGGTTATGCAATCGTCAACGAATCGCCTCAGCTGAATGGTCTTGACGTAGAAAAGGTCACGGTTAGCGGCGGTGAGCGCCTGGCGAATAGCCCTAAGCAGGACCAGGGGCCGAATTTCTGGCTGTGCCAAAAAAAGGCGTATAATCCGCCGAAATATGGCGGGCCGCTTGGCGCCGATGAAAAGTTGGCAACGTCCGACAAGTCGATCAATCTACCAGGCGGTGTTCATGCCTATATGATCGTTCATCCGGTAAACCAGGGCCCGTTGTCTAAAGCGCAAGATCACGTCCAACCTCCACGCTATGTACTGGTCGCCACCGAAATGTTCTATCCTTACAATCAAAGGCCTCTCGACAATCATGAAGGTGACTGGGAAGGCGGCGGTGTTTTTGTCGACACGCAAGATCCACGCGGCGCGGTCATTGGCGCCTATTTTGATCGCCACCCAACGACCGATCATTTACAGTTGACGATGCTCGGTCAGGATGTTGAAGCGATAGACCCAGCTAGCGAATCTGGCGGCGCCTTGCAATGTGGCAATGCCGGCAAGGGAGTCGCTGGACTTCGCTTTTGGGACTTTGATGGTCCTCGCCATCACGTGGTCATCTATCCCGCCGCAGGTGGGCATGCGACCTACGGCTATCCAGGGGTGACAAAGATTTTAGGGATTGGCTGCAGTGAAACTGGGCCTGGGGCTAACGACACCCACCATGGCGATGGCCTGAAACTTTTACCCTGGCTCGGCATCTTTGCTGAACACTGGGGTGATCATACCGGCGTTGCGGTTCGCGACGGGGTTGAACTTGTCAATTTGGGTGAGGAGTCAGCGCCGCTGGTATCTTGGGCCGCTTACCGTGGCCAATGGGGATGTCAGGATGGGCTGGAGGGAAAGTTAGCGTCCTCTTGGCCTGGTCCGTTCGGTAATCACCGGCATTGTCGCGGTTGGCTTCGCCATGATTGGCATGCATCGCCGCCATTTTCGGCGCCGTCTGCGGCTGTCGATTGCGTCGGCCTCTGACCGCGCTTAGTGACGCATAAAATGCAGCCGAGCATCAAAAGTCGCTGAGTCCGTAGCTGACTTTCGATCCATCGGCAAAGGCAAACACGCCGCTTTGTAGATCTGTAGAATGGGTCGCTGTGCCAATCAGATTGGTCCTGGCGTTGTCGCAATAATACTTGGTGTAGTTGCTACTGCGCTCGGATGCGACGCCAGATTGATACATGGTCAGGTCGCCTTTGACGACACTGGCCTCGTAAGTAAGTGACCAATAGTAGCCTGTATCATCCTTCTTGATCAGCGCTGGCGACGAACCATAGGTTTGGACGATGCCATAGTAGAGGCTGGTGTAGGTGGTCCCATCAAACAGCAAGCCGAAGCCGCCCGCAGCAAACTGGCTTTGGATAGTCGTCAGGCTGGCGGCGGTTGTCGCCATCTTCCAGAGTAACGTGTCATGGTCTCTGGGGGCTTGACCCAGATAGGCTTTTTGGCTCGTTAGGACAAAGTTGATCAGGTCTGTCTTTAGTTTGAATTTAGCCTGTATTGCTGCGAGGCTTGTACCGGAGACCGATGCGCTGCCGTCGATGAGGTCATACAATGGACCGTGCGAGTAAGAAAAATTCGGAGTCGACAAGATGCTAAAGCTTATGCCAGTGAGATAAGACTTATAGTCAAAGACGTTGTAGGGGATTTTATCGCCGGCTTTGGCGCTGCCTAAGTCGGCGGCGTAATAAAGACTAAAGGTGTAGCCTTCATCCCCTGCCTTATAGGTGTAGTCGCCACTGGCAAAACTCAAATCATAGTCTTTGAGCTTAGCTGGATCGATACCATTGCCGACAAGCATTGCGATCAGCCCGCCTATTTGCTGCGCTGAGCTCCGGCCATGGCTAATAGCACTTGCGGTGAATACTAAATTGCCGTCTAGTCCCTTGAGAAAGTCCTGTTTACTGAGCGTGGTAGAACACAAGGAATATTGCTGCGACCCGCTGCCAAGCCCACTTCCGCTGAGCACCGTGACGCCGCCAGTTGGACTCGTGCCGTCGCTTCCAGCACCGCTCGTGCTGCTACTGCTACCACATCCTTGGAGGGCAAGTGCCAGGGAGATCCACGGCGCCATCATCCAGGTGAGTCGGCGCATGGGACGCGCGCCAGTCGATCTAATATCGTAACTCATAAGCACCTCTAGGTCTTGATCATAAGCTGCTACCGAAGCCAATCATGAGTGGCAAACAGGTCTGCGTGAAGGATTTGAGCTTTGTCGAAGGGTTGCCGACTTCTTGGCCGTTCGCATACATCCGGTAGGTGGCGTCGAAGCCAACAAATAGGTGGGCCTCGGGAGTTCCTAGAAGGCCAACCTTGCCGTTCAGGCGACCAACCCATCCGGGGAAGCTGTCGACCCGTTTGACTGGAGCCGACTGAGTGATAAGGGTTTTCGCGTAGCCGAGGCCAATCGACAGCGATAGCATACCATCTGATGTGGCGAAGCCATAGGTCAAGCCGTAGATCTTAGTCGTCATGACTTCTTTTGATGCGTTGCTATGATAGTTATTTTCTAGGGTATCGGCCGAGCCAAAGGCACCAACGTATTGGCTTGGCTTGCCGGTTGGAACCATGAGTGAAATGCTAGAAGTAGGGCCGCTCAAACGGTAGACTTTGGGATCTGCTTTGATTTTGCTATCGGCTCCAGTGACAAAGCCGGCGCTGACATCGGCGATAAAGATGGTGGCGAGGACCGGTGTCGGGTGCAGCATCAACGTCGCAAATAGTATGGCGGTGGTGACTTGCTTTAACGACATAGTTGCACCTTCGATACACCGGCGCGGCCGAGACTGCGCCAAGAAGCGATCAACGTCGAGGCGTCGATGGTATAAGCGTCGAGATCGGAGCCTGGAACAGTGTACCAGAGGACTTTGTCGCTGCCGTTGCTGCCCGCCTCAGCCGTTACATTGAGGTAATAGTTGGTAATCGCCTGTACGGGAATGATGCTGCCGAAGTCGACCAGCAGCCAGGTGGCGCCTTGGGTGATTTGCTCGCCTTTGATGGACTTAGTCGCAACGGCACCGCTGAGTGCAATCGGTAAGTCGGTCGTGCCCGTGCCGGAGTGATTCTGTGCTATGAGTTCGACTTTTACATCGGAGGCGCTGGCTCCTAACGACGTGAGCTTTAGCGCGGCACCCCAGATATTGCCGTCGGTTGGTGTCGCAATGAGCTGCCTGACTGTAGTCTGCAGGCCATCGGTCGTTGCTAGGGGGACGGTGGTTTCGTTGCTGCTTTGTTGGGCGTCAAAGTCAGCGACCTCTTTGGCGACTTCGGCGACCGAAGCATTGCAGACCAAATGATCTGTGAGTAGGCCGGCCGAGCTCCCGCCAACTTTGCCACAGCTGCTCATTGACAGAATGTACAGAATCAGCGAGCAAATCTCGGCCTTTCGCTGGTGCCTAGGCGGGCGTGATAAAACCATAGTCGAGCTCCACAGGGCTGCACTACAAGCCCTGGTCATGGAGATCGGAAGAGATAGACGTGGACCTTAGCGCGATGGAGGGCATTTTGCGGAATATTGGCCAAGGCCAACTTGGCGATTATTTTAAGAGCAGTGAATGCAGCACCAATTGCCGGAGCTTAAACCAACGGCCTGGTACCAGGCATTGACCCAATGATTCGTCCTATCATTCGTCCTATTATTCGGTGACTAAGATGCTCACCCTAGCCGGGATCTTTCGCATTGGCGTAGCAAGCGGAGTCGCGAAACGGAATAACCGACGCAATATGGTCGAGTCCGAGCAGCAAAGCCAGCCAGCGGTCGAAGCCAAGTGCATTGCCCGAGCACGCCTTGATCCCTTTGTTTAGCGCTGCTGCAAACCCAGCATCAGTTCCGGGAACTTCGTAGCCGTACTCGGTGCGGCGACGGTTGCTTTCGCTCAGGCGCCTCTGGTTTGCCTCGGCGCCGAGTAGTTCATCGAAGCCGTTACATAGCTCCACCCGCCCAAGGTAAAACTCGAAGCGCTTCGCAACTCCACCAACGACCTGCGCTAATGCCGCTTGTGAGGCCGGATAATCCATCAATACCGCGCCGCCAAGTGCGGCCATGCCGGGTTCGACCCGTTCGATCAGCAGCTTAAAAAAAGCCGTCTCAAAATCATCGTCTTCACGCAGCGAAACAGCTCCAGCCGCTGTACCTTTGCTCGCCAATTCCTGATCACCATCGATCAGGTCCAGACCAACCCAACGCTTAAACGCCTCGGCCACTGAGATTCTAGCGAACTGTTTTGGCAGGATTAAGTTACTACCCATATATTTGTGACTAAAGCGCAGCAATTCCTCGGTCTGGTCGATGAGTCCACTAAACGACAAGCCGCACTCATACCATTCGAGCATGGTAAATTCTGGATGGTGCCACTGCGAGTATTCGCCGCCACTGCGGAAGCACGGTGCCAGCTGAAAAATCCGTTCGGCCCCAAGCGCCAAGGTTTGCTTCATATGCAACTCAGGGCTCGAGCGTAGATAGAGCCGCTGCGTCCGTCCCTGGTAGTCCAGCCATTCGGTTGGAAAATAGCGAAGGTGAACCTCGGTGCCGGGACACACCACGGCCAAGGGAGTATCGACCTCTAGATAGCCTCGGGCGCCAAAGAAGGCGCGAATCGCCTCCTTTAATTTAGCGCGCGCCTGGAGGGCGGCAATCGGGCTCACACCCATCAGGTCGCCTTAGCCTTGCTTGATGCTTTGGCTTTGGTCCGTTCAGCCTGCCGCCGCTCGCGGAGGTCCTCTAGCCGTTTGTGGATCGCCTCCAGTGCCGATTTGGCCGGGTAGGTGTCTTGCTGCATGCCGGTGAATCCAAGGGGCACACCGGTCGCCAACTCGAAGGCATCGTTGATACTGGTGATCGGAAAGATGCGAAACTTGCCGCTGTCGATCGCAGCGCGAACGTCGCCGTGCAGCATAAGGTTCGGCACGTTTTGCACCGGAATCAGGACGTCGTTGCGGCCAGATTTACCGATCAGCCGGCAGGTCTTAAAGTATCCCTCGATCTTCTCGTTGACCCCGCCGATGGGCTGGACGTCGCCGAACTGGTTGAGGCTACCGGTCATCGCCACGCTTTGGCGCACCGGCGTGTTGCTTAGAGCGCTGAGTATGGCCACGAGTTCGGCGACCGTCGCGCTATCGCCGTCGATGAGTCCATAGGACTGCTCAAAGCAAACGCTCGCCGCTAGGCCGAGATCGTGCTCTTTGGCCAGCAGTGCGTTGAGAAAGCCGCTTAGGATGTGGATGCCCTTGTCGTGGATTTTGCCCGACAGTTTACTCGCGCGCTCGATATTCAAGACGCCCTTATCGGCGCTGGAGATGCTGCAGGTAATGCGACCGATCTTGCCAAACGAATAGTCGCCCAGGTCGTACACAGCGAGGCCGTTGACCTGGCCGATGCGCTCGCCGTCGACCGACAGCAGGACGTCCTCATGGCGCACCATGTCTAGGAGTTGCTGCTCGACCAGGTTGACCCGGTGAAACTTTAAGTTGAGCGCCTTTTCGACGTGACCACGCGTCACTTCTTTGGCGCCTTCGCCGCGCGCCACGTAGTCACTCTCGATGCTCAGATCTTTAATCTCGGCAAATTGCGTCGAGAGGTAGCGTTGGTCTTCGACTAGCCTTGAGCCAAACTCCACGACCGCGGCAATGCCTTCAGCGTTAAACGGCAGCAGATGCTCGACCTGGGTGCGTGTCGCGATAAAGCCAGCATAGGCGTTGACCGTCTCCGCGTCCCTTGGCATGCGATGGTCGAAGTCGGCTTTGATTTTGAAGATCTTGTGGAAGTCTTCATCGCCGTCGTGGAGGATATGGTAGATCTCGTCATTGCCGATCAAAATCACCTTCACGTCGAGCGGGATCGGCACCGGCCGCAGGCCCGAGGTCGGCAGCAGAGAATACTGCTCGCCCATGTCCTCGATGAAGCCAAGGCGGTTCTTTAGGGCCCGCTTCAGGGTGTCCCAGATGCTCTGGGTCTTAAAGATATCCATGGCATTGAGCACCAGGTAGCCGCCGTTGGCGCGGTGGATGGCTCCTGCCTTGATCATCGTAAAGTCGGTCAAGTACATGCCGTGTTCGACATTCTTTTCGATGCGCCCAAACAGATTATAGTAGGTCGGATTGGACTCGATGATGACCGGCGCGCCTTGCACGTTGGTGTTATCAACGAACACATTGACCTTGTACTTGACGTGGGGATCGCGCTCCTCGGGCATGCTGTGGTGGGAGCCTTCACCTTCACCCTCCTCGCTATCGACGAAGTCGAGCAGATTTTCGAGGATGTGGGCTTTGACCGCCTGCAGATGCGCCGCGATCAGGGCGTAGTCTTTGTACTCTTCGCAGATCGGGTCGAGCTCGCGCGCGACAAGCTGGAGGCCGAGGTCGCTGCGCAGGGACTCGACAAAGCCGCTGGTCTCTTGTTCGATGGCGCGGACCTTCCGGGCAAAGTCGAGCACCTCAGGTTCCAGTTGGGAGCGCTTATCCTCGATGACTTCGCGGTCGGTGTCGCCAAGCTTGCCATACTCCTTTTCGGTTAAGGAGCGACCATCAACCACGGGAATCGTCTCGATGCCCATACGCGTCGACTTGATAATGAAGTCCATCGACTTGGCCAGGCGCTCCAAATCAGCGTAGAGCTTGGCCTTGCGTTCGTTTGATGCGGAGACATAGGCATTGACCGCATTTTCATAGTCTTCACTCTGCAGGGCATTAGGGACCAGCTCGCGCAGTTGTTTGACCAGCGCGTCCATGCGCTTTTTAAACTTGCGCCCCTCGCCGGCGGGCATACTGATGGCCTTGGGCGCTTCGGTATCCTCGAAGTCATAGACATAAATCCAGTCCGAGGGCTTTGGCGAGTCGCTCGACCACTTTTCTAAAAACGAGCGAATGACACTGGTTTTGCCGGTGCCCTGAATACCCGCCACATAGATATTGTAGCCCGGCTTGCGGATGCCCAGACCCATATTGATCGCGCCAACGGCGCGGTCCTGGGAGATGATATCGTGTGACTTACCGAGGTGCGTCGTATCCTTGAATTTAAACAAGCTTGTTGGGCAGCGTAGGTAAGTCTGCCGCGTCGCCAATGGCTTCGGCAGGGCCCACTTGCTGCCGGGCTTGACGCTGGGCTTTTTGACCGTCGAGGATGACCGGCGCGAAGCCGCCCGTTGCTGCTTCTTAGCCATAAGTCATACCCCCAGGTAGACGACTAGATGATTTGTAGTTCTTTGACCAAGGCCTCATAGCGGGGCAGGAGGTCGTGGATGGTGGCGTGTGATTTGACGGACTCAAGGACATGGACGATTAACCTTTTGCCGGGTTCGCTGCTGCTGGTCATGAAATAGTCGCCGTAGGCATCGAGGAAATCGAGTGCGTCCTCCGTCGCATCCTGCGACTGCAGGCTGATACAGGCCGCCACGCCTTTGCGCAGCCACTGGCTTAGCTCTTGAAGATTTGCTTCGCTCTTAATGCCTAGGCGTAAACACTCGCCGCACAGGGTGAGCATCAAATCCTTGGGTAGATCCTTTTCATGGCAGCCTACATAATAACTCAGGGTTTTGTAAGCATTACGCCAGTTTTTGCTGGTCTGGAGGACGCGCACCTTTTCCATGGTCAGGTCGAAGGCCTGAACGGCCTTGTCACGCCGCTGGTCCAGTCGCCGCTGCCGTGCCGCCAGTTCGCCCGACATCCGCTCTTTTAGCGTCGTCAGGACCTTGATCGCTTCAGCTTGGGTCAGGGTCTCGTGCACTTCAAGCTCGCGCTCTAGCGTGTCCGAGAGGATGTCAACCACCTGGGGAACGCCGCTGCCGGTCTGATCCGCGATTTGGGCCAACGTCCAGCTGTCGTTTTCTGGCCACTTTGCCATGACTCGTTCGAGTTCACAGATAAAGTCGAGCATCATTGAGGCCTTCCCCATTCCATGGTTGAGACGTCCGAGAAACTTGTGCGGGCGTTTCGTAAGAGTACCATGGCGAGTCGACGCACAGCATGCAAAAATTGCATGCCCGCGCCTAAAAAAGGCTGACCTCTCCAGCGGATGGCTGGATTAGATGGAAAATCATTGTTTAGAAGCACCTTGGCCAAGCAATTTTTTGAAAAATTACAACCCGGCCTTGGGTGCGACTAAGATGTGATGCTGCCGACTATACGGTGCGAAGCTGGCGGCGTTTGCGCATCATGCGGCGCTTTTTACGACCAACTTTACGACGACCCTTCGGATGTTTTCTTCTGTGTCTGGAACCGTGCAAGAGTAAACTCCGTATCATGTGATTCAAGGTCCGCGAAGTTAACCAGCCCGTTAAAAAAGTGCAAGCACATTCTTTCGCCATATGTATCGGTCGGTTGCGGTCTCTCGGGCGATCGTCCCCCGGTCGCCCCCAGGGCCCCCGTGGCCCCCAGGGCTCAAGTTCCACTCAGGGGCGCCGATGATTACTCTAGGTCATGGAATGGTCTGGCGCGAAAGGAACAAGGCCGTGAGTGAAGAGCCGATCACCAGTATGGAACGAGCCCGTCGCAGCCTGCGCTCGACGGTGATCGAACCGTTCAAACAGATTCGATTTGGTCTTTATGTGATCGGCATCTCTGTGGCCTTTGTCGCCGTCTGTGCCTTGATGTTCATGACCGCCTTTATCGACCAGTACAAACACGTGATGAATATCTTTCATGTCGTCGACCCCAACCTGCAGTGGGAGCTGGTCACCAACGAAGTGTTTTTGATCAATGCGATCCGCATCGGCCTGATGTTTGCCGTCTTTATCGCCGTCATGTTCACCGTCGTGTTTCGCCTGACCCATCGGTATTACGGACCCTTGGTCAGTATCGAGCGCTTCGTCGATCAGGTGCTAGCTGGCGATTATCATGTCCGATGCAAGATTCGCGAGAAAGATGAGCTCCATGCGCTGTGCGACAAGCTCAACGCCATGGCCGAGGCTTTAGAGTCGCGTCACGGCTATGGCGAGGGTCACACTTACACGGTCGAGGAAGCTGCTGCCGGCAAGCGCCACGGCAAGGTGAGCTAAAATGGCAGATAGGTACCGTCTTGGAACCTCGCCGGAAAGAGCATGAGCCAGTTTTGGGCCCAGCCTCGCGCGTACATTTGCTGATGCACGAAGTTGGCGACCAAGGCATGGCCGTAGGGCGTTGGATGGACGCTATCGGCGTAAAAGAAGTGACTGGAGTCTGGGGCTATGGGCGTCGTTGTGGCCTCCGTGCACAGTAGGCCGCTAGTGCTGCCGCAGGCCGTTTTGCTGGCGTCTAAGATGCCGTAGTCGGTGGGATGGCTAATTTCCTTGGCCGTCGTTTGCACCAGGTCCAGGTAGAGCACGTTCGGGCTGGTGAGGCCTGCTTGCAGCTTGGTATTAAACGCGTTGACCAGTACCGCAATCACGTCTTTGCTGTCCTGGTAAGTCGTGCCAAAGGGCGACGAATTGACGTCGGGGACGCCGAGAACGACGACGTAGCGTGCTCCCTTGGCAACGATCTGATCTTGCACATAGCCGGCTAATTCGCTCCCAGCCTTGCTGATCTCGGCCACGGCCGTCGGCAGTTCTGCTGCTGCTGCTGCCGCTCCTGCGGCAGCGGCAGCAGCGGCGTCGCCGCCCTTGGCTACAGCTTGTGCGGCGGCGGTTTTAGCCGCCTCGCCGACGGCGCCAAACCAGGTAAAGAAGTCGTTGCCACCGGCCCAGACAAACACCACCTCGGTGCCGGTAAAGCTCCCCCCCACTTTCGTCAGATGATTTTGAATCTGCGTTGCCACGGGCACGGTCAGAGGGCCAATGGCGGCAACCCCGGCAGTCGTGGCGGGGCTATTCTTATTGCCGATGCCGATGGGGTTGGTCACCCTGGAGCCGCCCTGGGCATAGCTGAAGCAGCTGTCGTTATTTGTGGGTGGCATCAGCTGATTGTTGCCGGTGCCATCCAGTCCGGTCTGCGCTGGGCAAACCGCAGGCAGTCCAAACTCGATGCCGAGAAGTTCGGTCCAAATCTGTGGCGTCGGACCGGATGCTGAATTGATCGTATATTTACCACCCCCCGCCGCCTTGACGTCGCCCAGCCGGTAGGTGCCGACGTCGCTTAGGCTGTCACCAAAAGAGACGAGGCGACTAAAGCTTGGAGCGCTGCTTTGACCGTGGTTGCTGCGACCGCAGCCTGTGAGTATTGCTGCTGCAAAAGCGCCTCCCATCAAAAACCACTGCCGCATCTGGTCACCTCCTGGCTAAATCCATGTATGCTAGACAGACCGAAAGTCTGACCCAGATGAATATTGTCGCAGCGTTTTTCGGTTTAGGGTAGTCGCATGAAGTGGCGGGAGCCACGTACTACTTTTGTCTAGTATTTGGCCGCAGCTTTTATTTTGCCGCGGACCGACAATGCTGTCATCGTATAAACAGTGGGTCATTCACCTTTAAACTGGTCGAGGTTGGCATGCGTTGTCTCTATCTGTCGGCGTTTATCGGCTGCTTTGTTGCCGACCTGGCCCTGGCCGAGAACGGCTCGTTGCCGATTGGTTCATCGGCGGCCTCGCGTGCGCTCGGAGGCACCGGTATCGCCGCCTTCACCGGTGTGGTCGACGGTGAATATAAGAATCCCGCCACGCTGAGCCAACTGCCTAAGGCAAGCGGCCAGGCCGAGCTGTCGCTTGGTTTTTTTAGCGTCGATGCGCAGGCCCAACAAAAGGTCACCAACCCAGTGCTGCAGGGTGATGACACCGGCCGCTACCGTTCCAGCGCCACACGGCTCGTGGCGCCAACGGCGATCGGCGTCGCCTACCGAGTCACCGAGGACCTGGCGTTAGCCCTTGGCGCCAGCGCCTTTGGCAGTCAGTTGGACTACGGCGATCACCGCGGCGTCTCCGGCGTCAAGCGTACCACCTCGCAGATCAACCTCATGCTGGGAGCATCGTATCAGCTTTGTCCTGAGGTCAGCATGGGCGCGACGTTGATCGGACAAAGTTTCGCCAGTAAGTCCAGCTTGCTGTATTCGAAAGCCCAATTTGCCCGTACCGAGTGGAGCTCAAGCGGCAAGGCTGGTAGCGCCGCCATCGGCGCTCTCTACAGCGTCACTCCCATGCTGACGGTAGGGCTCAGCTACATGCTGCCGAAGACGACAAAGCTCAAGGGTTTTCTCGATGCTGACACCTACAATGCCGATTATTCGCCGAATACCGAGGTCAATCATAGCGATCTCAAGGTGTCTGACCCGAAGGAAATCGGCATTGGCACCCAGCTGCGCTTAACCACTGAGTGGACCGTGCTGGCCGACTTTAAGCGCCTGCTGTGGGCCAGCGATGCCTTCTACAAAGACCTGGGTTGGCGCGATCAAAACATCTACGCCGTTGGCAGCGCTTACACGAGGGGAGCGCACACCTGGAAGGCTGGTTATAACTACGCGAAGATGCCGATGCCAAAAAGCCTGAGTGGCGACAATGGTCTCGAGCCGGTGCGCATTCAAGGGCACCTCCTGAGTAAACTCAATGTGGCCATCTTGAACACCCTGGTGCTGCCAGCAACCAGCGAGCAGTCCTTTACTCTTGGGTCGTCGCACGCACTGTCGGACAGCGTCACCGTCAATACCGCCTTAGTCTACAATCCGCCGAGCTCGGTGACGCGTTCAGGGGTCTTGCAAGAACCTACCGGTGCGGTTGGTTCGTACAACTACGAAGCGAAGCTAAGCCTGACGGCCTTGACCCTCGATGCGACGGTTAAATTCTGAGGACTCGCTGCGGTAGCGCCGCTTTTAAATCCCAATGGCCACGGGTTGTCCGGTGGTTTCTAGCACGTTAAACCAAGTCTCGCCGTGCGGATTGATCGCTTGCTTGACGTTGGCCAGCGCTTGCGTCGGGACATGGGTCATTAGGCCATGCCAATAACCGATGAGTAGGCCTGACTTGCCAGCCATGGCGGCATGCACGGCGTTTTGCGCCAAGCGAGTGCAATGCAGCAGGTCGGTTGGATTCGCTGGGGCCGAGCGGATCAGATAGCTCGGGTCGATATATTTTAACGAGACATTCAGGTTTTTCTGGTGAAAGTGCTGATTGATCCGCTCTTGCAGATACGAACCAATATCACCCAGTTTGGCGTTGCCGGAAGCATCGACGCCGAGTCGAGCTGGGTCAAACACTGACTGGCCCGCTCCTTCCGCCACGACAATCACCGCATGCCGCCGCAGGAGGACCCGGTCCTCGATCAATTGCAGCAGTCCGGTCGGTCCGTCCAAACCAAACGGCACTTCGGGGATGAGGCAGATATTCGCTTGCCCAGCGGCCAGGCAAGTGGTCGCCGCGATGTACCCGGCGTTTCGACCCATAAGTTTGACGAGTCCGACGCCGTAGGGTGCTCCTGTCGCCTCGACGTGAGCCGAGTGCACCGACTGGGTGGCCACTGTCACCGCCGTTTCAAAGCCAAAGGCGCGGCGGACAAAGGGAATATCATTGTCGATAGTCTTTGGTACGCTGACCAAGCTGATCGGCAGCTTTCGCCTTTTGACCTCGGCCCAGATCGCTGTAGCTCCGCGCATCGTGCCGTCACCACCGATCGAAAAAAGCATATCGATCTTTTGGCTGACTAAAAAGTCGACGATCTCTTGTGGCGGCGGTGTTCCACGCGAGGAGCCAAGCATCGTGCCGCCTTGCATGTGCACATCGCTGACGCTATCGGGCTCAAGTTGGATCGGTGTCTCGCCCTCATCCGAAAGGCCACCAAAGCCATACCGGATGCCTAGCACGTCGCGGCAGTTGTAGCGGTACCAGAGCTGCAGGACGATCCCGCGGATCACGGCATTGATACCAGGGCACAGCCCACCGCAGGTGACGATGGCAGCCCGGGTCTTGGGCGGATTAAAGTAAACCTTTGCCCTGGGTCCGGCGATTTCAAAGCCTTCGCCAACTCCATGCCCACCGCCGCCGTTGCCGAGGTAGGGATTGAAGGCTATCCTGTGGTCATCACTAGTGAATCCGAAATTTTCGGCGCGATCGATCGGCGATGGATAAGCGGCCTCGCCGAGGTTTTCAATTCTAAATCGATCGGTCATATGTTACTCACGTCGCGTGCGCAGGGCGCATTCCGCAGACCCTCTCCTGAGACTATGGTTTCCAACTTCCCCCTTTTTATAACGGATAAAATCATCCTTTGGCGAGCCCTTCCAACATCACCTTGACCTCGCCAGGCTCGCCGGCGGCTTTAGCGCCCCTGACGGCCCAGATGGATAGCTTTTACGGCCTGACCCGGGAGGCCTTGGAGGCCTGGTGCACGCTTCATGGCTTTAGCCCGGTGCATGCCAAGACTCTGTTTCGCAATGCCTATAAAGCGCTAAGCCCAGTACCTTGGTCGGCACCCTCACTGCCGCGGGCCTGCGCTGCGCTCCTGCCTTTGTCTTTATCCAGTGCCCCCTTACGCTTGGTTGCCGAGCAGCGCTCTGGCTATGACCACAGCCTTAAGTTTCTTGTTGGATTGGCTGGCGGGCGCGAGGTCGAAGCGGTGTTGATGCCTGAGACCAAGCGCTTGACTCTGTGCCTCTCCTCCCAAGTCGGCTGTGCCCAGGGCTGTGTGTTCTGCCATACCGGTCGCATGGGTTTGATTCGCCAGCTAAGCACGGACGAGATCGTCGGTCAGGTGCTGCTTGCCGAGCGCTGGATCGCGGCTCATCCTGAATGGCTGCAGCAGGTCCGCCTGCCGGCAAATACTCGCATCAGTAACATCGTGTTTATGGGGATGGGCGAACCACTAGATAATGTCGATGCCGTCATTGCCGCCCTGCGCATCTTGTCTGATCCCTTCGGCCTTGCTCTGGGATTGTCCCACATCTCGGTCTCTACCGCCGGCCATCTTGACGGCATCGAGCGCCTCTATGCGGCATTACCCAAAGCCCGTTTAGCGCTTTCCGTGCACAGCACGGACGACGCCCAGCGCTCGCGCATCATGCCGATCAACAAGCGCTGGCCTTTGGCCGAGGTGGTCGCTCGGCTGCGCTCCATCCTTGGTTCGGATGGTCCTCCGGTTTTGCTGCAGTACACGTTGATTCGTGGCGTGAATGACCGCCTAGAAGACGCCGAGCAGTTAGCTCGCCTGAGCCAGGGACTGAATGCAAAGATCAATTTGATTCCGCTCAATGTCGTCGGTCCCTCGCGCCTTAGTGCGCCATCACCCGAGGCCATCAAGGCCTTTAGGGATTTGCTTTGCGGTCATGGCCTGAGGGTCATGGTTCGCTACAGCAAAGGGCAGGATATCGCCGCGGCATGCGGGCAGTTGGTCCGGGACGCGAGCTCTCACTTTGGCTCGTCATCCAGTGGCGAGACATAGCTGCCGCGAATGCGCTTAGCACTGATGGCCACTTCGCGGACGTCATTGACGATTGGCACGATTTGCCCACCGACGGTGATGTGGACATTGGCAAACAACACTTCTTTGACAATGATCCGCGAGGTCGCATTGTAGGTTACGGTGGCCGCGGCGCTAGAGATAAACTGCTCCAAGGTCTCGGTCATGGTTCGCAGCCGCGGCAGGCGTGCTTGCAGCTCGTCTTTTTGTTCGCGGTGCTTGGGGGTCATCTGTGCGGGCTTTTTTTGCGTCAGGTCGCGCAGGGCAAGACGATCATCGGCGAGGCGCTTTTTAAGCTTTTCAAGTCGCCGTTGCTTGATGTCAATTGAGCGCGCGACCTTCCAGTCGACGCCGACACTGGCGCTGGTGATGCTGCCACGGGCGGTACCTAGGGAGCCGGTGACTAGGGACCCCAGGGAGAACAATTTGCCACCCGAGATAACCCCGGTGGGGCCGATGTTGACGCTTCCTGAGCAGAAGATGTGGCTGTTCATGATGGCTTTTTGCACGTTGATATTGCCGCGGCAGATGATCGTGGCTTGCTCGATGAATTGTGCCGTAATCGAACCGCGTACCTCGATGCTGCCGGTGCTCCCGGTCGTGATACCGGCATCGACTTTTAGGTCACCTTTGATGTGGATATGGGCCCCGGTGATGGTGCCGTGGACCGTCAGGTTGCCAGAGGTTTGAATGGTGGCACCGGTCTCGACGTTGCCGTTAATCTCGATGGGGCCGTCAAAGATGATGTTGCCGGTGCTGAGGTTGACATCGCCTTCATGCACTAGGGCCGAAGACAAGGTGATATTGAGACCGTCGATGACTGGGATGCCGTCTACCTGGGCGACAAACTCATGGCTGCCGCGCTGGACGATGCCTTCGCCGACGTGGACCTCCAACCTCTCGTTTGGTGGTACGGTGATTGCTTCATTGAAGACGTTACGGGGTGGCACCGGTTCTTGGTGGTAGCGGATCTCCGCCACCACCTGACCTGCGACTGCGGTGCTGCGTTGTTGCATCATGCGAATATCGAGCTGACCTTCATTGATATTGCCCTTCACTCGACTGGCGGCATCTTTATAAGTGGGGTGAAGATAGGGGGCCTTACCACCTGAACCCTGGCGGCCGATGCAAACGACTAGGTCGTTTAAATCGGCGAGCTTACGGATCGCCTCAGCGATCGCCGGTTCCAGGCTTTCTGCCATCGGCATCGTGATCTTGGCCGCGACCATTTGCTCCTTCACCCAGTCGACATCGATGAACAATTTGTCGTTGTCGTAAATCTTCTTATTGAATCCGGTGATCGTCGCCTCCATTTGGTCGGCGGAGATTTTGAACTTAATGAGGTCATTGCCAACGATGGATGGACGCGCTGAGGCAGCTATGGCAGCGCCATGCGCTGCCCCTGTGGCGGCTAGAAGAGAGACGGGTAGTTCAAGGCCAAGGCCCTCCGGCCCGTCGAGTGATGATTGCAAGGCGAGCAAAAAGTCCTTCTTCAACAGGTGAAACTCAACGCCATCGACCGACATCTGCTTCACCGCCTGATTGATCAGCGTGAGCATATGGTCGCGCTGCACGCGGTCGCGCAGGTCGGCGATGTTGCGAATGATGACGCCGATCTCTTTACGTTGTTTATTGCCGACCACCGAGATGGATTTGCCGGTGGTGTCGGTGGGGGCTGCACTGACGGCATATGGGTCAAGGCCGTTGCCGAGCTTGAGCTTGAGAAAGGCGCCGTAGAGTTGAGCACTGTTCGGCACGGATTTAATACCTAGCTCCAGGACGCGGCGGCGGATCCAGAGTTTGAACCATTCCCATTTCCAGGTCTCGGTTCGTGGTGCTGGCGTTGCGGTGGCAATGGTGATGATGGCCTTGTCCGATGTAACGGGTTCGACGATCAACCCGGTCAAATCTGGACTTCCGGCGGCGAGAGTCAGGGTGACGATGCGGTCCCCTGCCGAGTCTTCGGCCTGGCGCAGCGCCGTCCAGCAATCCAAAAAGCGCCGTTCATAGGTGACATAGAAGGCGATCTCACCGGTCGATTTGACGGCATCCATCTTCGCTTTGACGCGCTTTAGAATATCGACAGGGGGTGCATCTTGGGTCAGCGCCAAACTGCGGCTAAATTCGCAGCGAACCCGAGTGGCGGCGGCGCTGTATGCAATTTTAACCGATTCGACCAAGACAAGGTCCTCCTACCTGGGGTATCGGAGGGAGCCGGCAAAAGCTTAGGTTTGGATTTGAATGGATAGTTATTATAGGGCGTTGTGGAGAATAAGCCTGAGCTTAGCTCGACTTTGACGGTTTTAATTCGTGAAAAATCCTAAACTTCACGACTACTTCACGAGTCGCGGTCAAGGCTTTTGGGCGGCTTTTCCGACGTATTTACGCGGCCACGGATAACAGATTCAGTAGGTTCTCTCGCAGATGAGCAGGTATTTTTTCAAAACCTGCCTCATATCCGTCCTGTTTGAAAATCCATTTGGCCCAGATCTCCTTGCGAACCGCCGCAATGGCATCCGAGAAGGCAACATCTGTCTTGCCTCGCCAGTTGATGGCGAACTTGCGGTCACCATACGGATTGATTTGCGCGTAAAGAAGTACCACAACCGAATAGAGGCCAAATAAGCAGGGAACTGAGGTCAGGATGGAGTTTTTCGTTCGACAGCGTGTTGAGCCGATCTTCAAATTTGCTTGCAGATCCTGAAAAGTCGTTTCGATGTTCCATCGTCCTGTATAGCTCTCAACAATCGATTTTGAGTTTAATCTGGTGTCCGTTGTGAAGAAATACTCATCGCGATGGGTTCCGGTCATGTCATGAACAAAGACCCATCGCACCTTCACCAGCCCATGACCAGACCGGTACCAGAGCCCTGTCCCGGAGACCGTGTCGATTTGTCGCTTTTCACCGCCATACCAAGATACGGTCAGTCTTTGGCGGGCTTTGATCCCAGCTACAATTTCTTTTGGTGTGGGCAGCTTCCTGCCCATGATGCGAGGACGCCCCTGCTGTCCCCTTTGTCGCAAAGGCGCTGGTTCGTACAGGACGGCGTCAGAATAGAAGCGGCTGGTTAACGTAAGTTGGTTTTGGTGTTGGCTAGCAAAATTTGCTAAGCGTTGTGTGGCGAATCCACCGTCACCGACAAAATGAAGGCGACGTTGCGGCAACCATCGCATAGCGACAGCAAGAAGCCCTTGCATAATCTCTGGCGGCGTCCGATGCCTCTTGCCGAACTCGGTATTCCATTGTTTTGTGCGATAGAGAGCCACGAGAATAGGCAGAGCCCATGCCCGCCGACTAAATGGAACCCTGACCAGCAGAGCTAAGACCACCCATTTATGGCCATAATGAAAGGCAGTATAGGAATGCGATGATCTCACAGCGTCGCGATGGCGGCCCTTGCCGTAGACCTTTGGCCCAGGATGGGAAAACACAGTGTCGTCCCCAACCAAGTGAACGACGCCGCTGGGTACAAAGCGCTCCACTAGCAGCGTGGCCAGGGAGCGCGCCAAGCGCCAGCAAAGCCAGCGACGGCTTGAAAATAAATGGTGATATGATCCGGGATGGCCATATGCCAGAGAACCCAGTGTGCGGAGCAGGTTGTTCACCGTCCGGCTTCCAGTCGTAATGATCGCTGCAAGTGCCAGTAGGATGAAGCGTTCGAGCGTTGGGGCTGTAAAACATGGTACAAATGC
>CAIYRB010000097.1 GCA_903928445.1 uncultured Pseudomonadota bacterium | reverse complement strand
CCTTAGTTGATTGTTTTTGATCAGTGGTCTGCGCAAACCCTGTCCTTTAGGGCTGACTTTTACCCATATCTACCGTAACCAGATGAAAACATTAAATCTGGCCCATTTTGCAAATCAAGTGATTTCAGTGTGTTACGGACTTGTGGGTAAAAGTCAGTCCTTTAGGGAGGGGAGGTTCAAGCAGTATTTATATGTATTTGGATGTGGCTGTCGGCGTTGTTGAATACGTGCCTCTCCCTTTCTCCCCCACTCCCTTTTGCCGTGGTCAAAGCGAAGGCCTGCTTTAGACCACGGAGTAGCGGAGGCAGGGAGGAGCGGAGTTTTTCAACAAAGATTGAGTCGTGCCTAGGACGTGTGCCTAAGAGCGCTCTTTTTGAAGATGAGCAGCCCAATCGGTGATAATAGCGCCGTGCTGCCTATCCAAATCCAGACCATGTAGTGGTGCGATAGATCACCCACCGTGCTGATCTTTTCACCCGCACTATTGATCGCGTCGCTGGCGGGGGTATAGACCTTCAGCAAAAGTCCAGACATTGGACCGACGACGAACTTGGCGGCAAAAAACGGCAACACCGATAGCGCAAGGTAGGATCCCTCTTTGCCTTTGGGGGCTATTTCGACAGTAAACTGCATCAAGCGCGGTGACCAGATCGCCTCGCCGATGGTGAAGCAGGCGATGAACAAAATGAGCGGCCAGTAGGCCAAGGCTGGTGGGTGATCGGCTAGAGCTTGCATGGTTGGAGCGAGGCCGAGCCAACGCACAAAGATGATTTCACCCAACCAGGTTTGGGTCAGTCCCGAAAACACCTGGCCGGGGACGGCGCCAATGAATACAGAAAGCGATGAAATCGCCGTGCCGACGGCCAACATTTTGTAGGACGCCACGCGGCGCGTCATGCTGGCGACCAGGGGGACGAGAAAGACGATGAGGATAGGATTGAGGACCCCGTAGATCGAGCCAATCTTGGCGCCTTGACCTAGGACGCGGAGCGCATATTTCGGGAAGGTATAGTGAAAATGAAAGAAGATCATGCGGGTGAAGACCGTCAATCCGATGATCAACATGAAATCCCAAAATACCCTTTCTTTGGCGACTTGCTTTAGGGTCGAAGCCGTGTCCCGTGCGGCCTTCCCTGCTGCTGCAAGGATCTGTGACAAGTCTGGTCGAGGTGCTGGCTCAGGTTTAGGTGCAACGGTGATCTTGCCAGCATCGTCCATGCTGATCCCATCGCGCAGGAAGAAGATGCAGCTTAAGCTGGCTGCGGTAAAGACCAGGCCGGTGAATAAGATGATTTGGTAGGTAGACAAATGCACATGGAGGACTGGGATGATCGTCCCGGCGTTCTCGCGAAGCACCTTTCCGGCGGCGTCCTTGATACTAAAATACGATCTAATCGCATCAAATAGGTAGCCGCCGATGGCGAAGGCGACGTTCATCAACACATAAAAGAGACCAAATCCAAGGGTGGCCCCTTCCTTGGTGGTGTATCTTTTGATGCCGATGGAGACGACTGGAGCCACGATCGCAAAGCCGATCGCTAGGGGGACGAAGCCCAGCAGCATCACCGCAGTTGGGTTAGTCAGCCAAAACATAAAGGAACGGGAAAAAACCAGCAGCGCCGTGCTAAGTAGCAGCGTCTTTTTAACACCTATAGTGTCCACCAGCGATCCGGCGATCACGCCCACGATCGATAGGCCAAGGGACCAAGCGCTGATAAAGGCCCCAGCCTCGACGTCGCCGAGGCCGCAATCCGCTGAAAGCCAGAGGATAAAGGTCATATTCATGGCGGCGTAGGCCGTATATTCGAGGAGCTTGGTGGCAAACAGCAGCCAGAGGTCCCGCGGCGATTGCCGCAGACCCGCGCCGTAGGAGCGGACGATCCACAGAAAGGCGATCAATAGGCCGGTAGACCCAGCATAAATGATAACATCAACCAATGACACGATTTGCCACCTCTAGCATGCAGTTCGGCCCAAGGCCAGCCTGGGAGGAACAGGAGCGCTAGCACAAATCGGCCGAATACTGCAACTGCGGACCTTGGCAACGAGGGCAAGGTGGGACCTCAGCCGGGGCAGGTGCGGTGGTCGAGCGGACAAAAAGCCTCCAAGGTGACCGGCGGCGAAAAGTCGGCCTCTTTTAGAGCCTGGCGGAAGGCTTCTTGGACTGCGGTGGGTACCTCGGCATCAGGATGCCTGGTGATCACTGCCGCGCCCTGGTAGCTGTCCATAGCGCTCGCGCCACAATAATAAAGCAGCGCATAGTCGGGATGAGGATGGCTCAGCACAAACCAGTCGTCATGGCCGACGACGCCGTGGGCCAAGTAAGTCTCTTTGAAGCGCCCGAGGATAGGGTCGCCAGTGTCGCCAAGCATGGTGCTGACGGAGCAGCTGATGCGGCTAAGCGCCGGTGCTTTGACCATATATTCATAGTCGTAGCGCGACTGGTTGGGAGTTTGCTGGGTAAACTTCATCGTTTGACATGGCCAGCAGTCGTAAGCCGGACTCAAGCCTCGCACCACCTGCCAGGACCCCTCGAGGTCGCTAAGTGTCACCGGAGCCATGGCATTGGGACGGCGCGGCCAGGGGCAAGCCCGGGGTTTTGTTTTTGGCAGACAGGAATGCTCGACGATGCAGGCCGTCAAGGTGTCGTACTGCGCGCTTGGAGTTGCTTCAACGCAGCCGATCAGACAGGTCTGCCTGGCGTCTGGATCATCCGCTGTGCAGGTCTGCACGCAGCCGAGGGATGTTCGACAGCTGTGATCCAGGGCGCACCCGGCCAATGGTAGGCCGCAGCTTTTGGCGATGCAGGCAATATCCGGCTCGAGGGCACCAGCCCAAGCCACAGCGCTGCTTAGCGCGCAAGCTAGCGCGAGACTGTGCAATAAATACGCCCTTATTCCCTGAAAGCGCATAAATCATCCTCGTGCTTTAAATAAATCTGGCTTTGATATGGCGGTACTTTGACGTTGCTGTCAACGGCTTTCAGATCACCCGGAGGGATCTCACCAGGCAAGGCAGGGCCGATTGAGGCAAGTCAGATTATGTTAGATCAGATCTCTGATCTCTTTGTCGAAGAATTCCAAAAAGGTCTCGGCATTTTTCGACAGGACCCAGCGCTTCCTGGTCACCAGTCTTAAGCTATAAATAAACTCTTTTTTTGGATAGAGCTGCGACAGAGCGCCGGATTCCAGCTCGGCTTTCACCATAAACCGCGGTAACAGCGCCACTCCAAGTCCACGCAGGACCATTTGTTTTTGTGAGTCGAGGTTATTGCAGGAAGCCGCGACTTCAAACTGCACTTTGTTTTTTTTGAGCATCTCCAGCACGGGAAAAGGCCGCGACTTGGGGTAGTCGATCTCGCGTGAGATGATAAACGTCGAACGCAGCTTTGGCTTTAATTTGTCCTTGCTGGCGATGACGACGTTAAACGGCACTTTGATCAGCTCTTTGACAAAGAAATCATCGACGCTCGGCATGGTAAAGAACAGGCCAAACTCAAGGCGTCCTTCAGTGATTTCGTTGCAGATCAAATTGGATGATCCGGCGAAGAGCGACGGCCGCACCTTGGGATGACGGGCCAAAAAGGCGTCGAGGATGGTTGGGCCTAGGGAGCTAGCAGCGGAGTCGGTTAAACCAAAAGAAAGTGCGCCCTGGCACTCGGTCATCTCGCGGCCCGACACCGTTTTGATTTCATCAACTCGAGCGAAGATATCCTCGCAGCGCGCAAAAATCTCGCCACCGGCGTGGGTCAGATGGACGCCGCTGCGGTAACGCTCCAGCAGGACAACGCCCAATTCCTCTTCGAGAGAACGCACCATTTTGCTGATGGTCGGCTGCTGGATACGCATGGCTTTGGCAGCGCGGGTGAAGCTCCCCTCCTTCACTACTGAGTGGAAGTACTTGAGATGATTGAGCTCCATGGACATTCTCAAAATGAATGCGAACCGTTAGCAGGATGAAATTTCACACCTTTTGCAAGTGTGCCATAGTTTCTTCACTGCTCACATGGAGGATCTATTACAATGCTAAAAACGCCGCGATGCTTGCGGCGACTTTACGCCCTTCGGCAATTGCCCAGACGATCAGCGACGCCCCACGCACCGCGTCGCCAGCGGCAAAGACTCCCTGCACCGAGGTCATGCGCTGCGCGTCGAGTAGCAGAGTCCCTTGGGCACTGGTCTTTAGCTCAGGATGCTTGGCAAGGAAGGTTTGGGCTATTCCGGTAAAGCCGATGGCCAGGATCACCAAATCAACGTCCAGGCTTGCCCTGCCTGCTGTGGTGTCTCCTCCCGCTCCCGTTGCCCTGCTGCTCGCCTTGTGAATCCGCTTCACCCAACCCGACGCGCCTTCGAGGTGGGTCGCGGCAACGCCCCATACTCGCTCGCAGCCTTCTTCGTGGGCATAGGATTTCTTAAAGACCAAGGGCCACTGTGGCCAGGGATTGCTTGCGCCGCGCGTCGCCTTTGGCTGTTCAATCAAGCTAAATTCATAGACCTGCTTTGCGCCTTGACGCAAGGCGGTGGCGATGCAATCTGAGCCTGTATCGCCGCCGCCGATCACGGCAACGGTTTTGCCTGCTGCATTGAAATCCGTCGCTGTGACTTCGCCACCCAGGACCTGATTTTGTTGGCTCAAATAGGGCATCGCCTGAATGACGCCACCAAGCTCGCGTCCTGGGATGTCCAGGTCGCGGGGCTGTTCGGCACCCACGGCCAGACACACTGCGTCGAACGAAGCCCGGAGTTCGCTCAGTGTGACATCGTCGCCGATGCTGACGCCGCATTTAAATTCAACCCCCTCCTCCTGCATCTGCGCTATGCGCCGGTCGAGGATACTTTTGGGCATCTTAAAATCCGGGATACCGTAGCGTAGCAAGCCGCCAGGTTTTGCCGCGCGTTCAAAAACGGTGACGTGCAGACCCAGGCGCCGCAGTTGCTGCGCCGCGGCTAAGCCTGCTGGTCCGGATCCAACGATGGCTACACGTTCCTGCCTAAGGGTCTTAGGTAGCTGTGGCACCACCCAACCCGCAGCGAACCCCTGTTCGATAATCTGCAGCTCGATGTCACGGATCGCAACGGGAGCGTTTTCGCGGTTTAGGACGCAAGCACTTTCGCAAGGGGCGGGGCAAAGAAAGCCGGTAAACTCGGGGAAGTTATTGGTCAGGTGCAGCGACTCGAGTGCCTCACGCCATCTCCCTTGGGTGACTAAGGCGTTCCAATCGGGAATGAGGTTTTCGACTGGACAGCCATAGCTGCTTTGACAAAATGGGACCGCGCAGTCCATACATCGACTGGCTTGTTTGGGGATCGCTGAGACATGGTCGGCAAGAGGCTCGCCGATAAAATTCCAGTCCTGCTGCCGTACTGATGGCGGGCGCTGCGGTAGTTTTTCGCGCGGCACGTGAATAAATGCAACTGGGTTTTTAGGCATGGGTCGGCACCTCGCGACGCAGAGGACGTGCTGTTGAGAGTAGGGTGGGAGCGGCGGTGTGGACGGTCTTTTCCTTCTTTGGCGTGACGCGGACAAAGCGCTGTAGATGCCACTCCCAGTTGCTTAGGAGGAGCTGAGCTTTAAAGCTATGGGTATGGCTGTGGTGACGGGTGATAATCTGTTTAAGTAGGATGCTATCGGCTAAGCTTGGATCATCGCTCATGCGGGTAAGCTCGATCATCGCTGGATTGCAGCGAAGGTGGAACAGGCCGTCGGAATCGAGGACAAAGGCCAGGCCTCCGGACATACCCGCGCCAAAGTTGCGGCCGACCGGTCCTAGGATCACGGCGACCCCACCGGTCATATATTCACAGCCGTGATCGCCGACCCCTTCGACGACGGCCAAAGCACCGCTGTTGCGCACGGCAAAGCGTTCTCCAGCGACCCCGGCGGCAAAAAGCGAACCACTGGTGGCACCGTAAAGGGTCGTGTTGCCTAACAGCACCTGTGGGTCGTGGCCGAAGCCGGCGTTGCGTGCCGGAGCAATAGCGATGCGTCCACCTGAGAGTCCCTTGCCGACATAGTCGTTGGCCGCCCCGGCGAGGTATAGGCTGATACCGCCGGCGAGGAAGGCGCCGAAGGATTGTCCAGCGCTGCCTTCAAAACGGAGTGTGATACTACCGTCAGGGAGGCCCGCGGCCCCATAGCGGCGGGCGACTTCGCCGGAAAGTAGGGTGCCAGTGGCGCGCTGGGCATTGGTGATCTTGCGCGACAACACCACCTGGGTACCGTCGACCAAAGCGGGTTGGCACTGCGCGAGAAGGGTGGCGTCATAGTCGTCGGCAGTAAATGGGGCAAAGTCTGCCGTCGGCAGCGGCGCTGCTAGTGGCTTGTACAGCAGCGGACTTAAGTCTAGACCAGATGACTTTTCGGCCGTAGGTAGCTGCACCTGCTTGAGCCACTGCGTTTGACCGATGAGTTGCTCGAGACGGCTGACGCCAAGCGATGCCATGAGTTTTCGGACATCTTCGGCGACCAGGAAGAAGTAATTGACGACGTGCTCCGGTTTGCCGGTGAATTTGGCGCGGAGTACCGGGTCTTGCGTGGCGATTCCGACGGGGCAGGTGTTGAGATGGCATTTGCGCATCATGATACAGCCCTGGACCACGAGCGGCGCTGTTGAGAAGCCAAATTCATCGGCGCCGAGCATGGCGGCGATGACGACGTCACGCCCGGTGCGTAGCTGGCCATCGGTCTCCAAGACGACGCGGTCTCTAAGGTGATTGAGGATAAGGGTCTGGTGGACTTCGGCCAGGCCCATCTCCCATGGCGCGCCTGCGTGTTTGAGTGAGGTGATGGGCGAAGCACCAGTGCCACCGCCGTCGCCGCTGATCAGGATCTTTTGGGCGCCGGCCTTGGCGACGCCCACTGCGATGGCGCCGATGCCGGCTTCGGCCACGAGTTTGACCGAGATGCGAGCTCGCGGATTGGCGTTTTTCAAGTCGAAGATCAGCTGGGCGAGATCTTCGATCGAATAGATGTCGTGGTGTGGCGGCGGCGAAATAAGCTGGACACCAGGTGTTGAGTAGCGCAGGCGGGCGATTTCGGCATCGACTTTATGGCCAGGTAATTGGCCGCCTTCGCCGGGCTTGGCACCCTGGGCGATTTTGATCTGCAGCTCGTCGGCATTCACCAAATAGTCGATGGTGACACCAAAGCGACCAGACGCGATCTGTTTAATCGCCGAGCTGCGGCGGTCGCCGTTGGCTAGCGGCTTGAAGCGGGCAGGGTCTTCGCCGCCTTCGCCGGTATTGCTCTTGCTGTCCATGCGGTTCATGGCGATCGCGAGGTTCTCGTGTGACTCTTTACTGATGGCACCAAGCGACATGGCGCCGGTGGTGAAACGTCGCACGATCAGCTTTGCTGCTTCGACCTCGTCCAGGGCGATGGGTGCCTCGGTAGTGACCGGAGCGAGTAGGTGGCGAAGCATGGTTGGGTCGCTACCGACGGCATTGGCATGGTCGCTATAGCGCGCAAAGGCGTCCACATCGCCGGTTGCCGTAGCCTCTTGCAGTAAGGCGATGGTCTCAGGCTTCCAGGCGTGAGCTTCGCCGTTTTGGCGGTAGTGAATGAGGCCGCCAAAGGGTGGCAGCTGCTTGGCGCTGCGGTGGTCTGGCGAAAACGCCTCGCTGTGGCGCCTTAGGGTCTCTGCGGCAAGGTCTGCTAGCGAGGCGCCTCCCAGACGCGAGGCGGTACCGGGAAAGTAGGTGTGCACCAGTTCCTGGCCTAAGCCGATGGCCTCGAAAATTTGTGCTCCGCAGTAGGATTGCAGGGTGGCAATACCCATTTTTGAGAGAATCTTACTGAGTCCCTTGGTCATCGCTTTAATGTAATTGGCGCGAAGCTCCGCGGGACTTTTATGCTCTTCGCCTGAGCCAGTCACGGCAAGCTGCTGCAAGCTGTCGAACACTAAGTACGGATGCACTGCCGCGGCTCCGTAGCCGATCAGACAGGCGAGGTGGTGTGGGCTGCGGACTTCGCCGGTTTCGGCGATCAAATCGAGTCGGCTCCGCAGGCCTAGCTTAACCAGGTGGTGGTGTACCGCCGAGATGGCTAACAGACTTGGAATAGCCGCTAAAGTGGGACCTGTCCCACGGTCGCTGAGGATCAATAAGCCGGCGTTGTCAGCGGCCGCTTGTGCCGCATCACTTAGGAGCCTGTTTAGGGCTAGTTGCAATCCGCTTGAACCTGAGTCGGTGGCAAATAGCAGCGGCAGAGTGCGAGTCGAAAGCCCAGGATGACCGCGCAGAAACTCTAACTCGCCAGAGGTGAGCACTGGGTGCTCGCTTTTAATCAGGGTCGCTTGGAGTGGCGGGGGTGCGGTTAAACTGGGTTTGGCGCCAAGGTACATGGTTAAAGACATGACCATGTCTTCACGCAGGGGATCGATGGGTGGGTTGGTCACTTGGGCGAACTGCTGTTTGAAATAGTCAAACAACGGTCGAGATTGATGTGACAATACCGCTAGCGGCGTATCGTCGCCCATCGAGCTGATCGCTTCTTCGCCGGTTAGGCCCATGGGCAAGATGATCTTATCTAGCTCCTCTTGGGTGACGCCAAAGGCCGTCTGCAGGCGCGCCAGCTCTCGGCCGCCTGGAGCGGTGGTAGTCTTGGTGGCTACAGCTTCGGCCAAAGGAGTCAGATGGATGTCGAGCCAGTGCCGATAGCCTGGTCCTTTGGCCGCAGCATTTTTAATGTCGCGGTCGTGGAGAATTTGCCCTTGTTTGGTGTCCACCACCAGCATTTCGCCGGGACGCAGTCGACCAAGGGTTTTGATGCGGTCCGGGGTGGTGGGTAGTACGCCGGTTTCCGAGGCCAAGATGACAAAATCATCGTGGGTGATCGTATAGCGACAGGGACGTAGTCCGCTGCGATCGAGCGCAGCCCCGAGGATGGTGCCATCGGTAAAGCACACGGCGGCAGGGCCATCCCAGGGCTCCATAAGCGTCGCATTGTATTCGGCGTGTGAGCGGCGCGATTGGTCGAGCCAGGCATTCTTTGGCCAGGCCTCGGGAATCAGCAGCAGCAGTGCTTCGGTTAAGCTGCGTCCGGTCAAAAGCAGTAGTTCGACAGCGTCGTCGAGGCAGGCGGAATCGCTTTGATCGGCCCTTATCAGCGGCAAAATCTCGGCGGCAAAATCACCGAAAAGCTCGCTTGCTAAGGCCTTTTCGCGAGCTTGCATCCAGTTGAGATTGCCGCGGATCGTATTGATTTCACCGTTGTGACTGAGGCGGTGGAAGGGGTGAGCTAGCTTCCACTCTGGGAAGGTGTTGGTGCTAAAGCGTGAATGGACCACGGCAAGTGCCGAGGTGACCCGAGGGTCGGCGAGGTCTTTGTAGTAGTGCGGCAATTGCTCTGGCAGCAGCAGGCCCTTGTAGACGATAGTATGCGGCGACATGCTGGCGATATGCACTTCGCCGGCGTATTCTTGCAGCGCGGGCGTCTGCTTTAGGCCGGCTTCAAGCAGGCGCCTGGCGAGAAACAGACTGCGCGCAAAGGCCGCGGTTGAGGTCTCAGTGCCGCGGCCGACAAACACCTGGACGATGCGCGGCGCCTTGGCCGCTGCGGCGTCGCCTAAATAACTAGGATCGACTGGCACCAAACGTTCGCCAAGCCATTCCAGACCAAGGCGGAGGCACTGATTCTGCAGTAGTGCTAAGACTGCCGTCGCCGCCGCCACCGCGGTCGGCAAAAACAGTGTCCCAACGGCATAGTCGCCCGGGGCTGGTAGCTGCACTCCCTGCTGCGCCAGTTCTTCATGGAAAAATACGTGGGGTATCTGCAGTACGATGCCGGCGCCGTCGCCAGTTCCTGCGTCGTGGCCCTGGGCGCCGCGATGCCGAAGATTGTTCAGCATGAGGAGGGCCTGTTGGACCAGGCTATGTGAGCGCTCCCCCCGGAGGTGGGCGATGGCCCCGATCCCGCAGCCGTCTCGCTCCCAGCGCGGGTCGTAAAGGCCCTGTCTCTCTGGACTTTTTGACATCTAAACAATTTCCTTTGATGACCGGGCCGAAGCGACCAAGATTAGTCACTTTCGGCCAACGGGCCAGTTTAAGAAAATACATAATATCTATCTGTAGTATTCTTGCGATGAATGGGATGGATACTGGTCGCAGTTAGAGCCGGTGCCGAACTCTCACGATGCAGTCGGACCTGTCGCTAAAGGTCTCTGCTTGCCGCGATCCGTGCCATGGTCCTGATGGCTTCAGGCACAGCAACGTAGTCGCGGCGGTTTTGCTCGATTGCACCAGTTCCCTGCGACTCGCACCTGAATGCAACTGTCGCAGGTGACGTCGCGATCGCCGAGCACCCAGCGTCCTCATTTAGATCGGATCAAGGTTTGGCGTGTGACAAAAAAAAAGAGACCGCTAGAATTTACTTTCTAGCGGCCTTTAAGCCTTAGTGTTGCAGTATGCGGTCTGGAAACCTTCTGCCTTCCCAAGCCGATGATTGCTTTCGGTTTGGCTCTGCCGCTTAATTTTTAAAAATCGCTTGGGTATTTTGCGCCACCTTGGCATCGGTTAGAGCTTGCAGGAAGAGGACAATCGCATCGACCTCGTCCGGTCTCAAATCAATCTTGTTTGCCTCGTTGGCGGCTTTGATCTTGGAGCGTGCGCCCAGATCGTACCAGGCACCGAGTGTGTCCTGAGTGATGCTGGCCCCTGCCGGCAGGATGATTTGCTTTGGATTCCAGTGGTCGAAGGCAGCGATCGGATTTTTGTAGTGGTCGACAAAGGCGCGCAGCGAGGTGTAGGCGCCATCATGGCCCCAAGGTCCGGTCATCGCGGTGTTGCGCAGGCTTGGAGTGCGGAATTTATAGTTGTCGCCGTCGTTGCCGCTTTCCTTGCCGTAACCAAAGTCCTCCCAGCCATGTGAGCCGACGCCAGTGCCGGGGCCGATTTGGACGACGGCAACACCGTGATGGCCGTGGTCGGTCTGGAGCGGTCCGGAGTGGCAGCTGCCGCACTGGCCTTTGCCGTAGAAGTAGGTGGCTCCGCGCTTTTGCTCAGGTGAGAGGGCGTTTAGGTCGCCTCTGACGTACTGGTCAAAGGGCGATTGATCGGCGCGCCAGGTGACGGCTTCAAAGGCGGCGATCGCGTTGGCCAGATGCTCGATGCCAAAGCTCCCCGACTGGTCCGGGTAAGCCGCCGCGAACTGTGACTTGTAGTCGTTGTCAGCAAGCACGCGGCTCATCAAATCCGTCCAGACCGAATTAGGGTCTGAGCTTTGATTGGTGACCAGGGCGCCTGCGGCGCAGCCCGCCATTTCGCTGCCGGTCGCAAGAGGAAACAAGGCTTGAGCGGCGAGGGCGCTGTCTAGGCCAAGCGGTGTCTTGTCGCCAGCGGGGGTGATAAAGCCCTTATCGCTGGCGCGGACGCGACTATCCCAGAACATGCTGGTGTAGCTGTTGTGACCTAGGTTGTAGAGGCCCGGTGTGTTGCGTCCGAGCATGTCTGAAGAGCCCAAACGACCCTTTTTGGAGCCGTCCAAGACAAAGCCATTCGGGGGCAGGCTGAAGACGCTAGCCGTCCCTTGGCTCGCCAAGTGGCAGCTGGCGCAGCTGACGCCGCCGTTGGTCGATAGCTTGGTGTCGTAGAACAGGCGGGCGCCAAGGGCGACTTTTTCTTTGCTATGGCTTTGGAACTCGCTGTCGCTCACGGCGTAAACACCATAGGTTTTAAAGTATCCGGCAAGCTGGCCGTCGTAATCGTTGCCCTTGCCATTTCCACCATTCGGGCCGCCGCCGTACCCGTAGCCTTTGCCTGGGTTAAAGCCTCCGATCAGCCCGTTGTTGGCCACGGCGTTGTAGCCGGGGCGTTGAAAGAGGTGCAGCAGCATCCCGGCGACGTTGACGACACCGACGTGGTTGTAGCTGTAGCTTACGCCCTGCTGGACTTTGGAATAGACTTTGGGGGCATAGTTGGCGAAATCCGTGGTGCCTGCGTACGGGGCCCATGACGCGGCCGACGAGGCACGATCGAGTTCCTTGCTTGTGCCGTCAACCTTAACGCTTAGGCCGGATTGATAGGCCTGCAAAGCTGCGTTGGCATCGGCGGCATCTGTTACATTGGTGCCGGGAATGCGCAGGTCAGCCGCCGACGCATCCTCCCCTGGTGTGACGCCCATGAGCACGGTGCTTGGTAGGTCGCTCAGTTCAGCGGCCTGCTCGGTGCTGAGTGTGCCGGTGTCCGGATTGGCCGCTGGAGACGCCACTGGAGTCGTCGGTGTCGGTTGGGCCTGGTGACCGTCTTGACTGCTGTTGCAGGAAGCCAGCAAGGAAGCAGACAAGGCTAAGGGCAGCATGGACGCGAAGGGGCGTACGATCATGAATGACCTCCGATGGGTTTTTTTTCGGCAGGGGACACTGAGGCGAACCCCATAATATCAATTTTTTTATTAAAATCAATTTATTTTATAATATTATTATACACCAATGAAATTAATATACTTTTTATTGAAATGTTTGGCGTGACTCGGCAGCAATGCTGCGGTTTCCCGCGATATCGCGCTATGGACGGGCTCGGCGCAGTTGACTATAAACCTTGGAACCGGCCATTTCGCGCCGACAAGGGGCCCTATGCGCTTGATCTTCCTCGGCTCTCCTGAACCAGTCATTGCTCCCTTAAAAGCCCTTTTGGCACAGGCACGGGCTCTTGGGCATGAAGTGGTTGGAGTGGTGAGTCAGCCGGCGCGACCATCTGGTCGTGGTCAGGGGCCAGTTGATCCGCCCGTGGCTGCCTACGCGAAAAGCCTGGGTATCGCGACCTTGCAGCCGGAAAAGGCCAGTTCGCCGGAGTTTCTTGCCGCCTTTGCTGGGTTAATGCCGGATGTCGCCATCACTGCGGCGTATGGGCAAATTCTCAATGAGGAGTTCTTGGCCATACCGTGCCGCGCCACGATCAATATCCACCCGTCGCTGTTGCCAAAGTATCGCGGCGCAACTCCGGTGCCTGCGGCCCTGCTTAGTGGCGAGGAGGTGACTGGCGTGACCATCCTCTTTACCGTCAAGAAGCTCGATGCCGGCGCGATTATCGTCCAAGAGTCCATGCCCATTGAGCGTGACGAAACCAGTGGCGTCCTGACGTCGCGGCTGTTTGCCGCCAGCACCCCACTTGTAGTCGCGGCACTCCGCCACCTGGAAGATCCAGCATTTGCTGGTACACCGCAAAAAGAAGCTGCCGCGACCCACTGCCGTAAAATCGAAAAACAACACGGTGCGGTTGACTGGCAAAGGTCAAGTGCAGAGATCTATAACGCCTTTCGCGCCTACGAGCCGTGGCCTGGCACGTTTACCCATCTTGAGGGTAGGCGCCTCAGCTTAGTCGAAATGAAACACGACGAGTCAGCTATGAGTGGCCTTGCTCCGGGCCAGGCCCATTACGAAAAGCGCCTGCGTTGCCTGCTTGTTGGGACGAGTGACGGCACGGTGCAGTTGTTTAAGCTCAAGGCGGCGGGTGGCAAAGTCGTCACGGCCGAAGCCTTTTGGAACGGCCTGAAAAATCGCTCGCACGTCGTGTTCCAAGGGGGAGAGCTTTGACCAGCAGCTACTCGTCCAGCCACGGACGTCGCCTTGCAGTCGCTGTCTCCGGAGCCGGTCGCACCTTGGCGAGCCTTCTTCGCCAGCAGCAGCCAGACAGTGGTTACCAAGTCACCGCGGTGATTGCGTCAAGGGCCGACTGCGCTGCGGTCGCGGTTGCCAGAGACCATGAACTCCCGGTCTTGGTCGCGGATTTTTCCGCTGCCAGTCTCGCCGCAAGTGGCGACCGCCTTTATGCGTGGTTGCAAGGTCAAGGCATCGATTGGATTGCTCTGGCTGGATTCCTTAAGGTCTTTCCGCTTCACCCCCGCTGGAGTCAACGCATCGTCAACATTCATCCCGCGCTACTGCCTAAACATGGCGGAGTGGGCATGTATGGCGACAAGGTCCATGCGGCCGTGCTTGCGTCTGGTGATACGGTTGCTGGTGCTTCGGTGCATTTTGTGACCGAGCGCTACGATGAAGGTGCTTTGATCGCCCAGATCACCGTACCGGTGAAGCCGGAGGACGATTTGCGAGGGCTCGCCGGACGCGTCTTTGCCGCCGAAAGCGAACTCTATCCGCGTACTGTCAATCGTTTGATGAGCGGCGCCCTGCCCCTTGCTGGTGGTGCCGTGGAAAGGTTGATTTATGAGCATCGTTAATCCACATATTGATGCGCTGAAGCGGCTATTCGAGGGTCACCTCGCCGTGCAAGTGGCACGACGCTACGGTGGTGCCGAGGCTGAGGTTCAACGCTATGTGCTAAACAATGGCGGCAAACACGTGCGTCCGCTGCTCTGTTTGCTGACTGCTGAAGCGGTCGGTGGCGACGTGACACCGGCCCTAGGTGCGGCGACCGCACTCGAACTGGTCCATACTTACAGCTTGGTCCATGATGACCTTCCATGTATGGACGACGATGACACCCGCCGCGGCAAGGCGACCGCCCATAAAGCTTTTAGCGAAGCTCAGGCATTGCTTGCTGGCGATGCCCTGCTGACCGACGCCTTTGCCCTGCTTGCCGGGTCTGGTAGCGATGCCGAAGAACAGCTACTGGCCTCCTCAAGGCGACTTGCCATGATTCGGGAGCTGGCGAGAGCAGCGGGAAGCGAGGGGATGGTGCTCGGTCAATATCTGGACCTGCACTGGACTTCGCGCAAGGGTGCGGGCCTGGCCGAACTCAACCGGATCCATCGCCACAAGACCGGTGATTTACTTGGTGCTAGCGCTGCCATGGGCGCGATTGCTGGAGGCGCGCCTGCCGACATCGTCGATCATTGCCGCCGCTTTGGCCAACTCCTTGGCATCGCTTTTCAAGTGCTCGATGATGTCCTCGATGAGTCTGCGGCGACGGGTAAATCGCCGGGTAAGGACCGCCAAGCCGGTAAGCTGACTTACTTGGCCTTGATGTCTCCAGAGGAGGCCAGAGCCGAAGCGGCAGCTTACACGCGGCAGGCCATCGAATCCGTGCAGGGGTTGAAATCCTCACGGACGTTGATCGACTTCATCTTAAGCCTTCTCGGCCGAACCCACTGAATGTGCTAGAGTGGTTTGTCCTGGACCGCGGTTCCCATAAGGTAGCAAGTGCAATGAGTTTGGTACAAGTTTCGGTCAAGCAAACCCTCACCGAAGACAACTATGAACACACCGTGTTGGTCTTTCGCGACCGCCAAGCTGGAGTCAGCGAGGTCTATGATCCGGTGCTGGGGCGCTTTAGTTACAATGCCTACTGTCTAGAAAAGAAGCTCCTCAAAGAGCTGTTCAGCTGTGAATATGATTTCCTGGCCGATGCTTTGGAGGTGATCAATGCGGAATTTGGCACTTGGCCGACTGAGAGCTTTGATAAAAAAGGCTGCGGTAGCTGCGCGGCAAAAAAGTAGCGCACCGTCCCTAGTCGCCGTGGCCCTAGGTTCTTCGATCTTGCTTTTTGCCGCTAACGCCGGCGCGACGACCATCGAAAAGGCCACCCCGTCGCCTAACGACCCGGGCGAGCCCCTGCGTCGCGAGCTATTTGAAGGGACCCTCAACAGCCCGTCGTGCCGGCTGATTAAGTCCGATCCGCGAGGGACCATCACGTTAGCAAAGCCACTTACTGCGACTCTGCAAGCGCAGATCTCGAGCATCATCGCGGCCTTACGCACGAAGGATGATAAGGCCCTGCAGCCGCTGTTTCATAGCCGCCTCAATGTCAGTTTAGCGGCGCTGGGCGAGACCTTTGGTAAACTCGACTTTACCTACGGGGCGCCCTATGACGTGTCGATCTATCGTCTCTGGGCACTGAACACCGTCGATGGGTCACCAGCTGCACAGGCTTGTCCCGGTGATCAGGTCAAAGTGTTTCCGCAATATGGCTATCCTCTGCAGTTTGGCTTATGGCTCCAGGTGATGGGCCAAAAGGAAATCGGCCGCATATTTATCTCGCTCGTTCCGGTCCAGTCAACGTGGGTGATCGGCGCCTTTAGAACGCAGCAATGGACCCATGCCGGTAAGGATTATGCGGAGTGGGCTGAACTTGCCGCCAAGGCCAGCCATGCTAGCTTCAAGCAGTCGGCCTTCATTAAGTATGATCTCGCCGCCAAACTCGCAGATGGCGGCACGTTTGTCGAGCTTGCGGTGCAACCCGACCTGCTCAAAGCGCGTGATGCCGTCATGACACCTGGGCAATGGTCCGAGGAGGTCAAGGCAGCCGTCAAGGGCCATGACGTTGTTTACGTTGCGACGATCCTGGTAGTGGGGGGGGATGGCATCCTCTTGCGACTTAGGTCGGCCAAGGATCTCTCGCTCGAAGAGATGACGGCCCAATGTAAGGGGATTGCTAAAAATCTCTCGAATCAGCCGTGGACTGGTCAGGTTACCGGTATTCGCTGTAGTTTTTTGCTGCCCGGTGAAGATCCGAAAAAAGATGGGGCCATGGGTAGTCTTTACACCGAGCTCCATCCATAGACGTCCGCTAGTTCGCTCGCTCCTTCATTGCTGTTATAATCATTAGATGCCTTCCCTTCGGACGGTCATGCGACCCTGCATGTCCAATTCGCTCTGTCCTTACGACTCTCCACCTCAGCTTTTTGGATCTTACGGGTGAGCTCCCAGACCCTAACCCAACTCCGTCAGTTGCAGCAGACGCTCTATGACAAGGCCTACACCGAGGCCCATGCCATTGTTAGCGGCACTTCGGCGACGATTTTGGCCTATTCGGCAAAGTTTGAACAGAGCCTGCCAAAGCGTTGCGTGCGCACCAATCAGACGGAGCTTTTGGCGGCAATACGCCAGCACCGGTTCATTTTATACGGCGACTTCCACACCCTGCGCCAGTCGCAGCGGGGGCTATTGCGTCTGCTGCGCACTTATGTCGAGCGCCAGCGCACGCGCAAGGTGGTGCTGGCTTTGGAGATGTTCAAGGCCGTGGATCAGGACTTGATCGATGGCTATCTTGCCGGTCGCTTGAGCGACGAAGTCTTTCTTGGAAGCGTTAACTACAGCGCCGAATGGGGGTTCCCCTGGCAAAATTTCAAGATGATTCTCGACTTCGCTCGGGCCCGCCGGCTGCAGGTCGTCGGGATCAATACGGATAATGCTGGCCGTGACACACTGCGCAAGCGCGACCAGTTTGCCGCGAAATGCCTGGTGTCACTTGCCGAGACTTACCCTGACCATAAGATCATCTGTTTGATCGGCGAATATCACTTGGCCGACGCACATCTGCCAAAGTCGCTGGCTGCCGAACAAAAGCGGCAAGGCATTAAAGGGCCAATGCTGCGCATTCTAAATAACATCGATCGCTATTACTTTGCCCTGAATAAAGTGGAGGCTACGACCCTGACTGAGTATCTCCGCTTAAGAAAGGATTTTTACTGCGTCGTCAATTCGCCACCATGGATGAAATGGCAGTCGTTCTCACTTTGGGAGGAAACGCGCCATATCAGTGCTCTGCCGGCTAGTGCGCAAGAGTATGAGCTCAATCAGGAGCTGGACCTTTACAGCGAAGATGCGTTTGATGTTGATTATCAGTTTCTCAGCTTCGTCAAGAACCTCGCCGGATTTATGTCCCTGTCGATCGATGCTAGCGATATGGAAAGCTTTCAGCTGCAATATTCTCCCGGGGGAGATTTCTTGCGCGGCTTAACTAGTGATGGCTTGACCTCGGAGGCGGAAGCAAAACGCCTGGTCGGTCGCGCCAGCATCGACGGTGTTTATTTCGTCGGCAAGACCAAATCGGTCTTGCTCACCTACATCTCAATCAACAACCTAGCTGAAGCCGCTGGTCAGTATTTACATATGCTATTGACTGGATTTCAGGATGTTACCGATGCCCCGGTCGAAGACTTTTACCGTCGCGTGCTCAAGTCGGCCGTAGGTATGATCGCTTCGAAAATCCTCAACCCGAGTCGCCAATGCATGGAGTTGCATCATTTTCGTCAGAACCTCATGCGGCACAAGCGGCTTGGCGATTCGCCGCTTGATAGCAAGGCCCAGCTAGCCACCGCCGTACTGCGGTTTGACCTTTGGATGGGCAGTAAACTGCATGATGAAACTGTCAAAATGCCGTCACCGCAGGCCAGGGTCCTGCAGTTGGATCAAGACTTGGACTATGCCGTGAGTCGGGCCATTGGGCAGATGCTCGGCTATTCGCTGTATAAAAAGGTCGTTGCGCATAAAGTCCCGAGTCCACGCATTCGCCGACTATTTAAAAAGAAAATCGCGCACAGCGATGTTTTGTGGCGTGAAATCAGCGCCCTCTACCGATTGATGGCGGGGCGCTAGACAGAGCTTAGCAGGGGCTGACGTTGGTAAAATATTCGTTTCGCATGCGAAATAAGCACCATATCCGTCGCTCCTGATCGTAGACAAACCATTCGACCCCATTGCGGACGGCTCGGCCCAATAATGCTGCTGCAAGTATTCTGGCGCGACTGATCAATTTAACCGCGTTGCAGTACTTCGACTCTAGGTAGCGCTCGGAGCGGAGTTCAATGTCGTTGATGAGGTAGACCTTTTTTAGGATCTCCTCGCGAGAAAGTTGGCGTTCTTCGGCCTCACAAAATGCCTTAAATAATCGTAACATCAGTGGACGGCGCTCTAAATCCAAGCTGGCCGCGTTGCATGCAAGTCTTTGGTCGATCACGGTGATGTTAGGCAAGATGACTTCGCTTCGCCGCTTGTCTGATGGCGCCATGACAACAAAGGGATTCGCGTACATAGGCGGCTTCGCGACGTCGGTTAATTCGCCTGGGAACGGCCAACTGCGGACTAAATCAGCTATAAAATCAAACAATTCGGCGCGACGCAACACGTCCGGGGGTACGGTACTGAGATTCACAAGGGATATTCCTAAAAAGTCTCGTCGTTCGATGGGCGTTAGAAACCATGGCCAGACAGTTGGTGTCAACACGGTACTGGAAATAGCTATATCATGTCGGCCATGGTCTTTGGTCCTTTGACTGAAATGACCAGAGGTCGAAACGTCGTCTCAAGGACTACTAACGATGTGTTGTAGCAGCGTTGAATAGACGAGTTGGCCATTTTTATCGAGTAAACAGGCGCGATAATTATACGCTGTGCTAGTGACAGTTTGATTGTCATTGAAGGTCGTAACCGCCGAACTTAGTGGATGAATGCTTAAAATCGGGGTTTCAGTGGCCGCCGAACAATCCGCACTAGGAACCCCAGGATAGGCACGACGGCGAATTTCAATAAAGCCGTCGGTGGTCCACTGGTCGCTAGGTGTGATGGTGAGATCGATGCTGTGCTGTGTGCTCGGGCTAGTCTGTGCCTGCATCATCCCAGGCAGTTCAGATATGCAGTAAACAGAACGCATCTGTGAACAGGTGCTTGGCGCGCCACCGTTGATCCAAGCTTGGCCGGCCAGCGTTGTCGCGTCACCAGTGTCGCCGTTAGCTAGCGCTGTTGCAGAGGTCCAGTTGCTGCAGGTGTTGCCCGTGCTGTTACCCATCCCATCTGAGCCAGTCCAGACCAAGGACTGTGAGGCATGACCGGTGCTGTCGAGGATGCTGCCGGCGGGGCTTGCCATTAGGCCCGAGGTCCATAGGTCTAAACCGGTGTCAGCGAATTTGGTCGCTGTTTGGGTTGTGCTCGACACCGTCGAAACCACCTGTCCGAGGATCTGGGCCCGCTCCCGAGCATGTAGCGAGCTGTCGGATAAGACAGCCTGCCAAGCGCGTTCATCACTCAAGTTGAGCAGATTGCTTGCAACCGCGCTGTTGCGGCACGTGACGGCGCCTCCACCTGCCCCGCCAAGGTCTCCGCTCAGGTTGGGAGTGGAAACGAAGAGTATATGTGGTTTAGTCGTCGCCATGGGCTGCTCAATGCTTGCCTCAACCTGGCCATCTGCGCCGTAGTAGCATGCTCGGTAGCTAAACGAAGCATAAGCAAGATCGGTTTGGTCGGTAAAAGTGATGCTGTCGCCAATAAACGGTGTCATCAGTTCGCGAATGATGGTCCCTCCTGTGCAGTCCGGAGATAAACTACCTAGGCTTCGCCGTACGTCGATCCGGACGAATGTAGGCGTCGTACCAAAGTCGATTGTGACCGTGTTACTCGCCACCGAGGCGCCGGTTGTTAGCGAGAGGCTTTTGGCAATGATCGCTGGCGGGGGCGGCGTCGCAGGTGGCGCAGGTGGCGCAGGTGGCGGCGGTGATACAACCGTGTCGATTGGGGGCGATGCGGGGCTTGGTGCAGGTGCCGGTGTTGCAGGTGGCGGTGGAGTGGCGGGCGTTGGCGCCGGATCCTGCGAGGTCACGTCGGCAGTTTTGGCTGGTCCGGAGTTGACATGGACTTTTAGCGTAGCGCGATCAATGCGTGTGACGCCGCCTCCACATGCTAGGAGGCTAGTGGTGAGCAACAGGCAGGCCCAGGATGGACCTTTGAAGTTGAGAAAGTACCCCATGAACGACCTCTAAGATGTCACTTGAAACAAGGGCCTCACGTGCCCCGTGTTTTTCGTCCCATCCCGGGCTATCGGCGCTTTCTAGGCAAAACTTAAGGCCTGGTATAAGGCGCTGCTTTTATTGAATTAATTTACATCCAGGCAAGTCTGGTGACGGTTAGACAGCTCAGGCTTCGCACGAATGATTGAAACTGTTTTCGTGCGCATGTCATCCCTCAGGCAGGCTGTAGGCGAGCCGGTCAGCCAGCATTTAGAACATGTCCGAAAAATTCCCTGCCTCCCTACTTCCGCGCCTCTGTGCTTAAAATTGGGCGTTTGGGTTTGACCACGGAGGCGCGGAAGTAGGGAGACAGGGAATTTTGCGGGCAGCCTCTTAGTCCGCGTGCATCGGCCATTTCCGTGCCGCTAGGGTCAAGGCTGACCGAGGTGCCCAGGGCGCCAGGAGATGGTGGCTCGCTCTGCGATCCGGGTCTCACGGCATCACCGGCACACTGCTGCGCAGCTTTGCGAGATCGGGTATAATCAGGTATAATCGGATATAATCAGGTATGGAAGGCCTTAAATGCACGACCCAAAAATTCCTGTAAGCCAAGAACTACTCAATATAATTGCTGAAATCGATGAATTTAAGGGTAGGTGGGAGGCGCTCAAGAACATGTCTCCCGATCGCTTACGCCAGCTGCGCAAGGTGGCGACCATAGAGAGCGTCGGCTCATCAACGCGGATCGAGGGTGCCAAGCTTTCTGACATTCAGGTAGAAACTCTGCTTTCGAACCTCAGCTCCACGTCGTTTAAATCCCGCGATGAACAGGAGGTCGCAGGTTATGCCGAAGCAATGGATATTGTTTTTCAAGCGTATGAAGACATGCGAATCACAGAAAACCATATCAAGCAGCTCCACCAGACTCTGCTGAGACATAGCGACAAAGACGAACGCCACCGTGGTACCTATAAAAAACTTCCCAACCACGTTGTTGCCGTCGCTGCGGACGGCAAAGAAATCGGCGTCGTTTTCGAAACCGCCACGCCGTTCGACACACCCCGAGAAATGGAAGACTTGGTCCGTTGGATCAGTAAGGCTACTGCCGAAGTCAGTTTGCATCCGCTGTTAACTATTTCTGTGTTTGTCGTAGTGTTTCTGGCCATCCATCCGTTTCAGGACGGCAACGGCAGGCTATCCCGCATATTGACCACTCTTCTACTGATGCGTGCGGGGTATAGCTATGTGCCCTATGCCTCGCTTGAAAGCATAGTCGAGGACAACAAGGACCTGTACTACCGGGCGCTACGTCGTACACAAACGAGTCTGAAAACGGACCTGCCCGATTGGGAGCCGTGGATTGGTTTTTTCCTACGTTGTTTGAAAAAGCAGAAAGCGAATCTTGCTGCTAAGGTTGAGAAGGAGAGAAGCTCAGGTGACAGTGCCTTACCGACGCTGTCCTTGCAGATCATCGGACTGCTTAGGGAGCGAACGCGACTTTCAATTGCACAGATCGCTGAGCTTACGGGTGCAAATCCAAATACCTTAAAAGTTAGACTGCGGGAATTAGTCGCAACAGGACGCATCGATCGACACGGTAGAGCGCGGGCCACTTGGTACACCACCAAGGACTAGGGCCGCTTGGAGTCTGGTACGGCATACCTTGTGGTTCAACAACGGCACGCGGCGTAGCCATTGCGATGTCACGGTGTACATGAGATGTCGTGTTTAGTCACCCCGCGGACAATGGATTTGAAAGCAGCACCTTGTATGCCGGCAAACGGACGACGGGGGTCAAACGATTTGCTCAGCGTCAGGCTCAGCGTCTTAGTCTCTTGATCAGCAACGTCGACTTCTTCGATCTTAAAGGAAGGCCCACGGTCTTGCCCAGGCCCTTCGCGCGTAAAGGTTAAAGTCGTCGAGCTAGCGCTAGCATCACGACCGAAGGTCTTTTGGTCGCTAGCCTTTGCAAAATCGACCAGGGTCGGTGCATCCGCCAGGCCCGAACCGGTGATTAAGAAGTCGCCGTCGCCAATCCCATCGGTATAACGAAAGCCGAAGGAAAACATCTGCTGAAAGCTACCTTTGTGAATCTGATCGGCATCGCGCATTTCATAGGTAAACGAACACCGCTTTGCCTCTGGCAGGCCAAGGTATAGAGACGTGCCCGTCTTGATCGCAATCGACTTACCCACCCATTGGTCGCAGGCCGCGACACAGCCGAGCATCTTGGCGCTGGCGAAGGTGCCGGCGCAGGTTTCCTCGCAGGCTGGAGCAGTGCTAAGCGCTGGGCTGGACGGTGTGTTTTCGACCGTTGCCTGGGTGGTTTTACAGCTGATCACGATGCAGCTGATTATAGCCAACGACCACTTGCTCATCTTTAAGTCCTTTCGCTGTGGGCCGCGCTCGGCCAGGGCGTATTCAGGATAGCATAGCCACCGGTCAAAAAAAGCAGGCGCCTTCGCCGCGGTAGGTCTTGACGATCTGCTCTATGGCGCCTCGTCGTACCAGATACACCTCATTGAAGCGTTCAAACAGCTCACCGGCCTTGGCGTGACGCAGGAACACGGGATCTCCTAGTTCCAGTGGCACTGGACTTTGTAGTGAGGTCTGGACTTCACCTGAACCCAGGGTTTTGATCAGTGTCATTCCGGGAGGAAGATAGGGCTCGGGCTGCTTGTCAGCATGAGTCGGTCCGGATGCGACATAGCCACCGCCTGCGCATGCGTAGATGCCGGGTCCTGCTTGCCGGACCACGGACAGCGCAAAGCCGGCCGCGGGTTGGTAGTGGAATTCCTTGTAGTGATCGAACAGTGCCGGAGCATAGAGACCAGACCCGACGGTCAGCTCAGTGACACTGCTGTCTCGTTTGGTGCGGCCCACACTCCCAGTACCGCCGCCATTCACTAGGCGTAGAGGGTACGACCTTTGCCTTAGCTCCGAGGCAAAGGCTTGCCGCCTGGCAAAGGCTTGCCGCTGCGACCACGATTTAAGCAACCGGATGATTCGGTTATATAGACCAGACTTGGGGGTCGCATCGGCGATTCCCGCCAATTGAGCTTCATAGCCCATAAGCCCCTGTAGCTGCAGGTGCGGTGCTTTGGCCAAGGCCACCAAGAGCGGTTCGGCCTGCTCAATCGACTGTATTGGCGACCGAAAGACACCAAAACGCAGGCCGGGCAGATCCATCGACATGTCCAAATCGACACATACGGGTATCGTTAGGGGTTCACCACGCGTCGCCAGCGCCTCAAGCAGTTCGACCTGGCGCACATCATCGACCATAAATGCGATCCAGCGACCGCGGCGAATCCAGTCGAGGCAAGGAAGGATCTCCGAGCTTTCCATGGTTGGATAGCCGAGGAGCAGGTCATCAAAGCCTTGTTCTGCAAGAAACGCTGCTTCTGCAGCTGAATAAGCCATCAAGCCAGAAAAACTGGGGAATTCCTTAAGCAAATAGCGCAAGACGGTAACACAGCGCAGCGATTTGGTGGCGAGGCGCATCGGCAGTGGTTGTGCCTGCTGGCTGAGTTGTGCGGCATTCGCATCGAGGAGATCGAGATCGATAAACGCCAGAGGCAAACGACGGCCGGAAAAGATGTGACGGTAGTAGGCATAGTCGCGCGTCACCGCGTCCGAGGGGGAGTGCGTCATGTTCGGGGCCTCGGCGCTGGAGGTTGTAGCAAGCTCAGGGTAACAACTAGGCTGCTGCCTGTGAAATGGCAAGCGCCTTTAGGGGAGTACCTCTTGGAGCGTTGGCTGGATGTCTCGGTCCTGTGGCACGGCTGTGCAGCTCGGTGCCGAGCCTGGCAAGATGTCGGTATGGCTGTGGCAGGATGCGACGCGTTCTTCAAACTGGTCGAATTGTGCGCTAGCGTTGGCGTATGTGGCCAGTTGAAAATAGCGAAGCGCCCAGTCGATGTTGGGAATTCCCTGGCTTTGCTGCCCTGGTTGCAGGCGCATGGCGGCAAAATCCCAATCGCCGCCGCTGTCGCTTTGGCGAGCGCTGGCCTGCGCGGCAAGGTCCTGGGCGAAGTTAAAGCCGACAGCACTGCGACCAAACCAAGCTTCGACCCCTTTGTGCTCGGGTCCCGTGCTTCCGCCGCAGGTGCCGTCGACCTTTCTCAGGTGCAGGTGGTTGCATGGGGACTGAGTGCCGAGGCGGCCTCTAAGGCCAATGCTCTTGGGAGTGACCTGCAGTTCGGTCCGAAAGCGCCTTTGGCTTTGCACGAACTGGGCGGTTATCGTGGTTTTATAGCGGCAGCCGGGGGGGACTGCGACCTCCGCCAGGCATTGAACTTGGACCCATGTCGGTGCGGGTTTCTCGATCAAACCAGCAGAAAACGCGTAGGAGGGCTCCCCAGTCGCAGTAGCCTTTGGTATGGCGCTCAGGCCATAGCCGGTCCGCCGGTGGCCGACGGCCTGAAGCAGGGGCAATCTGGGCACCGTTCGCGTGTATTGCAATGATAGGAGATCGCCTTCTGGGCGGCCAGAGCTAGCAGCTTCTACCGATTCTTGACTGGTCCATTGGCGGCGGCCTTGGGCATCGATCCCGGCGGTGAGGTCTCTTAAGCCGGCGCCGTTCCCTTGACCGCTTGGTTTCGGCGCGTCGGCAGCGGTGGCTGAGGCGGCAAAGGACAACCATGACATGATCTGCGCCGACGCCGACCAGTCCTGGAAGAGATAGGTGACTGGCGCATTGAGATCACCTTCATGGCAGTTGGGGCCGACACCGCGGTCATGCCTGCTGGAGAGGGTCAACGTAAAGTCAGAGCCTGCCCCGTCGCCGGCAATTTGCCAAGGTGTAGCGCAGTCGTTTAGCGGCAGATCGTAGCCCATGATCGTTGCGACATTGGCAAGGCCGATATGATCATGTCGATCACCGCCCTCCGGACTCAGGCCGACGATGAGTTTGGCAATCTGGGCTAAGATGTCGCGATCGTCGTTTGCCGAGACTTGAAGCGCCGCGTCGGTGAGTGCCGCCGTCGGTGCTGTCGTAAGCTGAGTTTGTCTCTGGATGGTTTCGCGCTGCGGCTTACAAGCGTAGACGGCACACAGCAAAGGTAGCCAGTGGCATGGGCGCACGACATAATCTCCGTTGGTTTGTGGTCCCATTTTAGCAGAGTTGCGCTGTCAGCGACAGCCGAGTGGTACTTGGCAAAAGTTCAGACCATCCAGGTAAACCGTATCACAACGTGCAGATATGCGCTTTAGGGTCGATCAGGCCTGGGGCGCAGCGGTAAAAAGCCGGGCATTCGGTGTCATGGTGGCAATAGCAAGAATCGTCAACCACACAGTTGGCACCGCTGAGTCCCTGGTGGCTTTGCTCTAGTCGCCGTAGATAAAATGGACTGGTAAAAACCCCGTTGGGGTCCAGGTGATGGCGAAACTCCTCGAATTCCTCCCAGCGCGGGTACTTCTGCTGAATCCCGACAAACATGGCGTCGGGAGCCTTACCCCAATGCGGTCTTCCGGCATAGTCTCGCAGCAGGATTTGTTCAAGCTCCTGAATCACGTTATAGTCGCGCGGATAGCCGTTGCCGACGGGATTGCGAATATATTCCATGCCGATATAGGCGGTGTCGCGACCGCTCGCCATGCCAAGTGCACCGCGGCTGGCCCGGCCGAAGCGAAAGTAGACGCCGTTGAGCGGCAAACATGCTCCAGTTTTGTCAAACAACTCGCGCGCTTGATGGACGAACTCCGGCAAGCGCTCAAGGGGGATAGCAATCTCCTCCAAGGCGTACGGCAGGTCGTCAAATGGACAGTGGTCGCGGCAGACAAACGAGGTCATCTGATGCACCCAACCGACTGCATGGTCGACGCGGTGATCAAAGGTCGTCGTAAAATAGGTCTTCGCCTTCATCTGGTAGCGCTGCTGTTCGAGCAAGCACATGAGACCGTTGCCGAGGGTCAGATTGCCTAGCTTAAACACCGCGGGAAGTAGCGCCCGGTTAAACCAGTTGGTCTCCGTTTGACCATTGTGTGCTTCACCTGGCGTGGTGTTTGCGACCTGGATGTAGCGCGTGTACGCATAGGACTTTTGCCCCGGAAACCAGGTGATATTGGTCGCGTACCCATCTGCGGCAAGGCGCAACACGTCGCCGGCTAAATCCTGGTCGGGATGACCCGAAGTCTCCGCCTGTACTTTAAACGATGGCTGCAGCTGCAGGGTGACTTCTGTCAAGATGCCCAACACGCCGAGGTTGCCTGCGATGAAGTCGAGATCCTTACCCTCGATGATCCGGACGTTGCCTAATCCGTCCACCAACTTGACGCGGACTAGAGCATCTTGGATCGAGCTCGACATGGCCGTGAGGCTTGATCCATGGGTCGCATTGCCGATCATTCCGCCGAGTGTGACCTCGGCGTATTCTTGCGCGACGGGCAGGAGCAACTGGTAGCGCTGATGCAACACAGCGTTGAAGTCCCATAGCTTGATACCAGGCTGCACCGTGACTTGGGCCAATGCTGGATCGACCGAGAGGATCTTGTTTAAGCCTGAGGTCTCCAGTTGCATGCCACCCGCGGCGACGCAGGAGTTGTCATTGGCGCCCTGCCAGCCGTTGATGCCCGCCTTAACGTGAAGGCCGCTTTGCACCGCGAGGGCTACGGCACTCTGGACCTCTTCCGTGCTGTGCACGGAGGTGACCAGGGCAGGGCTGCAACGCACGTTTCCCTGCATATTTTCGAAGGTGACTCCCGCCTGCGCCAGGCCGCCGGCGGGGGTGAACGCGGCCCAACTCAGAGCGGCCAGCAATTGGCAGAGAATTCTACGCGGCCTTAGTTGCAAGTCTGAGTCCACCTTCTGCGCATGGCGTAACTGTAACTGACCACGTGTACGGGCTGGCCGGTAAGGCTAGTTTGACCAATCAACTGCTCGTGGTCGACCCATTGCAAGCGGGCTGCAAATGAGCTGTTTGCGCCGCGTTCAGTTTCAATGGTAATGCGGATATCATCGATGCCGCCTGGGTACTCGCGCAGCAGCGCCGCCAGGTCGTTGTCCGTGGCCACGACGACCAAGGTGTTGTCGAGCGGCTCTTCCGGACACAGCTCCAGATTCGAATGCAGGATAACCACTCCGCCGTTTTTTGCCATGGCGGTTGCGCTTACGGGCCACTCCATGCTCGTCATCAAGCCGGCCACAAGCGTGCCAGCGAAAAGTTTAAAAATGAACCGCAACCCTGGCTTCATCCAGATCTCCCCTTACTTATTTAGCGCCGTCTTGTCATAGACGTTCATCATCATATCGACGAATAGAGCAATATCACCAGAGCTGCGCGGATCATCCTTGAGGGCGACGATGTCTTGCACAGCAGTAGAAAGGATGTCATGAATGCGCTCCATAGCGCGTTCATTGACGCTGGCGGTGGCATGAAAGATACGTGCAGCCTTGGTCCCGATTAGGCTGCGATCAAAATGATCGGCCGAAAGCTTCATCTGGGCTAAGGCCAGATCGCAGTCGTGCGATAGCATGGGAGCAAGTCGTACGACCATTTCACCGTTGACGTCGTCGCGGTCGAGTAACTCATGGTCGAGGAGTTCTTCCAGGGCCTCGACCCCGCGCTCCCCGGTGAGACGACGCACCGCCGCCACGGTCGTACCACGATCATTGTGGGCGAGGTTGAGGATGAAATTGTGTGGGTCGCGCATGAAAAAGCCGCGCAGGGCCTCTTGGCGCGGCTCTTTGCGCGGAAAGGCGCCGCCTTGGAAGCGGCTGATCGTCGAGCCGATTTCCGGGTAGTAGCGATTGATGAACTGGACTTTTTCATCGAGGTTTAACGCCGCATCGACGATCTTCAAAACCGGTTCGGCAGTGGGATTACCTTCGCGCTGGTAGAGGCGGCGAATCGTCGTATAGCTTACGCCGCAAGCTCGCGACAAAGTCGCCAGGGACCGGCTGCGGTGGCCATCCAAATAGCGGTCAATCGCGCTTCTAAGATCCTCCGATAGTTCCCCCGCGGTCGTCACGGTCCCCTCGTTCTGAATGTATGGAATGGCCTAGGTCGAAAGTCATAGCACAAAAAAGTCATCCCGCACAATCCGCCGCGGTGGTGTTTTTTAGGTGTAAAAATCGCCACGATGGCGAATCGGTGCCACGGCGGCAAGCATTTAAAACCATGGCGGATAATAGTGGTCGTGCGGCCCCGAAGCATTGACGCACGCACCAGGACCTGGCAGAACGCTGGTGTGAACGTTTAGCCGCGTGGTTGGTCTTGACGCCACGTTTGACTTTAGAATGCCCGTAGACACCCTAGTGCGCCCACCGTGTTTGTTCATTCTGCGCCCGCTTCTTTGCTCGAAGCGTTGACCCCTTGGCGGGGTTCTTGTCTGCATCCGCCCGTGTAATTCCTGCGATTTTTGGCTTAGCTGCGTTAGAGGGTTGTCTGCGGGGGCATTCGTCTTTAGACGTTGCGGCCAGTGCAGCTCAATTGGAGGCGTGTTCGATCTCCAAGGCCTCGAGAATTTTGATGCGCTGGCGGTCTGCCGCCGTGACCGACAACGCTAGATCGAAAAATAAATCGTCAGCGTTTGGTTTAAGCTCGACGGCAGGACGCAGGTCGAGGCCAAGCGGTGCCATGATTGGCCTTTCCCCATTTCGACTCAGGTCGATCTGGATCTGTGTCGCGCAAATCGCCATGGCTGCCGCCGCGGCCGCGATGAGGGAGCGTTGGGCGAAGCTCAAACGTTGGAAGACGTAGCGTTGGAGCAGGAACACCGTCCAATAGGCGATCAAGCCATTGCCTACGTGGCCGATCAGCCCGGCCAACGGTAATTGACGAAGGTTGTAGATCGCAGTGGGAGCTAAGACGAAGCAGGCTTTGGTCGCCATCGCTGCGGCGACGATGAGCAGTAGGACTTGATAGAAGTAAAAGCGCTTGGCGTTGAGTTTGCAAAACAAGGAAATCAGCAGTGTGCTGACCACCACCGCTGCCCACAGCATAAAGCCTTTGCTAAAGATGTCTCTCAGGCGCTCAGGCGGCCAGGATATCTCGTATTGATCACTGGCCGAAATAAGCAATAGACCGACGTAGGCTAGGACTAAAGCCAGGCCAATTTTAAAAGGTGTACCAGCGCCGAAGGTGGTTTGGTTTGGTAGGATCCTTTTGGCCGCTGTCTTTTCGGTCTGGTCGGTGGTGGTGATATCTAGACGAATCGTCCCTAGGTAAACTGTGTCTTGTGCGGCCAATGTCAGGGAATCGATGCGGCGCTTACCCTGATAGACGCCGTTGGTGCTGGCTAAGTCGCGCAGGATGAAACCTTCTTCTGTTGCGTGCAATTCAGCATGCTGCGCTGAAACGCTTGAATCGTCGATCCGCACGCCGCAGTGTATGGAGCGCCCGATCACCGTGGGAAAGAATTCAATGCGGTGCGTAACGGTGCCCTCCGCCTCATGAACCCGTATCAGGATCATGGTCCCTCCGGTTTGATACTGTTAAGCAAAGAGCGCATGATCGCAGCCCCATTGCGCGCTGAGAAGCCGAGAAAGCTTGCGGACAGCTGCATCGCTTGCCCATCTTTGGGCAAGGTGATGGCTGAGAACTCGATATTGTAGGCTTCGGCATATTGAACGTAGGCATTGACGCAGTACTGCACTCGCATACGGATTTTATGGGTGTTGAGAAATTCCGTCTCGCTGCAGTTGAGTTTGGTGGTAAATCCAGCGGCCGGCTCGGCATACTGAAAGCCAAAGTTGGGGATCATCGAGTTAATCTGATGGAGAAATTGCCACGCATTGAGCCTAGTCGTGCTGATCGCTTGGTACCTCAGGTGAAAGGTGCCGGTGTCGGTATCGGCGCGTACTGGAGCCGATCCGGGTAGATAGCAGTGCTCGGTGATTACCGTAACCATAGTCTGCGCGCTGGCTTCGTCCCCATGCCAGCATTGAACCATCTGCGCTGGTTTATCAGCATGCCATCCGCCCAAGGTCACCGAGCTGGTTGGACCTCGAAGCAGCCTGGTCAGTTTTTCTTGAACAACTTCGAGTTGGGAACGCACCTCTTCGGCAAATGCATCCTGATCGTCTTGGTGGCTGTAAGAGCCACGCGTCTTCTTCAGCAGAGCCTTAACCAAGGCTGCTGGCACGGCGAAAGCCAAGCTCTGAGAGTCGCTGCGCAGCGATACATTGACGCCGATGACCCCGCCATATTCATCAATGGTCGGACCACCGCTCATGCCCGGGTTTAAGGGGATAGACATCTGAAGCTTTTGGTAAGGCCCAGCGGTCATCAGTCCATTGAAGTTACCTTCGATCACCGATTTATTGAGATCTTCGGGCCAGCCGATGGAATAAATCTTGGCGCCTGATTCGGGCATCTCGCGGGCAAACGAGACCGACTTTGGAAAGGTCTTACTGACCTTTAGTAGAGCTAAGTCGTTGATCGCGTCAAAAGCAACGACAGCGGCGGGCAAGGCGTGGTCGCCGTCCATTAGGTAGAGATTGTACTTCTCTGGATCCTGGAGGGCATAGGCTACAACGTGATAATTTGTGACTAACAGACCACTCTGATCGACGACAAAACATGATCCATATGCTGCTTTTGGCGCGTTGGCATCGGTGGCCGTTTTGATTTGATAGACTTGCGCAAATACCGCCGCCATTTGCCGGCTTCCGCTCGGCAGAGGCAGCGGCACCGGATCGGCCCAAACCGTTGGACTAGGCAATAGTAGCAAGGTGAGCAGTAATTGCTGCACTCTTTGCGCCAGCTTCATGTCCTTCATGCGCACCTCTTGCTCAGCTCTAGCCGGTCTGTGCCAACTTGGCGATGGCCCGGTAAAGCACAGCTTTATCCGTTCTGATCATCTCAAAATCATCGCTTAATCCGATCAAACTCTCTGAGGATCCAAGGATCAAATAGCCGTGCGGCTCTAGCTGTCGGTATAACCTGGATAAAATTTCTCTTTTGCGCTCGACGGATTGGTAAATCAAAACATTGCGGCAAAGAATCAGGTGGAACTTGCCGAGACTTTCAAAGCTCGCTAGCAAGTTTTGCTCTTGGAAGCGCACTCTTCTTTTTAGCTCCGGCCTGACCTGCCAATCGCTACTTGGTTCACTCGGATTTACCTTGGTAAAAAATCGTGAGAGTAGGGCAGGGGATAAACCGCGTTGTACTTGAAGATCATTGTAAATACCGGTCGCAGCCGTGGTTACCGCGCGTCTTGAGACGTCGGTTGCGAGAATTCCGTAGCCGTTGGGTAGCTTAGCTGCCTTAGACTCAAAAAGCATCGCCAAGGAATAAATCTCTTGGCCAAAGCTGCATGCTGCGCTCCAGACCTTAAAAAGCTGACCGTTTGGTTTTTGCTCCGCGAGAATCGTCGCGTCTATGGCCTCAAACAGGCTCGGATCGCGATAGAAGTAGGTCTCATTGTTGGTTGCTATGTCGAAGAGTTGACGGAGGGCGACTGGCGAGAGGCCGCGAAGCATTAATTGATAGAGTTCATCGATTGATTTGCAGTTATTCAACTGAGCGACTTCGCCTAGGCGTGTTTCCAGCTGATAGTAGTTCGCCTCCAAGTAGACAATGCCGAGCTCCTTGCGGATCACCTCGGAAAAATATTGCAGAACAGCCATCGATGTCTTCACGGGAGGTCCTTTCTTAACTGGATTTCTTCAGCAGAAGCGCGTTATTGCCATAGCAAAAGGTGGCGAGTTGGTCGGCACAAGCGTTCAGGTCGCTGATTAGGTCGTAGGCTCCTGCCTTTTCTACAGCCGCCGGCATACCCCAAACAATGCTGCTGCCGCGGTCTTGAATCATGATGCCGCCACCAGCCGCTTTAATCGCCTTGGCACCCGCGCAGCCGTCTTCGCCCATCCCGGTTAAAATCATGCCCGCACAAGTTGGGCCATAGAGCTGCGCCGCCGAGATAAATAGCAAGTCGGCGGCGGGGCGCACGCTGTTGACCTTTGGTCCTTGGTCGAGGGTGATATAATTACTGTCTGCATTGCGGTTTAGGCGCATATGGAAATTACCTGGCGCGAGGATCAGTGCCCCAGGTTTAACCGGCTCGCCGTTGGTGGCTTCGCGAACCTCTACACCGCTAAGGTCGGCAAGGCGGCTTGCCAAATTGCGAGTAAAGGATTCCGGCATGTGCTGCACTAGCAGCACGGGAATCCTCGGTACCCGACCACGCAGTTTTGATACCACAACTTCGAGGGCAGCTGGACCTCCAGTGGAGCTTGCAATGACACAGATCATGGGGGCGAAGCTATTTAGATCGACCTTGCGGTAGTCCGTGTGCCGATCTATGTTTAGTTGCGGTATCGGCACGGCGGCTTCTGCTGTAGCTGCCGGTGGCGGAGCATCGACAGATTGCAGACATTGGCGAATTTGCTCAAGGCTTTCTGCCTCGTCCTGGCTCTGCTCGCTTGGTCTTAGGTGTAGTTTGCAAGATCCGAGGCGACGGATCCTGGCTTTGATCTTTGCGGAGGTGCTCGCGTCGTCTAAAAATAGCACCACCTGGAGCGAGGGTAGTATTGACCTGATTCCTTCTAGAGTTTCGAGGTCTGCTTCGAACGCTGTGGATAATCCCATCAGCAGCAAGTCCACCGGTCTTTGGCTGATCAGCTGCAGAGCTAAGGCGCCTTTGGACAGGCTGCCCACGACCTCAGCTGCGCCGTACCCGTTAAGAGCCTTGCGGATTTTGGCACGGAACATCGTGGAATGGTCAACGATCAAAACCTTCATGGTGCTTCCTGATTAGTTCTGTGTGCTAAGGAAGCGGGCGACTTTATCGCTGTCGATGATGCTCACGAGTGGGCCGCTGACTTTGTAAACACCTGACATAAAGCGCCGGATCATAGGATCGATGGTTGCAGGCACCGGCTCGTACTGAGACGCGGAAAGTTCCATGACGTCGCCGATATCATCCGCTAGTAGCGATACCAAGTTGCCGTCACACCGACAAATGACATTCATCAGCTCGCGAGATGTCGATTGCGTCAGGCCAAAAAGCTGATGCAGGCCGATCGCCGTTGCGACTTGACCGCGCAGGTTGATCAGTCCCCTGATATACGGCTGCGCTAAGGGAATCTGAGTCATCGGTAGGGGCTTTACGACCTCCTGAACCTGCCTGACATCAATGCCGTAGAGTCGGCCGGCGACAAAAAATGTCGAGAATTGCGCGGTTCCTGGTACATCCACTTTGGGCCCAGTATCCTTGACTAGTGCTAACGACATGTCATTCTCCTATCATTGTGTCACCATGCGCCATTCGCTACTGGCCTTTCGGTAGTTCAGTGCTCCGGCTTTAAGGGGCTAACCGACATCATTAAAAAAGCGCCCAGCCAACAGCGGCTTGCGGGGGTGCCTCCGGTACAATCGGCGCGTAGTCAGCGAGCAATCCTGGGATATCAACGACGGTAGTCGGCACTCCACCTATGAGGACGAGGCCGATCGTACCCTCGGGTCTGCGGAAGGACTGGTCAATCTCTGACTGTAAGCTGGCGATCTCACCAATGTGCTCGACGGCGAAGGCAAAATAGCGCTGCTCGCTTTGGCTGATAAAGACACGAATGGTGGCGGGGCCTCCGGCGGCTAGCGGAGGCGGCACGGTGAGTGTCGGTCTGGGCCGTTTTAGGACTGTAGCGAGGTCAATGAGTGGCATCACCGCGTCGCGGTAGATGATGGCCTGCATATCCCCACAGTATTTCACGGCGCTGCTTGGGAACTCTTCAAAGCGAAAGACAGCATCTAGAGGTACGGCAAAGGTGCCTGGAGTGGTGAGGGTAAAGGTCAAGAATTGACCTTCGGGCCCATGTGTTGCCTGCGCTTCAGCGGCATTGGTGGCGGCGTGCTGGGCAAAATGCTCGGCAATGCCGCCGGCTTTGACTAAACCGTCGATGTCGAGGATCAACCCAACTGTGCCATCGCCCATGAAGGTTGCACCGCGGTAGACACCGGTGACTTCGACGCATTTATGTAAGCTCTTGAGCACCGCGTCTTCGGTGTCGTGGACGCTACCGACGACCAACCCGAACATGCCGTGCTCTGCCTGGAGCACAAGGATACTCACGTCTTCGTGATGGGTGGCAGCGTCGCCGCTGGCGGCTTGAAGTAGCGTATTTCCTGAGGTTAAGCCGAGCATTGCGGCAAGATCGAGTAGTGGCAGCAGGGTGTCTTCGTAGCGCAGCATGCAGGCGTTGCCCGGAAGGATCGATAGGTGGGTGCGCTGTTGCTCTGGTGTGAGCCGCACGAGTCTCAGCACATGATCTTGCGGCACGGCGAAATGGCGGCCGGCGGATTCGACGATGAGTGAACTGATGATCACCACGGACCTTGGCACCGGCAAGCTTAGAGTGAAGCTGGTGCCTTTGCCGATCTCGGATTGGATATCGATCCGCCCTTTGAGCTTGGTAATGGAGTCTCGTACCATGTCCATCCCGACACCTCGTCCCGAGACGTCAGTCACCACCGCAGCTGTGCTAAATCCCGGTTCGAAGATCTGCATCAGCAGTTCCTGCCGACTCATGCTGGCAATTTGCTCCGCCGGCAGCCGCCCGCTTTCGCTTAGTTTGCGCCGTAGGCGCTCAGGATCGATCCCCCCACCATCGTCGCTTAAAGTGACGATAATGGAGTCCTTTTCCTCGCGGCAGATCAGACGAATGGTCCCAGTCTGGGCCTTGCCGCTCGACTTGCGGACCTCTGAGATTTCGAGGCCATGATCAACGCAATTACGCACCATATGGATGAGGCTATTGTTTAGAGCTAGGGCAATGGTCGTATCCACCCTTACGTCACCTCCATTCATCTCCAGATTGACCGGCTTGTTCAGCTGTCTGGATAGGTCGCGCACGGTTCGTGGTAGCTTATTGAACACGGTCGAGACTTGGACCTTTTTAAGTTCGACGATACGACCTTGCATGGTGCCGTTGATTTTATGCATTTCATCGAGTAGAACGCCTAGTTGATTGACATCACTGTCGCCCGGCATCCGTTGTTCGATGGCTCGCACTTGCTTATTGACCATGTTGCGGATGACGGTGATTTCTCCCGCTAGCTGCATGAATTCTTCTAACATCAGCGTCGGGACCAAAATACCGCTGGCTTTGGCGACGGTAGGTCCCGAGTTCGGCGCGCCGCCTGCCTCGGCTTTATCGCCCGCAGCATCGCTGGCAGGGTTGGTCTCGTTGCCTGCGCTCTTGAGCAGTTTCAGCACCGCGGTGAAGTCAAACGCGGCCTTTTTGCCTTGGCTAAGCGAGGCTATCGTTGTTTTAAGCACGTCAAATGCCTGCAGCAAAGCCGTTACCGCCTGCGGCGTCGCCTTGAAGCCATTCTTTATGCGCGTCAGCAGGTCCTCAAAGGCATGGAGAAATGCGGTGATTTCTGGACGTTCCAGGACGCCGCTAGCGCCCTTGACGGTATGGACTAGGCGAAACACCGAGTTGAGATGGCTGGGGTTGTCTGGGTCGCCTTCCAGTGCCAGCAGCAATGGTTCAATCTCTTCGATCAGCTCTTGCGATTCGCTGATAAACATCGCTCCGAGTGCGGCCTTTTCAGTGAGGGTCTCGGCATAGTTCTTGGTTTTTTCGCGGATCGTGTCGTGGAGTTGCTTTGCCTCAAGGGGTTTATTCAAAAAGGCAGCGATGCCGAGATCCAAACCTTTGAGGGCCATCTCTCTGGTGATGTACCCGCTCAAGATGATAAAAGGGATGTCTTGGGCGACCTTTGTCGTCATCTTGCGGAACTCGAAGCCGTTCGCTCCCGGCATTTCATAGTCGGAGATGATGCATAAGAGCTGGTCTTTGTGCTCGTCGATCAGCGCCAGTGCGTCCATAGGATTGGTTGCAGACATCGAAAGATAGCCTGCTTCTTTGATCAGCTCTTCGACGATGGAAAGAAATTCTGGTTCGTCATCGACACAGAGCACGATATATGGGGACGGCGCCATGGTTTAACCCTTACAAACGGTGAATGATGCAGCCCTCGCTTTGCAGCGATGGTCGATGCTTGCTTCGACCCTCAGGTTCCTGTTGGGGTTATCGGAGGCATGGCTTGATTGATTAAGCGATTGGCGCGGTGTAGGCTCTAAAGGGTTGTTTGGGCGTGAGCCTAAGACTCTGAAGTGTTTAAAATGTTGTGGTGTTTTTTAAGGATTGTCCATGCTTGGACCATTTATCCCGGGTAGTCGCGGTACGTTTATGCTCGATGGCGTCAGCATCGCCTTGGCGGTCGTATTGCCGGTTTTGGCCTTCAGCATTTTTCAGATCAAAGTGCGGCGCAATGTCGCTGTTCACGGCTGGATCCAGAAGTTGCTTGGTGTGCTGTTGCTTGTGACGGTGATTTTGTTTGAAATAGACATCCGCATCAATGGCTGGGTGACGCAGGCATCTGCTTCGCCTTATTTCGCCACCTTGGTCTTTCCGGTACTGTATGTGCATTTGTTCTTCGCCGTTTCCACCGCACTGCTGTGGACCTACACCTTGACCCTAGCCCTGCGGCGTCCACCACGGCTGGACGGAGGCGACGACTTGACAAAACGCCATCGCTTGTTTGGTCGTTTAACCGCGTTGTTTACCTTTACCACCGCCATCACCGGCTGGACGTTCTATTGGCTGGCATTCATCGCTTGACCATGGCACCATCTTGATAAGAAGAAGCTATTTATCACGGTAGGTTGTGTTTAAGTCTACGGTATAGGAGCAAAGAGCATGCGCATGGTTAAGGGCCTCTTGCTAGCAGGTGTCGTGGTGCTAGCGCCAGGTTGTTCAGGTAATAAAGATGCTGAGGAGACGGTTACTTCAGATACAAAGGATGAGAAGTCTGAAGAACTTGCGGACGCAGCTAGCGCTGAGGCCTCGACCTCGCTGCCAGCTGCCGCGGAGCCGGCACCTGCACCTGCTCCCGCACCAGCTCCTGCACAGGCTGCTCCGGCGGCTGCCGCACCGGTTGAGCCTGAAGGTTTTGCCGGAGCCAAGGCGACGCGTTATGTGCGGGTTGTGGCGATCAAGGTCCATGCTCTTCCGGACAAGCAGTCCCCGGTCCTGGGTTGGGTGAAGAAGGGCGACGCTGTTGAAGTGGTCGTCAACGGTGACTGGGCTAAGCTTGGGCCAGGCCGCTATATCTCCAACAAGTTCTTGTCGGAGCAACCAGTCGCTCCTGGAGCCAAGGCGGCTAAATGAGTGATGAAAGCCGGTTCATTCACGATATCGTGACGCCGCTGTCCGTGGCGCATGCGCACACCAGGATGGCCCGGGGAGCCTTGAACGGCGACCCGGGCAAGCTTGACCTTGAAGATTTGAAGCGTCGCATCGACCGTAGCTTTGAAGCTCTAGAAAAAGTCATTCAGCTGATAACCGAACGGCGCAGTGTTCTTAATCCTTCTTCTGAGTAGCATTGTGCGCCTAGACCTGAGTCTGGCCGAGGATCAGCGCTTCCAAACGCTGCATCGCGGTGTTTAGGACGTCTTGCGACGGACCGAAGGAAAAGCGGACGTGGCTTTTGAAGCGTGAGGTGCCGCCACGGCGGCGCTTGCCCGGATTGACGTCGAAGAATTCGCCAGGCACCGTGATCACTTTGTGCTGGAGCGCTGCCCGAAAAAACCCGAGGCCGTCGCTAAGCGGCGTTGGCAGGTTGGCAACGGAGCCCCACAGGTAGAATGTGCCGTCGGGGACGCTGTCAAAATGCACTCCAAGCTTCTGCAGGCAGGTGAGTAGAGCATCGCGTTTGGCGCGGAAAGAGGTTTGGATTGCTTGGGTTTCGCGCTTGACGTAGCTCTCTGTGACCAGCGGAATCGCAGCCCGCTGCAGCGGTTTGGACCCGCCTCCGTCGAGAAAGGAGCCGGCGCTGGCCAGGGCTTCGACCACCGTCTTTGGTCCAATGGCCCAAGTGACGCGCCATCCGGGATAGCGCCAGTTTTTTGTGAAGCCATCAAAGAGCACGACTGGGTCGCGGTTGACGTCCTCGACAAAGGCTGCTGCGCTGGCGATGCGGGCATCTTCGGGATTTGAACCATAGATATAGTGCGAATAGAATTCATCGATCAACAGGCTGCATTCGGTGCGCCTTGCCGTGTCCACCCAGGCAGCCATTTCGTCGCCCGCGATTAGCTTGCCCATGGGATTGCAGGGATTGGAGAAGAGCAGAGCCGACAGTCCGCGGCCGATGATCTCTCGATGCAGGTCGGCAACGGAAAAAGCGTAGCCTTTGTTCGCCTCGAGCAGGATGGGGATGGCCGTGAAGGCCTTGAATATATCGAGCAGCTCCTCGTATGCCGTGTAGTCCGGTAGAAAATGCCCGAGGTTGATCTGGCCAAGGCTGGCTGCGGCGCGCGTCAGCAAGGTGCGCCCGCCCCCTGCGATACAAACATTCTCGGCGCTGTATTGTGACGGCAGGCCACGCCGAAAGAGCTGATTGTAGAGCGATGCGACGGCTTCCCGTAGCTCCCATAGGCCAGCCGTCGGTGCATACTCCTGGTCGCCCGGTTGGATCGGCAGGGTATGGATGCGCGCAGGCGCATGCGGCAGGGATCCAGTTTCCGGCTGCCCTTGGCCGAGGTTGCACCAGTCGGGGTGATCTGTGCTGAAGCCGAGCCGCGCGGCTTCAGTGGTGACATAGATCACTCCGGTGCGCGGGACGACTCGAAAAGCACTAAGAGAACTAGGTGGTTGCATGAGAACGCAGGGCCTTTCAGAGGGGTGTGACGAAAGGGGGTGTTCGATAGATCATAACACCAAGCTAAACCCGGTGGGGCGAATGGTCGATAGGTAGCGAAGGTGGTAGGGCCATGCCAGGCCGCCCGGTGTCGCTATCTCGTTCGCCGCGCGGCGGTTAGGTGTCTTCATGCAAGCTCGCGTCTTGTTCGCTCGGTTCCTCGCCCATATCGTGCCTGTGGTCATTGCGGTGGCGCTTTGCTCTGGGTGCGTGACGACCGACCATTCGCTGCAGAGTGGTCCTGCCTTCACCAATGACGACGCCTTTCGGCAATGGTTCACCTTTTACTATCAAGATCCGCATCCGGAACAGTTAACCGCCGCCGTCAGGTTTATGCAGGCCAATGGTTACCTCGACGAGACGCAGCCAGAGAGCCGTGATATGCCGCTGATTGCCAGCGTCTTTTTGTCACATCTTATGAAAGAGCATAAATCTGAGCTGCGGCAATGGGCGGGTTCCTGGCAGAGTCTCGGCCCACAGGAGTGGTACGTCCTGCTTGTCTCACTGTATATGGCTGATAGCGTTGAATCCAAGCGTCTCATGGTGGCCAATCTGCAAAAGGTAGACAAGGCCCACCAGCTGCGCTTGGCCGGCATGCAGAAGCTGCCGCCCTCGGCACTTGATCCGTTGACCGGCCCGGTTCAGAGTGAACGGCAAATTAATCTACTTTGGGCAGGGTTTAGCGCTTCCGGCGACCTGCATTATGTTCGCAAAGTGATCGGGGCTATACCACTGTACGGTGACGAAAATGGGCAGAAAGCCGGCATCGGCGAGGCAGCATTGATGAGCCTAGCCACCAATGCCCTACAGAATGAAACGGTCGCTAGGGAATGCGCCGAGGTGAACGTACGGACCAGTGATCAAAAGACCCGTATGCTGCTGACCGCCATGTTGGCCGCAGTCGTCGAAATCGCTAGGAATGATCGGCGGGAGCAAGATGCAATCAGCCATTGACCTAGAATGGATCAATTCCTGGACGAGGCGGTGGTGGGGAGTCTGGCTCGTCGGTTGTGTCCTTTTGGCCCTCGGTCAGGGCGTCCAAGGTCTTGCCGCTCCAGCGGTTGTTGAGCCTCTGGATTATACCCTGCTGACACACTCTCTGAATATTGATCTACTTAGGGCCGGGGCGCATTCCGCCAAGGGGACTAACACCTACACCTTTGTTCTCAGCCTGGTAGGCCTCCTCAACTCCGCAGAAGAGCGCAACCTAGACTTCGACAAACGCAAGAAGAAGGTCATTGACCTAGGTGTTTTTGGTGACACCAGCATCGAGTCGCTGGCCGTATGGAAGCCTGATGCTAAACTAAAGAATTTTAAGGAGATCAAGATCGATGGGCAGGCGATCCGCGAATTAGTGGCGCAAATGATGACGACCTTTAACGTCCCGGAAGCCGAAGTCCGTGCGCAGGTTGATATCAGTATGGTTATTAAAAAGAAAAAATGGCTGGTTCTGAATGCTGATGAACAGGTCGCGAAGGCATCCTATGCCCCAGTCCCGGCGACTAAATTCGAGACAGGGTTGCGCAGCAACCAGGATTTGGTGATTGAGGACAACCAGGGAACCTATGTCAAAATCGCTGTGCGCTATGACAAGCCCGCTTTAGACCCTCAGGAAAAAGGCCAGAAAGTCGACGCACACGAGCCTGTCAAGGCCATGAGCGGCGGTAAAAAGACTTAAAAAGCAAAAAAGAATCTCGCTGTTTCAGGGGCAAACAGACGAGATCCTTCCTGTGGCTTCGGACTTACTTTCGCGCCAAGGCCCTAGATGATTATTTCATCGAGGGGTGAAACAACATCTCGCGGTATTTCGGCAGATTCCATAGCTCATCAGCCACCTCTTGCTCCGCGCGGTCGGCTGCGGCACGCAATTTTGCCGCTAGCGGTTTGCAGTCGCGGACCAGAAGCGCCACTTTGGCGACCTCATCATGGGTTTCATTCAACTTGTCGAGCGCCTTGGATAGCAGCTCGCCGCCAGCGAGTAGGTCGACGAAGATTCCTTCAAGGCCTGCAACGCGTTTGTTGAGCTGCGATTTGAGCGCTTCGGAACGAACCTCGCGGACCACGTCTTGGCTGCGCTTCAGCTGGTTCTCTACGGCTGGTACGACATATTCGTTGACCAGCGTGACGGTCGTGTCGAGTTCGATTTCGAGGGTCTTGATGTAGCGTTCCATTTGGACGACATAGCGCGATTGGATTTCCTCGCGGCTGAGCACGCTGGTGGCGACCAGAAACTCGGTGGCTTTTTCGTTATTCCAATAGGCGAAGGCATCAGCGGCCGAGTCGATGATAGGCAGGCCGCGGCGCTTGGCCTCTTCGCGCCACTCACTTGAGTAGTTGTTACCGGAAAAAAGGATGCCCTTGTTCTCGTTGATCAGCTCACGAACCAGTGCCAGCACCGCATCATCGCGGTTGGCGACCTTCGCTTGGATCGCTTTCAGACGGGTCGAGGCTTCAGCCAAGGCGTCAGTCACCGCGGCGTTCAGGACCGACATCGGCACGGCGACGTTGGCCGAGGCACCGACTGCGCGAAATTCGAACTTGTTGCCAGTGAATGCAAATGGACTGGTACGGTTGCGGTCCGTGTAGTCCTTGGAGATGTCCGGAATATGGCTGACGCCAAGGTTGATGATGCCGCGCTCAGAGCCCTGAGTTGCTTCGCCTTTGGCGATGGTTTCAAAAATCTTCTCGAGCATGGAGCCGAGAAAGATCGAGATGATCGTCGGCGGTGCTTCATTGCCACCAAGACGTAGATCGTTGCCGGGGCTCATGATGGCAGATGCTAGCATGCCGGCGTGCTTGTGTACGGCGCGGATGACGACGGCTGAGACGGCGAGAAAGCGCAGGTTTTGGTGCGGCGTGTGACCGGGTTCAAGGAGGTTTTCACCTTTGTCGTTGGACATCGACCAGTTGCAGTGCTTGCCGCTGCCATTGATCGCGGCGAATGGCTTTTCATGCAGCAAACACAGCAGATTGTGACGAGCTGCAACGCGCTTCATAGTCTCCATGGTCAGCGTGTTGTGGTCGGCGGCAATCGTCATGCTTTCAAAGATAGGAGCCAACTCGAACTGGCTTGGCGCTACCTCGTTGTGACGCGTTTTGACTGGTACACCGAGGCGGTAGAGTTCACGCTCGAGGTCTTCCATGAAGGCAAGAACGCGGGTCGGGATGGCGCCGAAGTAGTGGTCTTCCAGCTTTTGGCCGCGAGCCGTTGGCGCGCCAAGAAGGGTGCGCCCTGTCATCATTAGGTCCGGGCGGCGGGCAGCTACGTCGCGATCGATCAGGAAGTACTCTTGCTCAGAACCGAGGGTTGCGGTGACGTTCTTAACGTCGACATCGCCGAGGAGTTTGAGAAAGTTGCAAGCCTCTTTCGACAAGGCCTGGACCGAGCGCAGTAGCGGAGTCTTATTGTCCAGCGCTTGACCATGGTAACCAAAGAACACCGTTGGGACACAGAGGGTCTTGGCGCCGACGGCGTTTTCGACGATAAAAATTGGCGAGGTCGGGTCCCAAGCCGTGTAGCCGCGGGCTTCAAAGGTCGAACGCATACCGCCCGATGGGAAGCTGGAGGCATCTGGTTCGCCCTGGATCAGCATGCTGCCGGTGAAGCGCTCGATGACTTTTAGCTCAGAGTGGTGGCTGTGCTGAATCGAGATAAAAGAATCGTGTTTCTCGGCGGTCAGGCCGGTCATCGGCTGGAACCAGTGGCAGAAGTGGGTGGCGCCCTTGCGCACGGCCCAGTCCATGATCACCTTGGCGATCGCGTCAGCCGTGTCCTTTGATAGCTTGCGGCCTTGCTCCAAGGCTTTGGTCAGGTCGTTGAAAGCGTCGCGCGGCAGGCGTTCGCGCATTTCACCTAAACCAAATGTTAGTTCCCCGAAGTATTCAGAGACAGGTTGAACGGGGATGTCCTTAGACGAAAAATGACCGGGGCTTTGCGACGACATACTGGGGTCTCCTTAGATCTCTAGAATCGTTTACTCTAAAAAAATGGCACCAAGCCACCTTCGGGAATCAAGCAAAAAAGACTCGACGGAAGCGCTATGTGGCGCTGATTATCAGTTCACAACGGCAGAAAAAGCAAGCTCGTTTGGGGGCATGAAACCCATGCCGGCGCGTGCGTAGGAACTCGGCCGGACCTCTGCCTTTGCTTCGGCTCCAGGCGCTGGGCTCCTGGGTGGCGTCCGCTCATTGTTTTTTCAAGGCGGTGCTACTGGCCAATTCAATTGGATTTTTTGACTAAAATCACTGGGATGGCCAGACTGAAAGCAGGTTGTTGGGTAAAGCTGGTCCCCGGCATGACCGATGGTCCTTGGTACGTCGCGTTTTTTAACCGGTGTGGAGGATATCAGTATGAAGATGAACAACGGTTTGGCTGCTAAAAAAGTCCTTTGGGCTCTGTCGCTGGGATTGGTGACGAGTTTCGCTACGGTCACCCTCAGCGGTTGCGCTGGTGGTGGTGACAAAAAGGACAAGGAAGAAGTCGGGGCTGATGAAGGCGGATCCGATGCGCCAAAGAAGGACAAGAAGAAGGGTAAGAAGAAAAAGGACAAGAAGGACAAGAAGAAGGACAAGGGTGACGGCGGGGACGGCGCTGCTAAAGATCCAGCCTAATTGGATCGGCTGCCACTTTGTTAACTGTGCCCGTATAGCAGCTAAATCGCGCGTCGATAGATCGCTCGCTGCGAGTTTTACTGACTAAACTCGCAGCCGTTTGCGGTCATGTGGTGTTTTTACGCCTCGACCTCGATTTCAACCTCTGCTGGAAGCCCAGGCACCATCGACAGCCCAGGCTTGGTGCGGCCTTGCATGTCATCAATGCGCCGCTGCAGGTAGGGCGAGAAGTATCCCGCGTAGCGTCCCTGCAGCTCGGGTAGCGACCAATCGCCGCCAGTGACCCAGCCCCGGCATTCCCGCGCCAGGCAGGAGCAGTGGAACTCGTCGTAAGCACTGCCATCTGACATGGCGTAGTCGTAGCAAATTTCTTCGCCTTTGGCGATCGGCGCAATGGCTACGAGAGACATTTGGCCGCTGAGGCCAGCGTTGGGGTTGCAGGAGTGGTTGATGAAATCACCAACCTCCGGCAGTTCGTGAGGCACCAGGTAGAGGTTTTCCTCAACCTGAATGCTGTGCCGCTGCACAAGTGGTGGCAGTTCACCCAGTTCGTCGCCCATGACGATATACCCGCCCCAGACGACGAGCAGTTCCCCGGCGCTGATTGGGCGGGTGGCGAAGACACCGTAACCGCCCTTTTCGGGGCGGATTTTGCGCATGACCTTAGTGGTCACATAGTGCGTTTTGCGGCGGCTCAAGGCCGTCGACCGTGCCTGGGTCAGAACGCTCTTGCCTTTGTGCAGCGGCATCGGGATCACCCAACTTTCTGTAAGACGCCGATCATCCGTTTGGACTGCGGCGAGTGGTCGAGCGGTTGATCGATGTTGAAGTCACCGTACCAGCCAACCACCTTGAGCGACTTTGACAGGTCGGCCAGCAAGGAAATCTCCTGAGGGAACATCAAGCGTTCATCGGCCTCATCCTTCACCACGAGTTTTTTGCCGTGATCGTCGACATGCAGCTCTAGGGCAACGTGGGCGATACCAGTGGCAAGGTCATAGTGTGGGTCATTGGTGGCCCAATAAATATCGACTTGGACGCCGTCGCGCTGTGCGGAATAATGGAATTTCTTGTAATGGCTAAACGAGACTTCGACGGGATGGGACAAATCCACTAGGTACAACCCACCTGGTTGCAAATTCGCCGCCACTGCCTGAAAGTGCTTGATCAGATTGTCGTTCGTGAGCAGGCAATCGAGGCCGTCGAACATGCAAAACGCGACGTCCACTGGCTTTGGCAGTTTGAATGAACGCATGTCGGCTTCCAGCCAGGTAACCTGGGTGCCCTCTTTGGTCGCCTGGTCGTCGGCGAAGCGGAGCATTTCAGCCCGCAGGTCCAGGCCATAAGCCTGGGTCCCCGTGCGCGCCATGGCGCGAGCATGGTAGCCGGGGCCGCAGGCGACATCCAGTACCGAGTGAACCTCGGCATTGGCGTATTTTTTGTAAACATCGCGGACAAATTTGACCTCAGCGCTCACATCGCGATTGAAAATCACGTCGTAGTACATCGCCCGGTCATAAAGATTACAATGCTCAGCCACGTCTAGTGTCCCTTTCGTCCTTGGTTGGTGTGGATGCTCGGCGCGGTGCGTATTTTAGGTAGTTGCGCTGTGACGCAGTGAAACGCACCGCCGTTATAGATAAGTCCGTCGGCGTTCACCGTCTGGACATTAAATCCTAATGACTCATAGATCTTGCGAACTTTTTCAGCGTAGTAAGAGGCGAGCTCGGCATCAGGATAGCTGTCGTAGTTCCAGCCGAACCGCTGGTAGCTGGGCACGATGGCATGGCCGTTGACTAGGACGGCGTTGCTGTAGGTTCTGAAGGCGCCACGGTAAGGCAGCGGCATCGGTAGTCGCGTCACTTCTAAATAGTGCGACCATGCAACAGCCTTTTGGTTCAATGAGTCGCGTAGCTCCTGGAGTTCGGGGGGGATGTGGCCATAGATTTTACCCGCGACCGCCATGGTGCGCTCATCCAACTCGTTGACGAGCACCTGGTGATCATTGACGATTTTGGCCCACATATCGAGGTGAACGTGCGGCGGCGCCGTAAACACGATGGTTTTGCGGCAGCCCATGTTGGCCAAGCCCTTGCCCAAGGCCGCGTCTTTGCTTGCTGGCACATCGGTCGAAGACGAAAAACAAAGATCTCCATTGGTAAGGAAGTTGCCCCCGTCCAGCGCCAGCGCCAATGCGGTTACTGGGACGCTGAGCAGGCGGCCGAGCTCTTGCGGCACTCGGTCGTTCAGTTTGGTCGCGGGATCATCATAAATCAGGTCGAAAAAGTGCAATTGCTGCTGCGTGCTGATCGCCGTCAAGGGCGCGTAGTCGCGCATCCAGATGTTGCCGTGCGGCAGATGGAGGCTGCTCACCATAGCGCTCGACCTACTGCTGATGCCCTGAGCGCGAAGAGCCAGGGCGAGCTCGGCGGGTGACTGGGGGGCGTTGGTCGCGACCGCCACCCGAGCCCCGGCCGCCACGATCGCCTCAACTAGTTCTTTGGCATGATAATCAGCCGCGAACAGGTCAGCCGACAATAGGACGGTTGCGGTGGGTGTGTATTCAGGTGCGGGACGGAAACGCGGAGCTGCCGCGGCTTGGGCGGAGGCCAGCATTGCGCCGGCTATCTGCACCCCAGCAATCGACCATCGATTTATGCGCGGGAACCAGTCCAAGCGCTAACCGCCCTCCAAACAATCTCAGCTTAGCTTGATGTCACAACGATGGGGCGCAGGCCGCGCAGGATCTGTCAATTCCAACATTTATATTAATAAGTAAGCGCCGAACCCGAGCCAGAGTCAAGCCTATTGCAACCAATACTTGGAGCGCGGGAGCCCCGCACCCACTGGTTCGCAGGACCTGAGGGGCCTCCGAGTCGAAGCAATTGGGCTGTGCCGGTGGCAAATCCTGTGGTCTGGCGGCGTCGCGGATGCTTTAGCTAGTACTCTTGGCTAGTTATGAGAAAAGTCCGGGTAAATATCAGGACTTCTCCGATCAGCTGTTGACCGTCCGGAATTCCTTCATATATAGTCTCGCTTCTCTGAATCTTGGAGTGGTTGAGAAATGAAGACGCACAGCATTAAGCCTTCTGATTTTACTAAAAAATGGGTCATCGTCGATGCGAAGGACCAGACTCTTGGTCGCTTGGCCTCGCAGATTGCCCATGTCCTTCGCGGCAAGAACAAGCCGACTTTCGTCCCTTACCTCGATACCGGTGATAACGTCATCGTCATCAATTGCGCGAAAGTGAAATTGACGGGTAACAAGTGGGCTGACAAGTTTTACCATCATCACACCGGCTTCATGGGCGGGATCAAGCAGACTTCGGCCCAGGATTTGCTGGCCAAGCACCCTGACCGCCTGTTGTCGATCGCCGTCAAAGGTATGCTGCCGAAGACCAAGCTTGGTCGTCAGCTGCTGACCAACCTGCGCGTATACCCCGACGATCAGCATGGCCAAGAGGGCCAAAAGCCCGTGGCTGTTGGTCTGGACCGTTCCGCGACCGTTAAGACCTAAACCGCATTCATTGCTCTGGACGATAGAGGGATACTAAAGCATGGCGCCGAAATACCTACACACCGTTGGCAAGCGCAAATCAGCGATTGCTCGGATCTGGATGAAGCCTGGTAAGGGTGAGATCACGATCAACAAACGCACGATGGATGAGTACTACCTGCGAGCCACCTCGAAGATGGTGATTATGCAGCCGCTCGAGCTGACGAACAGCGTTGGCCAGTACGATATCCGGATCAACGTCATCGGTGGCGGTCTATCGGGCCAAGCCGGCGCGATTCGCCACGCGATCTCCCGGGCTCTCGCCAACGGCGACCTTGAAGCCCGCAAGGTGCTGAAGAAAGCCGGACTTTTGACGCGCGACTCGCGCAAGAAAGAACGTAAGCTGCCGGGTCAACCTGGCGCTCGGAAACGCTTCCAGTACAGCAAGCGTTAATCAAGACGAAAGAGCCGCCCCGCAAAACGGAGCGGCTCTTTTCGCAAGTGGCTTTTTCTTGAGAGGAATGCCCGGCCCATGTCTGAGACCATCGATGACCTGACGATCTCGTTCTACCAGGATGATCGCAACGTCCTCAAGGAGCTGCAAAAGGTTATTTTGACCCGCGGCAACTGGACGACGATTATGTATCTGTTCCAAGAGCTCAACAAGAAGACCAATGAGTATGAAGCGCCTAAGGTGTCGATTCGTCGCTACCAAAAGCGCGGTGGTATTTACAAGCAGCAGAGCAAATTCAATATCTCAAGCGCCAAACAAGGACGTGAGATCTCGAGCATCCTGCTCAATTGGTTTCCCGAGGGGGCCGACGAGGACAAGCCGAAGAAGCCGCGAGCTGCAAAAGGCAGTGGTAGCGGTGGCGCTCCGCCGCCGGATCCAAGCCGGGACGACGATGATGATGATGAAGTGACGCAGCAGTCGGATATTTAGACTGCTGAAGCTTAGGGCCGCCGGGAAAAAAGTCGCAGCAGGCCTGGTCGTTTGCGATCGCTAAAGGCGCGCTCAGCGGCCTTGTTTAAGGTCACTAGGCGCTTTTCTAGATAGGACAGGGTACTGCGCGCGGCAGCAGCATCAGCTAAGGTCCACCATTCGCCTGGATCGATGTCGATGCTGCGTAGGTGGGTGTGACTGGGTCCTCCGCTTAGGAGTGACAGGCTGTGCAGCGGCACCCAGAGGTCCCGGCTTTGATGGCTTAGCCCAAGCTGCGCAAGGCCTGGCAGGCAGCCGGCGTGCAGGGGCAGCAAGCGGACCTGATCGGCTTGGGAGATGAGGATCAAGGCGGAGATCAGCAGTGTTAGGGCTGCTTTGTCTTGGTCGTTGCCCCAACTCAAAAATTGCTGCCGAGGCGGCGACACGAGGATCGTGAGCGTTGTGAATTGGGTCTGCGTCAGCTGTGCTTCGGCGATACCACGCACCAATTCTGGCTCGCCGTCGGTAGCGGGGCCTTGTCCGAGGAGTGGCGGCGTGAGCAACCACCGGCCAACAGTGAGGGGAGTCGGCTTTCTTGGTGTTCGGACCAAAGGTGGCGGTGCATACAGCGGCGCGGCTGGAGCCTCGCGGAGCTGGGCAAAGGCCTGAAGCTGCCGTCCGTCCCAGCCTTCTTCGTGGAGCCACCTGAATGCCGGCGTGGTGATCGACGTGGCATAAATTCGTGGTACACTGGGAGTACGACTCCGCGATGGACGGTGCGACAACATAGTCCTCCTCAGACTCCTCTTTAGCTTCGCCTGCTGCACCCTGTTCGACATCATAGCACCGTTGGCCTCAAGTCCCCTCGCTGGGTGGTTCGTGACACGTCCTTTCGGTCTTCATGCTTTAGGAGTAGCGTATGTTTACATCTGCCAAGGTCGTTTCCGGCGGTAAAATGAAGAAGCCTGGAGTCCCGCGCGATCACGGCGCCGTGACGATTCTGACGAGTGGTTGTCACTTCTCCGGTAAACTGCACTGCCGTGGATCCAGCCGAATTGGCGCCAAGATCGAAGGCCAACTCATCTCCGAGGGCCTGCTCATCATTGAGGAGGACGCAGTGATCACCGCCGAAGTGAAGGCCGAGGAGGTGGTGATCCAAGGAACTCTGCGCGGCAAACTGATCGCCTCAGGCCGGGTTGAATTAGCGGCCTCAAGCCGAGTCGAGGGGGATATTTCGACGCCGATTCTGATCATCCGTGAGGGTGCGCAATTCAATGGTCGAGCAAGCATGGCGCCAACGGGTACTGCCATTGCTGAAATCGGCCGCGCCGCGCCAAAGGTGGTCTTGGGCCAAAAAGGACCAAAGGCCGAGTCGGCATTGGGAGTTGGTCCGCTCATCGAACGCGATGCTCGGATCGACCTAAGCCCGAACAAGGGGCCGGACGTCCATGTGCCCACCCGCTGAGCCTTGGCCTCGTCTGGAGGCTTTTCCTCCGGAGAGTTTGCCGCGCCAAGTCGTCGGGCTAAAGGGCGATGTCGTGCCGTGGGCGAAGTTGACGCAGGTCAATACCGGAGATACTGCTCGGGCCAAGCGTCCGAGCGCCGTGATGATGCTGTTTGTACCGCCGCAGACTCCAGGATCTCCGGCTGAACTGCTGTTCACCAAGCGCTCAGTGCAGCTGCGATCACACCGGGGACAAATCAGCTTTGCCGGCGGCAGGTCTGATCCGCAGGATCTGTCGCCAGCAGCGACCGCGATCAGGGAGTTGCAAGAAGAGCTGGGCGTGGCTCCCGAAGCTGTGACCATCGTCGGGACACTGCCGCCGGTGACGGCTCTGGACCGCCAGCCGGTTTATCCGGTGGTAGCCATGGCAGCCGTTCGGCCAGATGATCTGGTCATGGCGATGGCCGAAGTCGAAGCCGTTTTCGCCGTCCCGTGGCCATCGGTGGCACGCGGTCAGGGGCGTGGATTTTCGTTTAATATCTTTGGCAACTGGCGCTTGGCGCACAGCTACCCAGTCCCCGGTGGCAATATTTGGGGCCTTACGGCGCACATCCTCCATAGCGCTTCACTGGAATGAATTTCTCGATTACTCTATGGGCTCGGTGGTGTCGTGGCATGTTCATTTATCTCTTCAGATCTGGCGAGGTCTCGTGTTGATCATTAGAAAGCCCCTGCTGGTTGCCTTGTTGGCGGTTGCAACGTTTGCCTGCACCAAAGAAACGCAAAACAAGATCTCACGCAGTTTCCAGAACTGGACCGGAACCAACGGTGTGCTCGACGTTATTAGTGAAGGCAAGGTTCTCTATCGGTTTGTTAAAATCGATAAGATGACGACGGCGACAGCGACCAACGACCCGACGACGTCCCGGGCTTACCGCTTTGGCTACGGCGTCCTTGATAAGAACTTCAACTTCAAGCAGGATGAAGACGAAAAGAAGCTGTACTTCGAGGTCAGCGACTACTCAACCCAGTACGTCTTCTATGAAAATCCCTACGACGAGTGACGCACCTCGGCCCGAGGGCGTTACCGGATTTAGTCCTTGGGATTCAGACCCTGAATGATCGCCTCGAGCACATGCCGATGATAGACCCAGGGCAGGTCGTGGCTTTGCCCATCGAGCAGTTGGTAGGACGTTTTATAATGGCCGCTGCTTGCCAAAGCGTCGACAAATGCCTTGGCCTGAGCGACAGGGGCTACGCTATCTTTGGCGCCGTGGTAGATAGCGATGGTGGGTGGTAATCCGGTGGTCTCATAGGCAACCGATCGCTCTTCGATTGCCTTGTCACCGCCGAGCTTTTTAATGCTCTCAATATCGGCTTTGGTGGCCGGGTCGGTGCTGGTGCGAAGCGCCTCTTCGTAGTCGTAGATGCCTCCACCAACAATCATAAAATTAAGTCCTTTTAGATGTTTAGAAACGATGGCGGCGGCAGCGGCGGCGCTCCCGTAGCCCCATACTCCGGTCACCGGGTGCGGTAAACTCGCCGTTTTGATCGCCGTGGGCAGGACGGCTAGTACTGCGGCGATGGACGGCGTGCCGGTGAAATCAGCAGCACCACTGGAAGCGCCAAAGCCGGGGCGGTTGATCGTCACGACGTCGTAACCGGTGGCCAGAAAGGCTTGGGCGTGCCAGCCATGGCAAAACTTGACGGGGTCATAGCCTTGGTGATCGCCATGCATCAGCAGTACGGTGGCACGCGCGTTCTTTAGACGGCAGCTGATCCACTCGCCCTTGGCCTTAGTGACTCCAGCCTGGTAATCGCCGAGGCCGCTGGCCGAGACGTATTCTGTTGGCTTAAAGTCTGCCGCAGAATCGACCGAGATATGCTCGGTTTGACTCGGCTCTTCATGCAGGCTGGCGCAGGCATGGACAGAACCGGCGGTGAGTAGCATAGCCAGCAAACGGAGTCGCATCAAGACCTCTTTAGCGCAGTGACGAGGCGGGACAGATGCTGCCAGCCTAGGGATTTTAGGTGCTGAAAACGATGGCATTGGTCGGGTTATAGGCCAGTTTTATCCCTTCTTTGGCGAAGCTGTCGAGCAGCTGATAGTTGATCTCCTGCTGGGCTTTGACAAACAGTGGGTAGTCATCGCTTAATACATAATAGACAGCATCAAAAGTCAGTCCGACCTCGCTGATCGAGGTGAAGCCGGCCTGGCTTAACTTGGTCTGGCTGCGGCCTTCGACCGCAGCCTTCAACAAGTCCGGCACGAGTTTGATCTTGTGGTTTGGGGTCTCGGGGTGAACCAGGATCTTGAGACTCGCCCGTCGCTGTTCCATGCGCTTAAAGTTGCGAATGCGCGACTTGGTTAGATCCGAGTTAGAGAAGACGAGTAGTTCGCCCCCGATGCTACGGATGCGAGTCGTCTTTAGGCCGATATGCTCGACGGTTCCCTGAAGGTTATCGACATTGATAAAATCGCCTGGTTCGAAGGGTTTGTCCAAGGCGATGGCAAAGGAGCTGAAGGTGTCGCCAAGGATCGCCTGTGCCGCCAGGGCGATGGCGACGGCGCCGATGCCCAGGCCACCGACAAAAGTCGATACATTGTACCCCGCATTATCCATAAAGAAGAGGACCCCTGCGATCCACAGCGCCACCAGTGCGATTGTGGTGAGGTTGTTGGTGGTGTTGCGCATCACCGGGTCATCGCTTTTGCCGCCCCGCGTGCGCATAATCAAGGCGCGGACGATCTCACCGAGCAGCTGGACGACCTGGATGGTCACCACCGCGGTGGTGATCAAATAGATGCCACGCTCAAGCGGTGGCGACATCGCCAAGCGCTTGGTCGAACAATAGAAAGCCAGCAGCGTCAGGGTCGATGGTTTGATCTGGCAAAGAAAGGTCTGGGCGAAGACCCAAAAACTTCTTGGGTAGGCTGCGGCCAAAGCCCCGGAGCGCCGCACCAGGTAGCGACGCAGCCAGCTGAAGGCCGGCCAGAGCAAGAGAAAGCTCATGACGGTCAGGATGTAGGCATAGATTGAATTGCTCAAAAAATGCACTTCGAGCAAGGGGATGTCTTTGGCCAAATCATACTGGGAAAGGTGGAGAAGGCGTTCGGCTAAGGAGGGGGCGTCGGCTAGCTGTTCAGACATCGTCGGTGTTTCCCCTGGGTCCGTAAGGAGTCGTCGTGGACGAGTGGCATCGCCTCGAGTATAGACCGCCCGGCAGGCTTTGCAACGTCCGACCCAGTTGGGTACACTCGGGGGCGAGGCGGTCGGGATTGCGCTTGTTGGGTGTTGCCCAGTTTTTCTCCGGAGCAAATGGCATGGCAGTAGACGTCAAGGTTCCAGCGGTTGGCGAGTCGGTACAGGAAGCGATGATCCACAAGTGGCACAAAGCCTCGGGGGATAGCGTTAAACGCGACGACGTCCTACTGGAATTAGAGACGGATAAAGCCACCGTCGAGGTCGTGGCGGAAAGCGACGGCGTTCTCGAGATCCTAGCCAAGGACGGCGCTACAGTGGCGATCGGCCAAGTCATCGGTCGACTGGAAACGTCTGGGGCTGGCGCGGCAAAAACCGGCAAGAGCGACAAGGCTGCAGCGGCGAAGGTCACACCGCCACCGCCGCCCCCTGCCGCTGCAAAAGCCGCCGCAGACAGTGGCCCAGTGCTGATGCCAGCAGCGCGCCGTTTAGTTGAAGAGCATCAAATCGATCCCAAGTCCATCGAGGCGACCGGCAAAGGCGGACGTTTGACCAAGGGCGATGTGTTGAATCATCTCGAAGGTGGCGCCGCTGTGGCAGTGGCCGCAGTCGCGCCGGCCAAGGTTGCTGCGCCCGCAGCGAAAGGTCCTGAGCTGAAATTACCGCAGCCGCAGGCCGCCGCAGGAGCGCGTGGCGAGCGCCGCGAGCCCTTGTCGATGCTGCGCCGGCGGGTCGCCGAGCGCTTGATTCATGCGCAAAATACCGCCGCGATTCTCACCACCTTCAATGAAGTGGATATGAAGGCGGTGATGGACCTGCGTAAGCAATACAAAGATGGGTTTAAGGAAAAGCACGGCATCGGTCTGGGCTTTATGAGCTTCTTTGTGCGCGCCGCGATCGAAGCACTGAAGGCGTTTCCGGCAATCAATGGTTGGATCGAAGGCAATGAGATCGTCTACCACGACTATTACGACCTTGGTGTGGCGGTCTCAGGCGACCGTGGTCTGGTGGTGCCGGTGATTCGCGACGCCGACAAATTGTCGATGGCCGAGATCGAGCAAGCCATTGCCTTTTATGCAGGCAAGGCCCGTGACGGTAAAATCACCGTTGAGCAGCTAAATGGCGGCACATTTACCATTTCAAATGGTGGTACCTTTGGCTCGCTACTTTCCACCCCGATCCTCAATCCACCGCAAAGTGCCATCCTCGGCATGCACAAGATCGAGGAGCGCCCCATCGCGCTCAATGGTCAGGTGGTGATTCGGCCGATGATGTATCTGGCCTTGTCCTATGACCATCGCATTGTTGATGGTAAAGAGGCCGTGCAGTTTTTAGTCAAAATCAAAGAGCTGGTCGAAGATCCGACCAGATTACTTCTGGGAGTCTAAGGTCCATGGCGGCACAAGAATTTGACGTGATCGTGATCGGCTCCGGTCCCGGTGGCTATGTCTGTGCGATACGCGCGGCGCAGCTTGGACTGAACACCGCCTGCGTCGAGTACGAGCAGTCGCTTGGTGGTACCTGCTTGAACGTCGGCTGCATCCCAAGTAAGGCGCTACTGCAATCAAGCGAGTACTACTCGCATACGCTCCATGACTTGGCGAAGCACGGCGTCAAAGTCGAGAAGACTAGCTTGGACTTGCCGACCATGCTCAAACGCAAAGACGAAATCGTCAAGGGCTTGACCGGCGGCGTTGCGGGCTTGTTTAAAAAGAACAAAGTGACCTGGCTCAAAGGACGCGGCAGCTTTGTCGATAGTACGACGGTGAAAGTCGTCGGTGCCGAGGGTGAGGTCACCTACAAAGCCAAAAATATCGTCATCGCCACTGGCAGTAAGCCGATTGAGATTCCGCCGGCCAAGTTTGATCGCGAGCAGATCGTCAGCTCGACGGGAGCCCTCAAGTTCGCCTCGGTGCCTAAGCACCTCATCGTGGTCGGTGGCGGCGTGATCGGTCTGGAAATGGGTAGCGTCTGGCGTCGCCTCGGCGCCGAGGTTACGGTGATCGAGGCACTGACGACGATCCTTCCCGGGATGGACTTGGAGCTCAGCAAGGGCCTGCTGAAGATCATGCAAAAGGAAGGCGTCAGCTTTCACCTCGAGACCAAACTGGTGGAAACCCGCAAGGCCAATGGTGAAGTCACCGCCGTTTGCCAAAAAGCCGACGGTAGTACGGTTGAAATTAAAGGCGACCGGATGCTCGTAGCGGTTGGTCGCCGCGCCTATACAGAAGGTTTAAACATTGAAGCCATTGGCTTAAAGCTAGAAGCCGGCGGCAAAGTACCAGTGGATGAACACTATAGGACCCCGGTGGCTGGCGTCTGGGCGATCGGCGACGTGATCCGTGGACCGATGCTGGCGCATAAAAGTGAAGACGAAGGCGTGGCCTGCGCCGAGCTTATTGCTGGACGTGCCGGACATGTAAACTACGAGGCTATTCCGGGGGTTGTTTACACTTGGCCGGAGGTTGCCGCAGTCGGCCTGAGCGAAGAGGCGGCCAAGCAACAAGGTCTGGCCGTCAAGGTCGGCAAGTTTCCCTTCCTCGCCAACGGCCGGGCAAAAGCCTTTGGTAACACCGAAGGATTCGTTAAAATCATCGCCGATGCCAAGTCCGATCGCATCGTCGGCGCGCATATCTTAGGCCCGAATGCCTCTGAACTAATTGCCGAACTAGTCGTTGCGATCGAGTTCGGAGCCAGTGCGGAGGATATCGCCAGATCGACCCATGCCCACCCGACTTTATCCGAGAGTGTTAAGGAAGCGGCCCTTGGTGTCGACAAGCGAAGTATCCATATCTGAACGCCCAGCCATTGGTAGTAGTGACTGGGAAGTCGCTAAAGGATCATAAAGCATGTCTCAGCAAGAGGCCTCAGGATCATCAAAGTTTAGCTTTGCCACCGCCACCAACGTGGCTTTCCTAGAGCGGATGTATGCCGCTTATAAGCAGGATCCGAACAGCGTCGACGTAACCTGGCAGCAGTTCTTTGCCGGTTATGACTTCGCCGCCGCCGGTGATCCATTGGTCGGGGCCATGAGTGCTCCCAGTGGCGGCGGTGCCACTCCCGCGGAAGACCACGACACGGCAAAGGTCGAGGCCTTTATCAACGCCTACCGCCGCCTTGGGCATTTATCGGCGCATTTGAATCCGCTAGCCTCGGCGCCTGGGATTGCCAGTGACATGCTGCCTGCGGCTCATGGTCTGCAGACGGTGAGTCCGGTGCGTTTGTTTCATCCGGCCAACTTGCCCGAGCGGGCGATGACCTTTCCCGACATCAATGCCCTGCTGTCCTCAACCTACTGCGGCCGCATTGGCGCTGACTTCCGCGAAGTCAACGACATCACCACCGTGACCTGGTTGCAAGATCAGATGGAGAGTTGTCGCAACAAGCCAACCCTGACCGTGCAAGAGAAGAAGCAAATTCTGCGCAAGCTAGCTCAGGCTGAGGGCTTTGAGCAGTTTCTCGGTCGTCGCTACATCGGCACCAAGCGCTTCTCTCTCGAAGGCCTCGACACCCTCATTCCCTTGCTAGACCTCGTTGCTGCTGACGGCGTTAAGTTGGGCGTCGAAGAGATTTGTTTAGGCATGGCCCACCGCGGTCGCTTAAACGTGCTGGTGAACTTCCTCGGTAAGAGCTACGAGCTGATGCTTAATCAGTTCGAAGGCACCGAATATAATCCCTACGACATCGACGGCGACGTCAAGTACCACATGGGCTTTGCCAGCGAAGTGGGGACGATGAATGGTGACCGGGTCCGTCTGTACCTGTCGCCAAATCCAAGTCATCTCGAAGTTGTTAACCCTGTTGTCGAGGGCTTCGCCCGTGCTCGCCAGCGCCTGCTCGGCGATAGTGAGCGCCGCCGCGTGTTGCCCATCTTGATGCACGGCGATGCCTCTTTTGTCGGCCAAGGGACCGTCGCTGAGACTCTGAACCTGTCGCAGCTAACCGGGTACACCACCGGCGGTACGCTACACATCATCACCAACAACCAAATCGGTTTTACGACTGAGCCTACCGAAAGCCGCTCGACCAACTACAGCTCTGATATCGCCAAGATGATCCGGGCCCCGGTGTTGCACGTCAATGCCGATGATCCGGAAGCGGTGAACTGGTGTGGCCGCTTGGCGATGGCTTTCCGTCAGAAGTTCCAGCGCGATATCATCATCGACCTCATCGGCTACCGTCGGCATGGTCACAATGAGGGCGATGAGCCCGCATTCACTCAGCCGCTGATGTACCGCAATATCGCCTCTCACCCGACGGTGTTTAAAAGCTACGGTGACCAACTCGTCGCCGAGGGCGTCTTGACGATTGCCGATGTTGAAAAGGAGGCGAGTGAGTTCCGCGATGTAATGCAGGCCGCCTACGATGCCGTTCACGGTAAAAAAACGCCGCAGATTCCAGCGCCGATCATTCCGGCCTCGCTGCAAAAGAGCCTACCCTACAAGAAGGCAAGCCGCGAAGATGTCGCGCGCCCGGTCGAAACCGGTGTGGCAGCGGCCCAACTCCGTGACATCGTGCAAAAGGTGACCCGGGTCCCGACGGGTTTCACCCCACATCCCAAGCTCGCTCGCTTGCTCGAAAACCGGCAGAAAATGGTCGAAGGCAAGGGTGCGGTAGACTGGGGGCTTGGCGAACTACTGGCACTTAGCACCTTGGCGCTGGAAGGCCACCATGTGCGCTTTACCGGTCAAGACGCGCAACGCGGCACCTTTACCAGCCGGCATGCCGTCTATACGGACTTTGAAACCAATCAACGCTACGAACCGCTGAATCACCTGAGCGCGAATCAAGGCGCCGTCAATGTGATCAACAGCCCGCTGTCAGAGCAGGGCTGTCTAGGCTTTGAATTTGGCTACTCCGTGGCTGACCCAGAGGGTTTTGTCGCCTGGGAGGCGCAGTTTGGTGACTTCGCCAACGGCGCGCAAATCGTCATCGATCAGTTCCTATCGGCCTCCGAGGCCAAGTGGAAACAGACCTGCTCATTGGTTTTACTGCTCCCTCATGGCCATGAAGGTCAGGGCCCCGAACACTCGAGTGTGCGCCCCGAGCGGTTCCTGCAACTGTGCGGCAATCTCAATATCCAGGTGGTCATTCCGTCGACGCCGGCGCAGCACTACCATGCACTGCGCCGTCAGCTGCATCGTGAATTCCGCAAGCCTCTGGTGGTGATGACGCCAAAGAGTTTACTGCGCGATCCACTTTGTATTTCGCCGCTCGCCGACTTTGAAAGCAGTCGCTTTCAAGAGGTGCTGGACGATGCCACGGCCGGCAAGGACCAGGTCGAGCGCGTGGTCTTTTGCAGCGGCAAGATCTACTACGATCTGATCAAAGCTCGAACCGAACAAAAAGAATACACTGGCGTACCCATCATTCGCTTGGAACAGCTCTATCCCTTTCCCTATGGCCAAATGGAGGCGCTACTCGGCTCCTATCCACGCCTCAACGAGATCATTTGGGCCCAAGAGGAACCGCAGAATATGGGCGGCTGGAATTTTGTCCGTGGGCGCCTCTTGGAGGTCCTCAGACCAAACCAAAAGCTCAGCTACAGCGGCCGCAAAAACAGCGGCACTCCTGCCGAAGGGTCGGCCAAGGCGCACGAGCTGGAGCAAAAGCGCATCATCCAAGACGCGCTGTCTAAGGGGTCAGTCACTAGCTGTAACTAGCTGATCTCTCAGCCAGCAGATTTTGAACTTTTGAACTTTGGGAACTTTGGGGTCAGTCGCCTGCTCTAACATTCGAACCGACCGCTTCTAGCGCCAGGTCATCCTGGCTTAGTAAAGCTCATACGAGCTAGTGCATTGAGTGTAGACACCGGCTCGGAGCTCGCTCTTTCCTGGCTCCCAGGAGACCTAGTCAGTGACGCCCAGGACGTGATTCACCTGATATCGATCAAGATCTCATTGCGCCGTAGAAACCACGGAGTCCAAGGCGGATTATAGCGCGCCCAAGTAGGTGGAGCGGCCGCAGCGAAGCCGCGTTCTTGCATCCAATCTTGGAGTATGGTCAGATGCTCCTTGTATCGCGATTCGCTCCAAAAGCCCGAAAAGCGTATGGCAGCGACCTTTTGCGCTGGTACCGCCCGTAGCGTCACGGACGGATCGTTCGGTATTGGCAGGGTAGCCAGCGTGTAATCTGCAGGCATCGTAAAGGCGATGACGAAGGCGCCATCAACCTCGGATTGTGCGACCGGTGCCGTCATCGCAATTTTTTCGCTGAATGCGGTCTGCGCTACGGGGGCGGTCATGGCGATCTTTGTCTGCGCCTTGTTGCCGCCAAAGATATAGTTGGCGAGCCGACGAAAGCCAATATTCGCAGCGTCACCAAATTCGCCTCTGACTTTGGTCTCGGCGACGATCAGCGGCTCGTAACGGCGCACTTCGATGCTGTCGTCGCTGGTGGCGATATCGTATTTGGGAGTTTTAACGGACATACATCCCTCCAACCCTATAAGTACGGCAACCACACCCAAAAGCAAGTTTAGCAGCTTTGACCTCATCAGCGGTGACTTTGTTGCGTAGTATGATCGACTATGCTGCTCTGAATGTATCCTCGAATCCCCTACTGTCACCAACAAACTATGTTATCCAGTCGGCTTTCCCGACGCCCATGATATCCCCATGCCTCAGAATCAAGGACTAGCTTACATATCCATTAAAAGCCAACGACAGTTGGAATTGTAAAGGAAGACAGGCAGGATGCCAGTTGCAAATCCTATCGATCGGCGACACACGCACCGTCACCAAATCGACTTTTTGAGGCAAAACATGAACACCCTACGACCCATGGTCATGAGTCTCGGACTACTCCTCACAACCCGGTCCTTTGCCTTCGCTCCTGCTGCAGACGATCCGATCTGTTTACTAAAGAGCTGCGCCGTCACATTGCTCCAGTGTGGCATCGAAGAGGAATGCCGCAACTGGCTTGGCTGTGTCCGCGGCTGCGGAGACGACAAGATTAAATGTCCCTCGACCTGCGGATTCTTTTACCAGTCAGATCGCATCAACAAGACCAGCCAGTGCGTCTTTGACAGTCGCTGCGTCGATCTTGGCTTTGCGATCCTGCCAAACTACGAGCATGGCAACCGACCGACGCTGCCGTTACCAGAACTAACTGGTAGCTATTGGTTTGCTGCCTCCTACGGCGGCACCCATATATTCGACTATGATTGCCAGCGCTTTGATTTTGCCGCTGGTAAAGAGGCGAGCCAGCTCATACGAGTAAACTTTTCCGTGCCACTGACGCTGAACGGCGCCAGCCGCTTGACCAGCGCCCATGGCAGCTTTCTCAGGCTCAATTCAGGTGCCGTGGAGGTGGCCTACGAAAATTTTTCCGGCTATCACGAACGTTGGTACCTGCTAGATCTGACGCCGGACTCTCTGCTTGCCCACGTTTGTATCGATGCCGGGCAGGTCTGCTATGACTACGGCACTGTCCTCCTGACTAAATCGGCTATGAGTGAGCTTGCACCAGGTATTCTACAGCAGATCGACCATGTCGCCCGGGAGCAATATGGTGGCGGAATTGGCGACTTTAAACAGTCTAGAGTCGAAGGATGCGGGGATTGAGGCAAGACACAAAGCTCGGTAAGACGGTCCACGAACTAGCTAGACCCTGGCGCTTTCGCGCCAGGGTCTAGCTAATTTGGTCACTGATCCCGAGGAGGTGATCAAGCGACTGACTTTTGATCGGCTTGCTGACGTCTTTATTTGGGCGGGCGGCCGCTTAGACGCACCAATTCGCGGCAGTTTAAGGCAAAAAGAAGGTCGTAACCACCCAAAAGTCATAGCTATTACTTTGTAAATAAGTTTTCGCTAAAGCGCAGGGTCATGAAGGCCGATGAGTGTAAGTATCGAGTCGAACCCAGGCGCTGGAGGTCAAGGCGGATGAAGACAATCATTCCAAAGGATTTGTCCACTACGGCCTGCGGAATCTGTGCCGTCGCAGCCGCCCTCGTCGTAAGCTGCGGCGGCCCGTCGCTGCCGGCGGGCCCGCCGCAGCAATCAGCGTCATCTGCTGAGTCGCAGCCCACATCCGGCGTTAGCACGACTTCTGCCAATAATAACGTGCCAGCACCTTTGGCACCCACGAGCACTGTGGCGCCGGCTGCTGCGGCGCCAGCCTTGGTGCCGCCCGCCGCTCTGACTGGAACGCCACCTGCGCCCGCGCCCGCGCTTAGTCCGACTCAGGCCCCGGCTCCATCACCGGTTCCGGAGTTAACGCCTGCTCCTGCTCCTGCTCCGGTCTATAGCACTTGTGCGGCGATTCTCGCTGCCAATCCGTCATCAGCGGACGGTGTCTATACGCTGACGCCCGGTGGGGCCGGCAGCGCGATTGGGTCAGGTTCCTATTATTGTGACATGACTTATAATGGCGGCGGTTGGACGCTGATTGCCAGCAATAACGGGACAGGCAACACGCCCGTGGTCGATAGTCTGTCTGCGCTGAGCACCGCGGGCCTGCTCAATAGCACGATTGTCGTCGCGTTGGCCACCTCGTCGAGCTCCGTGCGCATTTCGTCGGGGGTGCCATCTGCAAGCACCTACGTGATCAGCGCGTCGACCTTTCCGATTACACAGCTACGCTCCTATAAACTGTTAAATAACCAGGCTTTCAACAACGGCGCGGCGCCCACCGATTGGACGCTGTCGGCCAATGCGTCTCCCAGCCAAGTTAAATTTTCTTGTACGCCCAATGGTGGCTACTCCGCAGCGTTGAGCACTACGATTTTCCACGCTTGCAACTATGGCAATGGAATTCAGTGGACCCCAAGTACTTCGACTGCCGGATGGACCGTTGCCGGTCCGTCGCAACTGAGCCTCTGGGTGAAATAAGGCATCGGCCGGCAGGTCAATGTCTACTGCGCCTGATGTGGTAGTTAGTCGCTGGCGCGCCAGCGACAAGTTAAATCCCGTCTGGATAGGGGCGTCGGCACCCGCTCCAGGTTCAGGGTGTAGGGTCCACCAGCGAGGCAGCAACTAGGTTGGTGATTTTTTCGAAGTCCAGAGGCTTCTCAAAAACAGCGACCACACAAGAAACTGCGGCATTTCCTAAGTCGCCAACCGACATCCCGGAGCATAGAAAGATTTTTGGTAATCTACGCCCCAATCGTCTAATCTCCACCACTAGCTCAAGGCCGTCTCCCTCCGGCATTTTGGCGTCCGAGATGACGGCGTCGTAATCGCCAGCTTTCACCATTTCCAGCGCCGCATGGCCTCCGTCGGCCTCCTCGATAGTCGCCTCAAGCAGCAAAAATTCTTCCTTAAGCATGTCGCGTATGGCTGCCTCGTCGTCAACCAGCAGAATCCTTTTTCCCTTGAGGCTTATCATGCCGCCTGCCCTGCTTCCTTGGAAACCAAAGCCGGGAGGCGAAGAACAAAGCGGGTATTGGCTGCGCTTTTATCGTAAAAGAGGTCGCCGCCATGGTCCTTGGCGATACCAAGCGAGATACTTAGGCCAAGCCCGGTCCCCTTATCGACCGGCTTGGTGGTGAAAAAAGGCTGCATCATTTTCTCAACCACCGCCTCCGGAATGCCGTGACCGCTGTCGGTGACGGAAATGACAACCTTGCCGCCCACGGTAACTGCGGAAATATCAACCCATGGACGTTCGGTGCCCTGCACCGCATCGAAGGCATTGCCCAATAGATTGGTCAGCACCTGGACCAGCTGGGCCGCACGACAGTTTAAGGCGGCACGGTTCTCGATGGTGTGGCGTAGCTCCACACCGTGGTTGCGAAACCGCTCTTGGCACAGTCCCAGGGCATCGGCAACGATCTCTTCGACCGGCTCACTCTTCATGTCGTCCCGGGAGGAATCGCGGGAAAATGCCCGAAGCCCCTTGATGATCTTGGCGATACGCTGGCCGGTAGATTCGATGATGTCCAAATTAGCGGCTATTTTAGCCTTGTCTGGCGGCATTTCGCTGGCCAGCAATCGTCTGGTTTGGGCCGATTTACCGACAATGATGGCCAGTGGGTTATTGATTTCGTGGGCCATACCAGCGGCCATTTCGCCCAGGGCTACCATCTTAGACGACGCAGCTAATATAAGGTTTTGCTCCTCGATCCGCTTTTGGTTCGCCAAACGCTCGGTAATGTCCTCGGCCACGACGACAATACCGGAGACTTGGCCCGAGGAGTCGCGGTGCGGGATATATTTCACGTCAAGAGTTGTGGCTGCCTGGTCTACGTAACCAAGAGCTGAGACCCGAGCCGAACTTTCTGTGCCAGCTAAGGCTTTCGCACGTGCCGCGGCCACTATCTCGGCGTCACGGTTGCCGAATATTGCCGCAAGATTGCCGTCGCGAAGAAGCCTCAAGCGGTCTTCGAAAAACTTAATGTGGTAGGCATTGGTGAACTGATATTTTTGATCCTTATTCATGTATGAAATGAAGAAGGGAACAGCATTTATGGTGTCTTGAAGCATTTTTTGGGCCTCAATCTTCTCTTCTTCCGCACCTTTGGTTTTAGTGATGTCTTCGATGCATGAATAATAGAGCTTCGCTGAACCGCTGCTAAGGCTGTCATCTTTGACAAGCTTGGCCCTAGAGCTGACGGCACCCCAGACTATGCGGCCCGATTTGGCGATATAGCGTTTCTCCGTGCGAGGGGATGCGGCGGCCGTCGCCCCAGCGGCGGCGGCGGCGGCGGCGGTGGTGGCGGCGGTGGAAATGGAACTCGACTTTATTTTGTCATCCGGATGAGTCAGATCATAAATGCTTTTACCGATTAGCTCGTCCGTTGCATATTCCAGCATCTGGCAAAAACCTGGGTTTGCAGCGGTAATTTTCAACTCTTCATTGAGCTCGATGAGACCAACGGGGGTATTGTTAATCGTGTTTAGTAGTCGTTCGCTCGTTTCTTTTAGTGCCTTCGTGCTCGCCCGCAATTCGGTGACGTCATTGACGATGGCCAGGAATCCCTCAATTTCGCCGGCCGGACTTCTAAGCGGTTGGTAATGGAGGCTGATGGTCTTGGTTCCTCCGAGTCGGTAGGGAGCCTCGGTCTCAAAACGAACCTCCTCGCCGCCCAGCACTCGCGTGACATGGTCTTTGACGGTGTTAAAGACCGGTTCGCCAAATACCTCGACCAGCGAGCGACCAATTGTTGTGTCCGGAGATAGGCCAAACCAATTTTGATAGGCGGCGTTGATGTATTGGTATCTGACGTCTTTATCCAAGACGGCGACTAGGTTGGGTAACGAGTCGAGCACCCCATCGAGAAGCTTGTTGGTTCTTGCCGAACTTTCCGCCGACGCTTTGCTCCGCAGTGAGCTCCGTCGTGACTCCATGAGCCGCACGACTTGGTCGGCCAAAGTTTCTAACGTCAGCCGCTGCTCTCCGGTGAGTGAGTGGGGGGCGTAGTCGATGACGCAGAGGGTGCCGAGTTTTTCCCCGCCGCTAGCGATGAGCGGAGCCCCGGCGTAGAAAGTCACGTGCGGGCCGCCGGTCACCAGCGGATTGTCGGCAAAGCGTGGATCGAGCCTGGCGTCGGGGATTTCCAGAATCTGATCGCTGTGGATGGCATGACCGCAAAATGAAACGTCTCTGGGGGTGGAGCGAGCCTCAAGACCAAAGCATGATTTAAACCACTGCCTATTTTCGTCCACCAAAGACACGACGGCGATGGGCACCTTGCAGATCGCGGCCGCCAGTTTTGTTAGCTTGTCAAAGGCGGCTTCTTCGGCCGTGTCCAAAATCTCTAGCTGCCTAAGCGCCGCCAGTCGCCGCTCCTCGTCATGTGGGATGGGAGCCTTGAGCATAAAAACCTATCCGCTATTCGTTGTCGTCACGTCGAGGGGGAGCCCCCTCGCCTTACGAGGACTTATCGGAGCGATCCGCCGGATCTTTATTTATTGTTAAGACTCTAGGAATAAATGAGGCCACGCCGGGCCGCCTCGGCCCGCACGTTGGCCCGGACCCGATCGAAATTACTTCAAGCGCGCCTATCGCGAGCGACACGACCCGCCGTTCGGACCGCCAAGATCGGGTTGCCAACCAAAGCCTCCTCCGGTGTTTGAACCGTTCGTGCAGTATGGGTAGCAGGTACCGTTTCCGTTCTCACACCACTTGCCGGTAGTTGATGGCGGTGCCACTGTCGTGATGCTCGGGCCCGATGCTCCATCGGCGCTCGGTACGCGGCATGAGCCTCCATTAGGTCCGCCAAGTTCGGGTTGCCAACCAAAGCCTCCTCCCACCGAGGAGCCATTTGTGCAGTAAGGATAGCAGGCGCCGATCTTATCACAATACCTGCTGCCGACTTCTCCTGCTTTCGGATTGCTGCCTTGGGCGGGGGTATATGGCCGCTGAGCGCCCGCTGTGGCTAGAAAAGGAGCGACACCAGGTGTTTTTGGCGAAATATAGGATACACGATAATTCTGAGCTGACAGCTTCAGATAGCCCTGCTCAATGAGGTATAGCCCATCGGAGGTCAAGCCAAGTGGATCGTTGGCGCCATAGATCGAAATACCCGAACTATTTTTTAGTATCAGACGATCGGTATCACTGCCTGTTTGAATCGTAGATTTGACAGGGCCGACAAGCAGCATAGCGTGACCACTATCGTTATTCCATCCCTTTGCATCGAAGTGGTCCAGGAAATCTTTAGCCTTGATGTACTCGGAGTAATAGGGGTCGGATGTGTTCTTTGGCGCGCCATTTTTGGCTCCGAATTCCGCTATTTGTTTTTTCGCAAGCTCGACCTGATGCTGCGACATTTCGATGTATTTCGTGTTGCTAGCAGCACTGGTGAAGGTGCCGTTCGTCAGGCGATTGGTGCTTATCCCGACTGCGATGGGCATGGCGATACCAGCGTGCAGATTACTGTTAGCATCGGCATAGAAGGTGCTGAGATCGGTGCTGATCGCATAACTTGCGCTATTAATTGCTGGGTTGGGGCTGATATTTTTGGTCACTAAAGCGTTGACGTCGATCAGTAAAAAGTCTGTTAAGAAGCTCTGGGGGCTATAGGTTTTGCCTTCGTAGGTGAACGATTGCGGTGGCTCACTAGCGAAATTAACGTTGTAGCGCGAGAGCATCATCTGCTGGACCAAATCAGGCTCAGACATGCCCTTTAGATACCCTATCCCCTTGGTCTTGAGTAGGTAGCGCAGGTTGTCCGCTAATTCGTAGCGGAAGAGTTCGGTTGTACTCAGTTCGATAGTTTTCGCATCGCTCTCTGATGCCGGTGCTCTTGGAGCAAAGGAAATTTTACCATCTGTTTCGCGAAATTTGACGGCAAATGCGCTTTCCGGAACCACGCCGTAACGATTCAGCAGGCTCAATGCACCCATCACGACGTCATCGTTAAACCAATTTCCTTCATTCGTGCCAAGTTCAATGGCTTTGGCCATAGCGCGGATAGAATCGTCACTGCTCGAGTTGGCAATGTAAGCTTTGAGAAGATTTAAATAATGATAGAAGCCAAGGGCTTCGGGGCTGAGAATCACCTGCTGATTGGTCCGCGTTTTATGTAGTGTCTCGAGCATCGCGGTGGTGCTGTAGGCCCAGCAAAAACTGACATCTCCTTGAGCGCGTACATTGCTAATCGGAACGGTATTGTCACTTTTAAAAGAGATATCGGCCGTTGACTCCTCTACCCGTGAGCTGCTGCGAAACTTGCATGCCGGAGTGAAGATCGTCAGTCCGCAAAGAAGGACAATGGGTAGGCGAGATAATCGGGTCGAGCGAATTGCTGATGAATTCATATCCTTTTACCTCTCTGCATACGGAAGCTAGCTGCACCCCTTTTCGCGATGTGGCTATCGCTCGATGTGTTCCGGGCACAGGCCCTCAACGGCTGTGATGATGACGGAGTAAATACGCTGCATGGTAAATCTTGATGCGAAATCAAGAGGTCATGGTAGTGTCGGCATATAAAGTATCATTCTTTAGATGTGAATCGAAAACTCTCGAATTATCAGGCACCTATCAGTGCTCGGGGAGACTTAAAGTTTTGAAAACAAAGCCTGCAAAAACTGCATTCTGCGGCGCCTAGCCGTGGCCGCTGGCTATGGTCACCATGTCGCGGCGCTCGTTGCCCTTCAGCGCCTTGAGAAACTTTGCATCATGCGCCGTCAAGACGCGCAGGACTGCAGGATGTTATGGCACGCCAGGCAGCGTCACCACGGGGCACGCCGTGCCCCACGACGCGGCGCAGCAGTCCGGACCGATCGGCCGTGGCCTTGAGTGCCTCGGTGACCGCATGCCGCTGGCACCGGGAATCTGCATTTGGATGGTCCTGGTGGGCGGCGTCCAATAGTAGAGCACTTAGGCCGGCGAGCATCGGTGCGGCAAATGAACTGCCTGATACAAACTCTGCCGTGGACGCGGCGTACACGCCATCGGCCGGCAAAGCAAAGGTGCGGTCTTGAGCGCGGTCATTGTCCCCAGGGATGGTGGCACTAAGAGCGAGGCGGTCGGCAAAGGGGCCGACATTGACGGCAAGAAGTAGTAAATCGGTGGACGATCCCGGCGAATCGGGCGCGGAAAGAGCGGCCAAAACCTGACGGATGAGCGCCAGATCATAACTGGCGAGCGATCCTACCGGACCAAGATGCGCAGCGCGGCGCACTTCGGTAAGGTTATTGCTTAGATCAGTGCCCGTGTTGCCGATGGCCTTTGTGATGATCTTGCTCTTGACGATGCTCTGGAGTTGTTGCGAAAAAACGGTGTTTAGTGCGCCATCGCTGTCGGCGGCGAAGCCGCGGCTGATGTTGATGATGGCGATGTCGTCGCGGGACGATAGGGCTGCGAATCCATCGTTATAATGTGCAGCATCGGCGCTGACTGGCACAATGGTGACGGCCGGCGCTAGCGCTAGAATGGTATCGATCACCGCATTGCCGTGGTCGAGTCTCGGTGGGTTGCCTAGGCGGGATACCGGTTCAATCAATGCCGAGCTATAATCCTGGCGCTGCTTGGTGAGCAGATCGTCGTCGAATAAATCAAATACGCCGACGACAATCCCAGTGCCCTTTGCTGCTTGACGCAGTTTATCGGCCCGCAGGATGGCTAGACCCGGGTGCAGCGCCTGCACAAATTGATTGACCGTCTGACGCGCCACCTGAAGGATTCGTACGTCCTCTTCATAAAGAGCGGCATGGGCGGTGCGAAAAGATGATTCGCGATCTTGCCAGAGGATTTCAGCGAGACCAAGAAAGTCCGTGATCGCCCCGCCGATCTTTTGCAGCTCTAGGCCATCCAGTATGATATGCGCTAGGGCGTCGGCATGTAGGACGGCGAGTCGTTCATCTTTAAAACGGTTTAGGAGTACTTCTAGATCATCTGGATCCTGGGGCGCATGATCATCGGTTTGCATACCGATCAATTGACGCAAGTCCCATAGCGCAGCCTGCCAAACCTTTAGGTCATTGGCACCCGGAAGTGTCGGACCAGCGGCATCGACATAGGCTGCATCGGACGAAGCCGTGGCAGGCGAAAACTGTCGGCTGCGCACGCCGCCGCATCCGCAGCAAATTCCCAAGGTGAGTGTGGCAATGAAAAGAAGCGCAATGGGCACGCCGAAGCCGGAGTGCGAGCGCTGAATGATCGTCATTGATTTCATAAGTTTGGTTCCCTTGTGTGCCCGACGGCCATCTTATAGCAGATATCTCGGGAGCATCCGAGGAAACACGGCCCACAGCAAAGGCGTGTAGGGATCGGTGGGCAGGCGCCTAACCCATTGAAATCAAATTATAAATAATAGAAGTTAAGTTTTTAGCAAAAATGCCGATCCCTACCTGGCGCATCACGCGCCGGAGGGTTTCGATTGAGCCGCATTTCCGCACCGAGATCTCGCGACATTTTCAGCAACGTGCACGACCTCATCTTGCAGCCCAATGAGCACGTCAGTAATAAGAGTTACGATTTGCCGAATCCCGTGGATCTAGTCCAGCCGGCTTCGCGTGCTCATCCGTTTCAACCTCCTTTGCCTGCCTATCCGGCGGCGCTGGTGCGAGATGCGCGCCTAGTTGCGCCACCAAAAGATCGTTCCCTCATGTTGATGACCGATGCAGCGATGCAGCGCATCTGGCTGCAAGATTCCAGGGAGCGTGCCGAAGTCGGTTATATAGCAACCTGGCACCGCGAGGTGCGCGAGGACCGTGCGGCCTTCGAAATGGCTTGGGTAGTCAACGAGATCCTGCGCCGCCAGCACTTCTTTCTCGAAGTCTTTAAGCTACTGCAAAGGCGTACAAGTGGCCAGGCCAAGGCGCGCCACCTGCAGCAGATCATCTTCAAGCAGATACGCGAGCATAGTCGTAAATCCGGAATCGACTTTCACGATCATACCTTGCGCCGCATTAAGGCCGGGTTCGAGATGCGAGCAAAATCTCTGGCCTGGCGTTTGGATAATCTCTACCTGGAGACCGACACGCACAGCCTCGTCAAAGTGAAGCATGGCGGCCACCATGTTGAGTCGGTCATTGGCGATATCATGTGGCAGTTGCGGGCAAAGATGACGCACAATCACCACGAGTGGCGCTTGGACAATCTGTTTTTGCCAAATGACATCCACGGTTTTGTCCGGGTGAAACACAATGGCCAGCCGATTGAAGCAGTAATCGGCGCACTATCTAGGCAAGCGCGAAGTGAGGAGACTAAACGCCATTCAACTTGGCGTTTAGATCATTTGTACATCACCCTGCCAAATGGCGGCTTTACTCAGGTCCATCACGTGCCAGGTCAGCAGCTAGAGCGAATCACCGCCAAAGTTGAGTGGCCTAGGGAGGATCGTCGCCGCCGTTTGGCGCGAACTTGGCATGAAGAAAAGAGCTTGATCATCACCCCAAATGGCGGGATGGTCCATTCCGAAGGAATGGGTCAGATGCCCGAGGCCGCGGCTGCGGCGCTCTTTCTGCCACTCATCAAAGAACGGCAGAAAGATGCACTTGAGCACGATGCATCACGCCAATTGCTAATGGTCCCCAACGGTGGCTTTGTTCATTCAGACCGCGGCCACCCACGCGGGGAGAGTCCTGAGTTGGTGACAGCACAGGTCAACCGCCCAAAACAAGACAAGGCGCTCAAAGGAAATAGGGAATGGCGTCAAAACAACCTTGCTGCACCCACGCCGAATCATGGGTTTGCGCCTCTAAAGGGGCATGGAAAGTCACCCGAGCACGTTGCCGCACTGGCTGTCGATACGCCTAAACATCGCATCATCGACGCCTTCAAACAGTGGCGCGCAACCCATGTCTTTGCGACTAGCGCAAATCACCAGCTGCTGCCGGTGAAAGTTCGCGGTGCCAGCTTTGCCAAGGTCAGCGGTGACGTGTCGAGCCATTATAAGGACCTGGTGACCAAACACTTTCTTGAGCATCGTCAGGCCGGAGACCAAGTCACCAAAGGCTACCGCGAGGCCCGTGCAGCCAATCTGTACGTCCAGACGGCAAACGGTGGGTGGCGGCGCCTTGAACACTCAGGCAAGAGTCTGGAGCTGGTCGAGGCTCAGGTCGCCCCGCCGGATGAAGGCGCCGACGGTTTGCCGGTGATACAAGCTAAGGCTGGACAAGAGACGGGACCGGCAAAATTGATTAAAGGCGAGGAGGCGCGCCGCGCTAGGCGGCATGATTTCAGTGCTATTCAGAGGAGCCTGGCTGCACATGAGGTGACGGTGAGTCAGTTGCAGGGTCATATCGTCCACGAAGCTCCACCGGTCGGAGCGACCAATATTGGTACGCTACAAAAGATCGTTGCCTATGCGCCAACAAAGAAGGTGGGCGGCTAGATTGGTGAAAATGGTCCGCCCATTGACGCTCAGGTCTTGGTTAAGATAGTCATGTCCTGACGCCTTGACACTTTGACGCCTTGCAGTCGAGTCGGCGTCAGGAGGACATGGCGATGTTCAGTAAGTTACCTGCAACTTTGGGCCTGGGTCTAATGAGCATCATCAGTAGTTGCTCGACGGTTGAGGGTACTAACCGCAAGCAATTGATGCCCCTGCCAGATGCCTACATGGATTCTTTAGGCGCCAGCGCCTATGCGGAGATGAAGCAGAAAGATCCGGTCTCGACTAGTTCAGCGCAGACCCAAGAGATGCTGGTGATTGCAAAGCGGGTTGCCGCTGCGACTGGCAAGTCTCTGGATTGGGAGTTCACCTTGTTTAATAGCGAGCAGGTCAATGCCTTTTGTTTGCCGGGCGGTAAAGTCGGCGTCTACACTGGGATGATACCCGTCGCAAAGACCAATGCCGGTTTGGCAGCGGTGCTCGGCCACGAGATGGGGCATGCCATTGCCCACCATTCCGGTGAACGGATGTCGCAGCAGCTGCTGCTGTCGGGCGCCCTACTGTCCGTCGATGCGCTCATGGCGGACTCAGCGAAGAAGCAACTGACCTTGGCGGCCCTGGGAGTCGGAGCTAAGGTCGGCGTGACCCTGCCGTTTAGTCGTTTGCAGGAGTCAGAAGCCGACACCCTTGGCTTGATGTATATGGCTCGAGCTGGCTATGACCCACGCGAAGCCATCGACCTTTGGCTGCGTATGGACAAGCTTGGAGGAGCCCCGCCGGAGTTTCTTAGTACGCATCCGGACTCTTCAAAGCGAGCCGCCGCCCTCGAAGAGCAGCTGCCAAAGGCGCTGCAGGAGTACGAGCAGGCGCAAAAAATGGCGACCGTGCCACTGACATGATCGACGAACGCCGGCTGTGGGCATAAAATAGGAGGATGCCTCCTGTTGCTTGTTTTTTATGCCCACCGTGAAGGCGTTTTTGCATGCGTAACGCACTGGGTTTGACGTTATTTTTATCGCTATTTGGCTCTTTTACCACCGCCTGCCGGACCTTTTCGCGTGGCTCCGAGCCGGCGCAAGCTCTTGCAGAGGTACAGGATGCCGCCCCGCCCACTGGGCGCTATGTGGGCCGCGCCAAGCCGGCGCAGGTTGCGGCCAAGCTAGCGGCGGTCATGCACCTCGTCCGTCTCGGCGAGGTCTCCGGCGTGGTTCATTACCGCGCGATCCTACGCTTCGCTGCGGGCAGCCTGGGTGGGCCAGATTATGGCTCAGTTTATGTCAGCGACCTCAGCTACAACCGGGCGAGCACCAGATTTGACTGGGCAGGGTTGCCGGCTGGGATCGTCTTGACCAATATCCAGGCGACGCCGGGTGCATTCAGTGGCACCTTGACGTCGGCGCCCGATAACGCCAGCGTTGATTTTGCCGTGCGCCTGGACCGTTCTTCTGGATCAGGCGAAAGCACTGATCCCGCATTGCCGCTGCTGCCGGCTGCGACGGCTAGCTATAGTGGCATCTGCCCAGGTCATATTTCGGGTTTGCAGGTTGAGTCGAGTCGCTGGCGCAACGAAACGGGAGCCCTTTTTGGCGGTGTCGTGCTCACGGGGCGCCTACTGCAGGCTGGTGCCGAGGTCTGTTCCAACGATCAACCCTGTTTGAAAAAGGCCTACACATCTGGCACTTATGACCCATTGAACGGCAACATCGTCCTTGGGCTCGGTGCGGATAAGTTGGTTTGCTCCGTCCTCAAAGATCAACTCCGCTGCGGCGAATGCCTCCTCAGCGCAGGCGCGATCTCATCCTACGGCGTTTTTGCAGGCCCAAGCGGCGATGTGGTCAGCTATGCGCGCACCGAGCATCTTGCCAAGTCACCTTCGTCCACAGCTCCTGCGCATCTTCCTGGCACCTTTTATGGCTATTTGCACCATGAACTGACCGACACCTATCAATTGGTCGCGCTTAATCTGCAGGTCGAGCGAGCCCTTCAAGCCGCGGCAGGAAATCCGGTGGCGGCCAAGCTGCAGTTATCGGGTGTGGCCAGCGCTTACTTCGGCGAGGGCGACTCCAGTGAACTGATCGCCTATCGCTTCAACCCGTTGGCGTGGAGCGGAACGGGGCCGCTCCTGCTAGACGGTGACGGGGAAGTCTTTGTCGTCATCGATGACTGGGACGATGCCCGCATCGTCGGGACGTGGTATTCGAAAACCCACGGCCGTATCGGCACTATGGAACTACAAGCTAAATTAGTCCCGGCCCTAGCTGCAGGTCTCAAATCCATGCACAAATTATCCCATGCTTACACCGGTGGTGATTGGGATTTCGACTTAGCAGCTACGGCGAATCTATCGGAGCAAGTCACCGACTTTTATCCACTGAAGATTAATGGGTGGGCTAAGGAAAAGGGTGATCAGGCACGGCGCCGTACGATCAAAGATGGATCCTACGATTTTTATGCGGGCAGAGTCGCCCTGCGTCTAGATGATGGGCGGATCGCCGTCGGCACAATCAAAGACGATGGTTTAGAGGTGTTTTGGCCGGGCAGACCCCATCAAGGGGCGCCGCTGTCGGCCGGAACGCAGATGTTCAAGCCGACTCCAGGATCACTATAGGCTGCGCCTCACTTGACGGTGATCTCGCCGCCGACATGCGCTGGGTGTAGCTGGCAGTTGAACTTGAAGGTCCCAGCCTTGGTGGCGTCAAAGGTCAGGGTCTTGGTTTCCTTGGGGCCGACCACGACCTTTTGGCCGAGGTCCTTGATCTCGAAACCGTGGGGATCGGCCAAGGTATTGATTAGGGTAATCTCGACTTTGTCGCCAGCTTTGACGCTGGCGGTGTTTGGCTCCCAGACCTTTTTGCCATTCTCGATCTTGTTGGTGAAGGTGATCTTATCAGTTGCCGCGAGGGCCGAGGTCGCTAGGGATCCTGTTAGGACAAAGCTGCCCTGGATGAGGCTGGCCACGAGCAAGGCGCGGCTTATCATTGGACGCATGAGAGTCTCCATTAAGTCGGAAAATCCGTGGTTTTGGTGTTTTAAAAACGCCCGCCGCTTCAGTTACAGATCTGGCCAACGAACCTTCCGTCATTCGAGCGTAACTTCCCAAGTAGCTTTCGTCGATTGAGCGCGAGTCCGAGTGACCACAGGCCGCCTTCCAGCAGCGAGGCGTTCTCTATTGAGTGTAAGCAAATCCACCGGTGAACTGCAAGCGAGGCGTGATGGTGCTCGTGCTTTTTAGCAGCGAAGGGTCCTAAGGGTCCTAAGGCAAAATCTGACTTAGGAAGCGCCGCGCTCGGTCACTCGCTGGCGCCGTGAAAAAGGCTTCAGGAGGCGCACTTTCGACGATTTCACCACCGTCCATAAAGAGGACCCGGTCGGCGATCTTGCGGGCAAAGCCCATTTCGTGGGTGACGCAAAGCATGGTCATGCCGGAGCTAGCAAGTTCGACGATGACGTCGAGAACTTCCTTGATCATCTCCGGATCGAGCGCCGACGTCGGTTCATCAAAAAGCATGATGCTAGGCTGCATGCACAGTGCGCGGGCGATGGCCACGCGCTGTTGCTGGCCACCGGATAGTTGGGTTGGATATTTGTCCGCCTGCTCGGGGATATTCACCCGCTGCAGATAGAGCCGAGCGCGTTGCTCCGCTTCGCCTCTGGGCAGGTGGCGGACCCAGATCGGAGCCAAACAAAGATTTTCTAGGACGGTCAGATGCGGGAAGAGATTGAACTGCTGAAAGACCATCCCAGCGTCGGCACGAATGCTGCCCAGCTGCTTAGAAGTCGCCGTCAAAGCCTTGCCACCGACCGTGACGCTGCCTTGGTCGGCCCACTCAAGGCCGTTGATACAGCGAATGAGGGTCGATTTACCCGAGCCTGATGGCCCGCAGATGATGATGCGCTCGCCCTTGCGGACATCGAGGTCGATGCCCTTTAAGACCGCCTGGGTGCCATAGGCCTTGTGCAGGCCGCGGATTTGGATGACCGCGTCAGCGCTGCCGCCGGCCGTGGCGAGGCTTGGCGTCGATGGGGGAGGCTTGGGGGTCATCCGGGGGCTCCTGTGGCGGTCTGGGTCCCTGCGGACCGGCTGGCTTGGGCGCTTCTATCATGGCGCCTTGGCGAAGCTAACCATATACTGCATAGGTTGCCCTTTTCAATTGCGCCAAGGCGGAATGCCAGACCATGAGCACCAATGCAAAGCCCGGGCCTGCTGCGCCGTCGCGACTGATATGGAGCTTTGTCCTTGGTGGTTTCGCTAGCCAGCTAGCCTCGGCGTACTATGACGTCATTCGCGGCCCATTGTTGCCCCCGGTGATGCAATCATTGCACCTCGAGTTTACCGAGTCCGCATCGTTTTTCGCGGTGGGCCATGCGGCGGCCGCATTGGCCACGCTGGCGATGATTTGGGCTTTAAATCGCTGGTCGGAGCGTATTTTGCTGCTGACGATCGGCGGCGTGGGTGCGGTTGCCGGGCTGTGGGCGCAGGCGGTGGTCGGTTTCGCTGGTTTATTGGTCCTGGCTGCTTTGATCGGGGTCGCCGTGACGGCGCTAGGCACTCTGGCGACGATCCTGGTGGTCGAAGGGTCGCCGCAAGCGCTGCAGGCACGTTTGCTAGCTGCGCTGCACTCCACTTATGGGATCGGTTGTATGGCCGGATCGAGCATCGTTGGGGCTGGCTTAGCCCGGGGACTTGGCTGGCCCAAGATCTTTGGCTTGGGCGCTCCAGTCTATCTTGGACTGATGATCTTTGCCTGGGTCAAGCTGCGGCCGCAGCATAGAGCTGCTCATGAGCGCACCGTGCAATCGGCTGGACTATCCCGCATGCAGGTGCTGGTCGTGGTGGTCTTCGCCATTTATGTCGCGGCTGAGGTGACTACCTCGATGTGGCTGACGAGTGTGCTCGTGCAGATTCACCACCTATCGACGTCTGATGCGACGATCTATGTCAGCGGATTCTTTTTGACGATGACCTTGTCGCGCCTAGCTTGCGCCGCGTTTCTTCGGCCTGCTTGGGAACGACCGGTGCTTTATGCAGCGCTGATATTACCCTTAGGTGGTTTTGCCTTAGGCATGCACGGTGAGCTTTGGGGCTTTGCCCTCACCGGCTTGTGCGGTCCTTACTTTCCCGTCTGTTTAGCCCATATGAGCCGTTTATTTCCCGACAAATGGCGCAGTCTGACGATTTGGATCATGGTCGTCATGAACGTCAGCATCGGTGCCTTTGACCTGGTCCTCGGTCGTTTGGCGGACGCCTTTGGCCTTGCCGCTGCCTATGCCTTGCCACCGGCATTGTTCGTTTTGGCATTGGTTTTACTGGCGCTTTGTTTCCGGCAGCAACGGCGCCAGGCGTCGAATTGATCGCCTGGCTATGGCATATTACTGAGGTCAAACTGATTTACTGGAGGTCCCTGTGAGCGAAGCAACCACCAACCTGCGGGTCTTGTCCTTTGAACCTTTGGCGCCGCCTTCGGCACTGGTAGCAGCCCAACCGCTGAGCCAGGCCGCTGCCGCCACGGTGGTGGCAGGGCGCGCCGAGCTGCGTTTGGCATTATCCGGTCAAGACCAGCGCTTGGTGGTGATTGCCGGACCTTGTTCAATCCATGATCCGGTCGCCGCCATAGACTACGCACAGCGGCTCAAGGCCCTGCGTGAACGGGTCAAGGATCGGATCCTGCTATTGATGCGGGTGTATTTTGAAAAGCCGCGCACCACGGTCGGCTGGAAGGGCTTAGTCAACGACCCGCATATGGACGGCAGCAATGATATCGTGCACGGCCTGCAGCTCGGTCGCGATATTCTGCTTAAAATCAACGCGCTAGGCATGCCATGTGCGACTGAGTTTCTTGACCCGATCGTGCCGCAATACACCTCTGACTTGGTCAGCTGGGCAGCGATCGGCGCTCGCACTACCGAAAGTCAAACCCACCGTCAGATGGCCAGCGGCCTGTCGATGCCGGTCGGCTTTAAGAATGCCACCGACGGTGGCTTGCAGGTGGCGCTTGACGCCATGGTTTCGGCCCGTGCCAAGCATGCTTTTGTTGGCATCGACGGCGAGGGGCGTACGGCTATTGTTAAAACCACCGGTAATCCCGACGTCCACTTGGTGCTGCGGGGTGGTGGTGGTAAGGCGAATTATTCCAAGGCGGATATCGCATATACCAAGGCTTTGCTCGATGGCAAAGGCCCAGAGCGACTGATCATGATCGACTGCAGTCATGGCAACAGCAACAAGAATTTTATGCTGCAGCCACGGGTTTTTGAAGAAGTTGTGCAGCAGTTTATCGCCGGCGAGAAGAGCCTACTTGGCCTGATGGTGGAGAGCCATCTAGTTGCCGGCAAGCAGGATTTGGGTAAAGGCTCCCTGACCTATGGTCAGTCGGTCACTGATGGCTGCATCGGCTGGGAAAGCACTGAGACGGTCCTTCTCGACGCGTACCGTCATCTTGGACAGAGGAGCTAGGCGGGATGGCGTTAGGTGCAGACTGTACTTCGCGCCATTCTAAAGTGCAGAACAGGCAAATGCCTTGGAGTCGGTGCGGTAGTCGCAGGCATAGAGTCTAGGTATGCCAATTTGGTCTGCAATAATCTTTAGTAAATCCCGCTCCAGCTAGTCGATATCGGTGACCCCATCCATCCGGTTGCTCCGGATGGACGGAGCATTCGCCTGTTCATCCAAGACCTGCAAGGTGCTAATTGCCGGCCCCTCCGTCGCCAAGCTTACGCAAAAGCCCAAAGTAGTTTTTTCCTACCTACTCAAGTCCCTTGGCAATTCTGGCGATAGGCAAAAAGGACCCAGTACATGGGCTCAGTCAAAGCCGCAACCAGGAGAGGACCAGTATGAGCGAGACCAAAGTCGAAACCAAAGTCGAAGCCAAGGGCGAAAGCAAAGCTGAAGGCAAGGAAGCTAAAGCCAAGAAGGGCGCGGCTCCAAGCGGCGCACCGAAGATTGCTGAACACAACGAAACCCCACAGCATGCCGCCAAGGCCGAGAAAAAAAAGAGCCGCTGGACGGTGCAAACCTGCCTGAAAGCCGCCAAGCGCTTCCAGACGCGCGCGCAGTGGGCGAGTAACGCACCATCAAGCTACAAGGCTGCATCGGCTAAAGGCTGGGTCGAACAGTGCTGCAAGCACATGAGCGAGCCGGCAAAAAAGGCCGTCGCGCCTCGCACCAAAAAATCCGCTTAAGCTCAACTTATCACCTCATTTTGTCACCAGGTCCTACCCGCCCCATAGCGGTGCGCATCTTGTCGCACCGCTTTCACGGTTCTCCGGGCAAGTTAAAAGGCGCCTCGATGGTAAACTTTTGTTTACAAGCGAGGCGCCTTACCTGGCATTGTTAAAGAAAGAGTAAAGAGTACCTAGATCTTAATGTTCTGCGCTACCAGTCGCCTTTTGGCGGAAATACATGGCATTATTGATTTTTTGCTGTACCTGGCGGAGACCGTCGCACATGCTGCCGTTGTTCTTTTGGCGGAAATCATTGCAAGTTGCTTGAGCTGGGCCGAGCACTGCATCGGCTTTATCGGCGAATTTCAACACGGTCGTCGGTGTGGCCGTGCACTTGGTGGCATCCATTGTGACGTCAGGCGCCGCAGGGGCCGTTTGGCTTAAGATCGGGTCCTTAGTAAAGTCGACCGAAACCACGGTATCAAGGTAGGTCGAGGTTGTTTGCGTCGCGTACTCAGGCGCTTGGGTGTTGTCGAAGGCAAAAGCAATGTTGCCAGCGTGGGCCTGGGTGAAACTTGCACCATCGCCGTTGATACCAGTAAAGCTAGAGCTATTGGCGCCCGCTCCTTGGTAGATGACTAGATCGTCGGTGCTGGAGCCAGTGTACTGGACGCTTAGAGCATTTTGCTGACTACCATTCATCGACTTGCCATTTTGATCCGAGCCGATGTGGGTTTCAAAGAAGGTGGTGTTTAATACATTGCCGCTGATCGCCAATTTTCCTTGGTTCGCACTGGCAAAGCCGCCATAGGTCCCTTTTTGGGCGAAGCTCACCGTGCGGCCCTTGGCCGTGTCTACTGTGTAACCACCCTTGCCATCTGCCACCATGGCTCCACTGAGCGTGAAATTGGATGTATTGGCATTGTTTTCTTTGATTTCGTTACGCTTTGCCGAGAAGGTGATGGTACCTGCATTGTTGTCGATCGTCAGAACATTTTGTTGCGTCGGTACGTGTGTGGCATCGCACATCGTCATTGTCATCTGGAAGCCATTTGGAACGCTTGTCGTTCCTTTGATATCAAACATCACGCTGGTCGTCGGTGAGTCGTTGATTTGCAGGACTTTATCGTCGGTGCTAGCCGAGAAGATCGTTGTCAGGTCGGCGATTGCAGTGCCCGAAGTCACCTTAAACGCCTTGTCGCCTTCTGCTCCCAAGGTTTTGAGCATACAAAGGGTGTTGGTATCCTCTTTCAGTCTGGAGACTATGCGAGCGGTTTGCTCCATCACAGCACACTTGGAATCAGCTTGAAAGTACGTGGCTAAGAGGGTTTTCATGCCGTCCCAGTTTTTTGCTGCGCGATCGGCTTCGATCGTAGCCGACAAGGTCGCATAATCTCCGGTCAAGTATTTTTGAATGCTAGTGCTGTCGGCGCCGACGTCCTTAAATGAAGGAGCCGTACCGGTGACCAGATTGAAATCATTATTTTCTCCAAGCCAGAGTGACCCGGCCGTGGAACTCTGCGAGGCGACGAAGGAACTTGCATCTGGCACCACAGTCAAGCTGCTAACGGCGAGCGTAGAGCTTCCTGCAGCAGGTGTTGATCCGGTGGTGGACGTCGTCGTCGTGGAGGTTTCAGGTGTTGTCGTAGAGCTCTTCTTTTTGCCACAAGCGGCAATGACTAAACTCAAAGCTGCGGTGGTAATAAATATCTTGTTTTTCATGCTAACTCCTAATTCTGTTGAGTTTAGGTCCGCAATAGCAGCTGACCAACCTCAATGCTTTCGGCAGCTGGATTCTGAAACTTAACGAAAATAACTTTAATTGCGATAAAGCAGATGGTTAGCGCCATTCTCCGAGGCTCTAAACGCCGTTGAGCGCAGCCGCTACGGCCTTGCCGCCAGGGATGATCGTATCGAGCTCGGTCGCGTTGACGCCAATCGCCCGGCCCAGGCAAGAATGCCCGTTGCGAGCGAGCTCAGTCCCCACATCCCGGCGAAGTTGCCGTGAGGCCCCGGGAGGAACGGTCTCATCGTCCGGTATAAATCTGCACCCGCTGAATGATCATAAATGTATGAATTTATGTTGTTTATAATTTGAATCTAAAGTTTTGCAGCGAAAATTCCGATTCTATCCCTGTTGCGGACGTGATGTTCACCCCGCGTACCCTTTAAGGAGGCTCTTATGCGAAGCAGCAGCAAACAGTCCGCGTTCCTTGCTCTCACGGTGTCATTAGCGTCATGTGGAAGCAAGGGCGGTGGGACCACCACTGCGACCCCCACCGATGCGTCTCAGACCACGACTGATCCAGATCCGTCGGTTAATACCTTAGCGAAGCAGCCCGCAGCAGCCGATGTTGTCAGCAACGGTCAAACTCAGGCCCAGCTGACGCAGAGCGGCATCGATACAGCCACTAGCGCAGCGGCGGCCGGCTCCAACGGTGGGACGAGCAGCGCGGCCCTGGCGTTGGAGCTTGCTGATTCTAGTAGTCCTGTACTTGGCATGCCCTCGGCTAGGAGCACCAAGGGAGCTGTTACACCCAACTGTGTCCTTGGATCGACGTTGCAATCACGCACGGGCACGCTGACCTGGCCAGAAGCGACCGACGGCGTCTTTGCTAGTTCAAAGAATGACTCCGGCAGCGCTTCAAATATGTATGTTGAGCCGCTACTCCTGCAGTACCCAGAGACCTCGCCGACGTCGACTCTCAAGCTGCCGGCACCGTTTAGCTTTGCCAACCTAGTCGAAGTGATTCAGACTGATAACCGCGACTTGAATATCACCCTGAATGACAAGGCGCAAACCAATGTCACCCAAACCGCGACGAACGAAGAGCATCGCTTCTGGGTGGCGGCTAAGCCGATCACTGGCCAGTCCAGCGCGGCGATGGCCTGCGGTACTGGCGGCAAGTATGCGCACATTAAGTGGTCAGACGACAACCAAGTGGACGGTCTGAGCCTCCTCGCCCGCTTTAAGAACGCTGGCGCCGCTAACCGCAAGTATCTCCCCCGCAAGAAGGGCGTTCTTGCGACAGAGCCCGTGTCGATTAACAGCAGCTTTGGCTCAACTGGCTATCGCTTGGTGACTTGGGGCGTCTCAACGGCGAGCGCTTCAGACGTAGCGAATGCGACTAAAGTGCGCAAGCATACAATCACCCATAATTTCACCCGTCTCGACCAGGTCCTCGACGATAAGGCCACTGTCACCAGCGACCTGACGCACGTCGATCAAGTCCGTGCCAATGACCCATTGGTGATCCAGACCTATTTTGACAGCAGCGACAAGCCGCTTGCTCACAGCATCGTTTCTGGAACGATCTACAAGACTGCAAGCGATGCCAGCGGAAACCCCAAGTGGTTCAGCACGATGGCCTATGCAAACGTCCAGTTTGACTTGGTGCATAGCACGGAGCCATGTATTCCAAACAGTGGCACGGTGACCATGACAATTTATGATAGGGAGGGCGGCACGCAAAAGAAGCAGGCGGTGATCACCTACTCAAGCGTCGCCAACAGCGCTACTTCTGGTATGGTTGACCCACGGATCTCAGTGGCCGGCGATGATGCTGATGGCACCCAAGCAAAGTGGATGATGCTGATGACCAACCGCCGCTGCGACTTCAAGTAAATGTAGACTGAGCCACCGGGACGACCATGGGTCGTCCCGGTTGACTCCTTGGCTGCACCTGATCCGGAACCGACCTGGATGCGCTCGCAACTCGTAGCTGCCGATCGTGCTCATGTGTTTCATGTCTGTACCTAAATCCTGCACCTTAGTTTGGAAGTCTCTTTGGGCGTCGACTCACGTAAAATCCTGCGTATCTTTGCCGCATCGGCGGTGGTTACGCATTATTTGAGTCACCGTGATTACCTAAAGGCTCTTTACTTGATGCGCAAGGCGGATGATGAGACCTATTCGTATCTTAAATTCGCCGATGATTTGGGCTTCTCGCTGACAAATACCATCCGCCTGGTGATCGTTGGTAAGCGCCCTTTGACGTCGAAGGCCGCCGAAAAAATCGCCCTAGCCCTCGATCTTCACGGCCCTGATCGTCGCTACTGGTTGACGCTGGTTAAATATTCCAATGCGCGGGTTCCAGCCGACCGCGACCGCTTTTTAGAGCTGCTCATGGGATATAAGCAGCAGGCCAAGCCAAGCGAGCTGGGAGCGGAGCTGGCCGAGTACTTTAGTGAATGGTTTCATCCGGTGATTCGCGAGATGACGGCCTTGACCGATTTTTCTGGGGATCCCGAATGGATCAAGGAAAAGCTGCTATTTCCCTTACGACTTGAACAGATTAAAAAGAGCTTAGCCCTTCTGGCCGAGCTTGGTGTTATACGCTACGATCAAGGTCTGGGCCGTTATGTCCGCTCGGCGCAAGCCGTTGCGACCGAGTCCGAAGTGGATTCATTGGCGATCGTTGCCTTCCATCAAAATATGATCCAAATCGGGGCACAGGCGATCACTTCAGTCGATGAAGGGCAGCGTGATATTCGCGCTGTCACGGTGTCTCTACCGCGCACAGCAATTCACATCCTTAAGGGGAAGATTGAAGAACTGGTCGCTGCTGTAGCTGCAATGGAAGATCCCGAGCAGTCTGGAGAGCAAGTGATGCAGCTGAACGTGCAGCTATTTCCCTTCACGAAATAGCAGGCCCAATTGCCGGGTCCTCATTTCAAGCTTTAACCACCTGATAACTTTGGACACCTAGTCTTTGGGCTCAAGTTTCTTGCGTTTTGCGCCGACCGAATAGGCCTAAGCCAGCGCATCGCAGGGCGTGCTGGACTAGGGGTTCGGATGCAATTGTAGGCAGTACGTAAGCAGTCAATATCTTTAACCAAGGGGAATCTATTCATGAAGCGTAAAATTGTCACCTCAGTCCTTGTCGGCGCGGCCCTTGCGGCCTCGACTGCGGCCTGTCGCAAGAAGGGCAGCAGCACCAATAACTCGTCGACCGCTGCGCCGGACAGCACGACAAGCCCGCAGGATGTGAAGGATGTCGACAGTGCGACGGTGAATGATAAGACCTCGTCACTGACTATACCGGGCGCGCTTAATTTGTTCACATCGGCTAGCGGCGCGTCACTTGCCGACTATGATAGCGACCAAGGTCATTTCAACGTTGATGACCAATCACTCGAGTCGCTGAGCACGATTTCAACGATTATGTGCTTCTTGGGTCAGCTGGATTATGCCGACGATAAGGTGGTCAACAAAGGCCCTTACGTTGCGACGTTTGACATGAACCTCTGCGATAAGAGCAGCGGTGGTAGCTCGGGCGGCGGCAGTAGCTCGTCTAGCGGGGGCAAACAAGTCAAGATGGTCAATGTGTCCGTTGACAGCAAGCGTCCCGAAAACAAGCCTTTGACCGCAAAGATCTGGTTTGATCAGATCGAAGGTGGTGGTGGTGGCGGCGACGGTGGCCACACTAGCCGCTTTGCCATTGGATTGGCGGTTGCCCAAGGGCCCAGCGACATCAATCCGCTTGGTATCTTCCGCATGACCTTCGTACAGAAGGTGGTCAAAGACGATGGCTCCACGGTACCATCGGGCACGGGGCTTTTGGAAAGCAAGCGCAATGACAAAGGTCAGGTGCTGCTGCGCTTAGTCAGCAAAGACGAGCGCCAACACGGCAGCGGCGAAGAAAAAAGCGAAGAGGCCGTTTCGGTACTTTTAAAGACCGACAGCTCGACACCACCCAAAGTCATTGGTGGCGTCGCCCGGTTGCACCAGTCCAGCTCTTCAACCGGTCAGAGCGGCTCGGGCGGAGGCGGCGGCAACTATAGTTCGGAAGAAAACTACACCCTCGACTGGAATCAGCAATTCTTCTCGGGCCACGGCACGACCACCAGCAGCGATCCAAACCAAAAGGCACCGGGAGATTTCTGTAAGGACCAAACTCAGTTCAATATGAACGTTTGGAGCTATGGTCTCTATGACAACACCACAAAGAACCGCATTAAGCTGCACGGCGGCATGCCTCTACAAGGAACCGTCAACGGCAAGCCGGTCCATGCCTTCGCCAGCTACTACGGACTTTGGGCAGACAATAACCAAACTCTACCGGCAGGCACCGTTCTCACCCAAGACACCTATGGCGACAAGAGCGTCACGCCGGCGAGCTATAAGGTCGCGAGCTCGGCAGGTCGTCTCACCAAGTACACACGTACCGCCCTTGCCCTGGATGCCCTCGACGGTCTCGAGTTAAATGCCTGGGATCAGACCAGTAACCAACAAGTCCGCGTCAACTATGACAAGGCGAGCAAGAAGTTTAAAAAAACCGGCACCCAGAGCAATGGTGGTGGCGGCATGAGCGGCCCGCCGAGCTGGACCGACGTCTCGCCAGCAATAGACTTCACGTTGTCGACGACTGGTAACAGTAGCTTCAATTCCCAGGCCCTTGGTGGCCGGGTGGACATTATCCTCGATAGCAACGGCACAGCGACTGGCGCTGCTGTCTATAGCCAACAGGACGTCACCGCTACCCAAGGTGATATAACCTTGTATTGCGTGCAAAGCTGCTTGGTCGGCAACATCACTGCGGCCATGATCACCGCAAATACGGATTTCCAGACTCCTCCCTCCACCGATACAAACAACAACAATGGTGGCGGCTCCAATTCTCCTAACCCCTGGGCACCTTTCCCGCTGACGTCGCCGGTCACCTATAAATTTGATCTCAGTAAAATGCAGCTCTATGCGGCTGACGGTTCGACTCCTATCGCCATGGCCTCGGGCCAAACGGTTCCTAACTCGGGAATGAGCCCCAACATCCAGTCCTTGGTCGATAAAACCACGCTGGATAAGATGATCGCTAATAAAACCCCCGCCTTTCAAGCCGGCCAGCAGGACACGAGTTACTCTTGGGCAGTCGGTAATCCAAGCCAGCCATGGACCATGTACATGGGTCTTGTCGACAGCAATGGCAAGGCGGTCAGCTTCGATGCGCCGATCGTCGTCCCATACACTCATACGGCAGCCAACGAAGCCAGCGGCGATACCAGTCTGAAGGCGATTGGCCACGGCTTCCGTCTGCAATACGACGGCAACAACCTGCAGATCCCTGGTCACCAAGACAAAGACCGCGGCTTCTACATTGCCGACTTCTCGATCAAAGCTGGCGCGTTATCCGACGACAGCAAATATGTCATCAAGCCGCTCGACGGCAGCCGGTACATGAAGACTGTAGAAGCCAGCAAGTGCGCGGGCTTGGATCCGTCTAAAGCTCCAGACCTCCCGAGTCAATCGGACTTCGACCCGGCAAAGTCTAACACCGATACGGCTCCTGACCAGTCGACACTGGCGACTCTGGTGGTGGGTGGCTCCTACGTCGGCAAGTAACATGAACGTGTAGCGAATCTCTGATCGCTAGCCCCCGGTTTGGATGCGTCCACTCCGGGGGTTTCTTTATTCCTGGTGGGTCAAAAAGACTGTCTCGGCGCCGGCTGATTGATTGGGAGATGCACTGTTTCTTTCCGGTACCGGCCCTGCTCATTTAAAGATCAACCAGTTGGCTTACGAATGGCCTTAGGTAGCCGCAGCAGCACTGCTTAAAATCGGGGACGGCCGTCCGACCGACAGCACCCACAGTTGGTGCACGGCGCGAGTCACCGCAATATGCAATGACCGTCGTGCGACTGGAGTGTCCGGGTAGGTTCCGATATTGACATCGGGTAGGATGACATAGTCGAACTCAAGACCCTTGACCTGCGAGACGTCGGTGATGTCGATCCCTGGCTTGAAGCTAAACTCGCCATCGATCACGAGACGGACGTCGCAGGTGCTGCGCAAGCTTTCGAAGAAATGCCGCGCTCCCTCTTCGGTCTCGCAGATGATGGCGACCGAGGCCAGACGCTCTTGGTCGAGCAAGGTGCTCAGCGCTTCGGTGATGGCAACAATGGCGAGGCCTTCGTTCGGTACGAGCGAAAAAATGACTTCGCGTCCTTCTTTGATCGACCTAGGCAGCTCTTTGGGCGCCATCGAACCTAGCACCTTCCTGCCGAACTCAGCGACCGGACGTGGGCAACGGTAGTTGGTGTTGAGTCTGGCCTCCTCGCTTTCTGCCACCTGCAATTCGCTTAAGACCTGGTCCCAACCCATAAACGATACAGTTGGATCGGATTGTTGGACAGCGTCTCCGGCTACGGTCATGGTTGCGTCGGCAGCCTGTGCGTGGCCGAGGAGGCGAAGCTCTAGAGGGCCGACATCCTGCGCTTCGTCGATCACCAAATGCTTGTATTCCGGCAGCGACTTGCCCTTGCGTTGAACGCGTCCGTGCAGGCGCAGCATCCAGCCGAGGAGGACGGTAAAGTCCTCGACGTCCATGGTTCCCGCGTAGTCGTCCGCCTCTAACTCCTGGTCATCCACCGTTCTAGTGAATTCTAGTTCGACCCCGTCGGTGATGCCGCCATGGGCATCTTCGAACTGACGCTGCGTATGGCGTGCGAGTTCGGTGGTCATCTTGGCCGTGATCTGTCCGGCGGATTCACGCTGTAGGACCGCGTGGAGTGCTGGTTCGCAGTACAGCTCGGAGCGCGCCGTATCGCAGTCCCAAAGCAGCGTCCGGCGTTCCTTGAAAAAGCGGCTCAAGCTGTCGCGGCGCCATTTGGTCGAGCCTTCCTTGGACTCTTCGCCTAGGATGTGAAAGCAGCGCTGCTCGAGGTGATCGACCCGCTGCATGAGCGGGTGGCGATCCTTTCTGAAGGCAGCAACGAGCTCTTCGTGCCAGCCCTTGACCAGGAAGGCAAAGGCGGCGGCGATGCGCTCAACATGGATGTCGACATAGGCGTCTAGCACCGCATTCATGGCCGCATGGCGTTTGATTAGGACCACCTGGGACGGCGTCCAATCATAGAGTCGCCTTGGCAACCCTTTGAGGATGTGCCGCCCTTGATCGGTCACCCAGAGGTCGAAGGTCGCGACGTTGACGTTGTCCAATCCAAGTCCAGCAAGGAGGCGCTGGGTGAGTCGCACCAGACCCTGTTCCGGCACCACGACCTGCATTTCCCGCTGCTGATAAAAGCGCGGGCGTTTGTAGGAAAGCAGCGCCATACGGTGCAGGGCGATCGTGGTCTTGCCACTGCCGGCTCCGCCTAAGATCAACAATGCGCCTTGGTCCTCGCGGTTTAAAATATCGTATTGCTCGGGATCAAGCAGGGCCGAGACGTCGGGTAGGCGCCGGTTTGTAGCACCGATGCCAAACTGTTGGACGTTCACCGCCTTGCCAGCGCCGCCGCTAAGCTCCGGCTGGGTTTGGCCGGCCAAGCTCACCCAGTGACCGCCGCGCTCGCGGCTGAGCGTGAGGTTAGGGCTGGAGATTCCGACTAGTTCGCCGATGTCGAAGCTGATGACGCGGCGCATTTCCAGGATGCCAGCGGCCGTGCGTCCCGGCAATTCGAGTTCGTACTCATCGCCTTCGCGGTAGTTGAAAAAAACCTTGGCCAACGCCGCATGGCGCCAGTCGATGATGGTGATTCCAGCCTTGGTATCGATAAATGTTTGGTAGCCGATCAGCACGTCGCGCTTTTTACCGCGTTCACTGAGGCGGACATGGGCAAAATACGGCGCTCGCATGTCGGGTAGCTTGGTGTCGAAGGAACGCGCCGCCAAGCTATGGTGCGTGTAGAGCTGTTGAAACAATGCTGGGAGATCATGCTCGTTCGCCGTGATCGCCTCGTCACGCAATTCGATGAGGCGGCTTTTGATTGCGTTCATGTCTGGAGCCGTGGCCAGAGCGGCCTCGCGCACGGCCTCCTGCACGAGCTTATGGAGCGCCATTTCGGCATCAACGATGGCTTGGTCAGTTGGCTGGAGCGCGGGCGAGGCGGTAGCGGTCATAGGGATCAGGCTTCCTTAAACGCAAAAAGGAGTACCAGGCTACCATAAGCACAGGCAAAGTGGCAGGGCCGTCCCACCACTTTTGCAAGTGTCGAGGCGGCCCTTAAGTCCCTGATCTTATTATTGAGCTGGGTTGGGTGCCGCGGCTGGAGCTGCGGCCCTGAGGTGCATCAGCGGGCTCGCCACGTCCAGGTCCAGGGCAAACTTGAGCACCTCTTCGGCGGTTTCGGCGAACTCGAATTTCAATTGGTCCTTCACCTCATCTGGGACGTCGCGCAGGTCCTTTTGATTGCGCTTAGGTAGGATGATGCGTTCGATGCCGGCGCGGTGGGCCGCCATGACCTTTTCTTTGATGCCGCCAACCGGCATCACTGAGCCGCGCAGGGTGATTTCTCCGGTCATAGCCAATACTGGGCTGACGCGTCTACCCGTAAATAAAGAGGCTAAGGTCGTCAGCATCGCCACTCCGGCCGATGGGCCGTCCTTCGGGATCGCACCAGCTGGAACGTGAATGTGAATGTCCTTTTTGTCATAATCAAACCCAGGAACGTACAACGGCAGATTGGACCGGACCAAGCTTAGAGCGATCTGTGCTGACTCCTTCATGACGTCGCCCAGCTGCCCGGTTAGGGTCAGCTTGCCGCTGCCCGGCATCAGGCTCGCTTCAATAAACAAGATCTCACCGCCGACCGGAGTCCAAGCCAGGCCCGTGACGACACCAGCAGGAACGACCCGTTCCGCGACCTCGTGGACGTAGCGCTCCGGCCCAACCGCCTCTTCCAGGTCACTGAGCTCGACGGTCAGTGGCAAGCCGTCGGCATCGATGACCTTCTCGGTCATATAGCGCATGACTTCGGAGAGCTTGCGTTCCAAATCGCGCACTCCCGCCTCTCTGGTGTGGTGAGTGATCAGGCGCATCAAAGCGTCATCGGCTAACCGCAGCTGTTCGGGCTTCATCCCGTGTTCGGTCAGCTGCTTGGGAATCAGGTGATTCTTGGCGATGTGCAACTTTTCGGCGGTGGTGTAGCCGCTTAGGTCGATGACCTCCATCCGATCGAGCAGAGGCCCGGGGATGGATTCTAAATTATTGGCCGTGGCGATGAAGAACACCTTTGAGAGGTCAAAGGGCACATCCAGATAGTGGTCGCCAAAGGCACTGTTTTGCTCAGGGTCAAGCACCTCGAGCAAAGCCGCCGCCGGATCGCCGCCGTAGCCGCGCCCCAATTTGTCGATTTCGTCGAGCATGAATACCGGATTATTGACCCCGGTACGCTTTAGGGCCTGGATGATGCGACCAGGCATGGCGCCAACGTAGGTGCGGCGATGGCCGCGAATCTCGGCGTCGTCGCGCACGCCGCCCAAGCTGACCCGGGCAAATTTGCGGCCGAGGGCCTTGGCAATGCTCTGACCAAGGCTGGTTTTGCCGACTCCCGGTGGGCCGACAAACAACAGGATCGAACCCTTGCGATCTTGCTTTAGCTTTAAGACCGCTAGATGTTGAATGATCCGCTTTTTGATCTTTTCTAATCCGTAGTGGTCGGTGTCGAGTGATTGTCGTGCCTGTACCAGGTCGAGGTTGTCGGTTGTCGACGTGTCCCACGGCATCGCCAGTAGCAAATCGAGATAATTGCGGATGACGTGGGTCTCCGGCGAGGAGTTGCCAAGGTCGGCGAGGCGCTTGGCCTCATCCAGTGCGGTCTTTTTCACGCTCTCCGGCATCGGCGACTTCTTCACCTTATCGGCGTAATCGTCGCTGGCCTTACCGTCGTCGTCGCCGAGCTCCTCTTTGATCGTTCGCATCTGCTCGCGCAAGATCGCCTCGCGCTGATGTTTGCCCATCTTGGTGGCTAATTTTTCGCGAATCTCGCTTTGCAGCTGCAGAGCCTCTTTTTGCATCTGCATCAACTCGAGCAGCTTCAATGAACGCTGCTTAAGCGACGTCATCTCAAGCAGCTCCTGCTTGGTCGCCAGCGGCACTTCGAGATACTCGGCACAGAGATTAGTGAGAAGCTGGGCGTCGTCTAGCCCGGCGATGAGCTCGGCGACTTGGCGCGTATCGCCGGGTATCAGGCCCAAGATGTCCTTGGCCATTGATTTAATGTTGGTGACCAGGGCGACGATGGTCTTCTCATCACCGTCACGAACGTCATCAAGCGCTTCGACCGTCACCGCGAGGTATGGCTTGTCGGACTGATGCGCTGTGATGCGCACCCGACGGACACCGCGCACCAGGATCTGATAGCCGTGCTCGGCGGAGCCACGCTGCTTTTCGATCTTGCACAGGGTGCCGACTTTATAGAGCTCACCTTCGGACGGATCGGCGTTGTCGTCGCTGCGCTGCGTGATCGCTACGATCAAACCATCGCCGAGTTGCGCCGTATCGATGGCAGCCAGGCTCTTGGCCCTTCCAACGTTCAAAGGAAGGGTGGTTCCAGGGAAAATCACCACGTTGCGCGTGGCGAGGACAGGAATGCTGCGGTTTTCAAATAAATCCATGTGTTGTCCCTTGTGCTTGGTCGGTTGGACGCCGGACAAGGGATAACATGGGGCCGATCAAGCAACTGTCAATGCGTCGCTTTGGTCAGGTCGCTAAGGGCCCGTACGATGGTCCATACTCAGTCGCTCGATCGCTTGGGTGAGGGCGCGGTTGATCGGCACGCGTTGGGTCAAGCTCGGGGTTGGCGCTATCATACTAAGGCGCATCGAGTATTCGGAGAACAAGGGGACGGCGCCGCCGGCATCGATCGCGAGCTGGGCTGCAGCCACCACCTCGGGTTGTAGCTTTTTGTGCCAGTGGCACGCAGCAAGGGATGGGGGGCGCGCCGCCTTGGTGTTGACAGCGGCAAAGCCAAACATCCGGCACAAACTCGGCCTGTGGCTGTACTGGGTGCACCGCCCGAGGGTGTGATCGCCTGGATCGCGCGCGTAAAAAACGCAGATGCCATCAAGGTCAGCCGCAGCCGCGTCATACCACTGGTCCGACGTTTTGCTCTCGAGCAGCGCCTGCGCTAGGGGGAGCATCTCTAGTGGCATGGCATCGATGCCAGGTTTCAGACAGCACTGACCGCAACCAACGCGGCAACGAATGCCACTTGCAGCGGCGTAGGCCGTCGTCACCTCTTCGATCTCATTTAAGAGTGTGGCGACCTGGACCGTGGCATCTGCCAAAAACGACGTCGGCTCATTCATCCTGCTCCTTGTCGGCATTTTGCTCGTTGGTTTCCGCCGTTTGGGCTTTGGGCGCCGCAGTAACCGGGTCTTTGCCCTTCACATTGGACGGCCTATCCTCCGGCTTTAGCGATTTTTCGTCAACCTTTACCGCTTTATCTCCAGACGGCGGCACATCGGCGATCGCCGCAGGCTTGGTGTCGGGAGTTAACCAACGGACGACGCGGGTAAAATCGGCGAACCTGGTAAAGCGTCCCTCGGCGCCAAGAAAGACCATGCCGACTTCGCGGTTACTAAAGGTCTTGGCGGCAATCGCTAGGCAGTAGCGCGCGATATCGGTGTAACCGGTCTTGCCGCCGAGGATCTGGGCGATGTTTTTTGACAACAGGCGATCGGTGTTGCGGATCTTCAGAGGCCGCAAACGGCCGTCCTTATGCGCGACGATTTCATATTCTTGTTTGCCCATGATCTCGGTGAGTGCCGGCAGCTTGATCGCTTCGCGCAGCGCCACCATGACTTCGCGCGCGGTCGAGACGTTCTCTAAAGACAGGCCGTCGGGCTCTCTGAAGAAGGTTTTGCTGAGCCCCAATTTTTGGGCTTTTAAGGTCATCTTCTGCGCCATCATCGTTGGGTCCATGCCGCAGGCCTCGCTCAGCGCCGGCATGGCGCGGTTGTCTGAGCGCATCAGCGCGGCATGAAGTAGATCGCGGTGACTATAGCTCCAGCCAGTGGTCAGCTTGGTTTTGTCGCCGCCGCGGGCGGCGTCGCGGTTGGCGGGAGACATTTCATGCAGTGCATCCATATCGAGCTTGCATTCCTCGACAAAGACGAGCGCCGCGAAGACTTTCGAGATGCTGGCGATTGGGCGGACAATATCCGCGTCTCTCTCATATAAAACGGCATCATTTTTGAGGTCGACCACCAGCGCTGTCGGCGATTTGATCTGCGGCTTGCCGTCGCTGCCGATGTCTGGATTTGCAGCGGCCTTTTTAGCCAAGGCCGCGGGGGCGACACCTAAGGTGAGCCCGGTAGCTATGACCGTAGCTATTGCAATAGGAAATCGACAAAGGGCCATTGGTGCTACCTCTTAGTCATGGCGATGGTTTCGAAAGTTGGTGAGCCTTCAGTTGATTGTAGTACAGGAACGGCTTCGCCGCACTTGGGTCTTCAGCCCAGTGGTGGCGCGGATAGCGGCGAGCGAATTCACTGCGCAGCGCTGGGTAGTGACGCTGCCAAAATCCAGCTAGGTCGTTGGTGACCTGAACCGGCCTGCGGTTTGGTGCTAAAAGGTGCAGGGTTAGCGGCTTGTCGCGGGCGATATTCGGTGTCTCGCTCAGGCCGTAAAAGTCTTGAATGAAGCCTGTCACGAATGGCGGCTTGCCGACCTCGTAGCTGAGTTTTAAGGTCTTACCATTGCTGAGGCGAAGCTCGCCGGGTGCCGCGCGGCTGAGCAAGGTTTGGAGGTGCTGTGGTAGCTGCTCCAGGATGTAGGCAAGGAGGGGCTGCGCTGCGATCTCGCGGAAGCTCCTTTTGCCGTCGCAGATGGTCGACTGCAGCAAAGCCAGCATATCGCCGGAAAAGTGCGGGAATTCAGCGTGCTCGCTGCAGCCGGCCAGGGCCTCAACGCGGGCATGATAGGTGCTGAGGTCGCTATCATCAGCGAATGGTTTGGGCCAGCGTTCGGCGAGCTTTTGGGTGAGCAGAGCTTCGACTTCGGCAGCCTGGGCCGAGGTGACCTTGGCCCGCGATTCGCTCACGATCAATTGGCCGTAAAGTAAGCGCTGCATGACATCGACGCGCTCGGCGGCGTCACTCCAAGTGGTCACGACGACGTCGCTGAGTAGGGGCGCCGGACTATCCAACAGGTGATCGGGTTGTAGCTGTGCGGCCACATAGATCATGGTGCCGCGTCCGTCGCCTTGGCCGCTGATCTCGGCGGTATCTAGAGCGAGGATTAAATCGGCCGTTTGGACGACCGAGGACTCAGCCAGCGTGCCGCCGCGACCTAAACAGAAATTATATAAAATACGTTCCTTGCGTGGGCTACCACTAGGACCAGGCGGCAAGACGCGACGCTTCGCCACCCGCTCGGGAAAGCCAGCGAGTAGACACAGGATCAGCCCGTCTTGCTCCGCCTCAGAAACCGTCGGCCAGCGTCCCAGTTGCATGCGGCGAGCCATTTGTTCGTAGCCACTAAGGATCTGCCTTGCTTTGCGTTCATCGAAAGCCGCTTCACCGAAGCGCTTGGCCCTTCTCTGGCTTAGGCTGGCAATCAGTTCCATTTGAAAGAGGATGTCAGAGGATTCGTGGGTGATTGCGGCAACGCCGCGCCGGAGCAGCATGCCCTCGCCGATGAGACAAGCCGCCGCTAGTGCTTGACTGCCGCAGCCCAGCTCTAGGCCGCGCTGAACCATAGCAGCGAGGCGTGGATGCAGCGGGAGTTTGGCCATGGCTCGGCCGCGTGCGGTTAGTCGCCCATGGTCATCGATGGCGCCCAAATAATTTAACAGCTGCCCGGCCGCTTGCCCGGGTTTCGCTTCGGGCGGTTCGAACCAAGGTAGTAGGTGCTCAAGGTCCCAGCTTGCATTGGTCTGACGGGACATCACGCCTTGGTCGATGAGGGCTAGGGCCGAAAGCAAGGCTTCCGCCAGGTCCATGCGCTGAATATCTGGCAGGGTATAGGTAGGGCGGCCGAGAAAGTCGCTTTCACTGAAGATGCGGTAGGCAACTCCCGGTGCGACTCGACCAGCGCGACCGCTGCGCTGAATCGCCGAGGCCTGACTGATCTTGCGCACGTCGAGAGTCGGCATGCCGCTCCAGCTGGCATGCCCGGCGATCTTTGCCGTACCAAGGTCGATGACTCCCGTCACTCCGGGAAGAGTCAATGAGGTCTCCGCCACATTGGTTGAGAGGATCACTTTGCGCCGCTTGCTAGGCAGGAAGACCTTGGCTTGCTCGGCCTCGGGCAGGTCGGCTGCAAGCGCCAAAACCTCGATGTCCCAGGCGTCCGCGACGGTCTGCAGCAGGTCCCTGGAACGCCGGATATCCTGCATGCCGCAGAGAAAAACGAGGATGTCGCCGCCGCACCTGGGGTCAGCGAGGATCCGTTTGGTCGCAGCGACGACCTGCTCCTCGACAGGAGTAGCCTCAGGCAATGGCTGGTACTCGATGGCGACCGGGTAAGTTCGGCCCGGAATATCGAAGACCTTGGCACCGTCTAGGTAGCGAGCGAGCTGGTCGGTCGCCAAGGTCGCTGACATCACGATCAACTTGAGATCTGGACGCGAACCCTGCTGCAGCGCGCGGACGATGGCTAGGGCCATGTCGGTGTGGAGGTGACGCTCATGAAATTCATCGATCACCACGGCCGCCACCTGGCTCAGGCTTGGGTCGTCTAAAACGCGGCGCAAAAACACCCCCTCGGTCACAAAGATCAAGCGGGTTTTTGCCGAAGTCTTGGCAGCAAAGCGGATCTGGTAGCCGACCTGGTCGCCGCACACTTCGCCGCGTTCGCTAGCGATTCGCTCAGCGGAAAGGCGAGCGGCCAAACGCCGTGGTTCTAGGACCAAGACCTGACCAGTGAGTGATTCCAGCAATGCAGCAGGGACGCGGGTGGTTTTGCCGGCTCCGGGCTCCGCCTTGATGATCAAAGACGGATAGGAATTAAGAGCCAACTGGATTGCAGTCAGACTCGAATCGATCGGCAGCGGCATCTGCGGCGTCGGGTGGCTAGCCAATAGGTGGTCCTTTAGCGGCAAGGATAGCTGAGCAAAATAGCACAGGACTGCGAATGATTAGTGTTATATTGTCCCACTTTATCATGTTGCAGCGCGTGGGCTGCAGAGGCTCTGGGACGGCAGATGCTGCAAACACAATCCTCGTGGTGGCTCGGCTTTAATCTCTTTGTCCTATTGATGCTGGCCGTGGACCTCGGCTTATTCCACCGCAAAGCTCATGTTGTGACGGTCAAAGAGGCGGTGATTTGGAGCTGCGTATGGATCTGCATGGCGCTGTTCTTTGCTCTCGGGCTTGGCATCCTGCGTGGTCATGAGATGGCTGCAACCTTCGTTGCGGGGTATTTGATTGAAAAGTCGCTAAGTGTCGACAATATATTTATTTTTCTAGCGTTATTTGGCTACTTTCGCATCCCGCCGCAGTTTCAGCATAAGGTCTTATTTTGGGGCATTATCGGTGCTCTGGTGACCCGGGCCGGATTTATCTTTGCTGGAGTCGCGCTGATTCAACGGTTTCACTGGGTCACCTATGTCTTCGGCGCTTTTCTCATCTACACTGCGATCAAGATGGTGCGTCACCACGGTGCGACGGTGGATCCCGCAGCAAACCCGCTGATTCGGCTCATCCGCAAAGTCCTACCGGTGACAGATGAGCTTCACGGCGGGCGTTTTATCCTGCTTGAGCGCGGGCGCCTAGTGGCGACGCCGCTGTTTGTTGCGCTTTTGGTCATCGAACTTTCCGACGTCTTATTTGCCGTCGATTCGATTCCCGCGGTGCTAGCCATCACGGATGATCAGTTCATCGTTTACACGTCGAACGTCTTTGCCATCCTCGGCTTGCGTTCGCTGTATTTTGCCGTGGCTGGAGCTATGAAGAGTTTTGCGTATCTGCACTTTGGCTTGGCGGCGATCCTGGGCTTTGTTGGTGTCAAGATGTTGGCGGCCGACGTGTGGCATATTCCCACCACCTGGGCGCTTGGGATGATCGCTCTGCTCTTGTCCGCGGCTGTGCTCGCCTCACTCTGGGCGGCGCGGCAAGCGCCCAAACAAGGCTGATCCTGTCGGGGCTAGCTAGCTTGACTTCTGCCGTGCTCTCGTGGTCTCCTAAAAGGAGTTCATCAAGACCGGTCGAGGGATAGGCCCGACGACACCGGGGCAACCACCTGAGGGTTTACCTTCAGATAGGTGCCAAGTCCTGCGGAAGTATTCTAGTCTTAGGCTAGTCTACAACCGGAAGATGAGCGTAATAGGGTCCTGAAGTCCCTGCTTACGTCCGTCTTTCGTCCTCCGCCTGGCTTGCACCCGCGGGGTTTAGATAGATGGTCGAAGCATTAAGAGTTGATCGTACGGGTCCCAGAGTCGCCCTCGTCCCCCATGAGGTTGTCTCAGAGGGTGTCTGCCTGATCGGAGACTTTGTCCTAGAGTCTGGCGTCCGCCTTGGCAAGGTGGAGGTCGGCTATCAACTGACTGGCCCAAAAGGCGCGCCTGCCGTGGCTGTTTTGGGCGGTATCTCCGCTAGTCGCTTTGCGGCCACAACGACCGCTGGAAGTCGCGGTTGGTGGGGTGACCAGATTGGCCCAGGTCGGGCTTTGGATACCGACAAGTACCGCGTGCTGTGCTGGGATTTTCTCGGCGGTAATGGGCAGACGACTGGCGCGCGCAGCCTAGGTTTTGCTGGACGATCCTTTCCCGATATCACAACGGTCGACCAAGCGCACCTGCTCGCCGCGCTGCTCGACCACCTGGGCATTGGCAAATTGCATGCTTTTATCGGCGCCTCCTACGGCGGCATGGTGGCCCTGCAGTTTGCTGCGTGCCTACCGGAGTTAGTTGGGAGATTGGTGGTCATCAGCGCCGCCCATCGCAGTGCCCCCATGGCTGTTGCTTGGCGCACGCTGCAACGTCAATTGGTGGAACAATCCCTCGTCAGCGGCGATGGGTCAGCAGGCCTCGCTCTTGCCCGCACGCTAGCCATGGCGACCTACCGAACTCCAGAAGAGTTTTCGCAGCGCTTTGGTCAAGCCACCGAAGTCCCGTCCAATGACCCGGATCGATCATCGGTCTGGGCTTATCTAAGCGCACGTGGAGCAGCCTATATCGAGCATATGCATCCGCGCGCTTTTCTCTGCCTGTCTAGGTCTATCGATTTACACCAGCTGCAGCCAAAGAAGATTTCGGTGCCGCTGCAGCTCGTGGCTGTGAACCAAGACCAGCTGGTACCTGCGGCTTTGATCGAGGAACTGGCTAGTGCGGTCGTTTCGCCTTGCCAGATCCAGCGTCTAGATTCGCTCTATGGTCACGACGCTTTTCTCAAAGAAACTGGATTTTTTAACGCACTTTTCGCGGCATTATAGGAGGCCTCCGTGTCTGATACCCGTGCCAATATCCGGTCTGATGTCCGAGTTGATTCATTGACCACCGTAGCGGTGCGCGCCGGCGTCGCCGCAGACCCAACCCACGGTGCCGTCATTCCTCCCTTGTATCTGTCGACTAACTTCACCTTTAAGGCCTTTGGCGAGCGCCGAGATTATGACTATACCCGCTCGGGTAATCCGACCCGCGATGTCTTGGCTGAGGCTCTGTCGACGCTTGAGGGGGGCCATAGCGCGGTCATTACAGCTTCTGGAATGGCGTCTTTGACGTTATTGACGCACCTACTTGATGCCGACGGGCTGATCTTGGCGCCACATGATTGCTACGGTGGAACCTTTCGCTTGTTTACCGCCTTGGCGAAGCAAGGCCGCATTCGCGTCGCCTTCATCGACCAAACCGATCAAGCAGCATTGGCCGGTGCCTTTAAGGAAAAGGTTGCTTTAGTGCTGGTCGAGACGCCGAGTAATCCACTGCTGCGGGTCGTCGATATCGCTGCAGTTGCGACACTATGCAAAAAGCATGGTGCCTTACTTGCCGTTGACAACACCTTCTTATCTCCCGCTCTTCAGCGTCCTATAGTCCTGGGTGCTGATATCGTTGTGCACTCAACGACCAAATACCTGAACGGCCACAGCGACGTCGTTGGTGGAGCGGTGGTCGCGGCCACTAAGGAGATCGGCGATCAGCTGAGCTGGTGGTCCAATTGTTTAGGGCTCAGCGGTGCACCTTTTGACTCATTCTTAACATTGCGGGGACTGCGCACGCTCAATGCCCGTCTGCGGGTTCATGGCGAAAATGCGGCTGCGGTGGTGCGCTTACTCAACGATCATCCGGCGGTCGCCCAGGTCTATTATCCTGGACTTAAGTCACACCCTGGCCATGCGATTGCCGTGAAGCAACAGCAGGGATTTGGCGCCATGATCAGCTTCGAACTGGCTGGGGGGACGGAAGCTGTCACCGCCTTTCTCGAGGGCTTGCGCTGCTTCTCACTCGCTGAATCCTTAGGCGGTGTGGAAAGTCTGGTGGCTCATCCGGCATCGATGACGCACTCCTCGATGGCGCCTGAGGCGCGAGCGACGGCCGGAATTACCGATAGTCTGCTACGCTTGTCGATTGGCATCGAAGCGGAGGCGGACCTGACCTCGGATCTGTTAGCCGGTCTAGCGCGTGCGCAACATGCAACCGAGACCGTGGTCGGAGCAGGTGCGGTTAAAAAAGCCAAACGGGTGTGCGAAGCGGCGCTTTGAGTGAGGTCCTTCAGGGGTTAAGAGACCGTCCGAAAAATTCCCTGTCTCCCTACTTCCGCGCCTCCGCGGTTAAAATGGGCGTTTGGGTTTG
>CAIYRB010000096.1 GCA_903928445.1 uncultured Pseudomonadota bacterium | reverse complement strand
TAACTGCCCAAAGGTAGCTTTAATACCTGTGCAGTCCACATGGCAAATGAATAACCGCTGCGATTTACTGCAACAATTTTAGAGGCATTCCCCAGCTCTAAGTAGTAGTCGAGGTGGTCGAAGGTCTCGCCGATGGCAATTTGACCATCAATGCGTCGTACTTTAAACCCGTCAACTTCTTGGCCTTTGGCTTCGATGCCGGTGTTGATCCGCATCAAATCGAGGATTAAGTTACGGAGGGCGGCTTCGATGGTGCTTCCGATACCGGGGATGACGGCGAATGCGAAGGGGGCTTTAGGACGGCTGCGGCCATCGAGCAGCCCCGTCATCGTTACTAGGCCGTTCGACACGCCACAAATCCCAAAGCTGGGATTGACCCCTGATCTGCGAAGAAGCTCCAAGCATTCTAGACCCCATGCGTCGATCAAACCCTCGACCTGCTGCTCAGCCAGCCAGACAGGCGGGATTTGTGCAAACCACGTGGTGAGAAAGACGTCGCGCTCGACGAGTTCAGCCTTGGCTTTCTCGGCGGCGAGGTCGAAGGAGACATGCGCGGCAAATCCATTCGTGGTAACGGCACCAGAATGCTTATAGGCAACTCGCTCGATGCATTCGTAGTAAGCCTTGGTCAAGGCGACCACCGGATCTGACCCGTCACCAAAGCCCCAAGCGTCCCATGTCGTTTCATACATGGAAACGTGATGGACGGCGTCTGTCAGAGCGTCAGGACAGTATCGAACAAGCATACTGTCGCCATGGGTGGCAGCGATAGCGGCAGACATTTCTTTAACGGTCATCGCCATAGCGGCCTCCTACTTGCTCACCGATACTCGCCACATCCTGAGGTCCGGACTCACCACCGAAAGCTTCGAAACGTCGATATTTTTAGCCTTATAAAGGAGGATATGTTCGTAGGCGAGTGGCACAATACGAGCCTCCTCAAGGAGGGTCTTAGCAACGGCTTCATAAAGAGGGTAGCGTTCCGAGGGGGCTGTGGCGGCCTTTGCTTTAGTCATCATCTGGTGAATAGGAGAGCCTTTAGCTAGCTTGATGTACGGTCGCTGCGGGTTAAAACTTACGATTAAGTTTTCCAGTAGCTCGACGCCACTGTAATCGTTGTTTAGCAAAATCATGTCGTAGGAGCTTGGATTGCTGGCCACCTTAACGTACTCGGCGCTGTTGGCCCATGCGACTGGCTCGATATTAAGGCCGGCGTCACGGAGCCGCTTTTCGATATCAACGTGGAAAGCATTTACACTGCTAAAGGCAAGCCGGACCCGTTCTTTTGGCGCACATGCTTTTGCGGCCCCGGTTTCCTCGACACTTTTCCAGAAAGAGTCTAGCCAGGTTTTTGATGGTCGACCCGCGCCGTCGTGTTGGTAGAGTTGACGCGCGCGCTCGTATTGCGGCCCAAACGACGCCGGGTCAAATTTGGCCGGAGACAGCAGCGACTGTATAAAAGTACGGCAGGCCTTGCTCACCAGGGATTTGGAGTCCGGATTCATCGCAATAAAATAAGTAAATGCGATCGGTGGCTCCATTTTTTCCACCTTGCCTAGGGCCATCACCGCCTCGTGGCTTTTAATGTCCATATTCGAGGGCATCCAGGCTAAATCGAAATGTGCCCCGTTCGAAAGTATCTCCTTGCTGGTGTTGGCTAGGCGCAGGCAGGTGGGTGATTCAGGGGCTGAGCCTTCAAAATAGCTGTTCGCCTTGAGGAGAACGCTCGCGCCGTCCCACGAACTGATCCGGTAAGCGCCGGACGTCGGCTGCCCGGCCTCGATCTTCTTAGATTTAATAGACACTTCGCTTAACACGCCGGTCTCCGGAACCAGCAGATTTCGCAAAAACCCAGGGGATGAGGTCTTCGTTGTGATCCAGAAGATGTGGTCGCCCTTGGCACCGACCTCCTTGATATCTCGAAAATCGAAATGGGTGGTTGCCCCGGCATGCTTTCCTGCCTCAAAGGTTTTCTTGAGGTCGGCCGACGTTATGTCGCTGCCATCAGACCACTTGGCCTTTTTTAAACGAAATTCAAATCGGGTGTGGTTGTCCGAGACCGTCCACGACTCGGCTAGGTTGCCTTCAAGGCCTCCATCGAGCGCCTGTGACAATAGGCCCCTGGTTACGTGGGAATAGAAAATGTGCTGAGACGCGGTGCGCGCCAGGAAGGGCTCTAGTTGATTTGGTGCCCCTGGGAGTAGGAAGTCAAACACGGTGTTGGTGGCTCCGCACCCCATTGGCGTGGCCCCTGTTTCGCCGGCCAAGGCCGTCTTTGGAAGGCTCATGTCGATAGCTCCTGCCAGCATTAGTCCACCAAAAGCGTACCGCGACAAAATGCTCATTTGCCAGCCTGAGGACCTGCTGGAGGAGGAGGGGGTGGTGGGCCGAACGGATCTTCGGTGATGATGTCAGGGCCCCCAGTAAAGGCGCTGGCCGAGCAGGTGAAGGTGTTGTGCATGAGAGGCAGCTTGCCTGACTTAAGATCCAGTTTGTCGGCACCTGTTCTGACCGTTTTTTCTATTCGGAGCGGAGTAGCGTTAGCAGTTGCAGTGAACGTAGCAAGGAGCGCTGCGAGCGAAATCGTCGTTTTCTTGTCCATTTTTAGCCTCTTGTTTGCGTCTGCGATGATTACTGATCAACGGCCGGTACAATTAAGTTGAGCCGGCTAGGCATTAACATTATTGCCGTAAGAGGTCAAATTATAAAATATGTCAATATTTCATTAAAATTCATAAAATAGGCAGCGCGCCGCCGACTTTTGAGCCAGACGGTTCAAAATTGGCCCGCCATTGGTCCATTAGTGGACCAATGGCGGGCGGCAAGAAATTTTCTAATAAATGGTTGTCGGTAGTTACCCTGAGCTTGTTCACCTCTGCGTAAGGCAAAGCAAACAACGTGCCAGGCTGGGTAGCGGCATGAGCAGCTGCCGGCAACGGAGTTGATCGGGCAGGTGGGTAGGCGTGTTTGAACGGCCAAGATATTAGCACTTTTCCCTAATAATAGGATTGACCCGCGGCCGGCATAATATTAGCTTAAGTTCCTAATATTAGGATTCGGAACTCCGTCCCTAATATTAGCAAATCATCCTAATATCGAGGCCCTCATGCGCAGCCCCTATACCCCTGGCGTCGGTCTGGAGCCTAGCTACCTCGCAGGCAGGGAGGCCGTACTGGCCGACTACCGCCAGCGCCTAACGTCCGCCCCTCTCCATGGGAAAAACTCTCTGGTCACCGGCCTCCGCGGGGTCGGGAAGTCGGTTCTGTTGAAGCACCTTGCCACAGAAGCGACTGCGGCCGGCTGGATACCAGTCGTTCGCGAGATGACCAAGCGCAGCAACCATGAGGATGAGCTGATTCGCGGCCTGCTCGCTGACATGGCGCTCCGACTAAAGGGCGTTACGATCTCTCGACAGCACCAGCGTATCGGCCTGGGCGAGCGGACCGAGAAGGTGGCAGAGGAGTTTGACCTAGATCACCTTCTACGCATCTTCGATCGTCACCCGGGCGATAAAGGTGACAAGCTGCTCCAGACTATTAAATACGTCTCTGGGATCGCGACGCAGCTTAAGTATCAGGGGCTGGTGCTGCTCCTTGATGAGTTCCAGATCTTGGAGGACACCGGCGGCCAATTCAGCCTGACCCTCATCCTCGACGCCGCCTCGCGTCTACAGTCGTCGACCACCTGCGCGGTGCATTTTGTCCTCGCGGGATTGCCCACCTTGCTTGGGAAGATCATTGAGGCGAAGCCGCACGCGGAGCGCCTGTTTCCGAACAACCTCAGCCTGGGAGCGCTCGACGCCACTGCGACTAGGCAGGCGATCCTTGAGCCGCTAAAGTTGGCAGGGGCTCCCGACCGTTTCGCGCCAGACCTCGTCGAACTGCTGGTTCAGGAGACGGCGGGCTACCCCTACTTCGTCCAATACTTCGCTGATGTTGCCTTCAGCACGTTTGAGCACTCGCCCGTCACTCGTGCGGACGGCGAGAACATACTGCCCGAGGTGTACGCGCAGTTGGATGAAGCCTTTTTCGCTGGACGCCTGTATCCGCTGACGCTCAAGGAGCGTGCCGTCACGCTGGCGACGGCAAAAATCCCAGCGCCGTTTACGCCGACGCAGGTGGTCGACGCCGTCAAGTCGTTCGGCTCGGACGCCAACATGGGAACGGTCCAGCAGTATCTGCTGGCTCTGCAGGCTAAGAACATCATCTATAAGGTGCGGCGCGGCGCTTACGACTATGCTTTGCCGCTGTTCGGACGTTTCCTGCTGCGGTGCTTGGAGAACGAAGACCCTGGTGTAACTCTCAGGAAGGTCGGACAAACATGAACCAGTTGAACGTGTTAGCAGACGGTTGCAGAGGTATTGGAGGTCAATCTTAATCGGTTGGATTCTTCGAATTAGCTATCTAAGGGTAGATTTGAAGATAGGAATGGCGCACCCGGAAGGATTCGAACCTCCGACCCCCAGATTCGTAGTCTGGTGCTCTATCCAGCTGAGCCACGGGTGCAATGTCTAAAGCCCACCGGGTATATAAAAAGGTCGGCGACAGATCAACCCCATTTCGGCGTGTTTTGCTAACTTGCCAAGATAACAGACGTTAAAGTTGTCGCCTCAGGCCGGGTCGCGGCTAAGGTTTTTCGTCCGGGGCGCCGAATAGTTCCTTAACCACGGGAGTTCACCCGTGCTTTGGAGGCACCCAAGTCATGAAAAAGTCAAGTAAACCTGGTGTAATCAGCCTGATTAGCAGCACGTTTAAGCTGCTAACCCTAACTTCTTTTGTCGGAGTCGGCCTAGCAAGCTGTACCCACAGTAGCGGCGACGACAGCGTCGACGCACCGGCAGAAGTCTCCCCGGCTGAGGCTTCGGCGGCTCCTGAAGCTGGCGCCGCCGAACCGGCTTCTGCTGAGGCAGCAGAAGCTGCCGATGTCACCAGAACCGAAACGACCCAAGTCCCTCCGGCATTCGATGAGGCAGCCCCGCCGGCTGAGGCGCCTGTGGTCGAACAACCAGTCGTAGCCGTCGAAGAAGGTGCGATGGCACCCAAAGAAGGAGAAGCTGTTGCCGACCACCCCCAAGAGCCTGCCTTGGCCACCGATGATGTGACTTCAGAAACCGTTAAGGCCGAGCTCACTGATACAACCCCTACCCCTCCCACTGCTGCTCCAGCTGCCGCAGCACCAGAAGTTCCGGCTGCAAGCGAGACCCTCGCTGATGCTTTTGAAAGCAAGCCGGCAATCGCCGCCGCGGAACCAAGCTCTCCAAGTCCAGCTGCGGTCGTCGATGGCAACTCCATCTCCAGCCCTGGTTCAGCGCGCTTTATTACGAGCCATCACGAAAGCAAGCATGCCAGCCACAAAGTAGCCAGCCATCATGCCAAGCATCACAGCGGTGCGGCAAAGGCTGCCAGCGCGGCAAAAGGCAACCCAGCAGCAGGGGCAAGTTACTTGGTGCTTCCTGGCGATACGCTAGGCACCATTGCCGCTAAGATCTACGGCACAAAAAAGGAATGGAAGACCCTCGCGGATTTCAATGGTCTGACCAGTCCTTATCTGATTCGTATCGGCGAAGTCGTCAAATTCGATGATCATAATGAGAAAGCCAAGGCTTTTGTTGCTCAATATCAATCGGCGATGAAAACAGTCGTCGTCAAAAAAGGCGACTCACTAAGCAAGATTGCTGCCGCAGTATACGGTGACTCGTCGAAGTGGAAGCAGCTTTTGAGCGTAAACAGTGGAAAGATTGCAAACCCAAACCAAATTGCTATCGGCATGAAGCTTAGCTACCCGGAACTTGGTGCTGCCACAGCGGCAGCGAAGCCAAAGGCAAAAGTCACTGCGAAAGCTCAGCCAAAAAAGGCGGCCCCAGCCGCTGGCGCAAAGCAGAGCGAATAATCGCTGTCCTCAGTGCTTAATGAGTGGGTGCCAATTCTATCGTCCCGGAGCCTTGCGCTCCGGGACTTTTGCTTTTGCCACGTCTTTTAGCGTATAGGTGCGCTCTGTTCCGCCATGGGTGAACTCAATCTCTAGGGTGTGAGTGGGTCTGAGGTAGGGATCATCCGGGCAAAGTTCGGGCCATTCGACGAACATCCCGCTGAAACTGTGAGCATCGACCAAGCCGAGGTCTTCTGAGCTCACGGCACCCCGAGTCCGGTATAGGTCTAGGTGTGCGTACCAGTGCCCATTGATTTCATATTCGTTCATGTAGGTGTAAGTCGGCGAAGTGACCGGTTCGTCCTGCGGCAAGCCGAGCTGCCTTAGCAGCATAGCCGTAAGCGTGGTTTTGCCGGCACCGAGCGGGCCGCTCAGCCAAAGGCTAAACGGCGGCGGCGCCGCCTGAAGGTCGGCTAAAAGCTTGCTGGCCAGTAGCGCAAGCTGAGTCGAAGGGCAGGTGGTTGTCCACAGGATATGCACAGCGTTAGACCGTCTCGAGATAGGGGCGGTGGCGCAGGTCGTTAAGTAGGGCCTTCATCTCGGCCACAGCGTCTTTTAACCCGGTGAACACCGCGCGAGCGATGATGGCATGTCCGATGTTGGCCTCTTCCGCCTCGGTAACATGCTGTAACCAATTCGAGTTTGTGTAGTTTAGGCCGTGACCGAAATGGGCCTGAAGGGAGCACTGGCGGGCTGTTTTAGCTGCCAGCTGCAGGCCCTCGAGTAGCTTTTGCTTCTGCCTCGTGGTCTTGGCAAGGGCGAGCTGGTGGCAAAAACGGCCGGTATGAAATTCCACGGCACCGGCGCCGATCTGCTGACTCAGTTCAATGTCGGCCAAGGTCGGTTCGATAAACAGCGAGACCAGAATGCCGGCGTCGTTCAGGCGCCCGGTCGCTTGCGTCAACTGCTCGCGTTGGCCTTTAAGATTCAAGCCACCCTCGGTGGTCCGCTCCTGACGCTTTTCTGGAACCAGGGTGACAGCATCCGGGCTGAGTTTTAGGGCCACAAGAAGCATCGCCTCGGTGGCTGCCATCTCGAAGTTTAAAGGGATCTGAATGGTTTCCTTTAGTGCGTAAACATCGCGGTCTTGGATGTGCCTGCGGTCTTCGCGCAGGTGGCAGGTGATATTGTCGGCGCCACCCAACTCGGCCATGACGGCGGCTTGGACCGGGTCTGGATAGCGCTCTCCGCGTGCCTGGCGCAGGGTCGCGACATGGTCGATGTTGACCCCTAAGCGGATCATCAGGTGCTTCCTTTGTATTTGGCGATCGCCTGGCTGGTCTCGTGCGTGAGCTCGGCTGCCATCGCTTCTATTTCGTCGGTGTTTTGCCCTTCCACCATGATCCTGGCAAGGCTTTCCGTACCAGAGTAACGAAACAGGATACGCCCGGTGTTGCCGAGCTTGTTCTCCATTTTCTCGATCAGCTTGCCGAGTGCGGGTAGTTGATCAAGCGGCACCTTCTCGCTGACCCGAATATTCTTAAGGACTTGCGGCAGGCGCTCCATGCAGCCTTTGAGGGTCGACATGCTTTTTTGCTCACCAACGACGATTTCAAGCACATGGAGGGCGGCCAGAATGCCGTCGCCGGTGGTTGCGCTGTCGCGAAAGATCAAGTGGCCTGATTGCTCGCCACCGAGGTTGAAGTCGCCTTTGAGCATTTCCTCCATGACGTAACGGTCCCCGACCTTGGTCCGCTTAACCTTGGCCCCGACACGACCGAGGGCGATCTCCAAGCCCATGTTGCTCATCACCGTGCTGACGACGGTGCCATGGCGTAATTTGCCTTGTCGCATCATCTGGATGCCACAGATGGCGAGGATTTCATCGCCGTCAACCAGAGCACCGTGCTCGTCGACGATGACCAGGCGGTCGGCATCGCCGTCGAAGGCCAAGCCCAGGTCAGCTTTGTAGAGTTTGACCTTCTCCGCCAACCTTTGCGGATGGAGGGCGCCGCAGCCGTCGTTGATGTTGGTCCCATTTGGCTCGACACCGAGCAGGAAGCACTCCGCACCGAGTTCGGTAAAGACCTTGGGCGCGACTTTGTAGGAGGCACCGTTGGCGCAGTCGATGACGAGGCGCAGGCCGTCAAGGGTGAGGTGTTTAGGGAACTGCTCTTTGAGATAGACCGCGTATTGGCCGATCGCATCGTCGATGCGCTTGGCGCGGCCGATGGCGTCGTCAACGGGGAGGCTGTCACCTAGGCCGGGGTGGTGGAGCAGCGTTTCCAGTCGCTCCTCGGCGTCGTCAGGCAACTTATAGCCATTGGCGCTGAATATCTTGATGCCATTGTCTTGGTAGGGGTTATGTGAGGCTGAGATGACGATCCCAGCAGACGCTCTGAGGCCGCGAGTCAGGTAGGCGATCCCGGGCGTGGGAAGGGGGCCAAGAAACTGCGCATCGACGCCGACGCTGCAGATGCCGGAGGCCAAGGCCTGCTCCAGCATGTAGCCGCTTAGGCGGGTGTCTTTGCCGATCAAGATCCGCGGGTGTGGGTGCTTCTCTTTAAAAAACAGGCCGATAGCTTGCCCGAGCTTGAGCACCAGATCGGGCGAAATCGGATAGACGTTGGCTTGGCCGCGGAGACCGTCAGTGCCAAAGAGCTTTTTCACGCGGGTCTCTCCAGTGGTCGCGAGCGGAGCGTCAATTTTGCCGTCGCTGGTTTTGGACTTCAATCGTAGCGGTCTGCGGCGCGGTTTCAATCAGAACCGTGTCGGGAGGTATCTTGACCTGAATCGGTCGGCTGTATTGCTTGCCTGGGGGAAGGTCACGGGCGTCAATAAAGGCCTCCAGGTCGCCACGCTTGACGAAGCTGAGCACGCCTGGGGTGCCTTGGATGACGATTGAGACGAGTTGGGGCCTGGCGGTCGTCAGAAAGTCGCTGCCGACGATATCGAGCGGGACCGAGGCAAACCGCTTGTTGATCTTTTGTTCTCCAAGCAACAGGTTGACCGCGACGGTGGCTGGGGTGAGCGCGGCTTTGGGCGCATGCTCGGCGCCGACTTTCACCTCGAAGGTCTTAGAGGCCGATAATCCAGATATGTCGATGGGCTCGGTGAGGACCTCGTCGACATGGCTAAGCTCGGTTTTTAGGCCGCTGATCGTGACCACGTTCGGTTTGATCAGGGTTTTCTCGATGATGTGGCCGTCTGAGGGCACTCCTTTCAGGAATTCCTTCACCGGCACTTTTTTCGTCGCCCGTTCGTCGACGAAGATCGTGATGTAGGGATCATGGACCGTCAGCTTGATGCGATTGTCCCAGTTTTTGATGTATTCGCGGTCGATGCGGTAGCGCACTTGGCCAACCTTGCCGTCTTGGATGCGCAGGGTCGCCTCCAAGGGTTTGGTCGAGAAGTCGCCAAGAAGTACCCGTGAGCCGCGCAAGGTAGCGTCCAAGATGCGCGTCTCAGGACCTTTGATCAGACGTCCATCGGGTACCTGGATGTTGACGACAATGCGTCGGTTAATCTCGAGGATCTCCTCACCCTGGACGATATACCAAAACAAGCAGGCCAGGACCAAAGCGGCGAATTTGTACTGTAGATTGCGAAACAATGAGGTGATGACCCGAATTTTCATGGCTTATCGCCTCCTGTTTTAAAGAAGCGAAACAGATTGCCGGCCTTCGCCTCCAGACTGCCACTACGATCACCGAGGTCTTTCACCTCAGCGAGCAGCTCGGTAAGCGATTTGCGCAGGTCCTTTGGGTCCATGCGTCTGGACACCTTGCCGTCCACAACCAAAGAGATGGAGGCTCCTTCCTCGGACACTAGGACGACGATGGCATCGGTCTCTTGGGAGATGCCGATGGCAGCGCGGTGGCGGGTGCCCCAGTTGGGGTCAAGGTTTTCGTCCCGGGTTAGCGGCAGAAAACATCCGGCAGCCGAGATTCGTCCGCGCTGGATGATGGCGGCGCCGTCGTGCACCGGGGAGGACGGATGGAACAACGACAGCAGCAGCTCCTTTGAGACACGAGCGTCGAGCAAGGTTCCCACCTCAACGTAACGCGACAGGATAATGTTGCGCTCGAGGACAATAAGGGCACCGATACGCTTGGTGGCTAGGGCCGCTGCCGCCCGGGTGATCTCGTCGAGGATCTGACTGGAGGATAGGTTGTCCGAACCTTGGATAAAGGACTTCTTGCCCATGCGGCTGAGCACATGGCGGATGTCGTCCTGGAAGAGGATGATGATGATGATAATAAAGGACGAATAAAACTTATTCATCACCCAGTTGAGCGTCGTCAAAGGGACGATCGACGAGAGCAAAAACGTGGCGATCACGATCAAGATACCGGTGAGCATCTGCGCGGCTCGGGTGCCACGAATCAGCAGCAAAATATGATAGATGATAAAGGCAATGATCAGGATATCGACGGCGGCCCAGATATTAAATTGCTCGAGAATTTCAAACATGGACGCCCTCTCCCAATAGGTCCAGCAGCCGCTTCAGAGGCAGCACTGAGTGCGTTCTGATGAGTCTCGCCCCTAGCATGACAAGGCCAAGCTCGAGGGTTTTGCTTGGCGCATCGCGTTGTTTTGGCGCGTCGATGCCGAGCGTTCTGCCGAGCAGCGACTTGCGCGAGACCCCGACGGCGATCTGGTAGGTCTTTGCCCAGGTTTTGACGGCGGCCATCGCTTGGACATTGGCGGCATCGGTCTTGCCAAAGCCGATGCCAGGATCGAGCCAAATCTGCGTTGGTTCTAGCCCTGCCTCCAGCGCCGTTTGGTGCCTGTGGGCAAAAAACGTCGCGACGGCGGCCAATGCTGGCCCAGGCCCTAGCGGGGTCGTCTGCATGATGTCGGGGGTCCAGGGCATATGCATGGCAATGTAGCTCATTTGACGATAGGTCGCGAACCTTGCGAGGGTTGCTAGTGAGGCCTTTCCTGAGGTGTCGTTAATCCAGTCAGCACCCGCGTCCAGCGCTCGCAGCATGATGTCTTCTTTGCAGGTGTCGACGCTGATGGGAACGCCGAGTCGGGCCTGCTGCAAGCGCTTGAGCAGGGGCTCCAGGCGGCGCCACTCGTCTGCGGCGGAAATGCCCGTCGATCCGGGTCTGGTCGACTCGGCGCCAACGTCGATGATGCCGGCACCCTGCGTGATCAGCCGGCGCGCATGATCCACCGCCGCACCCGGGTCAAGGTAGTCGCCGCCATCGGAAAAGGAGTCGGGCGTCACGTTGATGACGCCCATGATCATAGGACTTGGTGGTGGTGCCAGTGGGCTTACATGCACGTCGAAGACCGGTTCTCCTCGGCTGGATTAGGTGCCCAAGGGTAGTGCCGAAAGTGGCGGGGCCTCGGACACATCCGGACGTTCGACGCTTTCTGCTAAGTTGGCTCGCTGTGGAGGATTCTTTTTCAATTCTTTGGCCTTCTTTTGCGCATCTTCGAAGGCTTTGCGCTCTTCGTCGGTGACTACTTGCACACCGCGCATTAGGTTTTCGATTTGGGTGCGGTCGAGGGTCTCTTTGATCAGCAGAGATTCGGCCAAGGATTCGAGTTGGACTCGGTTATCGCGTAGGATGCTGACCGCTTTACGGTAGCCGCCAGAGACGATGCGATGGATTTCCGCGTCGATCTCTTCGGCAACCTTTTCCGAAAAGTTGCGGCCACCACCCATCTCGCGCCCGAGGAAGACCTCGTCGCTTTCTTTGCCGAATGAAAGAGGCCCAAGGCGTTCGCTCATACCCCAATTGCAGACCATTTTGCGGGCGATGTCGGTGGCCTTGTTGATGTCGTCGCCGGCACCCGTGGTCTGTTTGCGAAAGACGATTTCCTCGGCAGCCCTTCCGCCCATGGCGTAGGCGATCATGCCCTCGGCATATTCTTTGGTCAAAGTGTAGCGGTCCTCAGCAGGCAGCATGATCGTCACGCCAAGAGCCTGACCGCGAGGAATAATACTGACCTTGTGCACGGGGTCGACGCCGCCGATAAATAGGCCGACGATGGCATGACCTGCCTCGTGATAAGCGGTGTTGCGCTTCTCCTCGACGCTCATAATCATGCTCTTGCGTTCCGGGCCCATAAGGATTTTGTCCTTAGCAAGCTCGAAGTGGTGCATCGATACTTCCTTACAGTCCTGCCGCGCAGCGATCAAGGCCGCTTCATTCACCAGGTTTTCGAGGTCCGCGCCGGAAAATCCTGGGGTCCCTTGGGCGATCGTTGGCAGGTCGACGTCCTTGGCCAGCGGCGACTTTCTGGTGTGGACCTTGAGGATACCCTCGCGACCTTTTACGTCGGGCTTCGGCACGATGACCCGGCGGTCAAAGCGACCGGGTCGCAGCAGCGCAGGGTCAAGCACATCGGCGCGGTTGGTGGCGGCAATAATGATGACGCCTTCATTGGCCTCAAAACCGTCCATTTCGACCAATAGTTGGTTGAGGGTCTGTTCGCGCTCGTCGTGTCCGCCACCCACTCCGGCGCCGCGGTGGCGGCCAACCGCATCGATTTCGTCGATAAAGACGATACAGGGGGCGTGCTTCTTGGATTGGTCAAAGAGGTCGCGAACGCGGCTGGCGCCGACCCCGACAAACATTTCGACAAAGTCGGAGCCTGAAATGGAAAAGAACGGGACGCCGGCTTCGCCGGCGATCGCCTTGGCGAGAACGGTTTTCCCGGTCCCTGGCGAGCCCACCAGGAGGACGCCCTTGGGAATGCGGCCGCCGAGTCGCGTAAACTTCTTTGGATCTTTCAAAAACTCGATAATTTCTTCGAGCTCCTGCTTGGCCTCGTCGATTCCAGCGATATCGTCGAAGGTGACCCGGGTTTGATTTTCGTTGAGCAGTTTGGCGCGGCTCTTGCCAAAGGACATCGCCTTACCGCCGCCGATCTGCAATTGGCGCATGAAGAAGACGAACAGGAGCAGGATGATCACCAGCGGCAGCGAGTTGATCAGCAGCGTCTTCCACCAGCTCATCTCCTCTGGCGGCTCGTAATTGACCTTGACGCCCTTCTCCGTGAGCGTCTTGCGCATGTCGGCGTCATTAGGACCATAGGTCTTAAAGGTCGTTTTGTCGCCTCGCACGCCCAGAATCTCATTTTCCTTGAAGGTCACCTCGGCGACGCGCTGCTCATCGGTGAGCGGCAGGCTGACGGCCGTCATGAAGTCGGAAAACTTCACGGTCTTTGGCTCATCTTGTGGCTTGACCATCAAATGAACCAGTAAAAACAGACCTAAGATCCCCAAGAACAACATGGTGATCCGCATCTGTTGGTTTTGCTTCTGAGGGGGCTTGGCCATCGGAAACTCCTTGGTCTCAAAACACACTTGGATGCGTTAAGTCTGGCATCGAAAAAAGCTACACACCGTCCATTAAGTATCGCAGATTGAGGCCCGCTTGGCTGCATTCCGTTTGCTGGGCCGCTGCATTTGGCTGATATAGGCCACTGCCGCTCCACAGCCCGATCAGTTGGCCCTGTACTTCGAGTAGCTGGTAGGCTGGTCGCAAGGCCAGCGGGACGGCCCACTGTCGCAGCAGCTCTTTGAGCCTAAATGAACGCTTTAACCCATAAAAATTCAGACTTTGTGTGGATCCCGCCAAGCGCAATCGAAGCCGGGTTGGCCCATCGCCTGGAGCAGCATCCGCTGGGTGACTAAAGCGCAAGCATCCCCCATCCTGCCTGAAGAATGCATAAGAGCCACGGTCCAGCAGGACCGTTGGTGGTGTCGACACCAGGCTGCGGCCGTGTTGAGTGGAGCGTGCGGCTTTGGGCGTGTCGCCGTCCAAGTGAACCAGTAAGCGGCCGTCTCGGTAGCTAAGGCGTCCGCCGCCGGGGACCGAACTGATGCGGCACCCGGTCGCAGTACCTGGCGCGAGGACACTCGCCAGAAACCTTCGTGACAGCGGCCTTGGGCCCTGAGTGGGCCGGTCAAGAAGCGTCGCGAGGTCTTGGCGGGCAAGGGCTGGGTCCTTGCGCGTCAAATCGTCCAGATCCAAGCTGCCGCCGCGCGCCGAGCTTGCCTGGTGGTGGGCCTGTGCCAGGGCCCTCGCTTCTTCGGCACAGGCAATGATGCGCCGTGCAGCCCCCGGGAACATCGCTTCCAGCTCGGTTAATACCCGGTGTCTGACGATATTGCGGCTATAGCGCAGGGTTTGATTAGAGGCATCGTCACGGAAACTCAGCGAATGGGTCGTCAAATATTGCAGGAGCTCGGCTTTGGTGAAGCCAAGAAGTGGCCGCCACAGCGGCCAACGCCAGGCCTGCATGCCGAGCAAGTGTCCTGGGCTGGCGCCCCGAGCTAGCCGGAGGAGGACGTTTTCCGCCAGGTCGCCTTGGTGATGGCCGAGTGCGATCAGCCATCCGGCAGCGCTATAACGTTGGAATTCCTCGCGCCTTAGGCGTCTGGCCCAGGCCTGAATACCCTCGCCTTGGCGCAGCTCGCGCTCCTCCTTGCGCACCACACGTTCATAATAAGCCACGCCGTGGCGCTCGGCGAGCTCGCGACAATAGGCTTGGTCGCCGCTCGAAGCAGCCCCGCGCAGGCCGTAGTTGAGGTGCAATGCGGCCACTTGAAAATTTTTTTTCTGCTTGGCTAAACGCCAAATAAGATGAAAAAGCGCCGTCGAATCAGGGCCTCCCGACAAAGAGACCATAACCCCTTGAAATCGCTTTAAAACGAGCTCCTTTTCGATCTCGCTCCAAGCCTCCAACCGCTCTAGTTCATTGGACAAAACGACTAATCCACCGTGACCCCTGCGGTCTTCGCCGCAATTACTTAAAAGATAAAACTCAATTAAAGTATTTACCAAAAAATCCGTTGGTAGGTTTGTAAGTTTCGCAACGGAACTTATCCAGGTCAAAAGGTTGTGACCCGGCTTAAACCATCAAGGAGGATCTATCATGGGTATGCGTATTCGGACGAACGTAGCGAGCTTAGTGGCCCAGCGTTCCATGGAAAAGAACAACAACGATCTGTCTAACAGCCTCGAGCGCTTGTCGTCAGGCTACCGGATCAACAAGTCGGCGGATGATGCCGCCGGTCTGGCCATTTCGGAGAACCTCCGCGGGCAGGTCCGCGGTCTCAATGTCGCCAAGCGCAACGCTAACGACGCCGTGTCGCTGGTTCAGGTCGCTGAGGGCGGCATGAACGAGATGACCAACATTCTTATTCGCTTGCGTGAACTGACGACCCAAGCGGCCAGTGACACTTTGGGTGAACAAGAGCGCTCCTTCCTCAACAAGGAGTACACCCAGCTGGTCGACGAGATGGACCGTATCGGCAATGCAAGCGAGTTCAATGGCAAGAAGATCTTCGATAAAAACAACGATCTGACCCAGTACATCGTCCAAGTCGGGACGCGCGGCACCGCCCCAGAGCTCAACACCGACACCCTGACGATCAGTCTTGAAGGGTTGAAGTTCGACTCTGAAACCCTCGGCTTCGGCAAGGCCTCGGAGATTGGCGCCCAAAACGTCGGCGATCAGGGTCCCACCCGTGATGAAATCGCCGAAAAGCTCACGACGGTCGACACCGCCTTGGCGCGCATCTCCAGCGAGCGCGCCACTCTGGGTGCGATTCAAAGTCGTCTGGGCAGCGCCATCAGTAACCTCGGCCTGTCGATCGAGTCGCAGCAGACGGCGATGAGCCGCATCAAAGATGTCGACTTCGCGGCTGAGACGGCCAACCTGACGCAGGCCAAGATCATGACCCAATCGAGCAGCGCCGTCCTACTTCAGGCCAATGCCGCGCCGGAAATGGCGTTACAGCTGCTGCACGGCTAATTGCTTAGCGAAAAATCTCGGTGTTGCTCGGCTTCATAGTCAACAGCAAATGGTTTGCTGTGTCTAAATTCAAGGAGGACCGTCATGGGATTACGGATTAAGACAAATGTGGATTCATTGGTGTCACAGAGGCGCTTAGAAGAAAACCGTAAGGGGCTCGGCGAATCGCTCGAACGGTTGTCTTCAGGCTTACGTATCAACAAGTCCGCCGATGATGCTGCAGGCTTAGCGGTCAGCGAACGCATCAGGGGGCGAGTCTCCAGCTTGGGGGTTGCTAAACGCAACGCAAGTGACGGGATTTCCTATATCCAGGTCGCAGAGGGTGGTCTTAACGAAGTCACGAACATCCTGATTAGGATGCGCGAACTGGCGACTCAGGCGGCCTCTGACACCCTGGGCGCACGTGAGAGGTCCTTTCTCGATAAGGAATTTGTCCAGCTTCGCGATGAAGTCGGTAGGATTGTCGAGTCGACGGACTTTAACGGTTCAAAAGTGCTGCAACCAGGCGACGGCGACAAGCCGATTCAGATCTTCGTCGGTGCATCCAACCGCGGCAAAGACCTTGCCGGCAACATGAAGGAGATCGACAAGGATGCTGACCCCGATGTGTTGACGATCAAGCTCGATGAGCTACAGGATTTGTCCGCCTCGCTTGGCGACCTCGTCGACAAGAGTGTGTCCATTTTGCCCGACCCTGCGGCCGAACTTGGTGCGCAGGAGTTAGGGCCAGACGGAGACACTGGGACGCTGTTCAGTCGCATCGATACGGCGCAAAACTCGATCGCCTCCTACCGCGCGACCTTGGGCTCGATTCAGTCACGCTTGGGCAGTGCCATCACCAACATCGATGTATCGAGTGAAAACCTGCAGGCCGCTCAAAGCCGCATCCGGGATGTCGACTACGCGTCGGAGACAGCGAAGTTCACCCAGTCCAAGATTTTGACCAGCGCCAACTTGTCGGTCTTGACTCAAGCCAATGCGACGCCTGAGGCGGTGCTCCAGCTTCTGAGAGGCAACTAACTGGAATTAAAGAAGAGTTTATCGTGAAGGGGGGTGCCTTAGGGCACCCCTTGTGTTTCGTCATTCAGGGGACTATAGAAAACCTGCATCAAGCGCCCTAAGAGGAGGCTTTTCATGGGTTTTGACGGTCCCTACGCCGACACCTTCGAGCGTATGCAGGAAATGATGGGAGACTTAGTCCCAGAGTTTGAGCTGCGCGAAAAGGCTGAATTGGTCGTACAGATCAATCGCCTGAAAAAGGAGCGCAAGGCGCTCATCCTCGGACACAACTACATGGAGCCAGCGCTGTTCCATACGGTCGCCGACGTGACTGGTGATTCTTTGGAACTATGTCGCCAGGCGGCCCGGACCGATGCTGAGATCTTGGTGTTCTGCGGCGTTGAGTTTATGGCGGAGACAGCCAAGATTATCAACCCCACCCGGACCGTCCTGATACCCTCGCAAAAGGCCGGGTGTTCCCTGGCCTCCAGCATTACCGCTGCCGATGTGCGCGAGCTAAAGCGCCGGTATCCTGGCGTACCGGTGGTCACCTACATTAATTCCTATGCCGATGTGAAAGCCGAAACGGACATTTGTTGCACTTCGGGTAATGCGGTGGCCGTCGTGGAGTCGCTCGGCACCGACTCGGTGATCTTCATCCCGGACGAATATCTGGCGGCTAATGTTGCCCGAGAAACCGGTAAGCACGTCATCTTTCCTGAGACCGACCCGCGCAAGATCCAGGCGCCGTCGACTGTCATCGACAAGGTGTTTGTTGGCTGGCATGGCAAGTGTGAGGTGCATGAAAAGTTCACCACCGAGGATATCGCACGAGTCCGTTTACAGTTTCCAGACGTGGTCGTCTTGGCGCACCCCGAATGCAGTCCAGAGGTGACCGCTGCCGCCGACTTTACTGGCAGCACGTCGGCCATGATTAAGTACGTGGACAAAGTGAACGCGCCGCATTATCTGCTGCTGACCGAATGCGCCATGGGCGATAACATCATTGCCGCGCATAAAGACCGAGATATCTTGCGTTTGTGCAGCGTGCGCTGCCCACATATGCAGCAGATCACCCTGCAAGATACCTTGGCTGCCTTACAGCTCCTGCGCTACAAGGTGGATGTACCGGCTGACATCATCGTCAAAGCCAAGCGTGCTATCGACCGGATGCTGGCGATCGGTTAAGGCGCGACCAAGCGAGGGCTAAGAGGTCTCTTCCAGCCCATGCCAGAGGTATAAGCAGCAGTAAGAGCAGAGCCATGCTAGATGCGGTTGATGCTCCGTAGTCACCCGATCCCGAGGCGCACCCCGGTGGTAGCTTTGGTCGGTGTCCGCTAAGTGGGTATAGCCGAGCCACGGCGGCATGGTCGTCGACATCTAAAGAAAAGCCGTTTTGTTGCAAGCTGTAGCTCATGATCGCCTGCGGTACTAGGGAGTGGCCGAGACCGAGGCCATGACCTAATTCATGTAAAATCGTCTTGGCAACGCTGCGGTAAGACACCGAGTCGTCAACCAAAATGACGATCATGCAGTGGAGCGGCTTATTGCCGTCGTACTTGTCAAAATAGGTGTAACCCGCCGTTGATCTAGTGCCATTCAAGCTGCTTTGCAGATGGATCGTAACTTGGGGTGGCTCGCCGTCTGGCGCCTGCGCGTAGCGAAAATAGCTGCCTGGGACCTGGTTCCAAAGGCTGACGGCTTCCGCTGCGGCATTTTGATAGCCTGCCGCGTCAGCCGGGTTGTCGGCTTCAATGCCATAGGTGATCGGCGGGTCCGCTAGGCCGATATGCCAGCGCGACAGCGAGCCGTCAAAGTCAATGGGCTCAGGAAAGGCGGCAGCCCTTGGCACTGCGCAGCAGAAACTTGTGACGAGGCCGATTAAAAGGCGACGGATATCCCAGCCCATAGAGGGTAACTCCAGGTGACAGCACGCCAGCGTGTGGCGATGATCTGCGTGGTCATGTCGAGGCGAAGCGCGGGGAGGTAGCGGGGCGCGGTAAAAGGTAGCCAAATGGGGACTAGCGGCAGCACGGAGCCCCAGGTCAATTCTGCCAGCGGTCCGCCATTGGATGCACCGACGCCGGTCTGGACGAAAAATTGCCACCAGCACGAGTCGTCGCAAATGGGAAATCGCCAGTCGTAGGTGGCGCCGGTCAAGGCGCGCCCATTGATGGAGATGCCCAAATTGCTAAAGCCGCTGATCTCCCATTCATTCGTCGCCAGGCGCAAAGCATAGGCGTTTTGTCCTCCGGCGTTTGGTGCGAGTGAAATAAATTGACCCGTCACGGTATAGTGGCGACTGCCGTCGGCAAAAGCATTGCCAGCCGCGAGCAGCCATAGGCAGGCCACCTTTACCCAGCGCATCACCATGCTAAACCAGCTTTTATTTGAAAGAAGTGAAATGGCCAGCCGACGAGTGCATCGAGCTGCACTTTGTCGACGTAGCCGACGAAGGTCTGGTGTTCGGCAGCGAGGTAGACCGGTCCAAGGTGTACCGCGTAGGCCATGGCCACGGTGAGTCCGGAAATTAGGTAGTGGTTGTTGGGTTCGCCGCTCGTGCCGCGGTAATCGGGGTCTGCCTTGACATAGCCGCTCATGCGGCCGCCACCGATAAAGGCGAAGAGGCCGTGATTCGCCGCTTTGGTGACCTTGGTGCCGATCAGGCCGAACCAGCCGTAGTCTTTGTCTGAGTATCCGGCGTCATGAAACTCTGGCCGTTCAAGATAACTGGCGCGAATCAGCAAGCCGTCGTTCGTGGTCGCAAACAGCGCCTCGGCCCCGTAAATCGCGTGGTAGTAGTGGCTTGTCGGTTGCTGCAGGACGCCCCCGGTAGAGTTGATGGACCAGGTCGCAGCGGTTGCCACGTCGGCCTGAACCAGCCAAGCGAGGCCCATGAAACAAATAACGGCGAACATGCGAGGCATGTTTTGGCTCATCAAGCGTGCGGCGGGTAAGGAATGTGGATCAAGTTATTCTAGCAGCTTTTTGTCGTAGCCTCGTTCTCGGCGTACACGGGTGTCGAAGTTTTTGACACCCGAGGTCCTAATTTATTGTGCCATGGATAAACAAAACACATCTAAAACAGCCGGTTAAAGGTGGACTCGGAACGGGCCCGCGAATTGCACAGTGGCCGTTGGTGTCCGCCAAGGATGCTGCCTAAACCGTTGTTGCTGATGTGGTGGTTGAAGATGCTGAAGGCTGTACTGAATACACTGATATCCGTAGCTATTTGTACCACTAGTGGGGCTTTGACCGAGCCAGCCTTGGGGCAAGGTGAACCGCGGACGTTTTTGGTGCTTGGGGTCATTGCCTCGGCTGAGGCGGCCAAAGGCGTCGTCTTATTTAAAGCTATGCCGACTGGAGAGACCTTTGCCGCGAAGATCGGCCAGGACGTAGACCACCGTCTGGTCGTCGAGCGGATTGAACGCGACTACGTCTATGTTCGCCTCGACGGTAAAAGCGAAAGGGTTAGGGTCGGCGAGCAGATCGATCCAGCCGATCCCGGTTCACAGGGAGAACGGCAAGACTCTTCCCTCGCGCAAATCAGCACGGGTATCGAGCGTCATGGTGGCGTCGTGAAGATCACGGCCGCCTTGCGCGACTCCATGACCAAGGATCAGCTTAGCAAGGTGCTGATGCAGGTCGCGGCAATCCCCTACTACATCGATGGGCAGCTTGCAGGCTTTCGTCTGTGGGAGATCGAAGCTGGCAGCATCTACCAGAAAGCCGGCTTCATCGACGGCGATATTATCACCGCAATCAATGGCCAGAGTCTGACCGATGTCGCTATGACCATTCGTTTACTGCAGTCGTTGCGGAAAGAACCAAAGGTCGAGGTCACGCTGACACGGCAAGGAATTGAGCAGCGCATCGACTTGCTCGTACAAGATTAGTCAACTCGCGCGAGGCAAGTGCGCCGTCGATGCGAGGATGCTGGCGGACAACTTGGTGAATTCGCCTGCAAGGCGTGCCAGCTCGCTTTCATTGATAGCGACTTTTGCGGCAAAGAGTTCGATAAGTCCGTATTCCATGCGGTGTGGTCTAAGAAGCACCCAGTGGAGCATTTGATTTGCAACAGCGACGATCTCGCCCACGGTGAGCGGGGCCTTGCTCAGTGGCTGAAAGGTGTGATGCTCGCGGATTGCTTGGACGATTTCCACAGGAAAGCCCCAGAGTGTCGCGGCTATTTCGCCAAGGATGCAGTGATCAGGAAACTGATAGGCGGCCTCGGCCTGACGCCAGGTGACTAGTGGTTCTTTGCTCCCCGACACATCGTTGATGATTTTGGTGACAAGTGGTGGAAAGCAGAAGGCGGTAACAAGCTTGCCAAGGTTACACAGACTGCCGGCGAGAAATACTTCATCCTGGACCAGATCGGGTGAAAAGCGCCGCATCAGCGCTTCGGCGATAGCCCCGGTCAAGTAGGATTCCTGCCAGAAGGCCGTGGGTTGAAAGCCGCTGTCTGGCAAGGGAATAGTCTGCAGCGACGCGGTCACGAGTAAGTCCTGGAGGGCCTTGTAACCGATATAGACGACCGCATGCTCTAAGGTCTTAAACTTGACGGCACTTGGACTGCGGGCGTTGCGAATGGTTTCCGCCATGTGCAGCACCTGCGAAGCAAGGACAGGTTCCTTGCGGATGCTCCGAGCGATATCGGGCGGCGATACCTGCGGCTGCTGCAAGGTTTGATGGAGCTCCAAAGCGATATTCGGTACGCGCGGCAGGTCTTTTAGGTTACTTAGACGATTGAAGACGCCGCGACTTTCTGTACCCAGAGTGAATTCAGGTGAGAACCACGGAAAGCGGCCGCGCTTAATCAATAAGGTCGAGCCGCAGTTGCAATTAAACCAGAGGTGGCCGCTACTGCAGAGGCGCCACCGCGAGGTGTTGCTAAAGAAGTCTTGCTCCGTAGTAAAGCGACGGCGACAGGAGCCGCATTCTTTGATGTCAAGGTCGGTGGTCATTATGCGGACTTATCGAGTTTGGGTTGGGCTTCGTCGCGGAGGCGCCGGCGTAGGATTTTACCAACGTTGGACTTCGGCAGCTCGGTCCTAAATTCGTATTGGCGCGGCCGCTTATATCCGGTGAGTTGGGCTACGCAGTGCTTACGGATTTCCTCGGTCGTCAGAGACGGGTCTTTGGCAACTATAAACGCCTTGACCGCTTCGCCGGAATTGTCGTCAGGCACTCCGACGACGGCGACTTCAAGGACCTTCGGATGCGACGAGATGACTTCTTCGATTTCACTGGGAAACACATTAAAACCTGACACGAGGATCATGTCCTTTTTGCGATCGACAATATAGAAGAAGCCGTCGCTATCGCGACGCGCTATGTCGCCAGTCCATAGCCAGTTGCCTTTAATGACATTGGCGGTCTCATCGGGGCGTCGCCAATATCCTGCCATCACTTGCGGCCCTTGGACGATGAGCTCGCCGGTTTCGCCAAGAGGGACTTCGCGCCCATGCTCATCGACGACCTTAGCATCGGTTGAGGCCAGGGGAATGCCGATCGAGCCCAAGCGTATCTCGCCGCCGATGGGGTTTACGTGAGTCACGGGTGAGGCCTCGGTCAGTCCAAAGCCTTCGACGATCGGTTGACCGGTGAGCTGTTGCCACTTTTTACTGACAGACGATTGCACCGCCATGCCGCCGCCGATGGAAAACTTGAGGTGCTTTGCTGGAGATGCTTGAAAACCTGGGTCGTTGACCAAGGCGCTAAACAGCGTGTTGACTCCGGTCATCACCGTGATGGGGTATTTTTTGAAGATCTTAACTAGGTTGCTCACTGGAATCGGTCGGGGTACCAGCACCATGCGTTGGCCCATGGCGGCAAAGGCGAGAAAATTCACCGTAAGTGCGAACACATGATAGAGCGGCAGTGCCGTTAGGACGGCTTCCTGTGCTGATGTGACATGCCCCGAAGCGAGGTGCTGAATCTGAGCGATATTGGCCAAGACATTGCTTTGCAGCAGCATGGCACCTTTGGACACGCCGGTCGTGCCGCCAGTGTATTGCAGGATGGACAGATCCTGGTGCGAAAGGGTTGGCGCGGTGTACGGCTTTTTGGCGCCGATGGCGAGTGCTTGGCGAAACGATACGGCCCTTAGCTGATGCCTGGGAATCATACCCCTAGCTCTCATCACGCCTTTTATTAAAAGAGCCTTCCAAGCCGGTAGTTGATCTCCGACCGACGTGACGACGATGTGCTCGATCTGCGTATCTTTAACCACCTCCTCGAGGTTGTTCATGAATAGATCGATCATAATGATGGCTTTGGCGCCGCTATCGTTGAATTGATGCCGCATTTCGCGGGGAGTGTACAAAGGATTAGTGTTGACGCAGACGACGCCGATCTTTTGCGCAGCGAAAAAGGCGATGGGAAGCTGCATGATGTTGGGCAGCATGATGGCGAGGCGGTCGCCTTTTTTTAGACCGACCGAATGCTGCAGGTAGGAGGCGAATTGACTCGCTAAGCGGTCGAATTGCCGGTAGCTGAGGTCGGCGCCCATGCAGGTCAGAGCGATTGATTCGGGGTAGCGTTGGCATGCTTGTTCTAGTGCATCAGCGACACAGGTCCACTGCGAAAGATTGATTTCGCTGCTTTGGCCCTCGGGATAGTACTTGTCCCAAACATGGCTCATCACCAACTCCTTTAGCACCTAATCCAATGGGAAACCCTGTCTGAGCACGCTATGTTGGGCAGGTAAGAACCGAGGTTCGTCGTCCATTCAGGAGGCCCACGTGCAGATACCAGAAGCAGTCACGGAATTACTTCGGCAGATCCAGGCAAAGCTTCAGTTAAAGGGTGAAACTGTCGCGACCGCGGAGTCCTGCACCGGTGGCTTACTCGCCTATTTATTGACGGAACTTGCCGGTAGTTCAGCTATTTACCAAGGTGGTGTGAGTTCTTATGCAAATGCTGTCAAGGTCTCCCTTCTCGGAGTCGCCGTGGACGATATCGACCGTTTTGGTGCCGTCAGCGCACCGGTGGCACGGGCCATGGCAGATGGTGTAAGGCAACGAACTGGCAGCACCTACGCGCTGGCTTTGACCGGAATTGCGGGGCCGAGCGGCGGAACTGAGGCTAAGCCGGTCGGCACGGTCTTTTGCGGCTTAGCCACACCGGCCTCGACCCAGGTCTTGCCGTTGCTGCTACAAGGTGACCGCCAAGCGATCCGCTGGGCCGCGGCGGTGGCGGCACTGAGCTACCTGGATCAGGCTTTGTCCAGTAAAATGGATTGAACGCCGGGCTGTCCTGACCTAAGAACATCACTACATTCGATCGCGGGAGGCACTCACATGCATTACAGGCGTCTCATTCGTACCAACGGCAAGATCCTCCTCTGTGCGGCCTTGCTCACCGCGACGCCGCTGTTCGCCAAGTCTCTCACCGTCGACGAGCTGCGGAGGATGCAATCAAAAATGAAGGCCTATGACAGTCTGTCGGTAGACTTCGTTCAGACGCGCTACACGGACCTCCGTCAGAAGAGCACGCACCGGGAGGGGCGCGCCTTATTTGCTAAGCCAAATTTGTTTCGTTGGATGCTTGAGACGCCCAAAAGGGAGTACAAGATTTTTGATGGCAAATCGTTCTATGACTATGACCCTGAGGGCAATACCGCGAAAAGATTCGCCACCAATGACCAGCAGTCCCACGAACTCAATCAGATGATTGACCTGATCCTGAACTTCGATTCGCTGCTTAAGCGCTACGATGTGGTCAAGGCCGATGAAGACGGGGACCTGATCAAAGTTCATTTAAAGCCGAAGGTGGCCGGAGATGTGAGTAGCATTGAACTGCACTTCGCCCAGAAGGAGCAGTTCGTATCATATCTAAAGATGGTGCTGAAAAATAAAAACTCCCTGACCCATGAATTCAAAAATCCTGCCCACGCCGCCATCCCGGAGGCGACTTTTGCTCTGCCCAAAGGTGTCAAAGCAACTGATAATAATTAATGCTCCCAGGCAAATCGTCTAGTATTCCAGCGCCCTAGGTCCAAAGGGCTGGAATGATGCGGTATTTAACCTGTAAAGAATCTACGCACATTTGCCGATAGGTGTGTTGATTGTGGCCAGAGTGTCTGCTGGTCAGAGTCATGCCTAGTCAAAACAGTCATTTAGGAGTTACCGATGACTGACAAAGTGCGCTGGAGCGAGTTCGACAAATTGCACGTCATAAGGCGGCTGCGCGAGCTTGTTGGCAAGTGGTGGAAGATTCAGATCAACTTCACCGATACCAAGGGGCTGCTCAGGGGGGTGCCTGACGGCAAGTTCTTCAACCCGCTTAACCCCATCTGCAAAGCGGTGATTAGCGACGGCAAGGGCTTTGAGTCCTGTCGTGGCACGGCGAGGCAGACCGTTGTCGACACCACACGGAGCAACGACGCGCGCTTGTCGCGTTGCCACGCGGGATTCTCGACTTTGACGGTGCCGATCCGGGTCGAAGGCAAATATATGGGCTGTGTCTTTGGCGACGGCTTTCTCGTAGCCGACAGCGCGGAAGAACAAAAAGTGCGCATCAAGGCCTACCTAGAGCGCTCCTTCACCGGCCGGGCTGCCGAACTGAATGCGCACGTCGACGCGTTACCGGTGTTGTCGGAAAAGGAAATCGCCTACCTAACCGAACTTATTGAGATGGTCGTGGAAGAGATCATCGTCTCGCAAAAGCGCGTCTCCGAAGAACAAGAAAAGGTCGGCGAGTTGAGCAAGGAACTTGGGACTCGCTACGGCTTTGACCGCATGATCGGTAAGTCCGCGCCGATGCAAGATCTCTACAGACTGCTCGACCGCGTTTGCGACTCTGAAGCCACCGTCTTGATCAATGGCGAAAACGGTACCGGTAAAGAGCTGATCGCCAAAGCCCTGCACTACAATTCCAGGCGTAAAGACAAGAAATTTGTCGTGGTAAACTGCGGCGCTTTTAACGAAAATCTACTCGAGAGCGAATTGTTTGGTCATATGAAGGGCGCCTTTACCGGAGCCATTCGCGACAAGAAGGGGCTATTTGAAGAAGCCGATGGCGGTACGCTCTTTCTTGATGAGATCGGTGAGACCTCGATGTCGATGCAGGTCAAGATGCTGCGCGTCTTGCAAGAGGGGACCTTCACTCCGGTGGGGGCTACCGCGACCAAGCGGGTCAGCGTGCGGATCCTCGCTGCAACCAACCGCGAACTGCAGAAGATGGTCAAAGAGGGGATGTTTCGCGAAGATCTCTATTACCGCCTCAAGGTGATCAACCTGACGGTTCCACCGCTTCGGGAGCGTAAAGAAGATATTCCGCTGCTGACCGCCCACTTTCTTACCAAGTTCAACAAAGAGCGCAATCAGGAAAAGACGATCAATCACTCGACTCTTGAGCGCCTGATCAATCACGATTGGCCAGGCAATGTGCGCGAGCTGGAAAACGAGATCGAGCGTTGCTGTGTGCTTGTTGGAAGTGAGCCAGACATTCTGCCAGACCTTCTGAGTCAACATATTCAGGATAACGCCAAAAACAAGTATCCTGGATACCGCGTCAGTGGGCGTCTTAAAGACGCTTTGGAAGAGCTGGAAAAGCAGATGATCTTTGAAGGGTTGGAACGGACGCGTTGGAATAAATCCAAGCTGGCCAAGGAGTTGGGTATCAGCCGGGCTGGCTTGATCATGAAGGTTGAAAAATACGGACTGGATAAGCGCACGATTTAGCGCCTAGCATTTGGTAAAGCGGCTGTGGCTGGGCGAGGCTGGGGTGTGTCACTCGGCCTTAAGCTTGGTCTTTAGCGCTTTGCTTGCAGGGTTGTTCGGAGATTCCTTCGAAGGTTCCTGAGAGAGCTCTTTCGTCGTTGCCACATTGTCGGTGGGCTCGTCCTCCGAGTTGTCGGAGTCCTTTGAGTCGTCACGATCAAACGCTTCGCTGGGCTTTTTTCGCGGGGACGTAGGCGCCGCCTTGGCCATAAAGGGCGCGCACGCTGATTTGGTCCCCCACAGCCTCTTTGGCTTACCCTCAGCGGGCAGGCGCAACTGGCAAATGCGCTGCAGCTCGTCGCCCTCTCTTTGGCGGATTTCTTGCTGAAAGTTCAGATGCTGCGGATCCAGTGTGGTCTGAACAATCTTGACCTGGAGAATCAGCTTTGTCGCCTCGCCCGATCCGTCCACAGTGAAGATGCTTTGTTCAAACTCGCCACCGGCAAATCCCGTCAGTTTAGTCGAGGTGATCCGCTTCGTCTTAGGGTCTACTGACGGCGTCGGTAGTGCGCTCATGGCTTCGGATAGCTCGTACCTGTTTGATTTGTCGTTATATAGCCAAACCATGTAGGATTTGTCGCCGACCTGATAGGGCCAGGATTTGAGAAGTCTTAGGTCGGCGAATTTATCGAAGTTACAGTCGATCAAGTCGACGATGCGATCTTTGGTGGCTCCTGGGGTGGAGCCAATCTCTTGCCAGACCAGGTGAACCCGGTCTTGGGGGACATTGATGGTCTGGACGACGTGGCTGGAATCGCTAAGCATCACGTCAATGGTTTGTAGGTTGCTACTGGGACCTGTCCACTTGAGAACAAAAGTATGAAGTGGCTGCGTCCCATTTTGGTCGAGGTGGTAGCGAAGTTCGTAGGGACTGACCGTTTGTGGGGCTGGAGCCGCCGCGTTGGTATCGGCCGGTGCGGCTAGAGTGGCTGCCGAGCGGCAATAGAGCACCACAGCAATGGCCCACAGGGTCTGGTGGCGCATGGTTTTTATCCTCCATCACCCGCTATCGCCGCTGGCGACCGGCTTAAGAACGCTTAGTGTCCGGTCTTCTTAACCTTTTCCATCTCTTGGTAATGGCTATGCTCGGCGTGCGAGGCGAAGGTTTCGATGGCTTGACCTAGCTCGACGGCGGCATCGAAATCCTCGCCCGTGATCAAGCCTTTTTCGTCCAAAAGCTGTTTTAGGCCGCGGATGACTTTGACAAACTGATCGTGTGCCGCCTGATTCTTCGCCACCCCAGCCTTTAAATTGTAGAGCTCGGTTCCGAGTTCAAGGACGGCTCGCTCGAGCATTTCCAATTTCGGTTGGCTTTGATCGGACATCGACTAGTTCCCTTTGCTGACGACAGAGTCTGGCGGTAAATCAACCGGTGACTCTATGTTGTCGGCAGCTGCGGGAAAATATTTAGGCCACAGCGCGAAGCACTGCCAGGCGACCCAGAGGGCTTCTGGGACTAGTTGCCGCGATAGACCTCAGGCCGTCTGTTGGCCAATGCCGGCAGGCGCGACCGCACGTCCTTAAGCGCGGCTCCCGACAGCGTTGCCAGAGCCACCCCGGGTTGGTCGCCGCTGTCGGCCAGGACACTGCCCCAGGGGTCAATGATGAGGGCGTGACCAAACGATTCCTTGCCAGGGGAATGGACCCCAGTCTGGTTGGCGGCGAAGACGTAAGATTGGTGTTCAACAGCCCTAGCCCGTAGCAGCAGCTCCCAGTGGGCAAGCCCAGTGCTTTTGGTAAAAGCTGAAGGGACGGTGATGACGTCTGGATCTCCAGACTTTGACAGCAGTTGGTACAGGGCGGGAAAGCGCAGATCGTAGCAGATCGATAGCGCGACCTTTAGGCCGTCGATGACCAGACTGACTGGTTCTTCGCCAGGAATGAAGCCGTCGCTTTCGGCATACCGAGGTCTGCCGTCGTCGCCGTTCAAATTGAACAGGTGAATCTTGCGATATTTTGCCAACAGCTCGCCGTCTCGGCCAAAGACGTAGGAGGTGTTAAAGACCTTCTTTTGGCCTATGGCGTTTTTGGTGGCGAAGTCGAGTGGCTCGTCTGGTTTAGGTCGTTCGCCGACCGTACCGGCAAACAGTACGATCTTTAACTCCTTGGCCCATCCAGCGAGCCGTTGATACAAAGGCCCGCCTTCAAGCTCGGCCATCTCGTAGTTGTAGGCATAGTCGCCCATAAAAGGAAACATCTCTGGCAGCTGCACCCAGTCGGCGCCAAGCTTGGCTGCTTCGCGCACAAGCCGCTCAGCCTCGACGACATTGCGCTCTTTGTCGGCGCTGGTGGTCATACTAATGGCGGCTAGTTTCAAGCTCGTATTAGAAGTCATGCGCCTGGGCCTTTCTGCAGAAGAGGATTAAAGCGTGGGTAACACGATGTGGTTGTCCACGCCCATTAAGATGGTAATTAATGCGACGCGTGTCCACATGCCGTTGCGTTCTTGGCGCCAGTACTTGGCGCGAGGATCGGCATCGATCGCTGGATCGAGTTCGTCTCGCCTCGGCAAGGGGTGCATGATCACGCAGTGGGACTTGAGGCGCTCTAGGTGCTCATACCTAAGACAGTAGGCTTGGTAGTCCACTTTGACGGAACCTTGGACATCGTATTCATCTTGAACGCGCGTCATATAAATCGCATCGGCCGCAGCGATCGCTTGATGAAAGTCCGGGGTTTCCTCGAACTGGACGCCGCCGCTGCGCAGAAACTGGCGCAAATCGTCTTCGATGCGAAAGGCCTGAGGCGAACAAAAGATCAGTCGCACGCCGGGGTAGTTGGTCAGCAGATGGCTGAGCGAGCGAACGGTACGGCCGCGCTTTAGATCGCCGACCATGCAGATCGTCTTACCCTCGATGCCAGATGATGAGCGAAAGCTGCGCTGTAGCGTGTAGATATCCAGGAGAGCCTGTGTCGGGTGCTCGTCGGGTCCGCTACCGGCGTTGATGATCGGAACCGGGCGCGGTGTTTCGTCGAGTAAGGTCGCAATACGGTCGGAAAGGCCGGCCGTCGGAGAGCGCATCACGATGAGGTCGACATAGCTCGCAAAGGTTCGCAGCGAGTCCTCGAGCGACTCACCTTTGCGCTCGGAGCTGGTCGAGGGGTCTCTAATTTCGGCTGGCTTGATGCCAAGGATATGGCAGGCGGCCTGGAAACTTAAGAATGTCCGCGTCGAGGGCTGAGTGAAATACAGCATGGCGCGGCGATGAGCCAGCAGGCTCTGCAGATACATGAGGCCGTCTTTAGTCTTATCAAACTTGCGGATCTGGTTGATCAGCTCGTACATATAGTCGAGAAAAGGCCGGCCAAATTGCCGCGCGCTGAGGATGTGCTTGGGCCTGGTGAACGGCAGGGGCGTCAGACTCGACATCGCAAGCTCTCCTAGTGAAATACGACTTTGGCTTCGCCCTGACCGCGGCGGACGTCGCCGATCGGATGGACGTCAAGATGCATAGCGGCGGATGCCGCGGCGAAAGCCGCGGCGGCTTCGGCAGCGACGATCGCAATCATGCCGCAGCCGAGGTTAAAGACGCCTTCTTGGGCGAGGGGCGTCGTCTGCTGCGCTTCAAGGAACGCACGCATCCACGCGGGAGTTGGTAAATCCGCTATGTTTATATGCGCTTCGGTATCTTCAGGCATGACGCGCGGCAGGTTGCCTGAGATGCCCCCGCCGGTGATATTGGCCACGGCATGGATGGACTTTATACCCAGCTTATCCACAAGCTCAGGCAGCTCGTGATAGATCCGCGTTGGTTGCATCAGATGGGCGAGTAATTCAGGGTCTGTCTTAACGTCGCCTTTAAGCCAGTGACGAACCAAAGAGTAGCCGTTGCTGTGGAGACCGCTGCTAGCGAGGGCGAAAAGTCGGTCTCCGACTCTGACATGCTTTGGCCCTAGCATGGCCTCACCATCGACGGCACCGACGACAAAGCCGGCGAGATCAAAGTGTCCCTTTGCATATAGTCCTGGCATTTCAGCGGTTTCCCCGCCCAGCAAAAGAGCGTCGCTTTGGGCGCAGCCTTGTTTAATGCCCGCTAGGACGCTTTTGAATTGGCCCTCGTCGAGGGCTCCGGTGGCGTAGTAGTCGAGAAAAAACATCGGGCGACCGCCGACCGTGTAGAGGTCATTAACGCACATGGCGACCAAGTCGATGCCGAGGCCCTGGACCATGCCGCTGTCGATGCCGAGCAGCACTTTAGTGCCGACACCATCGGTGCTGGTGACTAGCAGAGGGTCGGCAAGTCCCTTGAAATTTGGCCGAAACAGCGCAGCAAAACCGCCGATGCCAGACACCACGGCACCGTGACGGGTGGTCTTAGGGGCGTTGCCTTGCTGCTGCAGCCAGTCGACGAGGCGATCGCCTTTGTCCACGTCAACGCCGGCTTGTTTGTAAAGGTCGGTGGAGCTGGTATCGGTGGTCTTGGTCAAGGCAGCCTCATAAACAAATTTTAACGAGGATCGGAGTGGCTTAGGTCAGCGCTTAGGAGTGATCAGAGCGCGGACGGCCGCTTCAGGATCAGGGTGCGTCACTAGGGCTTCGCCGACGAGAAACACGTTATACCCGACGCCCTGCATCAGCTCAATGTCCGCCGGCGTCTTGATACCGGATTCGCAGACCATGATCGGTGTCGGACTTTTGGCTTGGCCGAGCGCTACGAGGGAGCGCGATATCGCCAAATCGATGCCGAAGGTCTTTAGGTCGCGATTATTCACCCCGAGGATATGCCCCGTGGTGGTGATGGCGGCTGTTAGCTCTGTCTCGCTGTGGCTTTCGATGAGGGGCTCCATGCCCAGGCGCCGGCCAAGGTGAATCAAGGGCTCAAGCTCCGCGGCGCTGAGGACGCCCGAGATCAGGAGAAATGCATCGGCTCCAGCTGCTCTGGCCTCATAGATCTGATAGGCGCTGACGATAAAGTCTTTACGTAAGACCGGGATGTCAACGGCTTGGCGTACGGCTGTTAAGTGCGCCAGTTGACCGCCGAAGTACTTGTTGTCCGTAAGAACCGAAATGGCGGCGGCACCACCGCGCTCGTAGGCCTTAGCCAAGGCTACGGGATCGTAAGGATCGAGAAAAAGGCCGCGACTTGGCGATTTGCATTTGCATTCGGCGATGATCCGCGGCGCCTTCGCGTCGTCTAGGGCGGCAAAGAAGTCACGGGCGCTGGGCGCTAGGCGGGCTTGCTGCTCAACCTCGGCAAGCGGCCGCCGGCGTTCTGCGGCGGCGACTTCAAGGTGCTTGTCGGCGATAATGGCGGCTAGGATATCAGACAAGGAACACCTCATGGGGCGAGGGCGCTGGCGCTCCTCAACCAAGACGCAAAGTAGTCGCGCGCCACCTTACTTGAGATCTGGCGGTGTGCCAATGCCACTCCTGCCTCTAGGCTTGGCACCACATCCGCCAGCCACAGCACGGCCCCGGCATTGAGGGCGACGGCTGCCGCGACTCCTGGGGCGTTGCCGTCGAGGAGGCGACCAAGGATGCTCAGGTTGTGGCTAGCGTCACCGCCGGCAATGGCGCTCAGGGGGGCATGGGAGCCTAGGGCGACGGGGTCTATGAGTAGGGTCGAGATCTGGCCGTCTTGAACCAGCAAGGCGTCGGTCACTGCGGCGCAGCTGATCTCGTCAAGTCCGTCGCGGGCATGCACCACCAGGGCTCGCTTGGTGCCCAGCCGCACCAGCGCTTCGGCCATGGGTCGGAGGTAGGCCGCCGAGCCGACGCCAACCAACTGCATGTCCGGTGCGATGGGATTGGCGAGCGGTCCAAGCAGGTTGAAGACCGTGCGCACCTTGAGCTGCTGCCGGGCCGAAGCGACGCGGGCCAAGGAAGGATGGTAATTTGGCGCGAAGAAGAAGGTAAAGCCCGTGGATGACAGGAGTTGTGCCGCGGCCTCAGGGGTCAGTCCAAGGGGTAAGCCGGCGGCAAAGAGCAGGTCCGCGGAGCCGCACTTGCTGCTGACACTGCGGTTGCCATGCTTGGCCACCCGCGCTCCAGCCGAGGCGGCGACGATGGCAGCGGCAGTCGAGATGTTGAAGCTGTGCGAGCCGTCGCCGCCGGTGCCGCAATTGTCGATCAGGGGTCTAAGCTCTGGCGGCAGGGTCACTGTGGTGGCCTGAGCTCTCAGTACCGTCGCGCCGGCGTAAAGTTCATCGACGCCCTCGCCGCGTAGCCGCCATGCCGCCAGTACGGCTCCGACCTGAACGTCGGCTAATTCGCCGTCTAGCATAGCGCGAAAAAGGCCCTGGGTGTCCTCTGAGGTCAGGGGCTTATGGCTGAGTAAGGCTTCGAGTGTCGCCTGCATGGGTGGAGCCTCGTGTCTAAAGTTTTTACGCTCCCGTCCGATTCATAAGTCAGAAGCCTTTTATTTGTACATGGAGTTTGTGGAATGGACCGCGTCCTTCTGGCTTTCCTCACCTTTTTGACCCTAAGCGCGCAAGCTATGGCTGGCGAGCTCAGCCCGACGTGGCGCGCCCTGAGCCAGCCTGAGGCTCCCAAGGTGTTTAAAGTCCTGCAATTGATTGATAGCGGTAAAGGCGACGCTCTAGTGCTCTTAGCCGGCGGCGTGCAGCAGGGGCTGGTTAAAGGCGAGGTGTTTAAGACCTACCGCATGTCCGGTCCTGGTGGGGCCGGTGGAAACAGTATCCTGTGGATTCAGACGGGCCGGCTAAAGGCCGTCGAGGTCCAAGATGAGCTGACGGTCGCTGCGGTCGAATCTCAGGGCTCACCCTTGGCCTCAGCCATCTTTCCGAAGTTTCCTGGACTCATGGGCGGTGATTTGGCGGCGCCTGAACAGCTCAAGCTGGAGCGACGCCAGGCGCTCATGCCGATCATCAGCCTCAGCTACAGCGATCTGTTTGCTGATCCAAAGAGCACACCGTCCACCTTCGAACTCAAGGTCGAGGGTTTGACGCAGCTTAAATCCGCGACCAAGGATTTCGCCTCGACTCGCTTATCGATGCTGATGATCGAGGGCTACACCGACCACAACGGTCCAGCCAACGCCAACCAGGTGGAGTCTTACCAGCGCGCCATGACGGTGCGCCAATACCTCATCGACGAGCTGGGCTTTGATCCAAAACGGGTCGTCGCCATCGGCTACGGCGAGGCCGAGCCCGCCGATCAGTCGCTGGCGCCAGGTTATATCGAAGCCAATCGTCGCATCGTGTTGAAGGCTATACCGCTGGAGTAAAGCCCGCAGTGGCTTTCGTCGCCTCGGGGGTGATAACAAGAGACCCTGGAGGTCTCGTCATGCCCGAATTGCCTGAAGTCGAATGCCTGACCCGTGCTGTGCGCTTAGTGTTGGAAGGTGGACGGTTGGAAACCGCCGAATTTCTTCGCGCCGATCTGCGCTCGCCCATCCCCATAGCGCAGTTTCGCCAGTTGTTCGAGGGGCAGCTGATCGAGCAGGTGTTTCGTCGCTCCAAGTACATGCTGATTCGTTCGGCCAAAGGCACCGGCGTGTTTCACCTAGGGATGACCGGCCAGATCTTGGAAAAGGACAGCGCCAAGCCAGACGTGCCGCATACGCATGCGGTGTTTAAGGTGCAGGGCCGAGGCGGTCGTACCTATCTGCATTTTGTCGATCCGCGGCGCTTTGGCCGGATCGACTGCTTTGAGGGTCACGCCGTCGAGGGCAACGCCTATTTCGAGCATCTTGGGCCCGAGCCGCTAGATTGTGCTGATTTAGGCGAGCACCTGTTTCGTCAAAGTCGGCACAAAAAGGCGGCGGTGAAGCAATTCATCATGGATGCGCAGCAGGTCGTAGGGGTTGGTAATATCTACGCGAGTGAATCGCTGTTTCGCGCCGGAATCCATCCAGAGCGCAAGGCCGGTGCGGTCTCAAGGCAGCGGTATGGCAAACTTGGCGAGCAGATCAAGCTGACCCTCGAGGCCGCCATCACCGCCGGCGGCACCACGCTGCGCGACTTTCGAACTCCCGACGGACTTCCCGGCTATTTTGCCGTTTCGTTAAATGTCTACGACCGAGCTGGTGAACCGTGCTTGCGCTGCGGCGGCGAGATCCGGCAAATCCGTCAAGGTGGGCGCTCGAGCTTCTTTTGCGCATTTTGCCAAACATAAAGGTTTATAGAATACCCAATAGTTTGCAATAATCTACGACATGCCTTTGTTAAATGCATAAAAATTTATCCTAAACTATCGCGGCCAATTGTCGATGCTTGCTTTGTGAGTGTCACTTGGACTTATACTAAGGAGAATGTTGCATGGGACTCAGGATTAAAACAAACGTCGCTTCGCTCAACGCTCAGCGCAATCTCGGTCTGTCCAACTCGGCCAGCCAGGAAAACATCGCCAAGCTGTCAAGCGGCTACCGGATCAACAAAGCTGCCGACGATGCTGCGGGGCTAGCGATCTCCGAGAGTATGAAGTCCAACATCCGCAGCTTGGATCAAGCCAAGCGCAACGCCAACGACGGGGTCTCGCTCGTGCAGGTGGCTGAGGGTAGCTTCAACGAGGTGTCCAACATCTTGGTACGTCTGCGCGAACTAGCGACGCAGTCGGCCTCCGACACCATCGGTAACAAGGAGCGCTCCTACACCAACCGTGAATACGTGCAGTTGGTGGATGAGATCCAAAGGATCTCCAACACCTCTAACTTCAACGGCATTCCGCTGCTTGGAGGCTCCGAGGCTCTGCCCGATGAATCGATGTTTACCATCCACGTCGGCTCAGGCGACGGCCTAAAGCCAAACACCGATACCATCCGCATCGGTGTCGAGAACCTCAAGGTCAACGTCGAAAGCCTTGGTCTGGGCATGGAGGCCGAGATTGGCCCAGTCAATCCTGAGGACGCCTTCTCACGCGACACCGCTGCTGAGAAGTTAGGCACGATCGATAAGGCTCTCGACACGATCGCCTCTAACCGGTCGTTCCTTGGCGCCCAGCAGAGCCGCTTGACCTCGACGATCAACAACCTCGGCGTTCAGATCGAGAACCTCAAGTCCGCTAATAGCCGCATCCGCGATGTTGATTTTGCCGAAGAGACCGCGGCATTTACCCAGAACAAGATCCTGCAGCAAGCAGGTATGTCGGTGCTGGCTCAGGCTAACTCGGCTCCGGAGCAAGCGCTGGCGCTGCTGCGCAATTAATTGGATGGCATTCGTTTAGGTGACCACCACGACGGGCGCAAAAGTGCCTCCAAACCACTCCATTTTGGCGTAAAGCGGTTTACTTTTGTGACCAGGCTGCCCCCTAGCGACTCGCGAGGGGGCAGCTATTTTTGATTTTATATCATTGGGTTACAATTTTTATCGCCTGCCTACGACAGATGGCACCCTGCTTGCAGTTGGTCGGTAGGACCACACACGGGAGGAAACCACGTCATGATGAATGCCGCCTATCAGCAAGACTACTTGAGCCAGAGCCAGCACGAGCCACCGGTCAACTTTAGGTCCGGGATGAAACTGGCCGACATTGAGCGGGCGGTGATCTTGCAGACCTTACAGCGCCAGAACTTCAATCGCACGCGGGCGGCCCGGGTCCTAGGCATCGGTATCAGGACCTTGCAGCGCAAATTGAAGCAATATCATGGCTGGGATATGGATCTTGGCGAGCTGGCCGAGGCCTGATTCTAGGGTCGCTGGCGGTCATTATTTCGTGAACTAGCGATTGACTTGGGCAGGGGAGACACATATAAACCCCCCTCTATAGGTCTGTAGCTCAGTTGGTTAGAGCGCTACCCTGATAAGGTAGAGGTCCCCGGTTCGAGTCCGGGCAGGCCTACCAGTCTCCTTTTTTAATATGGGATGCTGGTAGGTTTTTTCTTTGGCTGCTTTGAGCGCCGTCAATTTTTTGGTTAGTGGTTGCGTGGCGCTTCGCAACGGTACGCGCGGCTGGCTCAGTGCTATAGTGGATGGTGTACGTCATGTTTTGAACACATGATCGAATTCATGGGTGCCACGTGCATAGACCAACTGTAGGCCGATGGGTCTTTTCGCCTCATGCCGCGGCTCGCATGATAGAGCGAGGCATTGCGGTTGATACCGTCGGACTGTTGATTGAAGAACCAGATGTTGCCGTTGCGCAAGGTCCAAAGTGGCTGTTCGCCAAATCTTTCGCAGATCGACAAGATAATCTAGTCGCGGCTGTGCTGCTGGAGAGAAAGGAAAAGGGCTTATGGGTCGTATTGACCGTCATGGTAAACTTTCGCCTAAAGTGACTAAAAGTAAGCGAGATCCATCCGCTAAGGCTCAGCAATTCCCCGTTGTGTCGATTGATGAGGAGTTTGATTTTGCCTCGATCAAGCTCGCTCCGGGGATTGAGGCTCGGAGCTATTTGAAGGATGGTGTTTTGTTTTCCGAAGATGCGGAAGGTCGAGTGATTGAGCTGCAGATCATTAACGTCAGAAAGGCGGCCAAGTCGGCCGTGAAAAAGCCGCGAAAGGCAGGCTAGTCTAAAGGTGCAGCCGTTTCCTACACAAAGTGCGTCGCTCGTCGAGATTTGATCAGATATGTATCCTAAACATCTGATCGGCGGGGCCAGATTTGCTGATTTATGGATCGCAGTCACTTCTGGTGTCCCGAGCTCATGTAAACCGCCGAAAGCGGCTTTTAACACCTGCAGCAAAAGCCTCCTCCAGTCCGTGCTCCTCAGCTACGGATAAAAAGAGGTCGGCAGCTGCCGACAGCTGTTCGACGATTGCGGTGACTTCGCGAGCCTTTAACCCATGACGACCTCCAGCAATGAGCAGGTCATCAAAAGAGAAGTCGTCGTCTTTTCCGTTAAGAGTCATTTGATGAGAGGCGGCAACACCATATCCGTAAACATAGGTTAGGTCAAAAGCGGGAGCAAGTCGCCACCGTCCCGCCCGGTCCATGATGAATCCGAAGTTTTTCGTATGATCATCCTGATTGCGAAACATCATGTTAAAAACCGCCCTGCGAAACGCCTGTGCGACCTGAGCATGGTCTTGAGTGAGGTGTCGTGTCAGCTGCATATAGTCTTCGTAGCTGGCCGAATGTTTCAACCGAAAGTCACGCAACAGCAGACCACAAAGGCTGGCATAGTGGAAAATCTTTTGCTTAGAGGTGTCTCGGTCGAAGCGTTCAATGAGATAGTGCGCTACCGGACCATCCTCTGATTCGCCTTCGAGCAAATAGGTCTTGGGTATATCGATGCCGGAAGAGCGGCCGATGGCCGCATACACATACTCTAGTCGTCCATACACATTGGCAGGGTCGCCATCCCTGGTCCCGTCAAATTTTAGGATGCAAGGTCGAAACCCGGCTTGTGGCTCGACAAAGCCGTGGCGTAAAGCTCCGGTCTTCGGATTGTAGTCGACCAAAGCCTTTGCTTGCCGGCCGCCAGATGACGCGCTGACACGAAGAATCTCTACGGGTAGCTGATCGGCCTTTCCAATCAGGGTTGCTTTCGCCAGGGCCACTAAATCCTTTAGCTCAAGGTGATCATGATGCAGCGACGGGCTGCTAAGCGCTGGTTCGAACTCTAACGCGCCAATGGCCCGATCTCCGATATAGAGTAAACGATCCAAAGCTCCGACCGCTTCACGAGGTATTCCATATTGCTTCGCGAAGAAGGCATGGATCACCACCATCCCGAATTGATCGGGTAGGCAGTCTGCAATCACTCCGGGCAAGCCCTGAAAAGTTGGGCTAACTTCCTTCGAACTATAGGTGGTGGTCGTCGTCGTAGGCATTTCTATCGGCGAGATATCCAGACCTCCCCGACGGAATTCCGGCGCATATTCGAAAGCGATGGTGCCATCGCGTAACTCCGCTAAGTAGCCGACGTCTAATCCCCACATGACGACCTTTATCGCCTCAACCTTTTGCACGTCGAACCCTCTTTTTAGTTGGCTTGGCTTTGCTTTCACCCAAGAAAATCGCCATCGGCGACGGCACGATTTCCGGGACCATGGATTCAATGCGCTGAAGTTCACCGAGGGCGCGAAAGATTTTGATCAAAGAGAGAATGTTGACGCCGTGACCACGCTCAAAATTTTTGATCATGGCGAGGGATAGGCCAGCGCGGCCCGCCAGCTCACTTTGGGTCATATTGAGATGCAGGCGCTTCAGCCTGCACGCGGCGCGGATGCGGCCAAGGAGCTCCTCATCGCTAAGCATGTGAATGGACATCGAAACCTCCCATGGAGACATATCTAGACCTTAGACGGCTCAATCGACCATAAAGTCTACTTATCTAGACACTAATAAGTATGCTCCTGGGATCCGGTAGGGTCAAATTTAGGCTAAAATTATAATCTTTATGTCTGGAAATCTGCTCTAAAGAATAGAAATTTAGACTTAAGGTCAGGTGGACAAGGGTGCCGGATTTATTCGGACGCCCTTACTCGTCTGTGCCTGCAGATTTCGCACCAGTCCCTCGGCGAAGACTTCCTCCTTTAGGTAATCAGCGCAGTAGGACTTTAGGTACTGTAGTGGTTGCTCGGAATCATAGATCATCGGCATGTAGCCATGATTCAGCAGGCGGCTTAACGAATAGGTAGGTCCGATTTCCTTCGCCACTAACCCAGACATTTCAAAGCGCAGCGCTCGCCCACCGAGCAGGTTAGCGCGCCCTTTGCGCACCTTGCGGGCACTGGAACCGCACAATCCGAAGGCTACCCCGTCCTCCTCGATCAGCAGGTGAATTTCATCGAGTAACTTTGGCACCTTTTGGATCTCATCGATGATGACGCGTTTCCAGCCGCTGGCCCGAATACGCTCGCGAAGTAGCTCGGGGTGGGCCTGGTAGAGCGAGAACTCCTCATTTTTTAAGAGCTGGATCAGCGGCACATCGGGATAGGTAGCTTTCAGTAAACTTGTCTTGCCAACCTGTCGAGGGCCCCAAAGAAAGAACGATTTATCAAATGCGGTCGGCAGGTTGAGAAGGCGAGCGTACATGGCAAAGTCCCTCTTTGGAAAATCATGATTTTCCAAAGTGCCCCTTTTGAGAGGCATAACCAACCGTATTTTTTGGAATCCAAGGTGAGGTTGCGGCTTTAGACGTGGCGATGACCATCCTAGCGCGGGTGAAAGCATTCATGACCATGACTGCGGCGACCTTTAGGCCGGTCCTGCCGCTCCATCTAAGGCCGCTGCCGCGGCTTGGTCCACCAGCCATACGAGCTCGCCATGCATTGGCCTTATTCCCTGCATGGGTAGTCGCTCAACTTGCGGTGGACTGTCGAGCACCGCCTTCACGGCAGCACTCTTGCCTTGGCCACAGATGTGCACGATGACCCAGGCAGCAGCATTGAGCACCGGATAGGTCATGGTGATACGGTTGGCGCCTAGTTTAGCGACGGCGTTGCTGACGACCAGTTGTTGCGAATTTTGCAGAGCGGCTGTGTACGGAAAGAGCGAGGCAGTGTGTCCGTCGTCACCCATTCCGAGGAGCACCATGTCAAAGCGTGGCAAGGAGTGGTCGTCCAGCTTGAAATGGGCCCGCAGCTCATCCGTGTAGGCCTCGGCGGCGGGCTTTGCTCCTAGCTCGGTTTGGACGCGGTGGATGTTGGCTTTTGGTATGGGCACGTGGCTGAGGAAGTGGTCGTGAGCTAGACGGTAGTTGCTGTCGGGGTGAGTGTAAGCCACGCAGCGTTCGTCGCCCCAAAACACATGGACTTTGGACCAATTGAGGTCGTGTTCTTTGATCAGTTCGGCAAAGACGGCTTTGGGGGTCTCGCCACCTGATAGGGCGATCGTGAATTGTCCAGAGATGGCGATGGCTGAGCTGGCGCGTGCGCGGATGTGGCGGGTGGTGGCGACGGCAACGGCGGGAACGTCGGCGAGGATGTGGAGTTTGAGCGGGGTGGTGTGGCGGTAGGTGGGTTGAGTTGAGGGCATGGGAGGTCCTGTTGGGGTTTTTGAATCAAAGTCGGCGCCGCTTCGAGAGTCTTCTATTTGTTGCGGTGGCCTCACCTAGCTCCGATCGCACGGATGCGATGGTGCGTAGTCTACGACGACCGCCGGTTGGGAGGGAATGGCGGGATGAGTGATGTACTTGATCATCACCCGGAGGCGCCTTGACATTCAATGCCACCAGGCTTGATAATCATGATATTCGAGTGTAGTTCACTGGATTTTTTTGGGATCGAGAAATACCTATTTTTATCAGAGACTTAAACCTTCCGCCTCGGCCGCAGCAGAGCTTTTTTCTCTGGGGGCCGCGCCAGGCAGGCAAAACAAGCCTGCTTAAAGGTAATTACCCGGCCGCCATGCGGCTGGATCTCCTGCGTACTGAACTTGAGATTCGCTACTTGCAAGAGCCATCTCGGTTACGCGCCGAGCTGGCTTTGATTCCTCGCGATCAGCTCGTGATCATCGATGAGATCCAAAAGGTGCCGGCGTTGCTCGACGAGGTGCACTTTCTTATTCAAGAGGAGTCCAGGATATTTGGTCTCTGCGGCTCGAGCGCGCGTAAAGTGCGGCACGGCCATGCCAATCTTCTCGGTGGCCGAGCCCTCCGCTACGAATTGCTGGGTCTGACCATGCATGAGCTAGGTGAGGCCGCAGACCTTTTACGCATGCTAAACCATGGCAATCTACCAACCCACTATCTTGCGGCGTCAGCCCAGGATTTGCTGCGATCCTACGTTGAGGACTACCTCAAACAAGAGATCCTCGCCGAGGGCTTGGTGCGTCGTTTGCCGCAATTTACCGACTTTCTTCGCTCTGCGGCCTTGGGGGACAGCGAGCAGCTGAGTCTGGCGAGCATCGCACGTGATTGTGGCGTGGCGGCAACCACCGTTCGTGATCACTACAGTATCCTTGTTGACACCCTGCTTGGCGACTTCTTGCCAGCCTATACCAAACGCCCTAAGAGGCGGGTGATTAGTGCGCCAAAGTTCTATTTTCATGATGTTGGCATCGTCAATCATCTTGCTCGGCGCGGCCGTATCGAGCCTGGATCCGAGCTTTTTGGCAAAGCCTTTGACAACTGGATTCACCATGAACTCTACTGTTATTCCCGCTACAGCGGCAGACATTTTGACCTATCCTATTGGAGGTTGACGACGGGGGTGGAGGTTGACTTCATTGTCGGCGACGGCGAGTTGGCTATTGAGGCTAAAGGCAAAAATCGTGTTACAGCGGCCGACGCAAAGCACCTCCGCGCGTTTCGCCAAGACCATCCTGAAGTAAAAAAGCTGATACTAGTCTGCTGCGAAGATAGCCCGCGCGTCTTGGATGAGGATATTCTTGCGCTGCCTTGGCAGCGGTTTGTGATGATGCTGTGGTCTGGTGAGCTGACGAGTGAGGTTGCATAGCGATGAATGCCGAGACGGCGTCAAGCCACTGATGAACAGGACTCCTTCGCAGTGAGGCCTCCAAGTATGGGACGATTCGCGAAATTCCCGCATTGATTGTCTCAAACTGATTGACTGGTTTGGGGTCGGCGAATCGAGTGCGGTGATACGGGAAGTGCGTCGTACGGGGACGAACTGGCCTGGATTTGCTGCTCAGGCCAAGGTGAGTGCTGTCGATGTGCAGAGAATTGCAGCCTTGCACGAGATTGCAGGTTTTGCCTGAGGGCGGGCTGATTGATTAGCTGGTTAGAGCCGGTGACTAACCCCAAATTACAAATTAGCAAACTACCGTTTGACTAGAATTTCCAAAAAGGGCCGGCCTCGGACATCGCTGTTGCCTTAAGGTTTTTTCCTAGAAATCATTCATCTGCCTTGCTAGAAGTGCGTCGTCTTTGCAGGAGTGGCGTAGTTGTCTTTTAAAAACTACTCGTCGTGGTCGATGCTCCGTTGGGACTGCAGAGACAGGGGCGCCCGATTTATTCGGGCGCCCTTACTCTAAACTAATTGGTCACTCCAAAGCCGCTTGTCCTCGCTGGGAACAACTCATCGCCCCATAGCTTGGTCATAAAGGTCTGCCAGTGGTAGCACAAAATGCCGTCTACATTGCGATCAATCTTATCGTGCGAGACGCTTATCAGCGTCGAAAACACAGATTCCTCGGCCAAAGCGCGGAGTCCGCGTAAATCTTGCGCTACGACCTTCGTGGTTGATTTCACCTCGATAGCCAGTGCATTGACGATGAGAAAATCCACCTGGTGGCCACTCGTCGAGCGCCAAAACAACAGGCTGACTTTGAGCCGACGATACGACACATAGGCCCTCAGCTCCATCCCGATCCATTGCTCAAAACTCTTGCCAAAAAGGTCTGAGTTGCGATCTAAGGTCTCGGTTCCGGCCAGCATATGCGTGACGCCGGTATCAAATAAGTAAAATTTGGCAGTCTGAATCGCCTTGCGCCTCCTCGAAGCCATCCATGGCTCGACGGTAAACCCAATAAGGGTGTCTTCAAGAATAGAAAAGTACTCGCGTACGGTCGAGGCCGCGACACCGCAATCGCTGCCGACGGAGCTATAGTTGATCGTCTGTCCGTTGCATAGGGCGGCAACCTTAAGGAAACGCGAAAACT
>CAIYRB010000095.1 GCA_903928445.1 uncultured Pseudomonadota bacterium | reverse complement strand
TGTTCCAACTATCTGATAATAAAATAAAAAGCGCTTCCCGCAGCAGGAGGCCTTTTTATTTGGCGTTTTTGCTGCATCTCTCGTAAGATGATCGGCCACCATTTGGCATCGTCCTCAGGACCGATCCGCAACAGCTAGAAACAAGGGATCCGCGATGATCATTAAAGACTCCGTCGTTAGCATGACCTATGTCCTCACCAACGGCAGCGGCGAAGAGCTGGACCGGGCGAATAAAGATGAGCCGTTTACCTACCTGCACGGCCATAGCCAAATCGTTCCAGGTTTAGAAAAGGCGCTCGCTGGAGCCTTGGTTGGGACGCAAAAGAAGGTCGTGGTCACCCCAGCCGAAGGCTACGGCGAGATCGAAGACAAGTTGCGCACGACCGCCAGCCGTAAGCAGTTTCCTGAGGACGCGGAGTTGAGCGTCGGTATGCGCTTTGCGGCCGACGACAACGATGGCCAACCGATTATCTTTACCATTACCGACCTAACTGCCGACGAGGTTTCGCTCGACGGCAATCATCCGCTGGCCGGTGAGACGCTGCACTTTGACGTCGAAGTCGTCGGTGTGCGCCAGGCCTCGGCTGAGGAGCTGGCTCATGGTCACGCCCACGGGCCGGATGGTCACCATCACCACGGCTGAGAGCCGCGGTGGCAGTCGTTTGCTATGCCCGCAAGCCGGCTGAAGTCGGCTGAGATCATCCTCTAGAAGATCTCAGCCGAGGGCCACCGCAGCGGGGTCAACGTCATATGTTTAATCGAGCACAAAGATAATTGGTGATGATTGCCTGATCGGCGGGCGTGATGATCCTGCCTTTGGGCATCGTGCGATTGCTCAGGTCGACGAGGATACCGGTCGAGTAGGTGACGTCTTGTGATGTCGCTAGATCCCCGACAAAGCCGTGGGGGAGGGCGCCCACGTGGCATCCTCCACCGCCGCAGTTGGCTGTGGTCGCTACTGTGTAGTTAGCAAAGGTCAAGGCCAGTCCGGCTGCTTTGTCGGCAGGGGTGACCTTGGCGCAGAGTTTCGTTGCCACAAAGGACGGCGGCGGCGTGTTCGTGTTACTATGTAATGGATTTTTCCAAGCGGGCGGATCCAATGGCTAAACTTGGTGGACCAGTGGTGGTCGGGGTGGATTTGGGTACGCAGGGGCTTAAGGTCCTTGCCTACAGCCCAAGCGAACGCGTGGTGGTGGCTGTGGCTCAGGCACCACTGGATCTCGATGCTAGGGCTGACGGCAGTCGCGAGCAGGACGCGGCGTGGTGGGTGGCCGCGCTACAGACGTGTATGCAGCAGGTTGATCCGGCGGTGCGGGCAAGAGTGGTCGCTCTGGGAGTATCGGGCCAGCAGCATGGCTTTGTCCCGGTGGGAGGATCTGGCGAGGTTTTGGCGCCAGTTAAACTGTGGAACGATACCTCCACCCAGGACGAGTGCGCGGCGATTGAAGCGGCGCTCGGTGGGACAGAGCAGGCGGTGGCCATCGCCGGTAATCCGATTCTGCCGGGCTATACGGCATCTAAGGTGCTCTGGCTGCAGCGGCATAAACCGCAGGCCTATGCCCGCTTGCGCCATATCTTGCTGCCCCATGATTATCTTAATTTCTACCTGACCGGAGCTTACGGCGCCGAGTGTGGCGATGCATCGGGCACGGGATTTTTTGACGTGAGAAAGCGCCGGTGGTCAGACGCCGTGCTTCGGGCCATGGATCCCGAGCGGGATCTGCGTCTGCTACTGCCGCCGCTGCTGGCGCCGACTCAGGTCGTCGGGACGCTGCTGCCAAGCGTTGCGGCGCTGCTAGGTCTGCCTAGCTCGGTGCAGGTTGCCGTCGGCGGCGGGGACAATATGATGGGCGCGATCGGGACCGGGGCCGTCGTCCCCGGGGTACTGACGCTAAGCCTTGGCACCTCGGGGACTCTGTACGCTTACTCGGCTGAACCTGCGGTCTCGCGGCAGCAGGAGTTCGCCGCCTTTTGCGACTCAACGGGCGGCTACCTGCCGCTGGTGTGCACGATGAACTGCACGGCGTCGACGGAGATCATGCGGTCGATGCTGCAGCTGCAGCTCAGTGAGTTTGAGCAACTCCTTGCTAGTGCTGCGCCAGGCGCGGGTGGCATCAGCGCGGTGCCGTTCTTTAACGGCGAACGCACGCCGGATTGCCCAAGCGGCAAAGGCTGCTTTTTTGGTCTAACGGCTACTAATAGCGGCGCGGGGAATCTGCTGCGTGCGGTTGTTGAAGCAACGATCTTTGGTTTACGCACTGGACTCGCCGCCATGCAAGATGCCGGTTTGACCGCCACCGCAGTCCGGGTCATCGGCGGCGGATCGCACAGCACGGAGTGGCGACAGATTGTCGCCGACGTTTTGCGAGTCGAGGTCGCGGTCCCTGAACAAAGCGAGTCAGCGGCCTTTGGTGCTGCCTTGCAGGCCTTGTGGTGCCATCAGCACAGCCAGGGTGAGGCGGTGGCGATCAGTCGCTTGGTGACGGATCATGTCGCATGCGCGGCGACAAAGGGAGCCAGGCCACGGCCGTCTGTGGCGGCGGCCTATGACCTTTTCTTTGCCGATTATCTGAAGCATACGCGCATCGTCCAGGCTCTCTATCAGTGAGTGAGCGATTTCTGAACTAAACCCAGGAGGATTTCTTATGGCTGCGAAGAGCTACTTTCCAGGTATCAGCCGCATCAGCTACGAAGGTGCTGGGTCGGATAACCCACTGGCCTTTAAATACTACGATGAAAAGCGCATCGTCGGCGGTAAGTCCCTTAAGGATCACCTGCGCTTTGCCGTGTGCTACTGGCACTCCTTTTGTGGCACCGGCGCCGATCCCTTTGGACCTGGCACGCTGCAGCATGCTTGGGATGCGCCGTCAGATCCGCTGGAGCAGGCCAAATGCCGCATCGATGCGGCATTTGAGTTCTTTAGCAAATTGGGTGTGCCCTACTACTGCTTTCATGACCGCGACCTCGCCCCCGAAGGTAGCAGTGTCGGCAAAAGCGAGGAGAACCTGCAAACCCTCGTCGCTATGGCCAAGGAACGCCAGGAAGCAACCGGCCTTCGTTTGCTCTGGGGTACGGCAAATCTATTCAGCCACCCGCGCTATATGAACGGAGCTGCGACCAACCCTGACTTTCGCGTGGTCGCCCACGCCGCCGCGCAAGTGCAAGCAGCCTTGGACGCGACTGTTGCCCTGGGCGGCACAAGCTATGTCTTTTGGGGTGGCCGGGAGGGTTATACGACGCTACTCAATACGGATATGAAGCGCGAGCTCGAGCATCTCGGGCGCTTTTTAACCATGGCGCGTGACTATGGCCGTAAGATCGGCTTTCGCGGCGACTTTCTGATCGAACCAAAGCCGATGGAGCCGTCCAAACACCAATACGACTTCGACGCTGCCACCTCGATTGGATTTCTTCGCCAGCATGGGCTCGACAAAGACTTTAAACTGAATATCGAAGCCAATCACGCCACCCTGGCCAGTCACACCTTTGGCCACGAGCTTCAAGTCGCCGCCGATGCCGGTATGCTCGGCAGCATCGACGCTAATCGCGGCGACGGTCAAAACGGCTGGGATACCGATCAATTCCCCACCAATCTTTACGATATCGTCGAGGCCTTGGTGGTGATCCTGGGCGCGGGTGGTTTTGCTCACGGTGGAATCAATTTTGACGCCAAGGTGCGCCGGACATCCACTGATCCTGAGGATTTGTTTATCGGCCATATTGGGGCGATGGATGCCTTCGCACATGGGCTGGAGATCGCGATGGCTTTGCGCGAGAAGTCTCCCCTGGGTAAGATCCGCACTGAGCGTTACAAGTCCTTTGATAGCGGCCGTGGCAAGGACTTTGAACAGGGGGCTCTGACGCTGCGGCAGCTACGCGATTACGCCGCTGACCTGCCGCCGCTGACAGCGGTCAGCGGCAAGCAGGAGTGGCTGGAAAATCTCGTCAACCAGTACCTGTTTCGCGGCGGCCGCTAAGACCTCGTCTCGTTGCTCAAGGCGTGGCTTGATGCAGGTGGCGACTGAGAAACCGCAAGGAGCCACAGTGGGCACGACGGTAGATTGGCTCCGCCGAGAAGATCGGCGGGGCGTGCCCCCAATCCTCGTCGTCGATCCGATGGACCTCGACATGGGATCTAGTCAGTGCCTCGGCAAATGTGCGGTACTGCGTCGCCGAGACGAGGTGATCTTGCCCACCGTGGATGAGCAAAAATGGCGGTGATCGATCGCTGACATGGGTGATCGGTGAGGCCTGCTTGACGATCGCATCGGTAACCGGTCCCGGTTCTGCTCGGGGATCGAAGCCTAGCCAATTGATCACGATATGGACGGCTGCTGGTGGCGTGATGTCAGGATCCAGGCGAATATCGGCGCGACCGCAGTTGCCGATAGCAGCTTTGATATTGGCGGCGGCAGCGGCTGGCGCAATCGGGCAATCCGGATGATCGAATGCGGCGTCGTCATCGGCCGTCGCCAGCAAGGCGACCAGCGTCGCGCCAGCGGAGTGCCCGACCGCGGCGACCTGCTGTGGATCGATGTCATAGCTTTGGGCGTTGCGGCGCAGCCAGCGTACGGCACAGCGCAGGTCTTGGATCTGCGCCGGAAAGTGGTTTAGCTTGCCGCTGGCGAGGCGGTAATTGACGGCGGCAGCGGCGTAACCCTGGCCAGCGAGCAGCAGCAGATTGTCGCGTTCGCCGAACTTATCGCCGGAGGTGTAACCACCGCCATGAACCAGCACCACCAGTGGGTGAATACCGCCTCCCTTCGGATAGGCGATATCTAGTGAGAGCGCTTCGCCGCCGATGGTTGCATAGGGGATATTGTAAGCGGTGCTGACGTTCGCTTCAGCGACCCTTGGCGCTGGGACACACGAGGTATTCTCGGTGAGTTCGTCGAATATCTGCAACGGTTGCATTGGGGTCTGCGCGGCAGGGGGCAGCGCCTTAGGAGCTGGAGGCTCGATTTTTTCTCTGTCAGGAAGTGGTACTGCCTGTGTCGGCACAGCGGCTGATGGCCCGGCCGCCTCGTGGAGGTGCAGCATTTGTTCGCTAGTCTTTTCCGTGACAGCAACCGCCCGGCGCGTGCAAGCGGAACCGGCGATGCTGCTGATCAGGAGCGCCAGAGATAGGTGGCGTGTGGTTCGGTGGTGGTGGCATGCTGGCATCGATCCGAAGACCCCCAAAGGAACTAACCTTGAGGAATCGGACAGAGTCGACCTAGACCTTAACTAAAAGTTGATGCCAGAGATAAACAGTAATGAAATCAGTTGGGTCATTTGTGGGTATGAGGGCAAAAAGGCGACGATGGACTGCCTAGCGTCGTCTACATGAGGGTCGCTGGTAGTTGGGATCCTGGGACGTACACCGGCCTATACTCGCTAAATCGAATGAACTTTTGTGATCGTCAGCTGTCGCGGATGTGCAGCAAGAGTGGCCGCCAAAAACGTCGCGAGCCGTTGGCTCCTGAGCAAGGCTCCCGCATCGACAAGATGATGTTCTGAATCACAAAACAGCAAGCCGTTGCTTACTAGGACATCGTCTAATGCCCTCGTAGTCACAACGAAATTTTGCTTTAATACCTGGAAATTTCGCTGGTACTCAGCCAACCACCGTGAGCTATCATCCGCGTGGACGTATAACCAAGAAATATCCAGCACAAGTGTGGCGCCCTTCTCTCGCAGGCGTTGTTGGTAGTCCCTGAGAGCGTCGACGAGCGCGACAGTCGGTGGTGGAGGGGTGTATCCCTGCGGCGACGGATGATGACTCGTTGGGCAAGCCTTCCAGTCGCCGTATTCATTATAATCCTTAAATTGTTCGGTCGGCTCTTTGCTAACGTAACGGCGGTAAAGCCTCGGTAGCGCCGATGCTAGCGTTTGTTGCCGCGGTGCCATCAGCCAGTACCTAGATACGAGGTCTTTTAGTCTTTTTCTTAGATCTGTGGCAGGATCAAGGCCAGCCTGATGGAGTAAATCCTTGGCACTAGCCGTATCGATGCTCCTTAAGTTCCAAAATGCGATCGATGAGTAGACGACAATGTCGCCATCTCGCGCCATGCTTAGCGACAGCTCGCGCATCGCTATGGGGTCGCCGCCCTCGCTGTTGATGGCCATATTCGTGGTGGGAATATGCAGTGACTGCTCGAGGACCTCAGAACGGTAACCATAGATGACGTTTGAACCGCCGACCAGCAGGATTCGCCGTGAGCTGTCTGCCTGGTCGGCGTGAAGCGCCTTCGTGCGAAAGATTTCGTACGCGGTATTACTGGTATCTCGCTCGGCCAAAGCAAACATCAGACCAGCCGCAATGTAAATGGCCACGAAACCCAAAAGGTGAGCGAGCAGACCAAGGGTCTTTTTAACGGCCATAGACAAATCCAGATCCGCTCATTGGCTTGAAAAACAGCAGGATGACGATGAACATGAGGACCGATACAACACCAGGCTTAAAGTACTGGTAGGGCTCACCGGAACGTGCCGCGGGATGCAGGACTTCGTAGGCGATGAAAAAGCCCATGAGCAGGCCGACCGCAACATGATCCCAGTGAGTTAGCAGCATGGCTTGCCAAGTCTCCAGAGTCGTTGGCACGATATCTATAAATTCATGAACCAAGCGCTTGAACATGCCGAGTGATCTAAACTTCATCATGAGCCGCGGCACATTGCTGTCCATAAACAGCAGTCGGCCGTAAAATATGACGACGAAAACAAATAATCGCGATAGTAGACGTCCCACCCAGAGATGCGTCGTACGGCTGATGACGTGGATTGCAAATAGGAATGCTAGGCCGTGGAATAGTCCCCAGGATAAAAAATTTCGCGTTGGACCATGCCAAGCCGCAGACACAAAAAAGACCGCAAGCGGGCCCACAGATCTGGCGGCCCATTTTGTGCCCATAGCTGCCCGTAACGGTAAAAAGACGTTCTCCTTGAACCACGTGCCCAGACCCACATGCCAACGCCGCCAGAACTCTGGGATATCGCGGGCGGCAAAGGGATGGTGAAAATTAAAATACATCGGCACAGCGAAGATGCGGCAGATAAACAGGGCGATGAGGCTGTAGCCTGCGAAATCAAAATACACCTGAAGCTCGAAGGCACCGATCGACCTGGTGACAGCCAAGGGGCTCGCAGTCTCGTTGATGTCCACCCATTGGGCAAGCCAGTTGGCGATCACTAATTTAAACAGTAATGCACCAAGCAATAGGTGTAGGCCTGCATAGATCGACTCGAGGCTAGGCAGGTTGATGTCAAGGGTCCTGAATTTTTTGATTTCGGCGTGGTTAAATAGGGGGCCCGCAAGGAACGCGCCACAAAAGGTCAAGGCCAATATATAGCGCTGCAAATTGAGCGGCTCAATGAAGCGCCGGTAGACGGCGCCGCAGATGGTGAGCGTTTGCAAAATATAAAATGAAAATCCAACGAGGTAGGGCAAGGTCTTCGGTGCCGTCGCATTTTCGATATTCAGAATGCCGATGAATCCTCGATGTTGCAGCAGCAAAAAAGCGGCGGCATGACCAAAAAGGAAAGTGAAGTACATCCATGCACGAAGTCTCTCGCTGTTGCACAGGTCGAGCCAGCGAATATATGCGAAGGTTACAAGCGTATAGGTCGCCAGGAAAATAGCCGTTTTCGGCGAGCCGGAAAGGATCGCGATCACCACAAATGACATGACATTGACCAAAGCGATCTTCAGGTTGCCTATATCGAAAGAATTCGCGAGGCGATCCAGTATGTGATCGCTACGCCAACCTTCTGCAGGTCGATCAATTCTCATGTCGCTCCTCTGCGTGACGGACCTAGGCATAGCTAATGGGACCTTGGAGAGGAGAAATGGTGGTCGTGGCGGACCCCAGCCAAATCAGGTGGGCCATCGCTGCCTGAGCCGCGGCGACGACGTGTTTAGCAAAGCGCGCAAATATCTGTCAGAGCAATGTCAAAGTATTTTCACTGATCACGTCATGGTTTTGTCTAATAAGAGTGCGCTATCTGGGCACTAGGTCTCTCAATAGCAACCATTATATAGCTAATGTACCTATATGCCATAGTACTGGCCATATGGTTAAGCCGGCGGGCATGCGTTCGCAGGGCGATCGCATCTAATTGGACTTGACAGGTTGGGCGTCTAGACGGAGGTGTCCCTTTAATATCGTAAAAAAATCTTTCAACCTCAGCGCCGACCTGGCGCAGCAGCTCGATGACTTCATCAGAGGTAACCCCGGGCTTAGCTTCACGGTCATCGCCAACCGAGGCTATGAACACTTGCCGCTGGAGAAGATGGCGAGGATGATGCTGTCCAGTTCGTATTTCAATTGCCTTCAAAGCCATACTACGAACTGGTTTGAGGCAAAGATGATGATTTTTTAGCGACTTACCGCCCCCCAGAGAGCGCTGGAGCAGGTGGAGTCAATTTAGATGGGTATCTAGTGATGATTGAACGCTGATCGGTTTCCCGAGGCTATACCTGGGCCAACGTCTTCGGAGGGGATTTGGTGGGGTCATGCCGGTACGTCATCTAAGAGTAGACAAAGGATATTTTGTCGAATGCTTGCAGATGACGTTTTATTTGTGTGGTTAATAAACTGTTTTCATTGTGAAAATCAAAATGTTCAAAGAACCCCTCATGAATAGGACTCACTACGCCGATGTAGTTTTCAATATTGGGGGGGTATGTTGTGGTCCCGAGTCACTACTTAATTTTATTAATCTCACTTGCTAGCTTTGGCTGCCAAAGCAAGCTTGATGTACAAACCGCATATCGTGAACAAAGGGCTGCGGTCGCTTGTACGTCGGCGACTAGCGGAGCCGCAGGTACCAAGGCAGGCTGCGGGACCTTTAAAATTACGAGCCTTAGCAAGGTCGTTGCTAGCCCTGGCGAGACGCTGACCATAAAGGGAGAGGGCTTTCTCGACTCGATGAGTGTTCATCTGACCGGACTTGGTTTAATGGCTGCCGATCAGACACCCACATTAAAGGTTCTTAGCCCAACAGAGGCGACCGTAACCCTGCCTGCAGGTGCTGCTTTTGGTCCTCTCGGTCTCACAGCCAGCCAAGACGGCAACTCGCAAAACCTGAGCATCTTTTCCAGCGGCGATAAAACTGATCATCCCATCTGCACCGCTGACGCAACTCAGATATGCACAGGTACGCAGTATTACGATGTGACCGGCACGTTGCAAACGGGAACAGCAGCTTGCGGTGCGCAGGTACCTGCCGCCTGTGCGAGCGACGGCGCCACAGCCTGTTTGGCCACCGCCTCTTACACCGCTGCTGCGACTACTGGCTTGGCTGCTAAGGTGCTAAGTGGCAACACCGTCGCCGGTATCCTGGAAATGTGACGTTGCCCAGCGCTAGCAACGTCCTTGCAACGATTTCCTACGGCGTGGCTGGCACCGGCTCAACCGGCAGCCTGACCCTGCCAAGTGCCGCCAACGTGCGCAGCTCAAACGGCGCATACGGCGTTGCTGGTACCTCTACGACGCCTACTCTTGGTGATTGTGCGAATGACGGCACCCTTGGCTGTGTGACCGTCACCGGATACCCATCAGCCAAGCTGGCGAACTTCTCAGCTGGCAATATCCAAACAGGCACCACTGTTGCTGGGGTTGCCGGCTCACTCGCGAATTGTTCCGCCGATGGCGCGACTAGCTGCATTGCCGTTTCAGCCTTCAAAGCCGCCGATATGAGCGTGGCGATTGCCAGCCATATTATCTCCGGTTCTACTATCGCTGGTGTGGCCGGCAGTGTCATCGCTAGCACCGCTTGCAACTCAGACGGGCAACAAAACTGCTCCGTGAGCGGTGTCTTTATAGCGGCCAATGTTACGGGTATTTTGCCTTGGGACCTCAGGGCTGGGAAAACCATGGGAGGTATTACAGGAGCGTTGAAGGCCAACTGCCGCAACACAGTCAACAACACCGATTTCAACTACGATGGCGCCGTCGCTGGTCTGAGCAACAACTCCGTCACGGGCGGTACCAGCTCTGATTATTGGGATACGACGGATGATCTAGCTGGCTGGTCCACAAATAAAGTCACCGCCTGGTCGTCCGATACCTACTGTGATAGCTCGACTTGGACCGACGTGACGACGGCTGACGGTGGTACCACAGTGTCGACCTGCGCCGCATCTGCAGCCAACTGCCAATTCAAAGACAACATCACCAATCTTGTGACTACGAAAGTGGTGAGCGTGTCGAGCACTTGGAGTGCCGCAGTCAACGCCTGCGCCAGTTCAACTTACGGTGGTTATCAACAGGGAACTTGGCGTTTACCCACACAAAAAGAGCTAATGTCTCAGTATGAACATGGCATTATCTCTCTAGCCAGCGCAAACTTTATGACACTTGCGAATATGCAAAGTTATTTTTGGTCGTCGTCGACTGTCTCGTACAGCACGACCGATGCGTGGTACGTGAACCTCGCGCTCGGCTACACCTTCGGCAATGGTAAGACGAATCCTCACTACATCTCGTGCGTGAGATAGTTGCGCCCTGGTCGGCTGAGTCGGCGCCTGCCCCGGCAGCAGTTATTTTTTTGTATTTATTAATTTTGCGATTTTGAGGCCAACCCCTCCTGTTGAACAGTCAGGGCTGACTACCCTATGGATTGATCATCCAGATGGCCCTTCCCTGGCTATTGGTTTTGATCAGGCCAAAGGTTTGGATGCGGTAGTTGGTGTGATTGCCATCGATACAAGCAGCGTAAGGTAATAAATAGGTGTTTAGTGAGTCCAAGCAAAACGACGCCTCTTGATCACTAGGCAGCCAAAAGGTGCCAGCGCTGTGCGTGTCATTGGTTGCATAACCGTAGACGGCTCCGTTGATTCTGCCCAGCGGTTGACTGCAGGAGGATTCGTCGATGACGTACCACCCAGCGGAGACCCAGGCCTTGCTGGCAGTATCAAAATAGCCGAAGGCGGCGTTAATGACCTGGCCTGATTGGTTGCAGATGCTGATGCCTTCATTGGGACTTGGTTTAGGTGGCACAGGCATCGGCGGCACAGGCATCGGCGGCACAGGCATCGGCGGCACAGGCATCGGCGGCACTGGGTGTTCTTGAGGGCCCCAGTTGAAGTTGGCATTTTGCTTTTTGACTTGACTTGACACCTTGGCAAAATGCTGTGGCATCTGCTTCTTAATGAGCTCGTCATAGATAGACTGTGTTAACTGCACCGGCTTAGAAAATCCGGGGAAGCCTGGCACGCCGCAGTAGGGGGTACATTGAACTGACTCCGCAGTGACATCAAAGGTCTCACGGTCGGTAGGCTGCCAGACTCTTGCATCGTCACCGATGCGTACGGAGAGCCAGACCGCTTCCAGAGTGTGCCAATAAGTAAAGAGCAGCTTGGACTCTCCGGGCTTGAGCACGAAAGGGCCGTCGATAAAGCGTTGAGGAACGGTGACAAATGGTCGGCCGGCGAGATCGGTGCCGTAGGCGGTGGCGATCTCGATGGCTTGACTGTCGGTGTTGGTGACGGTGAATTCATAGGCCAGCGCTTGACTGCTGATGCAGGCAAAAGCGCCGATCATAGTCATCCAACCCAAGCTGGCAACATACCTTAGAGTGTTTCGGCTTAGACGCCTTGAACCCTGCAGATTTGCTTTTATAAGTTGCATAGCTTGGTGCTCCCGAAAATGTTGCATCTTGACCATGAGGCGAGAAATCTTTGAGTGAATGACATGTTAACACGGCCTCTGCGTGAAACAAATCGGTGGTTCTGGCAGTGCAGTGACACCATTAAGGGTACGGAATCAAGTAAAAATCATGCACTCCTTGGCTGTTAAACCATTTTCTTGTGGTAGCTCGGAAGATATCTACACCATCAAAACGTAAGTAGGAAAAATAAACAGCAATCGCTGACGCATAGCCAGACTGGGCGAAAAAAGCCTAAAGCTAACCGGTAAATGGTACGAGGAACTAAACATCAGTGGGAGCATGAGGTCACGTATTGGTGTGACGCGCTCTGTCGATTCGTGGCCGATTTGGCCCAAAATATTAAGAGGTGAATGATGGCATGGCCTTGTGAAAATCAGTCGTCGTTCGTGGGAATACTTATCTTAGTTGGCGCCATGGCCAGCCAAGCCTGTGATCGCGAACCGGTGTCGTTTAAGATTCATGCGCAGGGGCAAGGTGCAAGGCCAGGGTCTAAAGATGTGGTCGGTACCACGCCCGGTAGCGAGGATGCCGACGCACGTGCTGCACAGCAGGATCCTAATGCTGCTGGTGGAGATTCCATTGCAGGCGGTCAGCATGGCCGACTCGGTAACGAGGGCGACCATGCGGGGTGGCTGCCGCAAGCGCCGAATCCGAGAGGTCCCGGGGATCCTTCCAATGCGTCAAATCCAGAACATACAGTTGGTCCAGGCAACGCTGGAAATCCAGGCCACGCAGGAAGCCCAGGAAATCCCGGAAATTCTGAAAATCCAGGCCACGTAGGAAACCCAGGAAACCCAGGCACGCCAAACTCACCGCGGGAGCCTGTGCCGAAGGAGGCCATGGCGCTGACCTGGGATTTACCCTGCAGCAGTGCCTCTAAGGACGATGTCGAAAAGCTAATCGGTGGCGGCAAACATCAGGTGCAAGTGAACGGTGCCAAGAGCCTGAGCGTGACCTTCATGGGTTCGGTGTGCCCACCGGCAAATAGTCCGCGGGATGTGATGTTTGTCGTTGATGTGACGGGATCGATGGGTGAGGGGAGTGGCAGCGACTGGAATCATGATCCGCACGTCAACGGTAGTTGTGGGCGCTTAGAGGCTATTCGCCAAGTGATCGCAATGATGCCCAAAGATGATAGTGCCAGGGTCAGCTTGCTGACGTTTAATTCCGGTGTTGCGGCTAAAGCTAATCATTTCTATGCCAGTGGTCAGGGGCTGTTCTCCGACTTGGAGCGGAGCACCGGTGAGCCAATCGATGCGGTCATTTGCGCCGCAAGCGGCGAGACTGACTACAGCGTGGCGCTGCGCGCTGCGCGGCAAATGTTTACCGCACAGGGGCGCCCAGGCACCCAGAAAGAGATCTATTTCATTTCGGATGGACTCCCGAATATCAGCAGCGGCGTTAAGGAAGCCAAGGCGCTGCGCGACTCCGGAGCGATCATCGCGTCGATTATGCTGATCGGTGATGAAAGCGTGCTACGGGATCAGATCGCCAGTCGCGATCCTCAGGGCCAACCTTTGTTTCGTAAGGTCGCGGAGGCCAGTAAGCTAGCCGACGCCCTCGCTGATTTGTCGATGAACCGGCTGAGCAAGGTTGAGCTGCGCTACCGGCCGACCAATGTCGAGGATGGCATTCAGCGGATGTGCGCGACCGCCTGAGCCAGTACTCCTTTCGCTTGCCGGCCATCACTTTGAGTTTGGAGTCGATCTCAAGTTATGAGGTGGTTCTCGATGCGTTTGATAGTCGTGGGTCGCACTCGCGCGTCGTCGGACTCATCGAAGCGCTTGCTGATTGACCTAAATCGTCAGTGTGCAGTTGGTTACGTCAGCACCACCGTCTCCCGTGAAGCGGCAGCTAACATCGGCGGCAGTCACGCGATGCGGGTGGCCGCTGGCGTGGGCCGACAGGATCTTGAACAAGGTCACCGCCAGCTCGCCGTTGGCCGGCAGATCGCCTTGGCTGCCGCTGACGACGCATTCGACAGGGCCGGTCGTCGTATGGTCGTTGTGGCACTCAATGGCTCTTGCGCTGACACCTTCCATACCCATGTCACCTAGCTGGGACTGAACACCGGCGTCCTTCAAGGCGAGGCGAAGTTGTTCGGCTTCTCTGCCGTGCAAAGAGACGGGAGCCATGCTCTCGGGGTTGCTAGCTTGGGATGTGCGGCACGCGGCCATCACGGCAAGCGTGGCGACGACGAGGATCTTGTGGCCGAAGTTCATGATCACTTCCTTCTGTGTGGTTAGAGGGCAAAGTCTGCGAAGGGCTGCCTGGATAACATAACATGCCGTTACCATAGCCAGTCCCATCTTCTTGGCTCTCTATACTCTTTTATGCCGAATATTTTTGGGACTATAGCGCCACAGTGCAATCAGGAATTGACGTCGGTGCGAACTACGGCACGGTGCTGGCAATAGGGTCAAATCTGGATCACCGCTAGTAGCAACTCCCTTTTGATCGAATCCTCTGCGCTGCTTGCACCAGACTATGCCTCTGGCGCTAGTCGTCCTAACACGGCTGGAAACACTAACAAACCAGCCACCCCGGCCGCCAGGACCGCTGTGCCCGCCAAGAGTCCAAGGGTTTTGGTGGACTCCAGCGATCCAGCATACATGGAACAATAGATTGTCCCGCTGACTAGGGCCATTGCGATAGCGTCGGCGGCGCCAGCGCTTTCGAGGTTTAACAGGGGGCCGCTGCTCTCCGTCAGTCGCAGCCGGGAGTAGCGTGCCAGAAGCGGCGCGGTCACGCCGCCAATGGCAGTCGCCGCGACGATCCCGAGTCCTAAACATGAAACATCTAATTGACGCCCGGACAGAGCGCCGACGATCAGCATGATCGCGACGGCTACTAACATGCTGCAGAGCGCCGCGGCGACGACTATGGTGCTGCGGCTCCACAGTGCTAGCATGATGATGATCGCTAAAGTCAGGGCCAAGGTCAGCGGTAGTTGCTTGCGCACGAGTTTGATCAGGTGACTTGCTAGGCCGGCGTTGCCTGCTTCTTCTGCACTGATGCCGGCGCCAAAGTCCACCTGCATGGCGCCACTGAGATGCTCGTCAAAGAAGCTGATATCCTCGCGTACCGGATTGCTAACGGGAAGGGCCATGGCCGGGTTCATCTCGATACGCAGCCTGGTCGCACTGTAGGCACCAGCTACGACGACCACTGCGGCAAGGCTGAGCACCAAGTAGCGGTGTTTGACCGCGTGGGCCGTCAGTCGTTGAGCGGCGGTGCTAAGGACGAGCCGTTGCATGATTCTGGTATCATCACTGGTATCGCTAAGGTCCTGTACAGTGACCCGGCGTCGCCACGCACTCAGGTAGAGAAACGCTGGAAAAGCCGTTAAGGTTGCCGTCAGGGCTAACACCACAGCCAACAGCCCTGCCGTACCTAGGAAACGCAGATTAGTCATCGGCGACAAGATCGCCACGGCAAAGCCGAGGGCCGAGATCAGTTGCGATAGCCAGATCGTGGGCGTTGCAGCCTGCACGACTGCAAGGACCAGCGCGCCTGGCGTGCCGCCAAAGCCGACGGCGTGGTCGCGGTAGCGGCGCAGCACGGGAATACAGGCAGTCATCGGCAGCGCAAACATGATCAGTGGCACGGACGTCGTCACCGCGTTAAACTCTGGCGTCCAAGCTGCCATCAGGCTGACGCCGATGGCGGCGACAGCGGCGGCGAAGGCGGTTCCAGCCAAAGCCAGACTGAAGGACTGCAAGGTTAACCACAGCATGAGTAGGGCGCTGAGTTGGGCCACGGGGACAAAGAGCGCGTGGTCGCTGGTCAACAGGCGGCGTATTTCGGTCTCCAGGTGGTCGTTGCTGGTGACGTGCACCTGCGTCTCTTGGTCATCGATGTTGGCTAGTTCGGCGCTCACTTTTTTTAGTAATAGGATGCGTTCAGCTTCGTTTAGGCTGCGTTTGACCTCCGCGGCGACCACTGTGGTGTGGCCATCCTTCGAGATCAGGCGGCCGGTCAGCGACGGCGACCTCGTGACCTTGGCCTTGATCGCCTGAATGGCTGCGTCGTCGAGCTCATCGTCGGTCACCAGATTTTTGAATTCAACGGCATCGGCGCTGACAAAGGGTAGGTTGACCGTCGTGAGACTGTTGACTGCGCGGACGCCGTCTAGGCCAGCAAGGGTCGTCGATAGGGAACGGATCTGCTCGAGGCTGGCCTTGGTAAAGACATCGCTTCGCGTTAAGGCAATAGCGATCATGTCGCTGTCGTCGAAGGCTTTGCGAAATTTATCGTAGGCGACAAGGTTGGTGTCACCTTCTTCAAAAAGTGTACGCATGCCAGTCGCCGACCGAGGCTGGTGCTGCCAGGCCGATAATCCGACGGCGAGCGCTGCCAAGGCGAGCACTGCTTGCCAGGGGTGGCGAATGGCGTAACGAGCAGCTACATGCATGGTTGATGCTCCGTAAGGGGCGAGCTCGGTCTCGCCGCGGTTGCTGCCTAAAGTGGGTAGGCGATCTCGTAGGATACCAAGTCGTTGATGCGCCAGTAATAGAAGATCGATCCGGTGTTGATGGCGGCTGGTTTGGCGACCGTCAAAGCAAGTAAGCCGGAGCGAAGATCCTGCGGGTTGAAGACGCTCATGGGGCGATCGAGTTGGCGCTACACCAGGCAAACAGTTGGCTGCTTCCAGGTAAGGCCTCTTCACCGGATCTTTATATGGGCCTGCGCAGGGGCATAGCACCCGAATATGTCGCTGAAAACCCGTCGAGATCAGCTTTACACAGGATTTATTTGGGAACCGTGCCGAGGTGCGATAAACCACGCTCCATGATGCAATCGCCCGGTGTGGCGCTAGGAACATGGGGAGGAGCGGTCCGTGCCGAACACCATCTTCAGATGGACGATCATCTTGCTGACCCTCGGTCTCGCCTCCTGCGGTGGCAGGCATCCGACGGGCAGAGGCGACGATCGTCCGCCCGCAGATGGACCCAGCGTGGTTCCATCGCCTACGACATCACCGTTTCCCTCAGCTGCGGCTGACACTCCGGTTAAGCCCCCAGTAGTGGATCCCTTGCCGCCAGACTTGCAGCTACTGGCCCGGGTGGAGCGCGCGAAAGTTTGTGCGACGGCGCGGTCGGGACACAACTTCAGCCTGCAGACTCGTCAAGAAGGCGGCGGCACCATCGCCGATCCAGACTTTGTGGCAATTAAAGAAACCCTGCAGTCCGCTTGCTCTAGTTGTCACGGTGCACCGAATGCCAACCTCGGTGGCTTCACCTTTCTCGGAGCCTATGCGGGTGACACCTTGAACGCGCATGGGACGGTCGCCAAGTACCCCGGCATCGCTGAGGTCGCTGCCCAGGTCCAGGACTCGGTGGCGTCAGGGCGGATGCCGCCGAAGGCGTTACGCAGCGCAAATCCGGCTGCTTTTGATCTCCTTTCGGCGCAACTTGCGCGGTGGATTGCGGCACAAAAACCAGAACGAAGCGTGGTCGCCTTGGACCTCAGTAAGACCGTCCTTGGTCTTACTGAGGCCGCCCGCTTTACCGACCTAGGTGACTGTATACCGGCGACTGCGAGCATTGGGACGGACGTCGCGAAAGACGAATGGTTCGCCGCCGCCAAGGCCTTGCCTGATGATTTGCGCGCCACCGACTTTGTCTCTCTAGATGCCGCAGAACTCGGTCGCCTCGGCACCGTCGCTTACGACGTCGAGTATCCGCTGTGGACCGACAATACCTTTAAAAGCCGCTTAATTCACATGCCGGCAAAGGCCGGCGTGCGCCAGGCGGTGCGCTACGATGCGCTGAAGCAGAGCTTTGACATCCCGGACAACACGCGCTTTTATAAAACCTTCTTCCGCGCCCTGCGCCGCAAGGACGGTAGCGTAGTATCGCGACCGATTGAGACCCGCGTCATCGTCGTGCGCCATCCACCAAACGAACCGTTATTTGGAACCTATATCTGGGACGACCTTGCAGCTGCCGCGTCACTGCAAAAGACTCCCTACCGCGACGGTACGGCGTGGAAAGACCAAGTCCTAAATCCCCTCGTCGATGAAGCCAAAAATCTCACTCGTAAATACGCCGTACCCGCTCGCCACCGTTGCGTCGAATGCCATGGTGGCGGCGAAGATGGCAGTTTTGTGCTCGGCTTTAGCCCATTGCAAATCAACCGCCGCCACCTCGGCGAAGCCGGTAGCGACCACGACAGCGGTGCCGACGAATTAGCACAGGTCGCACGCCTGGCGGCTTACGGCGTCCTCGCGGGCGTCGATGCAGCGCATCCATTGCCAAAGTTAGAAGAGGCTCTTGGCAATCATGAAACCAGGCGAGCAACCCTGCAGGCGCAGGGCTACATGCTCGGCAACTGCAGTCATTGTCACAATCCCAACGGCTACGCCATGAAAACCGGCGGCGTTAATCTCGACCTAAGCGCCGGCAAGATTTTTAACTTCGATACCAACCTGTCGCCCAAGGGCAAGCCCTATGAACGCTACGTGAGCAACAAGGGCGACTTGAACAGCAGCGTGTTGTACCATCGCGCCGCCGCGACGAAGGAGGCACTTGGCTTTGACAACGCCATGCCCTTAGACACTCCCGGTGGGCGTGATTGCCGCGGCGTGTTGACGCTGGCACGGTGGGTCAAAAGCTTTGACCAGACGCTAGCTGCGGACGCTGTCGACCAGTTTATGCCCAGCGACCTGGAATGTACGAAAAACGACGTTCTCAACAGCGGTGAATTCGAATGGGTCGAGCAAGACTTCACCGGTGATAGCCATGGCGCGTACAAGCCACGGCGTGGTGATTGGGCGGATCCGGCCAACGGCATGCCGCAGTTCTACCGCGAGCTGACCCTGGACCCTGGGCTGAAGCGTCTCATCGATAAACGAGTGCCCATGGGCTTTTGGCTCAAGAAGGCCACCTGCGAGTTCCCGGCGTATCCGCTTCCCATGGGTCTGCCTGAGGCTGAGCAGCGGCCGTGGATGAAGAAGGCCGATGGACAGCCGAAGCAGCCGTGGAATGAGCTGTATTACTCAACGCCCGGTGCCGCCTACTTTTCGGCGACCTGTGCCCTATGTCACGGCCCGCGCGGGATTGGTGATGGGACCATCGGACGGCAGTTGGCGGTATGGTCGGGCGGCTCAGTGACCGTCGCCGATTTCGCCCACGGCATGTTTGGCAACAAAGGCGCCAACCTCAAGGTGTTCGACCAAACGGTCCGCGGTGTAGACGTCAACCTGGCGCCGAACTACCTGATCTGGATGGCCATGGAAGGTACCAAGGTCAAGATGCCGCCGCAGGCGTCGCCGTACATCGGGACGCATGGCGCGCAGATGCTCAAACAGATCAAGGATCGCTGTTCGCGGCAGATCCCCTCGTCGCCAAAGAATTCCTCGCCAAACTTGGTCGATCACGAGATTTATAAGGAAGTCTGTTTATATGGCAACCTGCCGGTGACGGATCCGGAGATTCAATTTAAAGCCGACACCGGTCTCCCGGTGAACGCTGCCGCGCAGGAGCAGTGGTTAAACAAGGCGGCATTGAATGCCGGCTGGGCGATTTACGAATATCTGCGTCAAGCCACCGCCAACGATGCTTGGCAGCCGAGTCCGTCTGAGTGCGATCAGACCGACCTGAGCAAGCAGGTACCACCGCGTGAGCCGACGCCGACGCCGACGCCGACGCCGACGCCAAGCACGCCGGATCAACCACCGCCGACGCCGACGCCAGGTCAACAGCCGCCGCCAACCACGCCAGGCCAAGAGCAACAGCAACCGCCATGGTGGTGTTGGTGGTGTCGGAAGTGGTGAGGTCGCCGTCGCGACCTTGCTTCGCCCTGGATCTGCGGCTACGATAGGCCCCTGGCCCGCCAGCGGGTCTGGGCTTTCTCCGTATTAGTTAGTGATTTTAGTGGATTGGGCACATACATGCGAATCTTTCTCGCGGGAGTGGTGGTGATGGCGGCAGCAACTGGCATCGGTAGGGCCGAGTCCGCATCCCAAGTGAGTACTTTTGTCGTTCAAGATGCAGAGCACCACGCTCCACTTCTCCGCATCGAAGAGCGTAGCTCTCAGGTTGGCGCGGACGTCGTCCAGGAGCGCCAGTACCTGCGCCTTAAGAACGCGGTAGCCGGCTCAGAGACCGTTCGTCTGCGCGGTGCGGCGCAGCAATTGGCAGCCTATGAATTCGAAGATCTTGGCAGCGGCGAACGGGTCGAGCTAAAGGTCGACGGGGACAAAGCGACGGCGCACTACCGTCCGGCGAAAGATGCTGAGGTAAAGAGCAAGGAGCTGCCTTGGGGACCTAACGCCTTGACGGGAAACTTGCTGCCAGTGCTGATCACGAAGCAGTGGGCAGCTCTTGACGCGGGCAAAACCATTGAATGCGACTTGTTTGTGCCGTTTCGATTGGAAACCATTGGTTTTCGCGTCCAACGCACGGCCAGCAACGACAGCGACAAGACGGTGACCATCACCGCCGATGCCAACAGCCTGGAACTGCCCGCCGGGTGGCTGAAGAGCTATCCGGTCTACGCGGGCGTGCAGGACGCCTTCATGCAGTGGTGGTA
>CAIYRB010000094.1 GCA_903928445.1 uncultured Pseudomonadota bacterium | reverse complement strand
TCAAAGTCGAGCTTAGAGGCTGTCCGAAAATTCCGTGTCTCCCTACTTCCGCGCCTCCGTGGTCAAACCCAAACGCCCAATTTAACCACCGAGACGCGGAAGTAGGGAGACGCGGAATTTTCGGACATGTTCTTAGTGTCGTTGAATTGATCCGTTTCATAGGTTCCTCCAAGGATAAAAAACGTGCGCTTGGGCAAAGGCCATGTCCTGGCCCATCCAGCTCACTCAGCACAGCTCGGCAGCTTGCCTTTATTCCTTGATGAAAACCTTTATAGTCCTGATATCACGTTGGATTTCGCCGCATCTTAGGGAGCCCCAAGAGCCTGCGGATCCGCCATCATGGTCGTCGGGGTCGACCGCCGCATTTGGCACTGTCGAGCATCGCAACCTGGACGGCGATGGCGGTGTTTTCATCGGCCGCTACACTGACCGGAGGCAGCGACCTCATCTCACGCATCAAGATGCCGACTTTTTTCATATCCTCGTCGAGTGCAGACCCGCCTAGGCTCTGATCGACCAAGTCTTCCCGAGCTCCGGGCAGACTCCTGTCTGACCCACCGTAAACCATTGCAGACTTAGGTTTGAGCACGGCAAACTGAAAGTAGAACATGGCATCGCGCTTGGCCGGGTCGTTTGAGCCGCCAATGATAGCGTTGAAGTTCGCCGGCTTTTTGCCCGCACACCTGCCAGCCTTGGCGGCGTCGGAGCAAAGGAAAAGACCAAACAGGCTACCCTTTTCGTTGGCCACCGGTAGATCGACCGTGAGTTCATTGTAGATGTCGCGCAGCGCCAACAACTTAGTCGCCGGCTGCGCTCCTGACCTGGCAGCTTCGCCAAACGGCTCAAGGCTTAGTAGGAGCTGTCCGCCTTTGCCCACAGCTGCGGCCATCGCCTCGTAGTCAGCAGGATAACAAACCGACATGGTCTTAACGGTCACCTTCAAACGATTTCGACCTTGGTCATCCACCGTATAGCCGATGTCTCTAAAGCCTGCCTTAGAGTCGCGCTGCTCCCGGCTGGTGTTGTCTTTACTTCGAGCCACCGGCGACGCTGCAGTCGTGAGCGGCTGTATGGCCTTTTTAGGGGTCGCTTGAACGACCTCGGCAACCTGATTGTGAGTCGCCTTTCCGGCTTTCTTTTTGCCGAGAAATAACACCAGTCCAATGAGAATTAAAGCCACCAAAAAAACCCGGCTCATGCGCTGCATGCTGCGTCCTTTGTCCCATGGTGTGACCGCTGCTATCAATCTTACGATAAGTCAGCGCAAACCTCGATGCACGCCACCACGGGTCAAAGAGTCGACTCTAGGCGTACATTGCCAAAGTTGTCGAAGGGCAAGACCGAGGTCTTCCGTGAGTCCAGCAAGGTGTCCGTCAATGCCTGCGGATCGAGCAAATAGCCCCGCTGGTCGATCACGATCGGACCAGTACCCGACTGGGCAAAGCACATCGTCATGCCCAGCATTGAGTTGATGTGAAAGCTTGACCACGGCGTGCCGTTATGGGGGAAGGTACGGTTTGCCGCAGCGTTCAGATCGGACGTCACCCGCACCCGCGGCAACAGACCGGGTCCGCACACCAGGCAGTTGGATGCCATGACGCTGCTAAAACTAAGTGCATTGAGACGACTCAAGGCAGTGACAATCCCCGGACTCCGGCAGAGTGTTTGGAAGGTGATGTTCTCGCTGGCGCCGCTGCTTCTAGTGACATTCATCACTAGCTGCGTGCATCCCGAGGTGCATGGGCGACCGCTTGCATCAAGCAAAGTAAACCCCTTATTTGCTGCTGTATAGCTCCCGGTGTATCCAGGCGGCCGGGTGCGAACGCTCCACGAGCGCGTAATGTTGACCATCGCCTCGGCCATCTCCGTGGCGATGGCCTCATGGGTTTCATGCGCCTTTGCCGCCTTGCTATAATCGGCCCACAGGCTGGTCGCTCCAGCCACAACGATGCCCATGATCATTGAGGCTATCAGCAGCTCCACCAAGGTCGTACCGACCTGACTATTGAGTTTGGGTTTATAGCGCTGCATTGATCGAGCCCACCCGAGTTTTATAAAGGAGACCCTGGTTACTGTTCAGCACCCAGTGCAAGGAATAATAAATCTCCAGGCCGAAGCCACTGGCCTGAACCGAACTGGTCTTGCAATTGACGCTGGAATCTGTTCGAAAATCCCTTGGATGGACCAGCACCTCAACAAACGAGCCTTGGCTCGCCAAAAAGGACGCCTTGTCTATCTTTGTCCCCGCTACCGACGACGGTAGATAAATCTGAAAGCACTTGTAAAAAGTGGACGAAAGAACTGGCCATGGTTGATCTGTAAGCGGTGTTTTGGCGCACCTGTGGACGTCACCATCACTATTACCGCCGCTACCAGAAGGTAGAGAGATCTTCCGGGTCGCCGAAAGGGTGGCCAAGCTACTCACGGAGATACTGCTCACGTCGCTTAGAGACGTTGCCGCGCATCGCGCATGGACATAGCTGCGGTAACCGTCGACCAAACTCTGGACGATGGCATCTTGAATATCGCGTTCGGCCGCCGATGCCGCAACGCTTTGCCGCGCGGCATAGAGGTTGCTGTAGCCGGCACTGATCGCCACAGCTGTGATGCTCAGGATCGCCAGGGCGATGAGCACAGAGACGAGTGAGTTACCACCCTGGCTATTTAACTGGAGGCGACGCGTCGTGATCATAGGCTTGATCCCTTGCTGTCATCAAATGTGGAAAGTTTTGGTGAGAGAAGATAAGGCATCTTGCCGCCGGATAGTTGCTCTTGCAGGTATAGGTCACCGGTGATCAAACCATCGGCCAACAGGGCGTGATCTGCTGGGTCAGCTGAAGGTGTGTCGAGCTCAACGTTGATCACCGATAGGGTCGCCTTTTCCCGGCTGACCGAATCGATGCGCTGCCACGCACCCTGCTCGTTCATGATCTCATCACCAGCGCGCAGGCTCATCGCCGTGGCGACCCCATGCTTTGTCAGCATCGGGTGTTTGGTGGTTACGCGAATTTGTTTGGTTGCGGCAGTAAAGACGACGAGGTCGTCCTTCTCTGGGCCGATGGTCGTGCGTTTAATCTTCATGGCGCGCTTGTTCATTGGATTGAACACCAAGTCGCCCATCTTCAGCTGATTGATCTCGCGGTCGCTACCGTCCGCCATGCGCAGCTTGGTATGAAAGGCGAAGCAGCCTAGGTTGATGCGGTTTGATACCGTCGCCTGACATGACGACGAATTGGCGGGTTCCACCGTCACGAATGGGGTACGGTTGCTGCTGCCCTCATCTACAGCAAAGCAGCGGGCGTCAGCGGGGCAGCTCACAACGTCAAAGGGCGAGTTCGCCACAGCGGCGACTTCCCAGTTGGGAGAGCCAGGGGTGAAGGCAAACGTATCCTCGTGGATGTCTCCGTAATAATTGACATATAGCGTTAGGTCTTGGGTGTAATTCGGATAGCTCGGGCCAAAGAACGGGCATTGGTTGTCGCCTGCGGTCACGTGGGTCACGCAGGTGTTGATGCTGCCCCAGTTGTCGCGGATGGAGCCATTCAGAGCATAGTCGATAGGGGCGGAATTGGCCTGGATTTGGTAGTTGACGTAGAGTGTCAATGAAGACACATCATAAGTGTTTATCGTATCAAGGACCGAGTCGGCGATTGGGTTCAGAATCCGCATGGACCGCAGGTCAACAGCGAGGAGATTATTTAGCAACGCTGAGTCTAAATTATGAAGATCGGTCTGTTGGGCGCCACTGAGTGTGTCTAAGTTCCAAGTTCTTCTAAAATTCAGCGTACTTAGGATTGATAACTGGCTTGGCGACAGAGCGAGCATACCCAAGACCTCGTTGATGGCGAGGTCTCGAAGCGTCGAACCGGCTGGAAAGGTTTGAATAAGATTATCTTTTTGTTGCTTTAGCGCAGAAGCAAGCCCGGATAGTTGCGGGAGGCTCCACCCTTTTAGCGTTGATTGATAGTGAGCCAAAGTGGCCGCTGGGATTGAGCTGGTATCGGCATTGCTAGCTGCAGCTAGGGGCGGCGTGCAGAAGCGGAAGGTTGAACCGCCGGTTTGCGTCACGTTGGCGGAAAAGTCTCGACCGGCCAGATCCGTGGCGCCCAATCTGAAAGATCCTGGAAGGACATTCCCCACCGTCCCATGAGTGATGCTGACACACGAGCCTGGAGACACGGAAGCCTTGTTCGTCCAGAGCTTGCAGCTTGCTGGTGCCGCCACTTGGATATCAAGCGTGCACTTGGCCGTTAACGGAGTCGTGTCATCGACGGGCGTCAAAAACGCGGTGATGGTAAAGGGCACCAACCCGGTGCCGTCCACGGCTGCGAGCGGCCGGGGAGCGGCTACCGACCAGCGGTAGACCGTCTTGTTCATAATCCGGATCGACGTCGACTTGGAAGAAATGTCGACGGTTTTGTAACCGCTGTAATCGCCATAGAGAGTTCCATTGGCGAGCTGCTGCGCCGTGGCCGGCACCAGGGCATTGAGTGCCACGCCCGACACCGACAAGGTCAAGTCGATCAGACTGTCCGGCTGAAAGATCGTCTGCCCGCTTTGTGCTGTCATCGTGCAGGTCGGCACCGGAATGCGCGGCACCGGAATCGTCGCTTTGCTGGTCACCGCAGAGCTATCGGCGGTCTGCGTGGTCACCGCGGCTCGGTAGGCAACGATCCAGTTGGAATGGGTCTGGTCCATAATCGGCTCGAGGAAGCGTACCGTCGCCGGTTGAGTCATCGGCGGCCGTAGTCCTTTGGTCACGTAATTGGCGAAGCCAGTCGCGTTGAGCCCACTGCGATCTGGCGCATACAAACTCACGTTAGGCGCAGAATACTGCCACGAGGCCACGCTGGCTGGAGCGACCCTAGTAGCGCCGACCGAGTCGTTATTCAAGTAGGGATCGGGGAAGATATATGGCAGAGCCGTGGGGTCGTCTGCGGCGGCATTGGGCTTAGTGTAAGCCATGAGTGCGGCCACCTGAGTTAGACTTGATACGTTCACTTGGTTCGAACGGTCGCGCCCCCGCAACGTGTGATCGTACTTTTGCTTTGTAAGCGTTTTGTCCATCGCGAAGTAGAGCGATGTGCCGAGGCCGGCGGCGATGACGATGGCCGCGATGAGGGCGGTACTACCGGTTTGGCTTTTGAGGTATTTTGAGTGATGCATCTTGTGCTCTTCCTTATGGCATTTCCGCTTTATAAGACTTGATGTCGCTCTGTTTGGCTACCTAGATGGGCACACAGTTTGTGGCTAGGTGACGCTGATAGAATACTGATTCCTGCCTTACCTATCGTCACTCTGGTGATAAACTTTAATCAATTTAATACACACGTATATCTAGCCATCATGACTAGGTTTATTCAGACTATTTCTCCGGCAAATCAGTCGCGGTAAAGAACTGAGTTTAGCGCGGCCATAAGGCCTTTGACGGGCTTAGCGGCGATGCCTATTTGTTTGTAGTCCCGCGCGCTTAAAGCAGCAGTCGGTATGGTCATTGACGAGGCCGCAGGCCTGCATGAAGGCATAGCATATAGTGCTGCCGACAAAGCGAAAACCACGCTTTTTTAGTGCTTTAGCCATGGCATCCGATGCTGGCGTAGTCGCCGGCACATCCTTGAGGGAGCGACGCCTAGTCACGACCGGTTGACCGCCGACAAACGACCAGATGAACGCGTCAAACGAGCCAAACTCGGCTTGCACGGCCAGGAAGGCAGCGGCGTTGCTGATCGTGGATTCGACTTTGAGGCGGTGGCGGATGATCCCCGGATCCTTAAGCAATCGCCGCACATCGGCGGCGGTAAAGCGACTAACCTGAACCGGATCAAACCCGGCGAAGACACGGCGGTAGCCTTCGCGCCGACGCAGCACCGTCAGCCAACTCAGCCCCGCTTGGGCGCCCTCTAAAGTCAGAAACTCGAAGAAGATACGATCATCGTGGACGGGCACTCCCCACTCAGCATCGTGATAGGCCGCATTGTCTGGGTCTGAGGCCCATTCGCAGCGGGTTTTAACGACTTCTTTGCGCGGCTTTTTGTTTGGGATGGCCACAGTTGTGTCTCCTTGGGCGCCGCCTTGAAGGCCGGAAGTAACGCCACCAAATGACCAGCCAAGCCCTGAGGCCAGCGACTTACCCGCTGATTTTGGCGTCTCGGTTGTGCCGCTCGGCCGCCACCAGATTGACATCGACACCGAGGATGCCTGCGATCACTTCGTTGGCGAGGTCTCGGGTGGCCGGTGAGATAAGCATGGCTCGCAAGTTGGCCAGAGTGGTGTCCACTTTGCCCTCTGCTTTGCCCTCTGCTTTGCCCTCTGCTTTGCCCTCTGCTTTGCCCTCTGCTTTGCCCTCTGCTTTGCCCTCTGCTTTGCCCTTCGCTTCGCCCTCTGCGATACCCTCTTGCCTTGCCCCGTGGATCTCAGAAGCCCAGTGATGCTGAGCCTTCTCGCGCAGACGAGCAATCTCCCGCGCCTCTTTATCAGCCGAGATGGCTTCGAGGCTTTCCATTGCCGCTTTTAAAGCAGGGTTTGTCATGCACGCCTCCTTAATCAGAGGATCGGACGGTGAGTTAAAAAAGCCAAGCCAATGTCCGAGGGTTGGATTGCTTTCATCAAAACATCCAGCGCGTAGCTTTTTGACAGCCTTAGGAATCTCGAAAAAATGCAGCTGCATTTGATCCCTGAGCTGGGGCATCGCCTCGGCCCCAAAATCAACTTGCCGCAGGGCGTAGCATACATGAAAATCGTCAGGACGGTGGTGAAACTGGTCTTCTGCAAGAAAAAACAGGACGTTGCTGTCGGCGACCTCGTCGTAATCGCCGCCCTTCTTTAGTGAATCCACGGTCATTCGTGCGCCGTAATAAGCGGCCCTTCGTCCCAAGTATTGATATGACCTCATCTGCATTTCGATATCAATCCGAGTGCCGTCGGCCAACCCAGAGGGTTGGAACAAATACTCGCGCAATTGCCAAGCATTAAAGTATACCTGCGGCCGGATGAGCCCGACACTCCAAGCCGCACGGATCTGTCCTCAGTTCTTCACCGAGACGTTCTGGTTGACGGTTTCCTGGCCCAGCATGGTGTTGACCGCCAGTCGAGCAGCTGCCTGGACATAGCCGATCTTGCGCACCGTGTTTGCGACGCTGCTACTGTTGGGCGCGACGAACTTCGCTACCGACACGGCGGCGTTGATGGTGGCGCTAGCATTGTTGATCATCTTATAAGTAATGGGATCAGTCACTGCAGCTAGGGTACCTGCCCGGGTTTTGCACTGCTGAGATAACTTGTTGAGTGCACAGACATCGGCGGCTCTCTGACGAATGCCCATCAAGTTGAAGCCTGCGTCTGTGTCTTGCAGCTGCATGCCCCGCTCAAACTCGATCAGGGTTTTCAGGGCCTTTCCCACGCTCGCTTGGTTGATCGAATTCGGATCGAAGCCGATCGCCGCCCAGTACTCTTTAACGCTGCTATAGCGTCTATCGATCGTCGCCCAGTCGGCGCCGACGGCAGCGATGGCGTCGGCAGTCGCCTCGAAGGGGACGCCGTCAAGCGTCACTCTCCCTGGCTGAAGGTCTTGGCCAACCCGTTTTTCGAAGGCGGCAAAGGTGAGTCCGCCTGCATCCTTCACAAGGTGACCAACGCCGTCCGCCGTCAATACGGCACCCAGCTCTCCAGCGAGGCCATCGGCAGACCATACGTTCGATAGTTCCTCAGCCGAGGCTAAACCTGAACCGCTTCGTTGCCCGCGACATGCGCCGGTGCAGCAAGCCAAGACCAAAACTGCGCTTAATGGCCCGATCGAAGACAAGGCGAACGCTAGAGTGACGCGGCGGCTGAGCATGGTGTTTCCTCTAAATTTGGGACTGAACACGCGGCAACAGGGGCCCAAAAAATTGGCAAGTCCGCATGTTGATTTGACCTTTACCTAACTCGTGCCAGCCTTATCGGCAAAGTTATGCTCAGTCTTTAGTCGCAGACACAATCGCCTGAAATCAAAAGTCAAAATTGCTATCAATAAAGAGCGACCAGTGAGCCTCCCGGGCCAGTCCCTGACAATCCCGCCATCGTCTTGGATGGTGACCAGCGTTTAAATGTTCACAATTTAATCAGCCGAGCCAAAATCCCTGTCTACCAAGGGTTTGGATGCTACCAGCTGTCCGGTAGCGTTCATCAATCCCCCACATATCTGTATAACATATTGATAATATTAATATTTTTACGTCTATGCGAAGCGTTCATTTAAGACCTGTTTATTGAACGTTTTCCTCGATCCTGGTCGATTTGAGCCCGAATTTTGGTAAAAAATCCCAGTTGTGACTCTTTTATAAACAACAATGCCGATAATTTTGCTGGTGCTGATTCTTATTTATACAAGCAGCAGCGCAATTGTTGTTGTTGTTGGTTATTAAATAAACAGATCTGTAAAATTCCACCTAGGCAAAGCTAAAAAAACCGACCAAACTTATAGGGACGACCCATTGCGGTTAATTGAACGGACGAGGTAGCCGATGCTGAACCCTGAACGAGCCTATAACGATGCCGTCAGAGTCCTGCGCAGCCTGGAGGCCGCGGGGTACAGCGCACGCCTGGCGGGTGGCTGCGTCAGGGACCGGCTGCTGGGGCTGGCACCAGCAGATTACGACGTCGCGACGGATGCGCTACCCGACGTCGTCCTGCAACATTTTCGCACAGAAGAGCGGAGCACCATCCCAACCGGGATCGACCACGGTACGATCACCGTCGTGATGCCCAGCGGACCCATCGAGGTCACGACCTTACGAAAAGACGTCGAGACCGATGGGCGTCACGCCCAGGTGGCCTTTGGTACCAGCTTTCAAGACGACGCGAAGCGCCGTGATTTCACCATCAACGCGATGTTTGAGGATGCCGACGGGCGCGTCTACGATGACGTCGGCGGACAAGATGATTTAAAGGCCGGGGTGCTGCGCTTTGTCGGCGCGGCCCAAGAGCGGATCAAAGAGGACTACCTGAGGATCCTGCGGCTGTTTCGCTTTTGGGCGAAGTTGGGGTTCACGCCGGTCGAGGGCACTCTGGAAGCGATCGCTGCGGAGCGAGGCGGCCTGAGCCGCGTCAGTCAGGAACGGATCAGCGCAGAGCTGCTGCGGCTGCTGGGCGCGCCCTATGCCTCCGACGCGTTAGCAGCTATGCACAGCACCGGAGTTTGGGAGGTCGTCCTGCCGGAGCTGCAAGGCGCGGCAAGTCTACCGGAAGCGAACTTGATGCAGACCTGGCGCGACCACCTGGCGACGCCTCATCGCGGGGTCGCTATCCTTGGCGGGATCTGCCTGCGTTTTGCGCATTTAAACGCAGCGGGGCTACTGCGGCTGGCTGAACGCTTGCGATTGTCCAATCTGGACGGCAAACGGCTGGCGTTCTTCGCCCAAGGTGCCGAGCTGCTCAAGGTGTCAGCATTTAAGCAGACCGCAGACCTCCTCGACCTGGTCGACCGGTGTGAGCAAGCTGGAGGCGCAGATGCATGGACTCAGATCTATGCGCCGATATGGAACGCAGATGCTGGACTAAAAGCTGCGACTTTAGCTATAGACCAAGCCGAACTGAAGCATGGCCACCTGCGGCGGGCTAAGCTGCCGCTGTCGGGGCGCGACTTGAGCAAAGCCCTCGGCATGGCGACCGGACCTGAGATGGGTCAAGTGCTAGAGGCGCTGAAGCGAAGCTACCGCAATGGTGAGTGGCGGAGCGCGGAGGAGGGGCTAGGGGTGGCGAGGGCCCTGCTGGGCAAAGGCGCCTAGAGGGCTTTTAAATCTGTGGCAAACGAATACGGAATCGGTTCCCTAGGGCTACCTCCGTCCAGGCCTTTTCCTGATGGGACAAATTCGATGTCGAAGGATCGTGTCCAGTCATCACCACCCTCACTGGCCTCGGAACCGTGGCACATCTTCCTCGCTTTTCTCCGCATGGGCCTGACGTCTTTCGGCGGCCCAGTGGCACATTTGGGCTATTTCCGCGACGAGTTTGTCCGCCGCCGGTCCTGGCTGAGCGAGCATGATTATGCCGATGTGGTCGCCCTCGCGCAGTTCCTACCTGGGCCCGCTAGCAGCCAAGTGGGAGCCGTCATCGGCCTCTGCCGGGGCGGCGCTCTCGGAGCAGTCGCAGCATGGCTTGGATTTACCTTGCCGTCGGCTGCGGCCTTGGTTCTTTTTGGTTTAGGCATGACGCGGATGGGTGTGCCAATCAGCCAAGCCTGGTTACACGGCTTGAAGCTCGTCGCGGTGGCCGTCGTCGCCCAGGCCATTTGGGGGATGGGTAAGAGTTTATGCCGCAGCGCGGCAACAGCGCTGATTGCGGTCGGTGCAGCGGTCTTGGCATTTTTGCTGCCGACAGCGGCTGGGCAAATCACCACGATCGTTGCTGGGGCGTGCTTTGGTTATTGGCTATGTCGCAGCGAGCCAACACAACCTCGTGAAGGCGCCAAGGCGCCGTTAAGCCGCCGGACGGGAGTCCTGTTGCTTGTTACGTACGGACTAATCCTCTTCGGCTTACCGGTGTTTGCTGCAGGTCCAGGCAGCGGCCTGTGGTTATTTGAGCGCTTTTACCGTACCGGCGCGCTGGTCTTTGGCGGCGGTCATGTGGTGCTACCGGTGTTGCAGTCGCAGGTGTTGTCGTCGGGCATCCTCTCTGAAGACCTATTTCTGGCTGGATATGGCGTGGCGCAAGCCGTTCCGGGACCGTTGTTTACGTTCGCGGCTTACATCGGTGCAGTGGCAAAGACCGACCTGGCTGGGTGGACCGGAGCGGCGACTTGTTTAGTCGCGATTTTTCTACCAGGCATGCTCCTGATCTGTGGGGTCCTGCCGTTTTGGCAACAACTGCGCCGTGCTCAGGCAATGCAGGCGGCGCTAAAAGGCATCAACGCCAGCGTCGTCGGCATCCTGACTTCTGCCTTCTGTGGGCCCATCTGGGGGAGCACGGTGCACGGCGTAGCGGATATCGCCTTTGCCCTGGTCGCATTGGCGCTGCTGCTGTCTGACCGTGTGCCGACTTGGAGTGTGGTGCTGTGCGGGGCGCTGATAGGAATGCTAGCCAACTAAACCAAATACCGAGCAGTTCACGTCGCTCACTCAGGGCGCAGCGTCATCATCAAAGTTGACGGTAAAGCCGTCGCCGTCCTCGTCCATCTTATAGGTTCTTGGCCGATAGACTTCCGTGCTTCTGATCACTTCGTCATGGCTGGTGGAGAGGCGCGGAGCCCCCGTTACGGCCGGAGGCGGCATATACAGAGCGTCGCCGTCGTCCTCGTCGTCAAAGGCGACACCACGGCCTTGGTCGCCGCGGTTGTGGTTGAAGCCGCGGTAGTAGCTGTCGAGAAAACGCCTGGCCCGGTCGGGTGCATCACTGCTGACCTCGGTGGTGGGTTCTGGCAGGGTGTCGGCAAAGTGTAAGGTTACAGCGTTGCCGCCGGCGCTGGCGATTTGCACCGAGTGCGCTTGCACGCTTTGCAAGATAAAGCCAAACTCGTTTGGTACCGAGTCGCCGACCGAAAGGGTATAGGTCTTCTTGCTGAGGTTGCTGCGGAGTACGGCGATCCCCGTGACCTTGCCAGTCGCGCTAGGTTCACCGGCAATGACGCCAACGACCGACCAGCGGCCCTCGATTTTAATCTCGCTCTGGTCCACCGCTTGGGCTAGCTCGCCGCCAAACAAGGAATGAACCAGCAGGAAGGTCGCCAAGGATTTGATCGTAGGAAAACGCATAAATAAACCCTCTACTCATTCGAGTCAGTGCCCATACCCTATCGGGCGGTGCAAAGGGTTCATGAGGACAAAACCGTGACCGGGCCTAGGTCATTTGGCGAACAATGGCTAGATAAGTTTAAAATCCAGCGATCTGCCGCAGCGGCCTCTTGTCCTCAAAATGGGCTTCCATCGCGCCAAACGGGGTGTCGAAATCAGCCGTTGCCGTCAGCGCAGCGTAGGTCTCGGTGGATTTGGTAAGGAGGTCATGAAGCACCTTAAGCACACTGTTACCGTCGACGCTTAGGGGTAGTTTGACCACAACCTGGCCGCCGCTTGGCACCGTCACGTGTTGCATCATGGTGCCACCGGCAATTTGGGAATCAGAGGCGGTCAGCTTGTAGCGCAGCTTTGCAAAGCTGATATCAAAGCTATTGGGGTTATCGACGCGTAGTGACACCAAGAACTCGATCGATGTCATATTCGCCTTGGCCACGGTCAGATCGACCAGGTGTACCTTGGGCTGCTGCACCCCGAGACCGACCAGCTCCTGCAAATAGGTGCAGCCACCCAGGAAGGCGGCCAAGCAAACCATGACAGCAAACGATCTAAAGGCGTGAGTGTTCATGCCCGAGATAATAACTCTAGTAGCCGCTCTTGGCCAATCTCCTTTAGGAATCCAGGCAACCGAGGGCCTTGATCGCGGCCGATGAGGCTCTGATAGACGACGGTGAAGAACTCCTTGGGATCGACCTCAGCGGCATGCACAACACG
>CAIYRB010000093.1 GCA_903928445.1 uncultured Pseudomonadota bacterium | reverse complement strand
CAGAGACTATTAAAACGATAAAACATTGACATTTGGCTGCATTTATGCAAAATTAACGTCCCTAAGATTATTAAAAACGTACCTTGCCTGTACGCTGTGTAAACAAAAAGGGCGACCGCATGAACTTTGACCTGCCAAAGGACTATCAGTCTAACAAAGTAAAACGGCTACCACCGTCCGTGGTCAAGGATATCGAGCTAAAAAATCATGCCCGTCGCCTCGCCAATCTATCGCCGATTCGGATCAAGGTCCGCACCTGCATCTCGTGCAGCACCCTGTTTGAGTCGGCCGGTAACCGCACCTGCGGCTGCAACACCCGCAGCACCGGGTATATCGCTGGCCGGGAAATCATCTGATCAGCGTCCTGCGAGGCGCCCCCCGCCCTCGCCTTCGTCTGGTTTAATAGTCGAACATCACAAGCTTCTTCAAATTTGGCCTTAAGGGTCAAGCCACGTTCGCCGATCGTCAACATCAGGCGGAAACCACAACGGTCTCCGTCAGGTTGCAAGAGGCGACGACATGGCAGACGATGCAATTCGCTTTGACCGCACCCCGTACAAGGTCACCTACCAGGACCTTAACGGCAAGATGCAGACTATCCGCCGCGTCCCACCGCCAAAGCTGCACGACATGCTGCCGACGGACATCGTCGAGCTGACCCAGAAAAAGAGTGATGATTTTCGCGACGGCGATCAAGTTGAGGTCAAGGCTATCAATCCGCGTCACGCCAACACCCTGCAGCTAGTGAATCAAAACGGCGACACTACCTTCATGGACTACTACGAACTCAACCTGATCGACGAAGTGGCACCTCGCGACGGCGTCCACCCTATGGACCGACCAAAAAACAATCGCTACCTGATGTGGCCTTAATTGGTGCAGAACTTGTCCGAAGCATAGGCTACCTCCGTCTCGTAGCCGTGCTGCAGGACCTCATCGATCGACCAGCCGATGAGATGACTGTCCCTGCCATAAGCGCGGATGCGAAAGAATTGATCGCCGTTGCGATTAGCTCCGCTGTCATGAAAGGCCTGCGTCAAGGACAGCGCCGTCAGGCCCCGGACCTGGAGAGTCTGCAGCGGCTCCCACACGACTTTGCCATTAGGGCAACGGTTGAGGCGCTCGAGTTCCAGCGTTCGCGCCGTGGAGTCAAACAGCAGGGACAGCGGCAACGGATCACCGGCTTGAAATTGATGCTTGCCACCAGGGAAATCGAACTTGATTTCCGTACCTAGGCCACCAGGACTCTTGACATAGGCGGAGAAGATGGTCGGATCGAAGTCAGCGATGTCGCCCCAGCGATACTCCTCGCTTTTGTCCTGATAGCGAAAGTGGACGCCCTGATCATCACTAGCACTACGACACTGATCGCGGTTGACCCCTGAGTCTTGCTGCGCCATCAAGGTACACACATCATTGATCAGCTGCCCCATGGCGCGCAGCTGCAAGTCGCTAAACCAATTGGGCAGAGCCGGCTGCCGCGATCCGGCGATAAGCCGACCGGAATTACCGACCAGCATGATGATGATAGCGTCCTCGACCGGTGTGTTGCTGCCCTTGTGGTCGGTCAATATCAGGACCTGTTTGTGATCGGCGACCTGTAGGACCTTATTCAGCGTTGCGTCGTTGCTTTGGTCGATCGGCGGAATGATGTAGTGCGCCGCCAAATGGACATCGCTCTCCTTGGTGCGGGTTTGCAGCTCCAAACAAGCCGACAAGGTCAAAGGACAGTGGATCACCTCGATGTGCTTTGGCTTATTGACAAACTCGCCGAGCGGAACGGTCACCAAGGGCAAAAAACTGACGCCAAAGATCGGACTGGTCGGGGCAGCTAAATTAAACCAGGCCTGACCATTGCTCGGAAATTTGCTGACGTCGATCGACTCCGGCTCCTTGGTCAATTCGAGCTTTTCACCGCTGCTCTCGTCTTGCCAGACGAAGCCCTGATTTAAAATCTGGATCAATTCCCGGGCAAACAGGATCTGGACATTGCGGCGCTCCTCCAAACCTTCGCGCTGCATCTGCGCGATGCTAGTGATCCAGTGAAACTTCTCATCGGGCGTCGCCGGAGCGGCCGTCAAGCTGGCACCCGCGGTTTTTAGCTTGTTTTGCACCCACCGCGCGTAGGCATCGACCTGAACATCGAGGTGACTCGACTCGGGCTTGGCTGGATCCAAGCCAAGGTCCTTTAGGGTCTTGCCAAAGGCCGTCTGCGTCAGCAAGGTCCCACGTGCCACCGCCTGCTTGCCGCCGGTAATGTTCACGTAGTTCGCCGTAGCGTTCACCGGCGACAACCTGGACTCGAGATAGCCCGTCGCCAGCAACAGGCGTTCCGGCACGCCGCTAGTCTGCGCCGCCTTGGCAAAAGCGGCCGCCAACGGCAACTCCGCGACCCCACCACCGCCACCTTCGGCCTTCTTACCGCCACAACCGGCGGTGATCACAGCCAGACCGGCGAGAAGCAAACGAATAGCACCCTTGGCCCGATAAAGCATAGACTCCTCCGGATGGAAGCATGTAGCGATGAAGACTGGTTGGAAATCAGAAAGTCGGTATGATTTACCCATCATACCGTGCGCGGGGGGGGGGCCTGTCATGCCCGCCTGCCCGGCTTCCCTCCGCAGGAGGCCGGGACGATGGCCCCTGACGTCAATAAGGCGCCGCTAGGGAAGCGGATTTACCTAATCTTTATGATATCTTTATAAAGTCTCCCCATTTAACCTGTACCTCAGGAGCACGGTCCATCAGAGGTTCGGCCACCTTCCCGACCCTGAATTATCTGCAACAATGGAATGGAGATTCTCAATGATGTTTGCACCCAAAAACCTACGCGGCGCCGGCCTGGCACTGACTACCGCAACGATGCTACTCCACGGCAGCCACGCCACTGCGGCTGACTTAGCTGGCACGGTCAAGATCGATGGCTCCAGTACCGTCTACCCGATCAGCGAAGCTATGGCAGAAGAGTTCCAAAAGGGCCAAAAAGGCGTCAAAGTCACCGTCGGCTCCGCTGGCACGGGAGCTGGCTATAAGAAGTTTTGCGCCGGTGAACTCGACATTGCCGACGCCTCCCGCGCCATCAAAGCCGACGAAGTCGCCAAGTGCAAAGCTGCTGGCGTTGAGCTGATGGAACTGCCGGTCGCTTACGACGGTCTAACCGTGGTGGTCCACCCCTCCAACACCTTCGCCAAAAGCCTGAGCTTTGCTCAACTGAAAAAAATCTGGGAACCGGGCTCAAAAGTCAAAACCTGGAAGGACGTCGATCCATCCTTTCCAGACCAAGCGATCAAGCTCTTTGGCCCTAGTTCCGAGCACGGCACCTTCGATTACTTCACCGAAGAAGTGAACGGCAAAGCCAAGGCGTCGCGCAGCGACTACAATGCAGCTGCGGATACCAACACCTTGGTCGGTGGCGTCGCCGGCGATAAATTCGCCCTCGGCTATTTCGGCTACGCGTACTTCCTCGAAGGAAAAAACAAGGTGAAGGCCATCGCCATCAGCAAGGACGGCAAACAGGCTCCCGTCCTACCAGAAGGTAAGACCATCGAAGATGGTAGCTACCCACTGTCGCGACCGCTGTTTATCACAGTCAATAAAAAGTCCGCCGAACGCGGCGAAGTGAACGCCTTCGTCGAGTACTACCTGAAAAATGCCAAGGACATCGGCAAGTCGGTCGGCTACACCGCTGTACCGCAGAAGATGGCCGACGATGCTAATGCCCGCTACAGCGCCCGTAAAGTCGGCGTCTGGCAGAGCTCGCACTGAGTGCACTGAGCTTTTGATTGGACTTTGACAGCTGGCCGAACGGGGCCAGCTTAGCCAACCCGAGCCTGGAGTTTTTCTGAGCACGAGTCGAGTCAGAATCGCCCGTTTAGAAGAAGCCTTCGTCAAGAAGTCGCTCTTTCTTTGCGCCAGCCTGTCGGTGATCGTCACGATTGGCATCATCGCCGTGCTGCTCAGTGAGACCATCGAGTTCTTTCGCACCGTCTCGATACGGGAGTTCTTCGGCTCAGCCACCTGGGCGCCGATGTTCGAACCGCGGCAGTTCGGCATCTGGCCTCTGGTCGGCGGCACCTTCTTGATCACCGCCGGGGCCGGCCTGATCGGCATCCCCGGGGGACTTGGCGTCGGCCTATTTCTCAACGAATTTGCCGCCCCCGGGGTTCGCGCCTGCATAAAACCGCTGCTTGAAATCCTGGCTGGCATTCCCACCGTGGTCTACGGATACTTTGCCCTGACAGTGGTCACGCCGACTCTGCAGCGGATGTTGCCAGATACCGAGGTGTTCAATGCTGCCAGCGCCGCGATCGTGGTCGGCATCATGGTCTTGCCGATGGTTGCATCGCTCTGTGATGATGCCCTGCGCGCGGTCCCGCGCTCTGTCAAAGAGGCAGGGTATGCTCTGGGTGCCACCAAGTGCGAGGTTTCGCTGCAGGTGACCGTGCCTGCAGCCTTGTCCGGGATCATCGCGTCCTTCATCCTGGCCATTTCGCGCGCCTTTGGTGAGACCATGGCGGTAACTTTAGCCGCAGGGTCGACCCCCCGGTTAACCTTAAATCCCCTCCAAAGCATCCAGACCCTGACCTCCTACATTGTCCAAGTCAGCACCGGCGATACCCCCCAAGGCAGTATTGAATACAAATCCATCTTTGCTGTGGGTATGCTGCTGCTTGTCGTCACGCTGCTGTTCAACATGTTGGCTTATTCGCTTGTTAAGCGCTTTCGGAGCGTTTACGAATGAGCAACACCCACGGCATGACCCCCACTAACTCAGCGATATTCGGAGGCTCTCTGCGAATACCGGGCGAAAAAGCAGCGGCTAAAACCGTCGTGCGAGCAACTTGGAAACCACGGCACCGCTGGCGAGCCTTCAGCTCGAAGCTGTTTTTTTTCACGTCTTTGATGGCCACCTTGCTCGCCGTCGCCGCCTTGATCTACCTGCTGCAAAGCGTCGCCGAGCAAGGTCTAGGCCGTGTCAGCTGGTCCTTTATCACCAGTTTCCCGTCGCGCTTCCCAGCCAAGGCCGGAGTCAAGGCAGCCTTGTGGGGATCGGCCTATCTGACCGTTCTGACCGCAGCGATCGCGGTGCCGATCGGCGTCGGTGCCGCCATCTACCTTGAGGAATTTGCCGCCGACTCGAAGCTGCGACGCTTCATCGATATCAACATTGCCAACCTTGCTGGCGTGCCCTCGATCGTCTACGGCATGCTTGGGCTGATGCTCTTCGTGCGGATATGCAACTTTGGCCGCAGCCTGCTCGCAGGAGCTGCGACGATGAGCCTGCTGATCCTGCCGATCATCATCGTCGCCTCGCGTGAAGCCTTAAAGACCATTCCGACGGGGATTCGCCACGCCGCCTTTGGTCTTGGTGCAACCCGGTGGCAGACGGTCCGCGCCCACGTCCTGCCGTCGGCTCTACCGGGAATTCTCACCGGGGTGATCCTGTCATTGTCACGTGCTGTCGGAGAAACCGCCCCACTGCTCATGATTGGTGCATTAAGCTATATGGCCTTTGTGCCAGAGACACCGATGGATGCATTTACCGTGCTACCCATCCAGATCTTCAACTGGACCGCACGACCGCAAGACGAATTTCACGTCACCGCCGCCGCTGGCATCATCGTTCTCTTGGCTCTACTTCTCACCGTCAACGCGTTAGCGATCTTTCTGCGGATGCGCTACCAGAGGAAAGCGCAATGGTAAACGCTGGCAAAGACCAAGCGAGCGTCTTTGAGCCTTCGGCTCCGTATGCGATCGAAGTCAAAGATGTCAACGTCTCCTACGGCACCAGTCGCGCTGTACTAGATGTCAGCCTGAAAATCCCTGAGCACACCATCGTTGCCCTCATCGGTCCATCTGGCTGCGGCAAAAGCACCCTGCTGCGTTCGATGAACCGCATGAACGACTTCGTCTCCTCGGCCAAAGTCACCGGCGAGATCCTCTTTCGCGGCAGTAACATCTACGCCGATGACGCCGACCCTGTTCTGCTGCGACGGCAAATCGGCATGGTCTTTCAAAAGCCCAATCCCTTTCCCACGTCGATTCGCAAAAATATCACCTGGGGGCCGGGCATCAATGGCTTTCAAGGCGACTACAACAAGCTAGTTGAATCCTCGCTGCGCCGTGCCGCTTTGTGGGATGAGGTCGCCGGCAAACTCGGCGAAAGCGGCTTGGCTTTATCTGGTGGTCAACAGCAGCGCCTGTGCATCGCTAGGGCGATCGCCATGGACCCAGACGTCATCTTGATGGACGAACCCTGCTCGGCCCTCGATCCTGGGTCGACCTTGAAGATCGAGAACCTTTTGCTTGAGCTCAAGGAGCGCTTCACCATCGTCATCGTCACGCACAATATGCAACAAGCGCGGCGTGTCTCCGACTATACCGCCTTTATGTACCAAGGCGAGCTGGTCGAGTTTGGACCAACCGACGGCGTGTTCGAAACGCCAAAGCAAGAGCTGACCAGGGATTATGTTTCAGGCCGATTCGGCTAACGCGCCCCAAACTGGGCCCCACCGCAAGAGGATGCCATGAACTCGATCGCCACCATCAACAACTTGGATTCGCGCCGCAAAACGGAGCCACTGATGCAGCTGACGGAAGAGAAGATCTTGCTGATCGAGGACGATGCCGACATCTCCGAGCTGCTGCAATACAACTTCGAACGCGAAGGCTATAAAGTCGTGGTCGCCGGCGACGGTGAGCTGGGACTGAGTCAAGCCTTGCAGCTAGGACCGGACCTGATTGTCTTGGACCTGATGCTGCCTGGCCTTGATGGCCTGAGTGTCTGCCGCAAGCTGCGGGCGCACCCACAGACCCAAGAAATCCCCATCGTCATCTTGACCGCCAAGGGTGAAGAGAGCGACGTCGTCATCGGCCTTGAGATGGGAGCCGACGACTATGTCACTAAACCCTTCAGCCCAAAGGAACTCCTCGCCCGCATCCGCGCAGTGCTGCGGCGCCCACGCCAGTCGCCAGCCGCTTCCAGCAACGGCAGGCGCACCGTTGGACCCGTCACGATCGACCAAGAGCGCCACGAGGTCTTTCTCTTTCAAGAGCCTTTGGCCCTCACCCTTGCCGAATACCGCCTGCTCACCGCACTGACTTCCCGACCAGGACGGGTGTTTACCCGCGAACAGCTCCTGGAGAAAATCACCGGCGGCGAAGCCTACGTCATCGACCGCAATGTCGATGTCCATATTCGGGCGATCCGCAAAAAGCTCGGTGACGAGGCGGAGTTTATCGTCACGGTACGAGGTGTGGGTTATAAATGCCGCGAATGAGCGCCTTTCGTTCGCGGTTTTTTTGGAAGACCTACCTGACCTTTGCCGTACTGTTTTTTATCACGACGATCATGGTCAGCTGGATCGGCTTCTACCGAATCCAGTCAACGATTCATGGCATCATCTTAGAAAACCTCCAGGCAAAGGCCGAGTTTCTTCTGCCGTTGGCTCGCCAGGCCATGGCCGGGCAGCTGCCGGACGGCGATGCCCAGTTGCGCCGTCTTGGCGCCGACACCAATACGCGTATCACCCTGATCGCCCGTGACGGCAAGGTGATCTCCGACTCCGAGGGGGTTGCCGGCGACATGGAAAACCATCTGCTGCGCCCCGAGGTGCAACAGGCGTTGACCCAGCCTTTTGGCTTCTCCGAGCGGCAAAGCGCCACCCTAGGCAAACCCTTGCTCTACCTTGCCAAAGCCGTGCGGGCCGAAGATGGCACCATGCAAGGCGTGGTGCGTGTGTCGCTGTCCACCGATAAGATCCACGGTGAGCTGTCGCAGCTGCGCTGGACGATGCTGCTCATCGCCAGCTTGGGCGTCGTCCTGGCCCTTGGCATTGGCTGGAACCTGGCCCGCCGCGTCGCCGTCCCCATTCGGGAGATGGTGCAAGTGGCGGAGGCCATGCGCAGCGGCCGTTATGAGCAAAAAGTCCGGACCATCACCGATGACGAGCTAGGTCGCCTAGGCGACACCCTAAACCGCCTTGGCGCCGAGCTGACCAGCAAGATCGCCGAGCTGAACCGACTGGAAACGGTGCGCCGGGACTTCGTCGCCAATGTCTCGCACGAAATCAAAACGCCGTTGACCTCGATCAAAGGCTATGTCGAAACGCTGCTCAGCGGCGCCATCAATGAGCCGCGCACCAGCCTGCGTTTTCTCGAAAAAATCGAGCGTAACTCCGAGCGCCTGAGCAACCTCGTGCAAGATCTGCTAAGCCTGGCTCGGATCGAAGCGACAGAGGAATCCTTAAAACTGACGGCCACCGACTGGTGCGAAGTGATTTCATCGGTCATCGCCCGCAACGAAGACGTGATCACGCAGAAGTCCCTTCGGGTCAAAGTCAGCGGCATCAGCACCCCGCAGCTAGTCATGGGCGACCGCGAGGCGATGACCCAGGTGCTCGACAATCTACTGACCAATGCCATCAAGTACACCCCTGAAGGTGGCCGTGTCAGCGTTGTGTTAAGCGCCAAAGGCGCGCAAACACGGCTGGAAGTCGAAGACACCGGGATCGGCATCCCTCCAGAACACCTCGACCGGATCTTTGAGCGCTTCTACCGCGTCGATAAAGCCAGGTCTCGCGAGTTAGGCGGCACCGGCCTTGGCCTTTCCATCGTCAAGCACCTGGCGGCCGCCATGGGCGGGGACGTTCAGGTCGAGAGCAGCGTCGGAATCGGCAGCAAATTCACGGTGCGTCTGCAGGTTGCAACCTAGGTTAAAAGCCGCCGGGAACCTCTTGGTGGCGGGTTGAAGCGAGGCTGTGGTACACCAAAACCAGACCACATGAACTCGAACTCCGACCCACCTGGGGTCCCCAGTGAGCGAAGAGGCGAACGTGCGCAAACTGATTTATTCGATCCTCCTCCTGGTCACCACCAGTGGAGTGTACTGGTCCCAACCCAAGGCCGAGTTAGTCTGGAACGACCAACGCAGCATCGAGCTTGCCAGCAAAGCTCGATGGCAACCACAGGTACACCACCGTTATGAGCCGATCGCCCCTGCGGTATGGCGCGGATTAATGCGGTGGACTCCCGGTGGCGAAAGTAACCCAAGTTGGCCGCGCATCCTGCACAGCGTCAGCTTAGGCTTACACTTAGCTGCGACTTTGGTGGTGTTTCTTATCCTCGCCTTACTGCTGCAATCAGAGGGGGCCGCCTTTATCGGCGCAGCCTTGTTCGCTCTGCATCCATTGCAGACCGAGGCCGTGGCCTATGCCTCCGCGTTCAAGGTCCTGCTCGGAAGCTTGTTCGCCTTGGTGGCGATGTGGCAATACCTGGTCTACGTGCGAAGCCTTCAAGACGGGCCTCGCCGCCGCCAGGGTCGACGCTCCTACGGCGTCGCCACCGTGGCGTTTGGTTTGGCTGTCTTGACCGACACGGCCATGATCGTCACTCCCTTATTGGCCTGGCTTCTCACCCAACTTCTGCCTAAACAAACCTCTCTTTACAAAGCCAAGGCTCCGGCCTGGCGACTGGGACTGTGGTTGGCTCTGGGCCTTCCGGCAGCGCTGTGGACCATTCGCAGCCAACCGGCCCAGGTCCTGGCAAACATCCTGCCACTGTGGATGAAGCCGGTAGTCGCGGGTGACGCATTAAGCTTTTACCTGTTTAAAACCCTGGTGCCGATCAACATCGGTCCCGACTATGGCCGCGCACCACAGATCTTGCAGGCCCACTGGTGGGGCTACCTCATCTGGATCATCCCGGCGGTCCTCATCTTGGCGGTTTGCTCCACACGCGGCAAAGACCGTGCCTGGTACAGTGCTCCACTGCTGACATTTGTTGCCGCCCTGGGGCCAGTACTCGGATTGATTTACTTCGCCTCGCAGCAGACATCGACCGTCGCCAATCGTTATGCCTATTTGGCTCTTCTCGGGCCATCCTTGCTGCTTGCTTTTATCGCCCATCGCTCGCGCCGCGTGTGGACTCCCGTGATTCTAACCTCGGCCTTGGCTTTGTGTGCTGTTCTGACCGTGCGCGAGCTGAAGCATTGGCAAACCAACGCCAGTCTTTGGCAGCATGCGCTGGTGGTTAACCCATCTAGCCCCATTGCCCACCTGGTCATCGCCGATGCCGCGATGCGTCAAGGTCAGTGGCAACAGGCCCGAGAGGATTACCTGCAGGTTCTACCGACGAATCCCTTCGCCCCAGAGATCTATTTTAACCTCGGCGACATCGAGCGCCTGCATGGGGACGCTAAAAAAGCCACCGAGTACTACAGCAAGGCGCTGCGGCTAGCACCGTCGATGGTCCAAGTTTACGAGCGACTGGGAGCGACCTACCTGACCTTGAACGACCGCGGCTCGGCTGAAACCAACTTCGCCAAAGCCGTCGCGCTAGCGCCAGATAACGAGGAATCGCTGCGCCTACTCGGCATGCTACTCGTGCGCAAAGGCGCCTATCCTGAGGCCATACCCTATCTGCTAAAAGCCGTCCGCCTCGGCGACGGCGGTAGCGTAGGTCAGCAGCAACGCGCTGAAAGCCACGCCCTGCTAGGCCTCGCCCTGCGCAACACCAATCAACCCGGCCCCGCCCAAGAGCACCTCGAAATCGCTCTTAAGCTAGCCCCCGACAGCCGCGAAGCCAACCGCGTCCTTGGCGATATTCATTTCGCCCAAGGCCAACTGAGCCTAGCCCGCTCCCACTACGAGAAAGCCATCGCCGAAGGTGACCGTGACTTTAGCGTCTATAACGCCTTGGGCAATATCCACCTTAGCGACAAGCAGTTTAGTAAGGCGATCACCTACTTTAACTCAGCACTAGGCATCAAGCCTGATGCGGCCGACGCGCTTTCGAATATCGGCATCGCCTACTTCCATCTGCGCCAACAAAAAGAGGCAAGCTTCAACCTGAAAAAAGCCCTGGCGATCAATCCCAACTTGGCCGCCCCACACTACTACCTTGGTGATATCTGGCGTTGGCAAGGCAAAGAGGCTGAATCGATCCACGAGTATCAACAAGCCATAAAGATCGATCCTAACTATGCGGAGGCCCACTATCGCCTCGGACTCTATTACCTCAAAAATGACCAGCTGACCCTTGCGATCCAACAGTTTGAAGCGGGCCTGCACGCCGTCCCTGACGACGCCAAGCTGCAATCCGGACTGAGGCGGGCGCAAAAGGCTCGTGACACGCCAGCTGCCGAGAAGCCTGGGTGAAGCGGGAACCTCACCTCGCATTGTTTGTCGTCTGGCAAAGCCTAGTCGTTGAAAGCTACCGCGGCTTTTTTGTCAAGATGGCTGCAGCGGCTCAACTGCGTATCGCTCTTGCAGCTCCCTCTGAGTTCCGTGAGCTAGCGCAGCAGCTAGTCCACTGCGCCCCATTCAACCCGCCGTTTCGCGCGGACGATACCAGGTATCCCTGGTTCATCTTGCGAGCATGGCAGCCCCATGTTCAAGTCGTCGTCTTTCGCGGCCTCGGTAAGGCGCTAAAAGCGTTCTTTCGCCGCGACATCGCCGCGCACGCGGAGCGCCGCATAGTGCTCTGTATGGCCGAGCCATACTCTGTGACGGCCCTTGCCTGCTGGTGGTCGACCTGGTTGCTGCGCGACAAAAGCATCGCGTTTATTCTGTTTGGCTTGCAGAACATCGTCAAAGACCTGCCGCTTCCCCTGCGCCTAATTCAGTCCTTTATGTTTAGTCGCTGTGCCGCCATTCTCTCCCTCGGGCGCGAACAAGACGCGGTGCTGAGACACCATGGTTACCGGGGAAAGATCATCGACTTTCCGCTGTGGTTTGATGCTGAGCGTTTTAACCCTGGATCACTCGAAGCGAAGACGTTGCCTACCCTTGGTTACGCCGGAGGTCTGACCGCAGCCAAGGGGCTTCTCGACCTATTACAATGCTTGGATCTAAACGCAGCGCATTGGGCGCCGCGTTGTGCCGTGCGCATTGCTGGAGCTGGGCCATTGGCCGCACAAATCGCTGATTCTTGCGCGGACTTGCGCCAGCGGGGTTTAGATATCGCCTTCGTCGGGGCCCTGACAGCGGAGCAGATGCCAGATTTTTTCCGCGGCGTCGATCTCTTGATTGTCCCGAGCCGCACCATGCCACACTGGAAAGAGCAATTCGGCCGCGTCATCGTCGAAGCGCGCGCGACTGGCGCCGTTGCCATCGGCTCGGACTCCGGCGAAATCCCGCGAGTCGTCGGTGGTACTGACCGCATCTTCAAAGAAGGTGACGTCAGCGACATGACGCGCGTCATCGATCTGTGGCTAAGCCGCCTCCAAGTAGCCGACCACCGAGCCGACCTGCGCCGCGCAGAAACGGCGAAGGCACGCGCCGACTTCTCAGACACCGCCTTGGCGGAACGCTTTGCTCGCCACCTTCAGGTACTGTTCGACCAAGATGAAGTCTAGCGCTACAAACCTGCCAATCCCTAGCTGAATGAAAATGGCGACACTGCAACAAAGAGTTACATCGGCCCACGCCTGCACCCACCTCAAAGCACAAAGCTACTTGGTGGATGGAGCAGGTGCTTTGACCTAGACGATCGCTAGATTTGACTCGACGCTCATCACCCCAGGCGCCGCCCAGGCCGCCCATTTTGCATCGCGAAGCTCGGCCTGGGACCGCACTCGACCCGACAGCACGACCTTACCGTTCTGGGTTGATACGCGAATCTGCTTCGCATCGGCTTCAGCGCTGCGCACCAGCGCTTGTTCGATCCTTTGTTTGACGTCGTCCGGCTGGGGCCGCTGGTGAATCGCCAAATGGTTTTTGACTTGGCGTACCCCTGTCAGGTAGCTCACCGTTGAGGTGGCAGCGTCGCGCTGGTACTGCCAATCGACTTCGCCACGCAGGATCACCACACCGTCTACGACCGAGATCTGCACGGTGGACGGTACGCGCACGTTCCATTGCAGGGCATCCGCCGCCGCTTTAGCGATCTCTTGGTCGGTACGACTACTGCCATGGGCGAGCTTCACCTCGATCTCTTCGGCCACGGCCTTCACTCCAGACACGTGAAAAGCCGCCTTTTCCGCTGCGTATTTGTCGACATAGGTCGGCACGATACCACTTAGGGTTATCACCCCATCCTTTGCCGATACTGCGATATTCTCCGCTGCAACGCTTGGGTCAAAGGCCAGCTCGTCCAAGACATCGCGGCGAAGTTGAAGATCCGATTTCATGAGAAGCCTCCAGGGTGATTTCACGATTGGTGTACAGTGAAAATCCTACGAGACTTGACGATGCATATGCTGTGCCAATTGCGGCGCTGAGCAATCCTGTTCGCGAATACCGTGATTTGATCTGCGCCATTCGCTGCCTTTTGGCCACATTCCCACCGTCTACTTCGCCCCTGACCCCGCTCAGTACGTGAAGAGCTACGTCGGTACGGACGGGATTTGTTGCTCGAATTGGCTTAGGTCTGATGTTATTTCAATAAATTTGGGTTGTTATACAGGCTAGCCTTAGTCTGTTTTACTGTACAGTCAAGTTTTTTTTTCGTCATCCGATCACTATGCTGTCCTCCTACGAGCGATTTAAGCATCAAAGGAGGTATTTCATTGCTCATAGGAGGATGCTGATGTCTTTATGGCAAGTTCTTTCAGTGGCGCTTACCACAGCGCTGGTCGGCAGCACTGCAATAGGTGAGACCATTAGCTTGCGCGCAGACGCTTGGTGTCCCTACACTTGTGATCCCGGCGCTGCTAAACCTGGATTCATGATCGAGATCGCCAAGATGGCCCTCGAGCCGGCCGGTCACAAAGTTGATTACAAGATACTCAATTGGGCCCGTGCGATTATCGAAACGCGGAAGGGTAAATTTACGGGCATCGTTGGCGCGGCGAAGGAAGATGCTCCTGATTTCATCTATCCAAGCGAAGCAGCGGCCACTCAAAACATGTGTTTCTTTGTCGCGGCTGATAGCAAATGGAAATTTGAATCCGTGACGTCATTGAATAGTATCGTGTTTGGTGCAGTTAAAGACTATTCATATACGCCCGAGATTAATCAATACATAAAAAATCCAGCGAATGACAAACGAATTGATCTGGTGGCTGGCGACAACCCTCTTGAAATCAATGTGAAAAAATTGCAGGCCAAGCGTATAGGCGCCTTTATCGACGACCGCGATGCGACCATCACGTATATAAATGAGCTGGGTGGCAATGCTAAAACCATCCGTCCTGCCGGATGCACCAGCAGCACAGAGATCTTCATCGCCTTCGCGCCAAATGGTTTGCATTCGAAAGAATACGCTAAGTTAGTCGCCGATAAGATCACGTCGATGCGACTGAGCGGTACGCTTAAAGTGTTGTTGGATCGCTATGGAGTAGCGGAATGGAAGCCCAACTAGACAAACTGCCCCTAGTCAGCATTCCGGACACCCAGAATCCACAAATGGTATAAGGGGCAATCCGGAGATGACACGACATGGCCAAGAAGAATGCAAATAAGCGGTATGACAGAGAGTTTAAACTGGGCGCAGTTAAGCTGGTCCTCGAAGAGGGCCGCAGCTATGCCCAGGTCGCAGAGGCACTCGGGGCTTCGGAACCGTCGGTCCGCCAGTGGGTCCACGCCTATAAACGGGATAATGCGAGCGCCTTCCCTGGAAGCGGCAAGCTCTCGCCCAAAGACGATGAAATTCGTCGTCTTAAAGAGGAGCTGCGTATCACTCGTATGGAACGCGACCTGCTAAAAAAAACCATGGGGTGCTTCGTGGAGCGCCCGAAATGAAATTTCAAGCAATCGACGACAACCGTGGCGACTATCCAGTCGATGCGATGTGCGAGCTATTCGACGTGTCCAAGAGCGGCTACTACGAGTGGCGTAGTCGTGCCGGTAGGCGCGATCAAGCTGAGATCGAAGAGCAGAAGCTCGCTCGGACCATTGAGGCTATCCATATGGGCTCCAAAAAGAAATACGGCAGCCCCCGTATTGCGGACCGGCTCACTGGCCTAGGCTACGATGTCAGCCTTAGCACTGTAGCCCGACGCATGAAGAAACATGGTATTCGCTCAAAACTTGCAAGGAAATTCAAAGCAACGACTGAGTCGGACCATAAGCTGCCAGTAGCGCCAAACTATCTGATGCAAGATTTTACCGCATATAGTCCTGATCAGATCTGGATGAGCGATATCACGTACGTCGCCACGAGAGAGGGTTGGCTTTATATCTGCGGCATTATTGACCTGTACTCCAGGAAGATCGTCGGTTGGACGGCAAGCTCACGAATGACCAAGGACCTGGTGGCATCCGCCTACCTGAAGGCCCGCCGTGAACGCGTCCCAGGACCGCATCTGATCTACCATTCGGACAGGGGCAGCCAGTATGCGGCCAAGAGCTTCCGGGCGCTTCTAAGGCGTGATTGCGTCATCCAGAGCATGAGTCGCAGAGCATGCTGTTGGGACTCTGCTCCGATCGAGAGCTTTTGGGGTAGGCTGAAGACTGAATGCGTCTATTGGGAGGATTTCGCGACACGCCAAGACGCCCTGCAGGTAATCCATGAATGGATCGAGCACGACTACAACACAGTTCGAGCCCACTCATCGTTGAATTTCTCAACACCGACCGAGGTAGAGGAGCAATTTGCGCTAGCCTCACGCGCATCGAGCGAGTAAAGGTTTCCACCGTCCGGAATTCTGACGAACATCAAACGTCGCATCGCCTTATCTCGACGTCTGCTTGCAGCGGTCGTGGTGACGACTTCGCTTGCGACTTTTGCCACGTCAGCCGTTCAATTTTTCTTGGAATATCGGGGTGAAGCTGCCTCACTTGATGACGCATTGGAAGGATTTGAAAAGACAGCGCTACCCAGCATCGCTAAATTTTCCTGGAATATGGATCAGAAGGCACTTGATGAAGTGGAGAATTCGGCGTTGGCCGTACGCGAATTTGCCGCGATCACCAACGTCGACATGGACGGTGTTGTGCTATCTAAAGCCGAAAAGCCAGGCATGGAAAGATACGAACTTATTAGCAAAGAATTTGATGTGAAATCGAATGAGGGCGCCGTATTCGGTCATATCCAGGTCCGCTACACCCGTAGTTTCATCTTTCGTAAGTTGCAGCAGCATGCGATTGAAGTATTTTTGACCAATTTTTTGAAAAGTATCGTCGTAAGCTTTTTGCTTTTGGCCTATTTTCAGCATCAGGTTGTCAGGCCAATTATTGAATTATCTGAGCACTTTAGGAGTTTGTTGGACACAAAAAGTAAATTTCCGAAGGTGCTAAAACTAAGCCGTAAGCATAGTCGCAGAGATGAGTTTGATGATGTTGTGCAAGGCGTCAATGACTACGAGTCTAAAATGAGGGACCTTGGTGCCCAACAGGAGGAATTGATTGCACGGCAGGAGGATTTAGTTAAGGCCAGGACCGCTAATATGTTGTCCAAGAGTGATCAATTATCGACGGCCATAGAGGCCATTCCTGGATTCGTGGTTTGGTTTGATGATGGATTGAATATGTTGGGCTCAAATAAGCGGTGGCTGGCGAGCCAATGGCATGGACGTCACAACAAGGTTCAGTCTGGCCTATTTTTGGATCCTGAAAATGATGTGCAACTACGGTCTGTAATCGCGGGGTTTGATGCTGGTTCATCCGACACAGTGCAGTACGAAACCATGGTTGAGCGGGAGGATAAAACCGTCCAATTTATGGTAAGTGTGTCTCGTCTGCATCAAGACGGTGGCTTTATGGTTATCGGTATGGACACGACTGATGCAATGGAAGACCGTCAAAAAATGGAAGCAGAGCGGATCGACATGCAACTTAAACTCGCTCATTCAGCGCGCCTAGCTTCCTTGGGCACGATTGGTGCCGGTGTAGCGCATGAGTTAAACAATCCGCTGGCCGCTATTCGTGGATATTCAGAGATTCTGGCAAAGCACCCAGAAGATGCACAAAAGACCCTCGCTTACTCGAATAAGATCCATGATGCGACTATTCGCATGCATAAAATCGTCAGCGAGCTGCATAGCTTTTCCCGGGAGGGAACTACCAAAAATTATGTGGCGCTGAATTTAAATACCATAGCAAGGCAGGCTTTTGTGACATACGAAGCGCAATATGCTGAAAAAAATATTGCGTCTGATTTTAGCCTATTGGCAGCGCTGCCGGCGGTGTTGGGAGACTCTAGTGAACTCGAGAGTGTTATTTCAAATCTTTTTGCCAATAGTCGAGATGCCTTTGACGACATAAAGGATGAACGTCAGAAAAAAGTAAGGGTTCATAGCCACATAAACTCAGCCGGCATGGTCCAGGTCAATTTCAGTGATAATGCCGGTGGGATGCCTGAGCACGTGATGAAACGAATATTTGATCCATTCTTTACCACTAAGGACCTCGGCAAGGGTACTGGCCTGGGGATGTCTATAGTTCGTGGCATCATCGACCGACACAAGGCAAGTATCGAGGTGCGATCCGTGATCGGCGACGGCACGACCTTTCAGCTGGTATTTGCGGCCAGCGAGTTGAGTGCTGCACCCGTGATAGTGCCGGTTGTGGCGCCTTTACCGGCCATGGCTGCGGTGCCTGTCTTTGGCCACAACCGCATTATGGTGGTCGATGATGAGCGTCTTTTGACCGAATTAATTGAGATTTATCTCGCGGAGAGCTATTCTGTGCAAACGTTTTCGGATCCGCTCGCAGCCCTTGCCGCATTTAGTCCTGGTAAATTTGATGCGGTGATTACCGATGTAAGAATGCCAGGAATGTCCGGGCCGGAACTCTTGGCGAAGATTTTTATGCTTGCGCCCGGCTTCCCGGCGTTGATCATGTCAGGGGACAGCGCCAACGTTCCGCAGGTGCTTGAATTGGTCAATGGTAGAAATTGCCAGTTTATTCAAAAGCCATTTGCAGACGATGTTGGGCTATTAGCCAAACTAGCATCGGTGCTTGTGGGCGGAGTTCAGATGAAAGTTGCGCCTCGGTCGGCACGAAAGCATATTATGATTGTCGACGATGAACCAATGCTTACGGAGCTCATCGCAGCTATACTCGAAGATCAGTATGAGGTTAGCGTCTTTAATGACCCAGTCGCTGCGGTAGCTGGATTTAATCCGTCCATTCACGCTTTGATTGTAATCGATATGAACATGCCGGGACTATCTGGGGAGGAGGTCTTGGCCAAAATTCGATCTGCTGCTCCAGACGTACCCACGATTATCATGTCTGGTCATTCGGTTGATGAATCTTGTGTTCAAGATGTCATTGCGCAATTCCAATGTGGGTTCCTTGCGAAGCCATCTGATGGCGGAGCGATCTTAAAGGCTGTTGCTGCGGCCCTAGCCAAACATAGGGGGCCTGCAGCCATTGCCGCTTAGGTCCTGTTCATCATTTTCGGCTGGGACCTCGGCGCTACATTTCTAGATGCTTTCTCGCCAGATGGCCCTACAGCGAACGGAAACCATCGATAAGCTTTTGGCTAACTGGGCCCTACTATTGAAATTAGTGCGCAAGCAAACATAGGTAAATAAAAATGCTTAATTTTGAACAAATGTCTTTAGCACTGCTCTCATTTTTTTTCATGCTCTTAGGATGCCGCCACATCGATTCCAGAAGTGGCGTAAAAATTGTTGGCGGCGAGCCCACGGCTGCAAGCCAGGACAAACGACCGCTTTATTCTACCGTTCAGCTGGAATACATTGGCACTAGCCCCGACAACCCTGGTGGATATTGCACAGGCACGGTCATCGGCCCCCATCACATCGTTACGGCTGCACACTGCTTACACGCTTT
>CAIYRB010000092.1 GCA_903928445.1 uncultured Pseudomonadota bacterium | reverse complement strand
GGTCTTTGCGCCGCTCAAGCCAATCCTTGGCCTGCTCATCGGAGTCAAAACCGGCCTTAACGATACGTCCTGTTTGAATATGATAAACCTTCCACACGGCGAGCCACCTTCCTGATCTCGGGGAGCTTTGTGATCTCATGGGCTCGCTTCCGACCCAGAGCGGTTAACATGGACCCATTCGTTCGACAATCTCAATTTTCAACCGCGCGTCTCATGCTGTCAAGATACCCGCCTCGGGGGTCAGTCACTTATGGTAACCCACTGATTTTGTTGTGGGTCAGTGACTTCTAGCAACCTGGCGCAACGACATGGTCGACCCATAGTTACGGCCCGCCTGCCGGCGCGGCGCCGGAGTTACTAATTCCGCAAAAAGAACATCAGCTCGATGACCCGAGGCTTTAGATGATTGACACTGGCCGGCATGGTAAACAAGGTCGATAGCAGCGCTGCGCCCCACGAACTGTCACGGTCGCGGTCGCGACGGTATTCGAAACCAGCCTTGGTTTCAAACACCGATCCATTGAAGCTGACAGCGCCGTTGTCAACGCTGGCGGCATAGTTGTAGAGCCCGCCCATCAGGGTCAGCGACACGCTGCTGTTGCTCGTCGCAGCGACTGAAACGCGGTCGCCAGAGTACTCAAGGCGACGGGAGCCCCCCAGCAGGTGGTAGCTGACGCCAGCCTCAACACCCTGGCGCAGCATCTCGCGGTTGATGATATCGAGTAGCACCTGACCGCCAAATGATCCCGTGACACGATGGCTGAAATCATGGTTGAGCGCAGCGCCGATGGGCACGCCGCCGATCGTGTACGTGGCCGTGGTACCGGCGTCGCGGACGACGCCGATACGGCCAACGGCCACGCCAGTCTTGTAGGTGATATCAGGGCCGCGCTCGTCAGCCGCCAGCGCCTGGTTGTTACAGCCAGCAGCAGAGTATGCCGCCGATGCCATGATCGCAGCGGCGGTGGTTAAGCGGCCCAGCGCGGCCCGGCAGCTCATTCAACTGCCCGTAGCAGCGTGCTGATATCAGCATCTCCAGGATCAAGTGCCGACGCCTTGGCCAAGGCACCGCGAGCCCTGACCTTATCACCGAGCTGCATCGCCGCAATCCCAGCGATGACCTGCGGCCCAGCCAACTCTGGATCAATCGCCATGGCCTGCGCCGCAAGCTGACCGGCTAAGTCGAAATGGCGCCCAGACAATGCTTGATAGGCTTTTAGCATCAGGCGCACGACCCGGTTGGTGGCCGCTTTGCTATCAGCGGTCTTGGCACTGTCGCCAGACTGACCGCCCTTGGCAAGCTCCGCCTTAACGGGTGCGTCTAGCAGCTTCATTTTTAATTGCACATCGTCACCGGCAATATCCGTGACGATCCAGTACAGCGGCTGCTTTCCGTCCTGGGTGACCCGTATGGCTTTGCCAACCAATTTGTCCAGCGCAACCGTAACCGGCGTCTCTCCCAGCAGCACGCCGACCTCATCGAGATCATTGTAGCCCACCGCGCTCACCTTGGCCTTACCAGTGGTGTTAAATGTCACGCTAGGCGTCGTACAGGCAAGAACCAAGCACATTGATAAAGTGGCAACAAGTCCAGAAAAAATCCGCCTTATCAGTGTAGGTCGTGAGTGGTCCAGCACAGTCTTAACCTCCGTTCGAGACACGTACATTAAGTTTACCGCCCTTGTGCCCGATAGTCATGTAGTCAAAGTTTAGTTTGAAATATCGGAACCACGTGACCGCATCACCAAAGGTTAGGTCGCGAGTAGGAAGCCAGGATGGCGAGCCGAGTCATTTTCATTGTTAAAGTCCTGATCGCCTTGGCCAGCTGTGGCTCGGCGCGGTGGGCATTAGCACAAGACGGCGAGCCAGCTGAGATCGAGACGACGCCGACCAACGCGGCTACCATGCCTATCAGTGGCGCTACCACATCAGTGCGCCCCTCCCTAGCACCTCCCATCAGCCGCGCCTTGGAGCGTCAGGTGCGCCTACTGATTGAACGCCATGTGGCTCCCGTCGACTTCCAAGTGGCGGTGACTGCGACAGCGGCGCCGGCAACGGAGCAACAATCCCTGCCGTATTTACCGGAAACGCTCATAGCGCTGCCGATCGACATCATGCCGATCGATGAAGTCATGGCACTTGCGACCAAAGTCGACATCGAGGTCTTTGTTGCCCAACGCGTCAACGGCCCGACCCAGCAGAAGATTGCCGCCCTCTTGACCAAGAAGCTCGGCCTTAACTCCAAGCGCGGTGACCAAGTCACATTCACTCAACTGGGCATCGAGCTACCGAGTCCCGAGAGCGACTTGGCTCGCTCGCTGGCCAAGTCTGAAGCCGACGCCCGAGCCGCGACCAAGCAGGCCGAAGGTCTCGGGCGCGAACGTGACGATGCCAAGCGCGACCTATCGCTGGCCAAGACCGAGCTGGATCTGGTCAGCCGCGACGCCAAGCAAAAAATAGCCGCTGCCGAGAAGGCCAGCGAAAAAAGCAGCGAGCGAAATGGCCATAAGAAAGACGACAAAGCCAGTGACAAAGCAGCCGCCGCGCCCCCGGCCAAACCCGCCGACCTGCCCCGGGTCAAAGGATTTTTCGAAGAAAATCTGCCGCTCATCATCGCCGGCGGCCTAATTCTGTTGGCACTGCTAGCCGCAAGTCTAGTCGTGCGTGGATCGGCGACCGTGATCGGCAACGCCTTCCAAGGCATTGGCGACAGCCTACCGCTGCTAGCAGAAAAGCTCGGCGATGCCATCGCCAACAAATCCGTGGACGCACCCCAGGCGCAAAAGTTACTGGAGGGCGGCGAACGGCCAAAAGACGCTGCACCAACAGCACCCGCCTATGGCAACATGCCAGTTGAAGCGCTGCATGCGCGCATCCTGACCTTGCACGATGAGCTCCTCGAAGGACTTAACCCCGCGACCGAAGCCATCATCCTTCGCCATGTCAGCCGTCTTTTGGACACAGATGGCGTCGCCTTGGCCGTGGTCAGCCTCGAGCTGCTCGGACGCGACAAGGCCAATGAATTGTTTAACAAGCTAGGTCGCGAGCACCAAATACTGCTCTGGGACTTCCTGCAAAGTGGCCGCTACGACCGACCCAAGGTCGAAATCATGCTCGAGGCTGGCGAAGAGCTGAAGACCAAGATGCTCGGTGAGTTGTTTGGCAGCGTTCGCGGCCTGATCAGCGAAAAGGTCGCCGAGCGCCTGATCAAGCTCGACGTCGACGATCTCGCCCAGGTGACGGCCGCACTACAACCGGCCTTGCTACCTCGACTGTTTCTCTACTTTGAACCGTCTCGTCTTGCCGCGATCATCTCGGCACTGCGACTCCTACCCAATAACAAGGTGGAGGAAGCCATGGCCGCCTTGTCCAAGGTCCCCGAGGTCGAGCGCGCGGTCGACTTGGACGACGCGATTGTCGTAGCCCTGGACGCGCAGATTTCGCTGCTGAAGGACGACTCCCAACGCGCCTACCTCGGCTGGTTCAAATCAATCTCCGAGGCTCTCGACGACGAACTGGCCGAGACTATGGCGGCCCAGCTGGCCAAAGCCAACCCTCGCCTCGAACGTTATGTGCGCGACAACATGATCACCTTCAGCACGTTCTTTATCCTCCGCGCCGAGGTCCAGGAAGACCTTCTCGGCAACCTCAGTAACCGCGATCTGGGCGCGCTGCTATACGGACTAAGCGATGGTCTTAAGGCGCAAGTGACGGACCTCCTGGCAGAACGCCGGCGCGCGATGATTGGTGAGGAGATTGAGCGCTTAACAGCGCGCGGCGACCGCCCGGCTAAAGAGGCGCATCGGCAGATCAGACTGCAGGTCACGGCAAAAATCCGCGCCCTTAAAGGCTCGGGCAGCCTGGACGAGTACCTCGCCGCCGCCCCTAAACAACGCGGTCTCGACTTGAATGCGGCCTGACCGACTGCAATATGAGCAGGTGATTTTGTGCGCCATGGAACAAGCTGGAACCGAGGACCCCAATGAACATCAGCACTTTGATTGGCTTTGCGACGGCGATGACCGTCCTGACGATATCCATATTTTTTTCCTTACGCAACGCCACGGCGGTCCTCGATCTGCACGCAGCATTGATCGTCATCGGTGGGACGGTTGCGGTAGCGCTCATTTGCTTTCCGATCGGGCAGATTGCCAATCTGCTGAGGGTCTTTGTCAGGCGGCTATTTGGCCGGAACAAGCGCGAATATGCTCCGATCATTCAACAGATCGTCGTACTCTCGGAGGCAAACCGACGCGGCAAAAAGGCCTTCGAAGCCGCCATTCCGGCGATTCAGGACCCGTTCCTAAAGGACGCCGCGCAGGTGCTGTTTTGGCTCGAAGCCGACGTCAGCCACGACGAGCTGCGCGATCTGCTTCAGACCAGGGTCAAAACGCATTTCAAAATCTATATGGACGAAGCGCGTGTCTTTAAGTTGATGTCAAAATTTCCACCGGCCTTCGGCCTTATGGGCACCACGATCGGCATGATCGCCCTGCTGCAATCCCTGGGCGGCGCCGACGCCAAAAACATGATCGGCCCGTCCATGGCGATCGCCTTGGTCGCCACGCTTTACGGTCTCGTGCTCACCAACTTTGTCTTCATCCCGATCGCTGAGAACCTGACCAAGCAAACCAAAGAAGATTCCCTCGCCCGCAGCATCGTCGTCGAGGGCATCATGCTGATCGCCGCGGACAAGCCGACGAATTTCATCGAAGAGAAGGTTAAATCCTTCCTTCTACCGAGTCAACGCGGCGACAAGATCTTCGACCGGGGGCAACCTAAGACATGAGCGCGGGCAAGGACCTACTCCAAACCTTCGAAGAGGAAGACGAGCACGGCGAGTCTGAAGGCGACGAGCTGTGGCTCATTTCCTACGCCGATATGATGACCTTGCTGTTTGGCTTCTTCGTCATTCTTTACAGTCTGTCCAATATCGACGACAAAAAATTCGAACAAATGAGTGCAAAGATGGCAAAGGCCTTCTCAGCTCCGGATCAGAAGGTCCACGACGAGCAGCTATCGGAGGAGGCGCGCCAACTGCGCGCTTTCCACATGATGTTGGCAATGCTCAATGTTAACGACAGCGCAACGGCGCTCAAAGCCATCGAGCGAGCCACCGCCGACCAAAAAACCGCCGAGTCGGTGACCAAGGTCATCCAAGACAAACTGCAACGGACTAATCCGGATCTCATCGCCGCAGCCACAGGACAAGCCGATCGTGACACCATCGTCGAACTGATCCTGCCAGAATCCGCCCTATTCAACCAAGGTAGCAGCATGCTCACTCCGGCGGCGCTCCAACGCGTGCGCAAGATCGCCGGCGAGCTGCGCCTGATCAACGACCTGGTGGAGATCGAAGTCGTCGGTCACACCAACGCTCCCCTACCCGGAAAGGCAACGAGCTACCGTGACACCTTCGCTTTGTCATCGGTGCGGGCGGGTGCAGTCGCCGAGGCGCTGATCGCAAGCGGCATCGATCCGCATAAGATCTCCGTCCGTGGTCAGGGCGGTCTTATGCCACTTGCCCCGGAAGTGGACGCTGAAGGGCGGCCCATCCTAGTCAATCGGGCCCGCAATCGCCGGGTAGAAATTCTCCTGCGCAAAAGGCCGAGCCATGAGTGAAGCCAGACATGACGACGTCAATGCCCTAAGCAGGCAACTCAAGGAGAGCGGCGCCTTCGCCGGCAGGGGCTTAGCCACAGGGACGGCCTTACGACCGGGATCTGTGCGCGCCGTGCGCAAACGCCGCAGACTGAGTCTGGCATTGATCCTAAACCTTGCTGTGGCCACCACCGTCCTCGGCGCCAGTGGTGCTGTCGGCTATTATGCCCTGACGATCGTCTACCAGAATAAGCTCATCGATACCTGGGCAATTATGTTTTTAGAGCTTGAGCGCCAAGGCACGCTGACGCTCGGTCAATTGCGAGGCGTCGCCCATGCCGAACGCTCGGACCAGGTCGCTATCGATGCCGATCCCGCGACGCGCGAGGTGCTGGTCACGGGCACCGAGCTGCGGGTCCTACGCGGTGCTTTTAGCGGCGAGCCCAACGCCGCGGACCTTGGCCTCGATAAAACGCCGCCACCTGCGGCATGGCCGTCCTTGACCGTCCTTGAACATAGCGGCGAACTGCTGGTCGCCAGACTTGCCGAGGCTTATAAGCCAACGGGGGCTCCCAACGCGGGTGCCGCCGCTAAGAACAACCTGCATCTATTGGCGTGGCCGCTGCCGTCTGACTTTTTCGACCAGATTTTCGTTCGCGGGGCGCGCATAGACGGAGCGGTGTACCTGATGACCCGCGAGGGTCGGCTGATCTACGCCACGGATCCGGCCATCACGCCGCTCAACGTCGTGGCCATGCCGCTTGTGCAGCATTTTATCAACGCGCCTCTGAGTCAAGGCCAGGTCGAGTTTCGCAACCGCCTCGGCCAGGCGAGCTACGGCTTCTACTACGAGGTCCCGCACACCAACATCGTCATGTTCGTGGAGGTCACCAAGGCCAAAGCACTCGCATCGATACAATCAGCATTTTTGCGCTATATTGGCATCGTTATGGCGATTTTACTCGCCGCCATCGCACTTGTACAGATCCCGCTGACACGGATCACGGCCCCACTTGGCGACTTAGCCAAGGTCGCCAAACGCCTCGGCGCCGGCGATTTTACGGTCAAAGTAAATACAAGCGGATTTGGTGAACTCGGTGATTTGAGTCGCGCCTTTGCCGCCATGGCCACCAACCTCATCGCCCGGGACAAGGCCATCCAGAGCCTGATGGCTGAGCAGGTCCTGAAGATGCGTCTTGAGGGTGAGCTTAAAGTCGCCCAGGGCATTCAACAGAATCTGCTGCCAGCTGAAGCTCTACCCAAGGACTGCGGCACCGAGGTGGCTGCGGTGTATCAACCAGCCAGCGAATGCGCCGGTGATTGGTATAACTTCTGCCACAACCCACGCTTTGGCGAGACGGTGGTAGCCGTGGTGGACGTCTCCGGGCACGGCGCTGGGTCATCGATGTTCACCGCGATGATTGCCGGCATCTTCAGCCAGTTTAAGAATAGACAAGAGGCCCCGTTTGACATGCCGCGCTTCGCTGCCGAGGTGAACGTTGTGCTTGGCGACCTAGGCAGACGTCAATGGCATGCCACCATGGTACTCGTAAAGCATCACGCCATGACCGGCGAGATTGAACTCTTATCGACCGGTCATTTACCACCGCTGCTGCAATGGCCGAAGGGAGCCGATGCCACAGAAAAGCCTAAGTTCTCCGGACTGGGCTCGGCCCCACTCGGCCTTGGCGAGGCCACCCCGACGACCACGAAGCGCTATAAATTCCCGCGCGGCGCGTCGCTCCTACTCTATACGGACGGACTGATTGAAGCTGTCGATACCCAGCAAGTCACGTATGGCAAGAGGCGACTCATCAAGGCGTTTCAGCATCCGGAGACGCGTTCACCAAGGCAGGTGGTCCATTCGATCCTCGATGATTGGCGTCGTCACTGTGGCAGGGTGCCAGCAGGCGACGACGTCTGCCTTGTGATGATCAAAGCGTCATGAACCTGCGCAGCCGGCCCGCGGGGGACACCGCGATAACTTCTTTGGCTACAGTAGCGTTGGCTGCCCTGATGTGCCTCACCACCACACTAAGCCTCGGGGTCGCACCCAATCCTCCGGCAGACACCGTGCCGAGTCCACCGAACTCCGCTGCGACCATCGTCCGTCCTGCCGCGGCTGAACACGCATTATCCGGTACCATCTTCAGAGTGCTACGAATCCAGGGCAGCGCCTATGCGCGTTCGCCTAACAGCGCCAACTGGCGGGCTGTGACCAAGGGCCAGCAGCTGCATACCGGCGACCTGCTGCAAGCCACGAGCGGATGCACCGTACAAGTCAGGCAGCAACAAGCCGGCGGCTCCTGGGCGCATAAGATGCGGGTGGCCCATAACGGTCATCTGACCCTGGTGCTGGATTCACCGATGATTATCCGCCTGGGCAGTGATGCCATTCGGTCGCTGCATTTGACTAAGCGCTTTCTCAACAAACTGCCGCCGCTGCCTCCAGCCCCGGCCGATGAAAGCGCGTTGCTCAGTACCTGGAATGATGCCTGGCACCGCGTAGCAGCCCTCGTCGCCAACCCAGATAGCGAAGCACTAAGTGAGCTGCAACTACAGAAACTCCAAAAGCAGGGCGCCGCCGTGGCCCAGTCGGCGAAGCGCATCAACCTCGTCTCCCCTACAATCGGCGTCTTGCTGCATGGTCCCCTCCCGGTATCGGTCCGCTTGGTATGGGAAGAACCGATCCCACCGCCGGACGACTATAAGATTTATGTTTGGCCTGCCCGGGCGGCGCGTGGTGAGCCGGTGGCGATGACCCGAGCTTCGTTCTACCGCCTTAACATCCCAGCGGTCGGCTCCTACTTTGTACAAGTGACGGGGCTAGATGGCCGCTACCAGTCCGAAGCACGGATGATCCATGTCTCCGGCAGCGTCGCCGAGAGTGACCGCCCCGTCAATGGCTTGCGCGTCGAGCGCTTGCATGAGGAATTAAACGTGCAGTTCCCTCCTGATCGCTACATCATGGTGCCAAGCGTCCAGAACGCGCACATGAAGCAAATCAGCGTCTCTGCGGATTTCTATGCCAGTGACACGCGGCCGTTAGAGTCGGCCAGCTATGCTTTGATCCTCGAAGATCAAAGGGGTCGAGTCGTCCAGCGACACCCACTGCGTCGTCCTACGGCCACCCTGAGGCTGACACCTGGCGACTACCTGTGGTCGTTCGAGCGGCAGGCGCTGGGATCCGACGGCAAGTTGCAGGTCGGCCGCACCGAGAGGCGGCATTTAAAGATCATGGCACCTGAAGCAACGTCAACGCAGATAGCCCCCTGGCTTAGTGGACTACTTCGGGGGCAAGAAAAGTCGGATCTGGGCAAGACCACACATGTTTATTTAAGTGAGGAGCCATAAACAGCTTCCCGGGTCAGTCACTTCTGGCAACCACCCGAAACTACATGATCGACCAGCTTCTATCTGACGGCTAGCTTGTTGGTCCATGATGGAATAAAGGTTCGTTTGTAGGCGAATCTTTTTACGAAAGCTCATTCCCCCTCGCAGGAACAGCCGCATTCGGCAGCCTTCTTCTGGTATCTGCAGCTTACCGCCGTCCCCATGAGCTTCGGTAACAGAAGCGGTGACGCAACTCGCATCTGCCACATCTAAACAGCTAATTTATTTATTTATTTCAACTTTTCCTCAAGTTCCTCCAGAACCTGCCGATCAAGTATCCAAAGCGAATACCGATGACCAATTGCGGGTCCATGGGTGAGTGCGCTGGGAGACTACGCGGAGGTAGGTGTGAAATGCGGATGAGTCCGTATACATATATCGTTAGGCGCATAGCCGTCCTCTGCGGCAGCCTAGCGTTCGCCTGCCTGCTCGCTTCCTGCTCTATAGCCAAGAAACTCGGTGTGAGTGCAAACGCTCCGACGCAGAGCAGTCCTACCTTCGCTGGTGTGGGCGGCTTGAACCTGACGACGGACGGTAAACACGTTCTGGTCTGGGACCAAGTGGCTGGCGTCGCCGACCCAACGACCGTGACCTACGCAGTTTATTCAAGTACCTTGCGGGCGATGCCGGCCGATGCCCAGGCGTTGGTCAGCTCTAATGCAGATAATTCCGGTGCAACGCTCCCAACCTCAGTCGCGACGATGGATGGGAGCGATGCACCGGTCAATGCTCGCGGCGTCTTGACGTCGGTCACAGGCGTGTTGTCGTACACCCTCGCCGAGGCACCGGCCGCTGGCACCATCACCGCATTCCAGGTTCGCGCCACGTGGCCGGTTGACAGTTCTGTCGGGAGCGGCGGCACCGCCAATAGTCGCGACACCAATAATAAAGTCCTAATCTATCATCCGCCGACTACAAACTCAGCGAAAACCGCCTTGTCGTTCAGCGGTGTCACCGGCATGACCAGCACCGCGACCGGTAGTCTGTTTCTCAACTGGACCCCGCCTGTCCTAACCTCCGCTGTGAATGCCAGTGGGACAAGTGGTCCAATTCAGTACAACATTTATGTGGCCTCCACCCAGCAGAGCCTCGCGGCGGTCCAAGCTGGTGCCCTAGCCCTCAGCTCAGGTTCGTCCTTGGCGCTTACCGATGCGTCAGGGAATGCTTCCGGTACCAGTAGCAGTTCGTCAGCAGCGACTTTGGTACCAAATGTCGCCTCTAGTTACCAGAATCTGCCGCTAAGTAGCGGTCAACTGCTCGCCACTCAAACCGGCGGCAGCTCCTACCAGATCACGCAAACCCTCGATCCCAGTTTCGTCTATCTCTTCCAGGTCAGAGCTGTGAGCCCTAATGGTCAAATTGACACCAATAATAATGTAATCATTTATCAGGTGCCGCCAGTAATCCAGCCGACTTTTGCCGGCTGCACGGGGGCCAAGGCACTCAGCGCCAACTCGATCAGCGTCGCCTACGACTTTCCGTCGGCGGCCAGCTCGGTCACCATCTACCGCGGCGGGAGCAGCGTCTATGCCGCAGTGTCGGCTGGCAGCGGTGCGTTCACTGATAAGGGCCTGAGTGCTGGGGTGACCTATAATTATCAGTGCGTGGCCACCATCAATAATAAGCCCCTCACTGGCCCAGGCACCCAGGCCACCACGCTTGGTAATAGCACCCCGCCGGTATTTGCCGGCGTCAGCTCCGCCACCACCATGACCAATGCCAAAATTTTGCTGAGGTGGACTGCCTCCTCATCTAGTGATCTGCAACAGTACAACATCTACTCGGCGTCGGATCTGACGACGCGCATCGGCACGACCACTTCGACCGCTTTTATTGTCTCCGGTCTCAACGCCGGTACCTCTTATACCTATGTCGTACGCGCCATGAATACTTCGGGCTACGAGGATGACAACACGGTCAAGGCCAGTGCCACGACGCTGAGCTATGCGGTGCCGGACTTCTCCGGCTTGACGTCGATTAGCCCGGCCGCCGGCGCGCCTGGACTAAACTCTCTAGTGTTGAGCTGGATTCCCGCTGGTGGCAACGTCACCGGCTACCGCATCTATGTCAGCAGCGCCGCTGGGGGCGAGTCCTACGCGGCGCCTTACACCAATGTCACCGGTGCGACGACGTCCGGGACGGCCTACAGCGCTGCCGGCGCCTATGTGGCGGGCCAGTTGACCGTCGGGGCGACCATCAATGGGCTCTTGCCCAACACGTCTTATTACGTCGTGGTGCGCGCCTTCTACTTTGACGGCGCCAATGTCTTTAGCGACAGCAACCTGGTCGAGGTGAAGGGCACCACCAATAGTATCGTCGCGCCGACTTTTGCCGGTGCAGCGAGCGGCGCCCCAGGTGCTGGCCAGCTCGCCCTGAGCACTGCCACGGTCGCTTGGGCCGCGCCCCAGAGTAACGGCGTGTGGGACGGGTTCCAAGTCGCCTACGAGCCTGGGAGCTGCGCTGCTGGCTTCTCCGCCGCGCCGCAGGTGGCGCTCGCCAGCGGTATTTCGACCACCTCCTATACGGTGACGGGGCTCACGGCTAACACCGTCTACCGCTTTCGCGTGCGTAGCAATTACTCGGTTTCCAATCTGCAAGACACCAATACCGCCTGCGTCCAGACGTCCACCACGGCCACCGCCCCGGTATTTAGCGGCGTCTCGGCCGTTACCGATGCGGCGGGAATCCCTGGCTTTACCCAGCTCAACGTCTCGTGGCCGCAGGCCACGGGCTCTTTCTCTTACTATCTGGTTGAATGGGCAAACAATATAGCGTTTATAGGCGCGACGGCTCTGGCAAATATCACCGCAATCACCACCACATCGGCGGCCATCACGGGGCTGCCAAGCAACACACTCTACTATGTGCGCGTCACGGCGGTTTATAGTGGGGTCACACCCCCGCTCACCGCTGGCACGAGCGCCGTGCTCTCAGCCATTACGTTGCCACCAGCGCCGTCGGGTGAGGGCATCAGCAGCGTCAGCGTGGCTTCGGCCACATCGTTGGCTTTGGCCTGGACCGCGCCAACCAATGGCGGTCTCTACTCTGGCTACAAACTGTGGCGCGCCTGCTCGGCCACCGCCGCCAGCGATATTATCACGGCCGTGTCTGGGGCGCCGTTCACGACCTTAGGCAGCAGCAGTCTGAGTTACACGGATACCGGTCTGACCAGCAACACTCCCTGCTGCTACCAACTCCGCGCTTACTACAGCGACGGCACTCACGCGCTGACCTCCCAGAGCAATGCTGCCTCCCAGTGCGGGACGCCCCTGCTGGTGGCCCCGGCATTCGCCGGCGTGCAGAGTGTGACCAATCCCAACACCAGCGCTGGCTTCACCCAGCTTAATGTCGCGTGGAATCAGATCAGCGCCTCGGACCAGGGTAACTTCAGCTACTACGAAGTCGCCTGGGCGACGACGCCGACCGGGCAAGTGTGGGGATCAGGCAGCAATCTCCAGATCACCAACTACCAGACGATCAGTACGACGATCACCGGACTCACCGCCAATACCACGTATTATGTCGCCGTGCGCGCGGTCAATGCGGCAGCCTCGCCGGTCGCGGCCAATGGTGCCAACTCGGTCCTCTCGGGCGCGACGACTCCCCTTGCGCCAGTTGGCGACAACCTCAGCGCCGCCAGCGCCGCTGGCGCGGCGAGTATCAACTTATCGTACACAGCACCCGCCAGCGGCACTGCCGGTGGGCTTTATAACAACGTCTTCCTCTATGTTTATCAAGGCAGCATCGCGCAACTTAACCTCTATCAGCAAAATCTCGGTGGCACGATCGCGACCACCGGCAACGCTACATTCGCTACCACCCTGGGCAGCGGCCAGGCCACCTTAAGCAGCGCGCCGACGGCGGGAGCACTCATCCGCGTGCCGACGTCAGCGTTCACTGCAGGAGCCAACAACACCTTCACCATCACCGGTCTGACCACCGGTCAGCAGGTCTGCGTCTTGGCCACGGCTGTCTACTGGGTGAGCGGAGTGCCGAGTCAGTTTCTGACCAGCTCGACTCCGTCGAGCAAGTGCGCGACGCCGACAGCGGTGGCGCCGGCCTTTGCCGGCGTGAGTACGGTGGCGACGCCGATTTCTTCTTTAGGATTTAGCCAGCTGAATGTGAGCTGGAGCGCGATCGCGGCCGGTGATGTCAGCAACTTCAGTTACTACGAAGTGGGCTACGCCACCACTCCGACCCCAGCGAGCTGGACCACCTTTCAGGTCTTGAGTGCATCTGCTAGCACGGCATCCATCACTGGGCTTACAGCAAATACCGTCTACTATGTGCGGGTTCTGGCCGTTAACTCCCTGGGCTCGACGCCGGTGTCTAACGGTAGCAGTGCGGTGCTGCAAGGCACGACCACGCCCAAGGCACCGACGGGCGATAGCTTGGCGCCCGTATCAGCCGCCAGTGCGACATCGGTGCAGCTGTCCTATGTGGCGCCAAGTGCCACGGCGGCCACGGGTGGACTCTTTAACAATGTCTTTCTCTGGGTCTATCAAGGCACATCGACCAATGTCGCGAACTACCAGGCGGCCATGGGCGTACCTGTGCTCGCCAATATCACCACGGCAGTCTCTGGTGGTCTGGCGACCCTGGCAGCGGCACCGACGAGTGGCGCCCTGGTGCAGGTGCCCTCGAGCGAGTTCACAGCGGGAGTGACCAACACCTTGACCTTAGCTGGTCTGACCACGAATGCGCAGATCTGCATACGGGCGCTTGCGGTCAACTGGGTGAACGGCCAGTCCTACCAATACCTCAGCAGTCAAACGCCTTCGACCCAATGTGCGACCCCCAGTGCAGGAGCACCGATATTCGCCGGCGTGTCGTCGCTCACTGGGTTTAGCAATAACCGCGATTTCACCCAGATCACCGCAAACTGGACCATACCTACCGGCCAGTGCACCAGCATCGATGTATCTGCCAGCACGGCGCAGGCGTCGCCGGATTTTACCACTGCCACCTTTGCCGCGGCTAAGGGGCTTTCGTGCTCTACCGCGAGTTATACCATCACTGGTCTCTCGCCGAAGCAGACTTATTATGTGCAGGTGCGTGCCAACAATTCGGCCTGCGGTAGCGGGGCTAGCTGCTCGAGTGGTGCCGGCATTGAACTGTCGAAGGTGACCGTACCGCCGACACCGACTGGCGACGGGGTTACGGCTGCGACCTTTAGCGCTCTGAGTAAGACGGCCTACGACAGCGCCGCCCTGAGCTGGACGCTGCCGAGTGGTATCTACTGGAACAAGATCGCTATCTGGCGCGCCAGCGGTCCTAGCACGTCTGCCGCAGCGACTGCGGTCAAGGCCGCAGCCAACGCCTACGGCGGTACTGGTGGCAGCCAGACCAATGCACCACTGACCATGATCGCGCAGGCATCAACTGCGTCGGCAACCGCCACCACCTATACGGATGCGGCGGTTGTAGACGGCACGACCTACTGCTACCTGGTGCGCGCGGTCTATGACGACGGCACCTATTATAATGCCAGTGCCAATCAAACGACCCAGTGTGGTGCTTCCTCTTACAACGCGGTCGGCTTTAGCGGCCTAAACCCAACCGGCTCAGCCGTCAACGGCACCTGGGCGGATGGCACGGCTAAGATTAGGCTACAGTTTCCGGGCAGTGCCGCGGGAGATATCGAAGAATTTTGGGTCTACTATAGCCCGAGCTCCAGCCTATCCGCCTTCGACCTGACGGCGGCGCCGTGGCAGATTGTTGATAATACCGCAACCAATGCCTACAACCCTGGTTACCCCGGTGGGTCGTATCTTTATGTCGGTGGTCAGGGCCGGACGTTTAGCGGTAACGGCTATTTTATCGTGCGAGCCGTCCACTATGGACTGAGCAATTTGGATAATAACACCGCGATCTCCAACGCCGTGGCGATTCCTACAGCGCAGTCAAACTATGTTTACGTCGACCCCAGCATCTCGATGCTCGGCTACCCCTACTGGATCGGCACCTACGAGGCCTCACTCGCTTCGGGATCACTCGGCGCGGACGCTGTCAGCTCCACCGAAACCAGTCTCGCCACCTGCAGTTATCAGTTCCATGTGAATGGCGTCGCCAAACATTCTACCTGCGGTAGTTTTGCTTCGACCGGGGTCGCATAAAGTATCGCTGCCACCACTCCGGTGAGCGCCACGTGGCATCAGTCGTGGACCGCCTGCCGCAATGCAACAGTAAACGGCGCCGTCGGCACCACAGGTGCCACAACGGTCGCCGGTAACTTCTTTGCGCGCCTTGCTACCGAATACGAATGGCGCCGCGCCAGCCGCTGGGCGCCCGATAATTATGCCAACCAGTGGACGACGTACCAAGGCGGTACGGGTCTGTGCAATAGTTCGAGCGATGCAGTCGCGGCCACCGGCAATGGTGCCAGCTGCGTCAGCCGCGTCGGCGCTTTTGATATGGCAGGAAACCAAAGAGAGTGGGTCGATCAGCGGCTCACCAACTACGATATTACATTTAACGTGGAGTCAAGGTTTAGCTATGGCCCGCAGATCGGCCGCGTCCTAGCGAACGGTATGGATATACAGGCCAGCGCCGTCAACACCCCGGTGACGCCGCGGTACCACAATATCACCCCAGGCGCTAATAACCTGGCACTGCTTCTCGGTAGTGATTATGTCACGACGGGTGTGACCTACCAGAAGCAGTATGACGCCGAGACCGAGAGCTGGCAGGACCCGACAACGAGCACGGCCGCACGCGGCTTTAGGTGTGTAGCGTTCCCGAACTCCAAGTATTTACCTGCAATGGCGAAGCTTGCGCAGACGACTGAACCAGTCTTTACAGCTTCGGATATTCCTGGTGATCCGAGTCCTACTGCAGCTCAGGCTGCTACGTGGAAGATACCAGAAAATTTGTATGTGAAGGATGCAAGGCCGGAGAGCGTGAGGCATCTGTTGCAGCTCTTTCCGAATACGACGGATTTAGCGGTATGGCCGATGAATCAGAGTTCGGGGGATACGCAGACTGATATTACGGGGAATGGCAGGGATCTGACTGCTAGTTCTACCCTTGGTAGCGGTGCGGGGCTTGATGGGAAGAGTTATGCGAATAATTTCAGTGGGGCCAAGACTCTGACATCGAATGATGCCCTTTTTGCACAGACCGGCGCTTTTACGATGGGTGGGTGGTTTTATCGTAACATCTGGAGCGGGACGTCCATCTACTATTTTTTTAATGGACCTGGATACTATATGTATCACAACCAAGCCCAGAACAGGCTGTATTTTTTTGGGAACGACGGAACAAAATACAGTTATGTGCAACCAACCGCCGCAAAAGAGCTGCGTCCTGGTTGGCACCATATCGTGATGACACGAGCTAGCTCAGGTGCGCTCACTTTTTATATTGATACCAGTTCCTTCAGCACTATATACAACCTTGGAATTCCCACTATTTCGCCAACAACTGGTACTTTTACAGTAGGGACTAGTTTCAGTAATCCGATGGCTAACGCCTTCTTCCACGCCGGCATTACCTACACCGACGAACAAGTCCAACGCCTCTACTACGGCACCATGGTGAGCGATAACCCCTATCCAACCGCAGGCAACCTCTCAAACGAAGGTGTCACCCTCTCCTGGCAACCCTGGAGCAAAAAGGTGTGTGCTCCCAGCTGTACATCGTCTGACGACACAGCCTTTAACTACGATATCTACCGCTTCGTCGAGCCAACACGCTCGGACATCAGGACACGCACGCCATGGGCTATTCAGCACGGCCCCTACGCCACGCTCCCCTCTGGGTTAACCGGGGCGAGTGCAACCGCGATGCCGCTGGATCCTTTAGCGACCGACGCGAGTGGTACTCAGCTGTGCAATGCCACCACCTGGACAGCGACATCCGTGTGTGCCAAGGTGGGTACCATCTCTGGATCAGCCTGTAACTCCAGCACGCCGTCAGGGTGCAGCTTTGTCGACAAAAACTCTACCAACAAAGGTTTTAGCGGCGCTTCCATCTACAACTACATCATGGTGGTGCGTGACGGCGATGGCAACTACCGTGTGCCGCAGGTGCAGCGTTACCGCAGCCCCTACTTGACGGGGGATTTCTCATCAACCGCGACAGCAACCTTCCGCACCGAGCAGCGCTGGCGTCGTGCCGCTCCGTTC
>CAIYRB010000091.1 GCA_903928445.1 uncultured Pseudomonadota bacterium | reverse complement strand
TCTCTGTGGTTAAATTGGGCGTTTGGGTTTGACCGCGGAGGCGCGGAAGCAGGGAGACACGGAATTTTCGGACAGCCTCTATGCACCCGTCTCGTGTGCCTTTGACTCCAAGTACTCGTCGTAATTGCCCTCGTAAGTGCGCAGCTCGCCATCGCGAATTTCGAAGACGCGGTTGGTGATCTGCCGCAGAAAGTGGCGATCATGGCTGACGACCAGCACCGTGCCTTCGAAGGACTGGACGGCCTTCATGAGGATTTCGCGCGACTCGATGTCCAAGTGGTTGGTCGGTTCATCGAGCACTAGAAAGTTGAGCGGGCTGGCCAAGATCATGGCCAGCAGCACGCGGCTGCGCTCCCCGCCCGACAGCACGCCGATCTTTTTGTCGACGTCGTCGCCACTGAATAAAAAGGCACCGAGGAGGTTTCTGATGTAGCCGACGGTGCCGTCGGGTAGACGGCTTGAGACTTCCTCGAAGATGGTCTTTTTCGGATCCAGGGTGTCTAAGGCGTGTTGGCTGAAGTAGCCGGTGCGGACACTGGCGCCGATCGTCACGGCGCCTCCGGTGGCGTCGGTTTCGCCGACGATCGTCTTTAGCAGCGTCGACTTGCCGGCGCCGTTGACACCGGTGAGGGCGATCTTATGCAGCCTTTGGACCACCCCGGAAACGCCGCGAAACACCAGCTTTTGGCTGCCGTCTTCGCGCGTCCAGGTCTTGCTCAGGTCGCTCATGCGAACGACATCGTTACCGCTGCGCGGCGGTTGGGCAAATTCAAAGTTGATGGTCTTAACCTCGGGCGGAGCCTCCAGTCGGTCGATCTTGTCGAGTTTCTTCACCCGTGACTGGACCTGGGCAGCGTGCGAGGCCCGGGCGGCGAACTTGGCGATGAAGTCCTCCTCCTTGGCGAGCATGTCTTGCTGCCGCTTGTGCGCCGCGATCACCTGCTCGCGCCGCTGCACCCGCTCGCGTAGGTAGAACTCATAGTTGCCGCTGTAGACAGTCACCTGCTTGTTAGCGATCTCGACGATGCGGCCGACCAGGCGGTTCATAAATTCGCGGTCATGGCTGGTCATGACGATGGCGCCTTTGTACGCCTGCAACCATTCCTCAAGCCAGATGATGGACTCTATATCCAGATGGTTGGTTGGTTCGTCCATGAGCAAAACATCTGGCTGCAGCGTCAAGATCCTCGCTAGGGCGATACGCATCTTCCAACCGCCGCTAAACTGCTCAACCGGTCGGTCGTAGTCTGCAGGGCCAATCCCGAGGCCTGTGAGCACCGATTTGGCGCGGGACTCGAGGTCGTAGCCGCCGCGCTGCTGGTATTCCATCTGGGCGTCGCCGTAGCGTTCCATCAGGGCCTCAAAAGCTGCGGGTGCGAGCTTTTCGGCATCGCCACTGGCCAGCAATGCTTCGGCTTCCTGGATGACGATGCCGAGGTCCGCCACGCGACCGGCGCCAGCGACGACCTCAGCTAGGGCCGAGCGGCCGCGCATTTCACCGACATCCTGAGCAAAATAGCCAATCACCGTATTGGGCTGGATGACGACGCTGCCGCCGTCGGCCTGGTCTTCCCCGACGATGAGGCGAAAAATCGTCGTTTTACCGGCGCCATTTGGTCCGACCAAACCGATGCGGTCGCCCGGACGGACGAGAAAGGAGGCGTTTTCATAGAGGACGCGCTGACCTTGGCGTTTGGTCAAATTAGTCAGATGAATCATTGATCTATGAGCTCCGAAGGCAACCCAGACAAGCTGGGGTCACCGCGTGCTGAGCCGAGATGACATGGACAAGGCCCTAGGCGTTATCACATTGCACCGCCTGGCTCGAAGGTTTTCTCAAACGCGAGGTCTAGAGCTGTGCTACGCCGGAGCTGGCCAGGGACTCAAAGAACCGCTGCTGATGGCGTAAGGCGCTAAGAAAAGGCTCGTAAAAGGTCCCTTGGCGCCGCTTGAAGCCGACTTCAATCTCGTGCTCAGCCAGGCGCGCATGGGCCGGCTTATTTACTGGCGCCATTGTCCAGGGCTGAGGCCGATTGCACCATCTCTGGGTGCCAGCGCAGCCGGATCTTGACGAAGTCGAAGTTTTTATCAGCTTTATTTTGGTTGATGAGGGTGCCAAGCGGGGCTTTGCGTTCACCGCCGATGTCCGCGGCCTCGAAGTCAACCTTGCTTTGATCCTTGGATTTAAGCGTCGCTTCGCCGTTGAGGTGGCGGGCTTTCATGCCTTTTGGCGCACCGCTGGTGCTACCTTTGCTGCTGCCCTTAGCCTTCTTCGCGTCATCCGCCTGGGCGCTGGCGCTCAGCCCAGAACAGGTGAGTCCTGCGATCAGGATGAAGATTTTGCCAAACTGCATAAAACTCCCCTTTCTGCGGCAAGGGCTCAAGGTTCTATCGGTAGAACTGCACGAAACTTGAGCTATTTTTCTGAACCGTAGAAGATTATTGAGCTTTCAAGGCGTATAATAAAGACACTGCCCATCCGCTGCCAAGGTCGATCATACCACAGTCGCTCGCTTTAGTTTGTGTCCCGGTCCGAAGGAGGCTTCGATGAATCTGCGTTCACGCATCATGCTCGGAAGACTGCGTTTGCTGCTTGGGGCAGGACTGATCTGCTGTATGGCGGAGGGTGAGGGCTTGGCGACGACGGCGGTCAGGCCGGTGACGACCCCGTTCATTCGCGGCTCCGATGCGCTGAGTCACATGCGCGTCGATCCCAAGGGTCGCTTTATCGCCTACGTTGGTGACTCCGGTCTTGGTCTGTACTTGGTCGACCTGAAGTCTAAGGGAATCTTTCAAGTCTCGGGTGGCCAAATCGGCGCTAGCTTCGTCTGGTCACCAGACGGCTATCGCTTGCTCTACCGTGAACAGAGTGTGGCCGCAGATGGCCAAATCAGCAGTGAAGTGAAAGCTTATGATGCGGCGCTGGCCCAGAGCGTGACGCTCGATAAACTAGCCTATCCAACTGGATTTCTCACCCTTGACCCGCGCGACCTGCGGCTGCAGCTGCTTGGGCCACAAGGTATCCACACCAAGCGCATCTACTTTCCCGGTCAGCGCCTGGCGCGGTGGCAGATCGCCCAGCGCAACGAAAATGGTAAGTTCTTGGCGACGCAGCAGGGCATGCTATGGGAGACCCAGGCCGGCTTTGCGCTGCGGCGTCTTGACGACGACCAATCCGGAGTCGAATCCTTCGATATTTCCCCAGAGGGTGCCTCGGTTGCATGGGCGACCAAGGCCGGACGCGTATACATCAGCAAGGGCGGTAAGACACCGCGCTTGATCGGCCAGGGCCGAGATCCACGCTGGCATCCAGACAAACCCATGCTGGTCTATTCCGGCGCGCGGATGGTTGGCAACACGGTGATCGGTTACGACCTGCGCCTGGCAGACGAAGACGGAGCTGGTCGCTTTTTGACGTCGACGCAGTTTGTCGACGAGCGCTGGCCGCAGTGGCACCCGCGTGGGCATCAGATCATTTATACGATCGCCAAAACGACCGATATTTTCCTGCTGGATTTCACGCCATGAAACACTTTTTGCTCGGTCTGGTCGTCGCCACCAGCGCACCCTTCGCCAGCGCGGCGACCCTGCTTAAAGGTGATATTCCGTCCGGTGAAAGGGTGCAGCGTCTCAGCGCCTACTTTTCGCCAAAGCCTGGCGAGCAAGTCACCCTTCGGCAGGACGAAGTCCGTGATTTTCACCGGCGCGTGGCGCCAGATCTTTTGCGCGGCAGCATCACGGTGCGTCCGCCTAGTGGATTTTGCCTGCGCATCACCAGGGACGATGGCGAGGCTGACGATGTCGTGTGTAAACCGGCTGACTTGAGTTTTCGCTTTAGCGATCTCGCCCCTAACGGCCGTCTGACATGGCAGGTGAAGACCGGTGACGGCGACTTTGGCACGGCACTGAGTTGGCCGTCACCCTACCGGATCGGCAGCGTCATTCCCTTTAGTAAAGACCTCGTCAAGGATCCGCCAGATCATGTGTATTTGAGCAGCTGCACGGCCGAACGCGGGCCGACTGGCCGCCGCATTTCCCTAGGCCTGCTCAGCGGCGAAACCTGGATGATCCACTTGCCTGACACCGACGAGTATCTGACGACCGCAGGCGAGGCATCCAACCTCGATGTCGATTTCATGACAACAAAACGCGGCGTCAAGGAGGCCTCTCAGGATCATGTGGAGGAGCAAAAAGTCGGCGAGGCAAAGGCAGAGGATGGCAAGAAGGACGGCGAGGCGAGCAAAAACGCTGATAAGGCCAAGGACGCCGCCGCTGAGGCCCGTGACGACCGCAAAATCTGGGCGATTCCCGCGCGCAACGCCTGTGTCATGCCGTCCGATCGCTTCCAGCCAAGCGGGAGTGTTGCTCGCGGAATCCATGGTGAATGTCGCTATATCTTCAGTGGACCGCCCGAGGATCCGCGCACCGGACGCATCGAATGCCACGAGGTCGATGGTTATAGGCAGGTGTTTTTGCCGGTGACCTGTTTGGTGGAGCTTGAGGTGAAACGGGATCCGGGCGCAGGTGGAAAAGCCCCTCACGAATAGACTGGTTAATACGCTGCCAAGTGCAGGAGTAGTCTGTTTAGCTTGGCCAAGTCGGTCGCCGCGGTCTTTATATAGCGCTGCAACATCCAACCATGGCGATCACCGACGTAGATGCTCGGCAGCTCGGGTTCATGGTAGGTCTTAAGCAACTCCTTATTGGCCAGGTAAGCATTGCTCAGATTGAACTCTTTCATAAAGCCCTGGGCATCGTCGCGCGTGTCGTGCGAGAAGATGTAGACAAAGTCCGTATTCAGCTTTTGATAGTGGCGCTCAAGACGCTGGATCTCCGGCATGAGCTGTTGGCAGGGCTCGCACCAGGACGCTAGGAAGACGATGACGAGTAGGCGGCCTTTGCTTGACTCGATGGTCACCGGCTCGTGCTCCCCGCCCAGTTTGGTCGCACTAAGGCTGGGCAGCCGAACCCAGCTCTCGACGTAGTGATCCGTGGCCGTGACAGCTTTAGGCGGTGCCGGATGTTCTTCGCCTTTAGGCTCGCCAGCTACGGCGACGGCGCTGGGTATCAGGGACGTGATCAGCAGTGCGGTGCTCATAAGTGCGGTATTAAGAGGATTTTTGGCCATAGTGATCCTCGGTCAGGGGATATCAGCTACCCGTGTTATTATAGCACAAGCCTAGCCAGCCATTGCCTGTATCGCCCGGAGAGCACCTATGAAGCAAAACGAACTCGTTGAGCACTGGAGTTTCCCCTGGCCATTGATGGACGTGCTGATCGGGGGTAAATCATCGATCGATCTGCCGGAGCTCCAGGTCGCCACCTTGGTTCAGGCCAGTGAGTTCCTCAAAGCCTACGGCTTCGACGCGGATAAGCCTGCCGACCTGCGCTACCTCCATGCCGTGCTGGTTGAGGCCTTGAGCTTTATCGAACACCAACTGGTGCAGCCGCGTGAATGGGCGCGCGGCATACGGCCGCCAGATGATATCTTGTTTTGCTCAGATCCGCGGCACCTGTTGATCTGGGCCTCCGCTCAGGATGCACCGGCAAAACGGCGTAGTGCTTGGTCATGCGCCGTACTGCGGGTCATGCACACCATTGGCCACTTAGAAGGCGTCAATCGCTCGGTTGACCTCGATGCGGCGCGCAGTCAGATCTTCGACCGCTTTCGCGCGCATATTTGGGAAGAAGGAGAAGCGCTGTGGTTCGGCGGCCCCGAGTGCAGAGTCGAGTTGACCCAGGTCGAGTGGAAGGAGAAGAAAAGTCGCAATTCCATCATCCTCAAGCTCTTACACAAGCGCGACAATGTCGCTGAGACCATCTACGATTACGTTGGCATTCGCCTGGTCACCAAGCATCTAGGTGACGCGATGATGGCGGTGAAGATCCTGCATCAGTACCATATTCTTTGCTATCCAAACGCCTATCCGGCAAGGGCGCGCAATACCCTGGTCGATACCGCCGCCTTTCGCGGGCAAGTCGAGGTCTTAACCGCCTGCTTGAGGGCGGGGACCCTGAGTTCCGAAGCCTTTCAGGCACAGATCGCTGCGCTTACCGTGGCGCAGCCTGAAGCGCCTGTCAGCCCAAACAATCCGCATTCGGCTGCAAGCTACAAGGCCATTCAGCTCACCGGTCGGCAGTTGATCCGCGTTCCGTATCACCGCTTTGACTGGTTTTTAAAGCTTAGCGCGGCGCTCGGCACGAAGACCCTGGAGCCTACCACGACGCAGATGCTGCGCGAATTGCGGACGTTGGTGGAGGGCTGGCACTCGGTGAAAGATAGCTTGGATGATGCATCCTTTTTTCCCTTTGAGGTGCAGATCCTCGATGCCGAAAACTACGAGAAGTCAAAGCACGGCGACGCTAACCACGACCGCTATAAGCAGTCGCAGGTCAAGGCAGCGCGTAAGCGGGTCCTCGGCCGAGTCCTCGAGTGCTACAAATCTGAATCGCCCTAGTGGCTTCAAGCACTGCATGGACAACGACGCATTTGGGCTGACTATGAACCTGTCCTTCGCTGGGTATCGTTATGCAGTGCTTGCATCGATTCGAAGATGAATTTGCTTTGGTGGTCGTTGAGTCCGATGAACCTTAGACCATGTTCATAAAGATCGGCTCCGTTGACTTTACTCCAGCGCACCTCCACGGTGACTTGATTGAGTAGTAGCCTTCTGAGCTTTTGGTTGGTTGCAGCGTCATCTGTGGTCAAATCAACTAGCATCGTCACCTTTTTGCCAATCTGCTTAGCGCCAACGACCCGCAGGCCACGGAGTGAATAGTCCACCACCTGATAGCGGCCAAGTTCCGTGACGATCTCAGATCTGACCTGTGCCCCTGGAATGGTAAAACGTTGCTCCTTCGTGCGGATGTGGATTTGTTCGAGGTGTAAGCGTTCGACTCGTGCTAGAGGTTCAGGCCTGGCGTGAAAAGGATTGAACTCAAAGGCCTCGACAAGCTTAACCTGGTGTTTTATGGCGATATGGATCGGGCTGAATCCTGGGATTGCCGACTCCTCCCTGCTGAGGCAATGATAGCATTCCGAACTCAAAAGAATCTTGAACGGGCTACACGCGGATTCCAGCCGGTTAGCGAAGTTGACGCCGTTTCCGATCATGGTGAAGTCGATGCGCTTTTTGCCGCCGATATCGGCAATGATGACGTCATCAACGTGAATGCCGATGCGAACCGGTAAGACGAAGGTATCGCTTTTCGAGGTGTACTGAAACTTACTCACGATGAGTTCCTGGATTTGCTTAGCCGCCTTGAAGGCGAGAGTTGCGTGATGCTCTTTGCTTGCGTTCTCATGGTAGCCAAAAAAGCAAAGGACCCCATCACCAATCGAACGATCGATGGAGCCATGGAAGGAGGCGATGATGGTATTGATCTCAGTCATAGCCTGTGACAGGTGCCTCAGAACAGCCTTTGGCTTGAGGATTTCCGATATTTGCGAGAAGTCAACGATATCGATAAACATGATGGCGACGTTGACTTCGGCATGTTCTAGTTCGCTGTTCAACGTGCTACCAAGGATTTCGTTGAGCCGATTGGCCGGCGCATGTCCCTTTAGCGTGTGGATAATTTCATTGCGCTCGTTTTGTAAGAGACTGATGCGATTGGATACGGCCATCGACAAAAAGAGCGCCTCTAAAACTCCGCCAAAGGCCGAAATGTAGTAGGAATGGGGTGCTGTCGGGAATATTCCTAGCAGGGTCATAAAATGAATGAATTCGCAGGTCATCAGGCCAAGAAAGGACAGAAACGTAAAGTAGACGCGATCGACATGGATGCGGAACGTGAAACGAATGAGTAGCAGTAGGGTGCCAAAGGTCACGAATCCGGTGGTGATATAAGCAGCCAATCGTACCGGGATGAAGCAATTCGCCAGAGCTAAGACGACGGCCCCTGCCATCACATGCTTACTATATCGGTAGGACGCTGGGCTGTGCGTGCGGAACTCAAGAAAAAGTCGCAGGAACATGATAAATGGCAAGAACATGAGTGCCATCACGATGGTGAAGCCGCGGATATAGAGATCAAAATGTTCGCCGGCGATCGGCCAAATCATTTGGATATAGCCACCGTAAAGAACAATAATGCTGAGGATGAAACATTCGTAGATGACGAAATACGAATATATTTTGTCCCGGAGTGCTAAGGCTAAGCTTAAATTATAAATTAAAACGCCTAAAAACATGCCAAGACAAAGGCCTAGCACCATATACTTAGTGACGTTTGACGTCGTAAACACATGCTCTGCGGCGATATTGATCGGTAGGTAAAGCAAGATCTCCGAATCGACATGGATATAGATAGTGCGATCATGGACGCTGCTTTGAGTAAATGGGAAAGCCTGGTTGTAGTACTTGAGCCTTCGATCGGCGAACGGGCGGTCGTTGCCGATTTGTAAACTGTCAAGCTGGGTGTCACCTTCAAAAAGAATGAAATCGACCTTGCGCAGAAATGGTGTCGCGATTTCTAAAATATAATTTTGTTCGACCGTTCCTTTTGGGATCCGAACTCTGAGCCAATTTTCCCCGTGTTTATTCACTATATGAGAATTGCGCTGCGGCTCGACACTTGCCCAGCCCTGGACTGGCAGGTTCCGTATGGAGTTAAGGGTTAGAGCTTGGTGATCGGTGGTGACTTCCTCGATGGCAAAAGGATTGCTTTCACTTGGCGATAGCCACCAGCTACAGAAGATAAAAACCAGAGCGCTGCAGAAGCCATACAGGCTTCTTTTGATTTTTATGGGCTTGTCAGTGGACGCCGCCATTTGTTTGTATTTCGCAAGAAAAGTTCACGTACCTACAAAGGCTTATCGGTATCCACATGAGGCTACTTTACTTAAACGGGGTGCCATCTTGGGATTGCCCGTTAAGACCTTGAATTTTAAGTGAAGTTATGATGGTAGGGTGATAAATGGCTAGGTTTAGAACAAAGCCGCCAGTCGGCTACTGATCACTACATGCATAGAACTGCACGGCATAGGGATACTGCCGCAGGCCAGATGGCATGACGTCACGAAGTAAGGTTCGGTGAGGACAGTACTCGCGAAAGTTCTCCTCACCGATATGCCGAGTGTCGACTAGGTAGACGTGCTGACAAGCGGCGCGAATGGCTGAGCTGTTATGCAAGTCTAGGTTTTGCGAATAATTGCCAATGAGCCGCCAGTTGACGTCTACGGTCTTGGGTAAGATGCGATTCAGGGCCATGATCGCCGTCAAGTCGCCGCCATGGCCAACTAAACAATCATGTTCGCTGGAGAACGTGGGCAGACTGTCCTGAAGGTGCCCTAGCGGCGTGGTAAACCACAGGCTGAAAACCAAATAGACCGCTAATGCAGCAACTCGCAGTCCGATCAGCGCCCGATTCAGATAAAACTGCGGCGTGGCGATGAGCAGAAAAGCCAGGGGGAAGGCCATAGGTAAGGCATATCTGCGCGCTGCATACATGTCGAGGGAGAGGCTGCTGAAGACCAGGATCGCAACGTTGACGATGCAGATCGCCGTAAACGGCAGGTAGTCGCGTCGGCTGAGAATCGGCTTCCATGTATATCTGACAAGAGCGATGAGAGCTGCAACGGAGATGACGTTGAGGGTCAGCGAGCCGTCGTCGCTATGGCCCGTCGAAAACCACAGCGCATGTTCGGTCTCAGTGACCCCATACGGAAGGGTTCCCAGGTAGGTTCCGAGTTGGGTGACGGTTTCCTGGAAGTTGGCTAGGCTGCGACTCCAAGAAAAGTTGCTGCCGCCACCATAGATCGACAGGGCACTCAGCGGAATGACCGTCAATTCGACCGCCGCCCCACCCAGCATGCCAAGCGCTAAGACGCAGCCATTGCGAAAATTCTTTTTAATGCTGCTGAGAGCTAAACACAAAGCGAGCCCAGCGATGGGGACGAGGTTCAGGCGGTTGATCTCGAGGGAAAGTCCAAGCAGTACGCCGGCAGCTAGGAGGGTCCACCAGCGCAGCAGGCGCAGGCGGAAGCCAAGAAAAATACACAGACCAGAGACCAGTGGGAGAAATGAGTAGCCGGTGCCGATGCCGAAGGAATATTTTTGCAGGCTCGGAGGGCTAAAACCCAAGATCAAGAACGCCAAGGTAAAGCGGCCGCGTTGCGCCCAGGTGTTGCGCCCGTGGTCGGCGTCGTAGCCCAACAAGGCGGCGTAGACTAGGGTCGCACCAGCGCAATAAAATACGGTCGCCAGGGTCGTTGCCAGCCACAAGGGTATTGGGTTGAGGCTGAGCAGTTTGCCGAGCTTGGCCAGCAACCAAATCTCGTAGGTACCCATGTACTGCTGGCCCCAGAAAAAAGCCTTGGCCGGAGTGTGGTCCCAGTCGTTGGCCATCAGCAGGGTGACCGTGGTGTCACCGTCGATATGGTAGTCGAAGGAGGCAAAAGCCAGAAGCAGCCGGGTCATGCATAGGATGACAAAAAACCAAAACCACAATGGGACGGACTTGAAAGCGCTAGTCAGGGTGGCTTTGGTCGAGTTCAGAGCCAATGCCCGCTGCTAGGAAGGTAGCGCTTTGGTAGATCTGGCCCAAAGCAGGAGACCGGCTTGACGAAAAAATTAAAGTGGATGATGTGCCTAAGCGCAGCGAAACCGTCCTTCCAGGAAATCTTCTTACCTTGGAGGTAGTTTCGCGGGTAGTAGGACACCGGTAGCTCGATGATGCGGAGCTTCAGCCGGGCGATTTTAGCCGTGATTTCTGGTTCAAACCCGAAGCGGCGGGAGTCGAGGTAAACGTTTGCCAGGATGTCGCGGCGGAAGAACTTATAGCAGGTTTCCATATCGGTCAAATACAGGCCGCAGCTGAAATTGCTCAGGATCGTCAGGGCCCGATTGATCAGGTAGTGGAAGGTCCGATGCACCTGCTCCCCCGACTTTTTAAAGCGGGAGCCATAGACGACGTCGGCTCGGTCATCCAAAAGGGGTTGAATCAACGCCGGAATGTCGCGCAGATCATACTCAAAGTCGGCGTCTTGGACACCCATGATGTCGCCCGTCGCGCGGGCGATGCCAACCTTGATGGCTGCACCTTTACCCTGGTTGACGGTTTGATGAATGATGCGGTGGGCGGAGCGAAAGGCAAAGCTATCGAGAATCGCCGCCGAGCCATCGGTCGAGCAGTCATTGACAATGACCAACTCCTTTTCAACCTGCAGCTTTAAATCATCGACCCGCTGAAGAAATTCCTTCAGGTGCTGGGCCTCGTTATACACCGGAATAATCAGACTAACCTTCATCAGCCTTAGCCTTATCTATAAAAAACGGTCATCGAATCACTCAGGTTAACAGTGATCTAATAACATTTTTAGGCGCTGGTCAAGGCGCTAAGGCGCTAAGGCGCTAAGGGGACAGTCTTTGCCGACGTTTAGCCAACCAAGCGCGGATCTGCCGGTAAGACGTGACGGTGGCAACCAGTCCATAGACACTGCCGCCAACGGCCAATTTGATAAATAAATGCTTGGCTCCCAGCGCCATCAAGGCTCCGGCCATCAATCCCGAAGCCGCAAGCCACGGCAATGCGAGCAGGAAGATGCGTCTGATCCGAATGAAGTCGGTGGCACCCATGACGACGATGACAGCGGTCAGAGTTTTTATCAAAAGCACGCCGAGTGCGGCGCCGGTCAGTCCCCAGCGACTGATCAACAGAGATTCCATGGCCAAGCCCGCGGCAGCAGCCGTAGCCAGAGCGAAGTTGACGTACCAAATGCGACCTCGGGTGATCAGCGCTTGAATGCCGATGATGGTGGCGATCGCCTGCGGCACCAAGGCCAGGCACAACAGCGCAAAAGGGTAGCCGACCTGGCGGTAGGAGGCGTCGTAAATCAGGTTGAGCAGGTCGCCGGCGGTGAAGCAAGCGCCGACGGCGACTGGGATGGTGGCAAAGAAGACGACATAGAGCGCTGCCTCGGTCTGCTTGGAGAAGGCTTTTAGGTCGCGGATACTGAGCATCTCCGCGGCAAATGCCAAGGTGAGGGCTGGGATCAAGGCCTGGATCGAGTAGTAAATGCGGCTGGCCCCGCCGTACAGTCCGACGGCCTCGGGGGCAAGCTTGGCTTCAACAAAGAAGTAATCAAAGCGCTCCGTCCAATAGGTCAAGATGACAAAGACACCAAATGGCAGCAGAATTCTGTAGAGCTGCCCTAACTGCTGCAACGTCGGCAGGCTTGGGCGCCATTTTTTAACGCCGATATAAAAAGTCGCAAACGAGACGGCTGAATTTGCGCCTGCGACCAACACCGCAAACATCGTGGCGTCGGAGCTGTCCTGCACGAGCAGCATCAGCAAGGCCAGGACCACGCATTTACTCAGCACATTGAGCAGACCAAGGCGCCACAGTGATTTGGTGCCGACTTGGATATAGGCCATGTCGCTGACGGTCGACAGCATCATGAAGCTAAGCGCCATGACACTGTGCTCGTAGTCGGCATAGTAGGTTCGTACGGCGAAAAACAAGATTAGGGCAGCGACCACGGCGTTGATGAGGCGGACCGTGAGGATGCCGCCGAGCAAGGAGCGCATCCTGGTGCGATCTTCGCTGCCCTGGCCGACCTGAATCTGGCCATAGGCGGTACTGCCGATCTCGATGCCGGCACCGGACCAATCGACCAGCGAGATCGCAAAGAGAGCGTGGCCAAAGGCAACGGTGCCGATCTTTCGCTGCGCATAAGCATAGGCGATGATCGGAAACAGCTTGCTAAACAGCTGGGCCCCGAGGTTGGCGCTGAGGTTGATGGCGATGCGCCGCTGGCTCAATAGATCCTCTTTTTACCCGAAGGCGCCCAGCCTAGCATAGTTGTAAGCATATCATGTAGTTCAGGGTGATCACGAGGCGTGGTCTGGCCTGTCGCCGCGGACCGTAGTAAAGGAGCTATGGCCGGGCCTTATGGCTTGGCGCCGCGCCCGCTCTTTTGGCCTAGGCTAGGACCTTCAAGAATGATCTATGTTGACGTAAATGCTACTTATCCAGTGACGCCTAAGCACTATATGGCCGTTGCGGCACTGCTGCAACAGGTCGATGGCAATCCTTCTTCGATCCATGCGCCGGGACGCAATGCGAAGGTGGCGCTGGAACATGCCAGAGGCAGTCTGGCGCAACTACTCGGAGCCAGGTCATTAGAGGTGGTGTTCACTTCTGGTGCCACCGAGGCGAACAACCTCGCCCTGCAAGGATTAGTTGGCAGGGCTGCACTGAGTCAGGGGGAGCGCCCGCCGCTGTTGATCGTTACGGCGGCTGAGCATTCTTCGGTCATTGAAACAGCGCAGACCCTTCGTGAGCGCGGCCTTTGTCGCCTCGAGATCGCACCGGTGTTGGCAAGTGGGGAGGTCGACGGCGATGCCTTGCTGGCGCTGATTGGCGCAGACACGGCGGGCGTCGCGATGATGCATGCCAACAACGAGACCGGTGCCGTTAGCGACGTCCGAGGACTGACGCAGCGGATCAAAGCGATTAATCCAGCCGTTCACGTCCATGTCGATGCGGTGCAGATGCTCGGCAAGGCGGACCTGACTTGGTACGCTACAAGCGGTATCGATAGTGCCGCGTTCTCGGCGCACAAGATTGGCGCTTATAAAGGAATTGGGGCGCTGTTTTTGAAAGCTGGTGCCAAGCTGTTGCCCTTGTCGATCGGTGGTGGACAAGAGCGCGGACGGCGTCCTGGCACGGAGAATATGCCTGGTATCGTGTCGTTTGGTCTGCGTTGCCAGGAGATTCACGGTCGTCACGGCGAGGTCTGCACGGCGATGCGCCTGCTGCGCGATGCATGGCGACTGGCGGTGGAGGCTGTGCCCGGTGCAGTGGTCCATGCTCCGAGCGTGTTCACCGATGACCATAGCCTGCCGAACACCGTGAACTTCCACATCGAGGGAGTCAGTGGCGACGACCTTTTGCTCAATTTTGATTTGGCCGGCATCCACGCCTCGAGCGGCAGTGCCTGCTCGTCGAGCGTGGCGCGGCCAAGTCATGTGCTTTTGGCGATGGGCCACAGCGACTGGGTTGCGCTCAACTCGGTGCGGGTGAGCTTTGGGCCGGATAGCACTCTGGCTGACGTGGCACGAATGGCTGAGGTGCTTCGCGAAGTCGTTGCGAGGGTTCGACGGGCATAAAGTTGGCGATAAAATGATTGGTCTATTTCATTAGAGCGACCATGATTTTAATAGACCGGTACCATGGTCGCTCTTAATCTAGTCCTAGATGAATACTCTAAGTACCATAAAATCATAGAAGAAACTGCCTCTCTCACGGCTTGCGCTAAAGTTCTTTGGTGACTTACCGAAGAGATCTTTGTTGGAGTTGAACTGGTCATTGAGCAAGAGGTCAACGCAGGTTGGCAAGCAGCCAATGATGACATCCAGCTTCATCAAGGAGGAACCCGCCCCATGCAAGTTTGTTTGTCGCTAAAGGAGGTCGTGCGAGTGAAGCCACCACTAGAGAAAAGAGGTACTCTTCACCCGTTTTGAGTCCTGGCAACCGACATGCTCATGTCCGGTTAGACCAACCCCGTATCTTCAGTAGACAGGTCACCCCGTGTGGCCCATGCCCCAGGCGCCGATTCAGTGTAGACGATTCCCTCGAGGAACCAATCGTTGGCACTCAATCGGCGCCCCTCATTTTGGCCAAAAAAAAGGCGCCCGGAGGCGCCATGACAGAAACAATGCATCAGTTGCCGGTGAAGTAGTCGGTACGCTCAGCTTCCGGCTGCATGATGATCGTCACCGGTACGGCTAGCTTGCTGCTCGCATCCGTCGCGGTACCAGTGACCGAAAGCTCGCCGATGACGATCTTGCCGTAGTGGTGAACGGTGGCGCCCGCGACCGTCTGGGTCACGAGGATGTCGAAGACCTGGTAGCCGTAAATCGGATAAAGGGTACCCGCTCCATCATAGACGCTGGTCGTGGCGATTGCTTTATCGCCGTCGACGCCCGGAGTCGTCGTGTTGGCATTGGCGGTTGCCGTATCCAAGGTGAGCCGGGGTCCTCGGGGTAGGATCTGTAATGATCCGCCAGTCGGCACCGAGAGAAAGGCTCGCCCTGGATAACTATCGACGCCAGACCGGCCGATGTAGATCCCATCGTCGGTGCTGGTGGCTGCTGTATTTAAGCTATTGGCCTTGCACAGAGTGGTGCAGGTCGTGGTGCTAGTGGTGACGGTGTTATCGTAGGCAGTAAAGGGGGAGGCCGTCAGATTTGCCGCTTTGAACTGGAAGATATTGCCGCGCGTCAAGCTCACCGTGGCGCTGTAAAGCGACGCGGCAGGGGTGTCCTCGATAAAGTTTGAGGTCCAGCTAAGCTTGTTCTTCTTATCCCCGGCAACAGTCGCGACAAAGACGCTGTAGGTCGTACCATTGGCCAGGGCCTTGCCATCGCTGGTTTTGCTGATGGTGCAGGTCTCTGGGCCGAGGATCGGCTTACTTAGCTTGAGGGAGACGGACTTATCGGTCGTGTTCTCATCGCACACGGCAAAGTTCGTCGGTGCTGGATCTTCCGTCGCTGCAGCGGCGGTATCAGCCAAGCGTAGGCTGTTGCCAGCTGAGGTGTCGTTACCACCGCCGGTGCTGCCACCCTCGCAGGTTGCCGTCGATGCGGGGAAGCCAAAGGCCTCGAACACGGCGGTGTTGTCCTTGCAGCGCGGAATCGAGGCAACGCCGCTAGCGGCAGGGTCGATTTGGGCATTGCTAGGGTAGTAAGTCTTGCCGCCGGTGATCGAGCTGACCGTTTTGTCGGCGACGAGGAAAACGTCGTAGCCCTGGAAGTCCTTTTCCGTATTGGCCGCTGCAAAGCGCAGGGTCAGCTTCTTGTCGCCGGTGAGGCTGACCAGACTGGTTGGGGGATTCAAGGCCGAGCGTTCCGTCGTCGCTGGATCCGATGAGGTCGCATTATTGCAAGCACCAACGGCCAAGGCGCAGCTTAAGGTCATTCCAACTGTATAGATCCATTTCATGGGAGTGTCTCCGAAGGTAAAAGTCCTGTGGTTCAAGTTCCTGCCCGTGAGGAAGTCCATGCGGCTCACTGCGCCGCTGCAGGTAGGCGGCTGATCACGGCGATTGTCCCGCCGGCGACGACCGAGGCGGCGTCGCTGTTGACGTAGAGCCAATTGTAGTTGAATGCCGTCGGCGCGGTGGTGGCAGCACCGTCTGCGGTGGCCACGACGTACATATGGTGCGCCAGGAGCGGCACGGATTGGCCAGCCAGCGAGTAACCACCGCCGTTGATGGTGATCGGTGTGGTCCCGTCGATGCTGAAGGTCGGTGCCTTGTCTAGGAGGTTGGCGTCTTTAAAACCATCGGCATAGTAGCCAAGGTCGAGGATGCCGTTGTTTTTGCCGGCGACGATGGTCGGTCCCGAGGGTGTGGTCTCAAAATAGAGTGGCCCGGCCTCAGTGCCTTTGTGATAGCCCGTACCGGCAGCTCCGCTGTCGTCTTTGAAGTATAGCGAGGCGCTCGCAGTGGGGTCGGAGCAGGTGCCGCCACTGCAGGTCTTGAGCCAGCCGAGCAGGTCGAAGACCTGGCTGTCGGCAATGGTCGCAGGCAATTTATAGTTAAAGCTGGTCTCATTCTTTGGCGTGATGCAGGCGACGCTGCTCGTCACGGCCGACACCTGGGTGCCGCCCTTCATGGTGCTGAGGACAAAGAAGCAGTAGGTCTGACCAACAGTGAGCTTGCCCTTGCCGTCGCTCAGGGTCGATAGATCAAAGGTGATGACGCCGTTAGCCGACGTGGTGTTAGCAGCATTGGCTTGGGTCGTTAGCGCGCAAGTGGCACCTGAGGTCTGGCAGGTCGGGTAGATCGGCTTGCCGTCAGACCCGAGCGTGGTGATCGGGCGTGCACTGATCAAGGGGGCTTCGGTCGCGGTCTTGCCGGTGGCATCGGTCGCTGTGGTGGTCGCTGCCGCCGGTGGGGTGCCTGGCGCCTCAAAGGGGGTTTTGGCGGCAGGGTCGAAATCGAACTTATTGACCAAGGCGACGGCCGCAGCGCTTGGCTTGTTGTCATCGCCCAGGATCGCGATCGCTTGGCCTTCGGTGACGCCGAGGTCGGCATGGGTGTCGATCGCGCTGTCTGTCGCGTCTGGGGCGGTCTTGGTCGCCTTCATTCCATAGATGTTGAACCCAACGAAATCCTTTTCATTATTGGCCGCCGTCCAGGTCAGGATGACCTTGCCCGAGCCCAGATCCTGCAGGTTCAGATCACCTGGGTACTTGAGGTCGTCAATGGTCACTGGGGTTGCCGTGGCGTTTGATTTGCTGCAACCTGCGGCGATTGCGGCTGCTGTGCAAAAGCCAAGCAGGTAGGCGGGGCCAAGACGTACGACCCCATTGCGCATCCACTTCATCGGATCCTCCCTGTTTGAAGTCATTCCATATCCATATGGAACACGAAGACAAAAAATTATCTGAGCTTGAATGAGACGACTATGGTTGAAATGCAAGGCGAAAGCAACCTAATATGGGCGGCTAAGCGAGACATATCGTAACCAATTCTCTGGTCGTTGGTCTTTTTCCTGAACGCTATCCTTTGTCGGAACTGGTGTCGATGACCGCAGGGCGCACTCCATCTAAAGTCTATATCGCATGGATTGCCTGGCGAAACCTGATCGCGCGTGGTCGCCGTGGCGGCCTGTCGTTCATGACGGTGGTGTCGATCTTCGGTGTCGCCATCGGCGTCGCAGCGCTCATCATCGTGCTTTCCGTCATGGGTGGTTTCGAGCAGGATCTGCGCGACAAGATGCTGCGTGGCCAGCCTAATCTTGAGGTGATGGCGACCAATGCGCAGGCCGGCTTCGGGCTTAAGCAGCATCCCTTGTCGGCGTTTAAGCACGCCTTTCCCGAGGCTAGCGACATCGAGCCCTTCACCCAAGCCGATGTGGTCCTCAAGCAGCGTCAGCACCTGACTGCGGGGATTTTGTTTGGCGTCGACTCCAGCCGCGACAAGCACCTGTGGGGCTTTGGCGGAGCGGCCGTGATCGAGGGTGAGATGCGCTGCATCGCCAAAAGTCATCCACTGTCGGCTAACTGGGATAGCAACATCCGGCACCCGGGTATCATGCTGGGTGAGCAGTTGGCGGAGCAGCTTGGCGCCGACGTCGGTGACGAAATCATCGTCCTCTCGCCCCAGGTCAACGTCGATACCGCTCTGGGTGGCGGCACCGTGTCACGCTCCTACGTCGTATGCGGCAAATTCCGCACCGGCTTGTTCAACTTCGATGCGAAGTGGGCCGTGCTGAGTTTGGCCGAAGGCCGTAAATTCCTCCCCGACTATGATAGTTCGCTCGATACCGACGAGTATGTTTCAGGAGTGGCGGTCAATGTGCCGAATCCGCTGCAGGTCCAGCGCATCGTCGATCGCGCCTTTGGCGCCGCTGAGCAAAACGCCTATCCGCATGCTGAAGCTGGTCTCGATGGTCTGACGCCTTTGACCTGGGAGACAGCGAACAAATCCTTGTTGTTTGCACTGAAGCTAGAGAAGTTCGCCATGAGCTTGATCCTCATGCTGATCGTTATCGTCGCGGCCTTCTCCATTAGCGGCACGATGATGATGACCGTCTTCCACAAACGCGGTCAGGTCAGCTTGCTGCGCTCTCTCGGCATGAATCGCCTCGATATCACCAAGCTGTATTTGGCGCATGGGTTTACCATTGGCACTCTAGGTATTGTCATCGGCTTGGCTTTTGGCCTGGTGATCTGCGCTTTGATTAAGAGCTTTCAGTTCATCCCCCTGCCGGCAGGGGTGTATCACCTAAGGTCGCTACCGTGTAAATGGCTGTGGCTCGACTACGGCATCATCTGTGTGTGCGCCTGGGTCTTTAGCCTGCTGGCTTCGACTTATCCGGCGCTGACGGCTTCAAAGCAGGACCCAGGACAGGGCCTGCGCTATTTGTGAATGCAAACCGAGGTGTCGATTGGTCGAGATAGGGAAAGATGATTTACCTTCAGAAGCAGCGCGGCGCGACTACAGCATTGTCGTCCGCGATGTCCGTAAATCGTATCGGGTCGGACCGGTCGATGTGGAAGCACTGCGCGGAGTCGATTTGAAGGTTCCAGCGGGAAGCATCGTCGCTTTGACCGGCAAAAGCGGATCCGGTAAGAGCACCCTGCTCCATATCCTGGGGACTCTTGATCAGCCGACGAGCGGCCAAGTGCTGCTGCATGGCACCGAAGTCTCGACCATGACCGACCTGGTCGCGTCGCAGTTTCGCAATAGTTCCGTTGGCTTTGTCTTTCAAATGAACAACCTGCTGGGGGAGTTCTCCGCCAGTGAAAACGTCATGTTGCCCGGCCTCATCGCTGGAGCGCCGCATGCCGCCGTGCAGGACCGGGCGCGTAAATTGCTGAGCGCTGTCGGTCTAGGCGCCCGTCTTAATCACCGACCTGGCGAACTGTCCGGGGGCGAGCAGCAGCGGGTCGCCATTGCGCGTGCCCTCATTATGGCGCCGCCGATTCTATTAGCCGACGAGCCGACCGGAAATCTCGACCAAAAGACCAGCCATGAAATTCAAGAGCTCCTCATGCACATCTGCCGCGAGAACCATGTGACGATGATATTGGTCACCCACGACCTGGATTTAGCCAGACGCCTGCCGTCGCAGGTGATCATGGAGGACGGCCGCGTCATCCAGGGGGATTTTACCCATTGAAGAACTTTCTTTTGCCCAAATGGACTGGCGCGGCGCTGCCGCTTGTACTCTGCTTGTTCGGGGCCACCTTCTTGGGCGGCCGCCAGAGCTGGGCGCAGGCGCTGCCGCCGGGCGAAGCCCCGGCGGTGATTCCGACTGGGCCCATCGTCGAAGACATCGTCGTGCGCGGCAATGCCAAGGTCGAGAGTGACGCGATTATCGCCCTATTAAAAAGCCGCAAGGGCGAGCCGTTAAAGAAGGATTCGACCGCTGGCGACATCCGCGCTCTTTACGAGCTTGGTTATTTTTCCGATGTTCGCTTGTATTCCAAGCCGATGAGCGGTGGCGTGCAGCTGATTGTCGAGGTCAAGGAAAAGCCGGCGATCACCGCGATCGCCTTTGAGGGCAACAGCGAGATCACCGAGGATACGCTCAAAGAGAAGCTAGAGACCAAGATCTACACGATCGTCAATGAGGCGACCATCACCGCCGATGTGCGCATGATCGAGAAGCAGTATGCCGAAAAGGGCTACTACCTCGCCAAGGTCACCTACACGATTGATCCGAAAGGGCCGAACGATGTGGCCTTGACCTACCATATCGATGAGGGCGGCAAGGTCCTCGTCGGCTCGGTGGAGATCCTCGGTAATCACTATTTCAGCACTGCCGAAATCATCAATGGTGCTCCAGGCCTAGCTTCAAAGCCCTTAACCCGCAGCAGTGCCTTTAGCTCGGCCTCGCTGTATCAGGAAGACTTCGTTAAGCGCGACCTGGAATACATTGCCTACATCTACCGCGATCAGGGTTTTGCCGAGGTCAAGGTCGCTAAGCCCTTCCAGTTTCTTGATATCGACCGCGACTATGTGCGTTTGACCTTTCAGGTCGAGGAGGGCTTGCAGTACAGCGTTGGCTCGCTGGATGTTAGCGGTGATTTGCTCTTTACCAAGCCGGAGCTGATCGACCCGATGAAGCTAAAGGTCGGCGAGTTGTTTCGCTACTCGCGCTTTACCAAAGACATCGAGACGCTGACGGACAAGTACGGTGACCTTGGCTATGCCTATGCCGATGTCAATCCGAAGACGGCCTTTGACCGCGACAAGCGCTTGGTGGCGCTCAATTATGAGATCACCAAGGGCGAAAAGGTTTATTTCGGTAAGATGGTCATCATCGGTAACACCAAAACCCGCGACAACGTCATCCGTCGCGAGTTTGACGTCGCCGATAGTGAGCTCTATAGCGGGACGCGGCTGACCAGCACCAAGGCCAACGTCAATCGCCTCGGCTTCTTCGAGGAAGTCCAGATCATCAAGGAGCGCGACGAGCAGCAGCAGAACCTGCTCAACCTCAACATTAAGGTCAAAGAAAAGCCAACTGGGCAGCTGCAGGCGGCGGTCGGCTTCACCCCGAACTCGGCCACCGGCTCGGTCGGCTCGCAGGTGTTTGGTCAGGGGCGGTACGATGAGCGCAACCAGTCCGGACGTGGCTGGATGGTCAACTTCACCGGCAAATGGAACGGTGATCGCAACTACTCGTTGGATACTGGCTTCTCCGATCCGCGCGTCAATGACAGCCTCTGGCTCGCCGGGATCAATGGCTTCTACAGCAACCAAGAGATCAAGTACCTAGATGAGAGTCTCGTCACCGAGCGCCGCGTCGGTGCCTCGGTGTTCGTCGGGCGGCGAGTCTATGAGCTGCTGACGCTGCGCGCCACCTACCGGCTGCAAAAGATCTCTCGCGACAGCGGCAACACCTATATTTTGCCGCGCTTTGTCGAGCAGGGGGTCGCTTCCAGCGTCATCTTCAGCCTGCTGCGAAGCAGTGTCGACAACAACATGGACCCGACCTCCGGTACGGACTTCACCCTCAGTCAGAACTTTACCGGGGGGCCCATTCTCCGCGGCTTCGAGCGCTATATGGAGTCGTCGGCCGACGCGACGGCCTATCTGCCGGTGGACTTTACCGATACTTACCGGACCTACTTCAAGATCCACGGGGTGATCAGCTATATCTATCCAAATGGCAGCGGTGCCGTACCCTTCTCTGAACGCTACCGGCTCGGCGGCTTCAACGACCTGCGCGGCTGGAACTATTACGATCTAGGGCCGCGCTTCAACCTCCTGCAGGCACCATCTGGTTTTGCCACCACGATCAATAAGGGCGGTGATAAAAAGCTATTCTTCCAGTTCGAGTATTTCGTGCCGCTGATTCCGGAGGCGGGGATCAAGTCGTTGGTCTTTGCCGATGTCGGCCGTGTCTACGACGACTATGAGGGCATTTCCTTCAGCAAACTCAACCGCGACGTCGGTTTTGGCTTCCGCTGGATCACGCCCATCGCACCGTTTCGGTTTGAGTGGGCCTATCCGATCGAAAACGGCAGACTTGGTGATATGAAGATCATCTTCTATATTGGATATTAACCGGCTTGAGCGGAGGTAAGCGATGAATGTGGTGACGACTATTCGGCGTAGTACATGGTCCATGGCCGCCTTCTTGGTCCTAGGTGCAGTGCCGGCCAGGGCGCAGGCGGGCAAATTCGGCGTGGTCGACATGCAACAGGTCATCCTCACCGTCGAGGAGGGCAAGGCTGCGCGGGCTGCTCTGGAGAAGGAGATCAAGGCGAAGGAGACCGAGCTGGGCAAACAAAAGGAAGAGCTCGATAAAATGAATGGGGAATGGAAGAACCAGGCAGCGCTTTTGAGCGAAGACGCCCGGATGAAAAAGCAGGCCGAGTTTCAAGAAAAGTTCATGACCCTGCGCAACGCCGAGATGGAGTTTCAGGCGAATATCAAACGCAAAGAGCAAAAGGCGACGCAGGCGATTGCCATGAAGGTGGCTCAGGTCGTCGATCAGCTGGCCAGAAAGCGGACGCTCACTGGGGTGTTTGAAGCCAATAGCGCTGGACTGCTCTACCTCGATTCGCCGGTGGATCTGACCCAAGACGTGATTACCGAATATGCGAAACGGCCGCCCGAGAAGGCTCCCGAAGCTAAGGCTGACGACAAGAAGAAACACTGACTTTTTTCGAGGCACTCTATGAACGGTGAAGCTATGCCGACGATGCCCATGGACATCTTGGCAATTCAAAAGTGTATCCCCCACCGTTACCCGTTTCTGCTGATCGATCGAGTCATCGAGTTAGAAGCCAATGTCAACATCGTGGCGATCAAGCAGGTGTCGATCAGCGACGGCGTTCTCGCCGGGCATTTTCCGGGCAATCCAGTATTCCCAGGAGTGCTGATTGTCGAGGGCATTGCTCAGGCAGCCGCAGTCTTGGGCCATTTAAGCCACCCAGACGGTTTGAGTCAGTGCTATTTGACGGAGATTTCCGAGGCCCGGTTTCGCCGGCCGGTGGTACCCGGTGATACGATGGTTCTCAATGCCCGGATCGTCAAGCGTCGGCCGCCGTTCTTTTGGTTCGAGGCCGACTGTTCGGTCAATGGTGAAATCGCGGCAGAAGTGAAGCTGTCGGCCTATATCAAGTAAGCCTCGCGCCGCCGTCGGTGCTTTTTTTAGGGATTGAATTTGGAACCGGATTTAAGCCTTGCGGATATTCCAGCCGCCGACGCCCATGCGCCCACCGAAGTGCATCCAACGGCCATCGTCGCGAGTGGCGCGCAGCTGGGACAAGGCGTCGTGATTGGCCCGTATTGTGTCATTGGACCAAAGGTCAAGATCGGCGACCGGGCGCGACTCGCCTCGCATGTGACGGTCGAAAACCGGACGACCATTGGCGCAAGATCGGTTGTCTATCAGTTCGCGACCCTCGGGGTGGTGCCGCAGGACCTGAAGTTTGACGGTGAGGATGCCGAGCTAGTGATCGGCGAAGAGAATTCGATCCGCCAATACGTCAATATCTCTATTGGCTCCACCAGCGGCGGCGGCCGTACTGTCATCGGCCGCCGCAATCTGCTGATGGTCTATGTGCACATCGCCCATGACTGCATCATTGGGGACAATATCGTCATGGTCAATGGCGTCTCAGTGGCTGGCCACGTCACTATCCACGACCGCGCCTTTATCGGCGGCATGTCGGGAATCCATCAGTTCTGTCGCATCGGCACGCGAGCCATGATTGGCGGGGGCAGCATGGTCGTTCAGGACGTACCGCCATACTGCCTGGTCCAGGGCGACCGCGCCGCACCCAATGGCCTGAACCTCGTGGGACTGCGTCGCTCCGGGTTCAGTGCGGATACCCTACGCGACCTAAAGACGATGTATCGTTTGCTTTATAGCGAAGGTCTGACGGTCGATGATGCTACCTTGAGGATGGAGGCGGAGACTGCACCATCCGTCCAGCGTCAGTCCTTTATCGACTTTTTACGCCTAAGTGAGCGGGGAGTTTGCCGCTGAGTAAGCGCAAAGACACCTATTTTATCGCGGCCGGCGAGCACTCGGGCGATCTGCTTGGCGCTGAGTTGGCGCTAGCTCTGCGTGAGCGGATGCCAAAGGTCATGCCGTTTGGCATCGTCGGTGAGGCGATGACTCGGGCTAGGGTTGAGGCGGTCGCCCACACCTCGGCCCTAAGCGTGATGGGCATCTCCGAGGTCCTAAAAAAATTAGCCGGTCTGCGCATGCTCGAGGCCCGTTTACTGGCCTGGGTCGACCAACTGCAGCCGCGCTTTGCGGTGCTGATCGATAATCCTGGTTTTAATATGCGCCTCGGCGAGCAGCTGCACCTGCGCGGTGTTCCGGTCTATCAATACGTGGCGCCTAAGGTGTGGGCCTGGGGCGAAGGCCGGGTCGAACAGCTTCGCACCAATTTTGACATGGTTTTGGGCATACTCCCGTTTGAGGAGGAGTTCTTTAAAGCGCGCGGCGTCAATTACAGCTACGTCGGGTCGCCGCTCAAGGATCGCATCGATAAAGTGATCATTAAACGGGCGTCTATCGGCTTGCCAGGACATCGCCCGGTGATTGCCTGCTTGCCCGGCAGCCGCGTCTCTGAGATCGCGCTAAATTTGCCGACCCTGGTGGGTGTGCAAAAGTTGGTCGCACAGGCGCTCCCTGAGTCCTTATTTGTCGTTCCGGTCTCCCCCAACATCGACATGGAGACCATCGCGCAGGTCCTGCGCTCCACCTCTGGGCACATCTTAACGCCGCGACCACTAGGCACGGTCTTCGATTTGAAGGTGGACGCTTGGGAGGCGGCTGGACTGCATTTTGTTCGAGGAATGAGCCTCGAGATCATGGCGATCGCCGATGTCGCGGTCGTCGCCTCTGGCACGGCGACCCTTGAGTGCGCGCTGATTGGTACGCCGCTGGTGGTCGTCTACACGACGACCGAGCTGACCTACCAAATCGCCAAGCGCGTCGTGAAGGTGCCCTACGCGAGCTTGGTCAACCTCATGGCAGGCACTCCGTTGGTGCGTGAATTCCTTCAGGAATTCAGTTACTTGGATGTCGCCAACGAGGTCTTGTCGCTGCTCCAGGACCACGCCCGTAACCAGGCGATGCGCCTGCGTTTCGAGGAAATGCGCGAACAGCTCAAAGGGATGGCCGCAGCGACGGCTGCGGAGTTGATCGTTGCCGCCCATCCGGCCCTCAAAGGTGCAGCTTCGGTCCCGGTTTCAGGGGCCGGGGGCGCATAAAGCCATGCTGACATCCTCTGTTCGTCCGGTCAGTCGTCGCCTGGTGCGCGACCTTTTTGTCGCCCCCTTGCTCAGCCAGCGCTCGCGCTTGGTCGGAATCGCCGGGTCTTTGCTCGTATTAGCCTTGTCCGAAGCGCTGTTTTTGCTGCTCGTGAAGGGCTTTATCAAGGCTCTATTTACCGATGCGACCAAGACCACGGTGCAGCTGTCCGATCTACTACCGGCGAAGGCCATGAGCTGGGCACCGGCGTTGAGCGGTCTAGAGGTCGCAAGCGCCACGTTGGCGGTGGCTGTTCCGATCATGATCCTCGTCGCGGGCTGGTGCAAATCGCTGGCGAGCTACCTGTATCAGCTAAACCAGCAGGCCCTTGCGATCTACCTAGCCCGCACCTACCGGGAAAAGCTGTTTCGAACGCTGATTAGCTTGCCCTACACTGAGATCACTAAGCGCCAAGTGGGCGCTTGGATGTCATTGATCATGAACGACGTGATGCTGCTGCAAACGCGCTTCACCGATATTATGACGGGCCTGATCAAAGACACCGTTGCGACCTTCGCCTGCTACGTCGTCTTGGCGATCATCCATTGGCCATCGGCCTTGGCCCTCTTTGTGTTATCGCCGTTTATCGCCTTTGGCATGGGCCGGACCGGTAAACGCATCGCCCGCTACGCCGAGGTCTACCAGCGCGAACTTGGGGCGATGGCCGCCGCCATCCTGGATATCCGCGCCCGCTTGGATTTTATCCGCGCTCAGCAGGGTGAGGCGCGTGAGAAGGCGCGCTTTGCCGCGATGAACATGGCTTATTTCAGGATGATCCGGCGCTCGATCCTGGTGCGTTCAGCCTTTGCTCCGGTCTTGGAATTTGGCGGCTTCGCCGTCTTCGCCCTCAGTATTTATGCGATCGGCTCTGGTTACTGGGGCAACTTCACACCGGAGGTGATGCTGCAGTTTTTCGTGGCTCTGGGCCTGCTGCTGCGGCCGCTGCGAGAGATGGGCGAACAGCTCGCGCGCTTCCATGAAACACGCGGCACCCTGATGAACAGCCTTGAGGTCTTTAGCAAGCTTGAGGCTAGCCAGCGGCCGCTGCTGCAAGGAGAGACCGCTAGTCAGCCTTTGGGGATATCGACGCTGCATCCTGAGGGTTTGCACATTGCGTTGATTCAGGCCGGAATGGCCGGGCAGGTGCGTTTTCAGTCCCGTGGCTTGCGCTTGATCCCAGGCCGTTCCGTGGCGGTGATCGGGCCGAGTGGCGCCGGCAAGTCGACCCTGATTAAAACGCTTTCTGGTTTGGTCGAACCATTGGGATGGGAGGCCAACCTAGAGTGGCGCACGGCCGTGTCCTTGGTGTCGATGGTCAGTCAGGATCCGTTCCTATTTGACGATTCCATCGTGGCAAATCTGCGTTATGGATTAAATCCAGAGCAGGCACCGACCGAGGAGATGCTCTGGCAGGCCCTGCGGACGGTGAACATCGACCACGAAATGCAGGCGCTTCCTGAGCAACTGAGCACCAGGCTGCGGGCCATCGGTAGCAATGTCTCAGGGGGCCAACTCCAGCGCCTGGTCATTGCTCGGGCTTTGCTGCGTCGGCGGCCGATTTGGCTTCTTGACGAAGCGACCTCTGCCGTCGATGCTCGCAGCGAAAAGGACATCACTCAACGCTTGATCGCGAGCTGCCGCGACACCGGGCATGCACTGCTCGTTGTGACCCACCGCCTGACCTGGCTCGAGTCCTTTGACGAGGTCTGGTTTGTCGAGGCTGGTACCATTGCCCTTGCCGGCACCCACCTAGCCCTCCTCGCTGATCCCCGCTACCAAGCCTTTGTGGGGTCAGTCACTCCAGCTAGTGCACTGAATTATTTGCCTAATGACCTGTAGGCATGGATTCGCTATCGTGGCCGCTAACCTCGAGGCCTGTCATGTCCACCGCCAAGCCGACGTCGTCTCTTACCAGCCTAGGCGGCTCCTGGCGTGCATACGCACTGGCCGACCCCAGAGGACCTCTCGGACCTTGGTGGTGGCGCATATCGGCAACAGGATTAAGCATCCTTTACGCTCTAGCTGTTAGCCTGAGGTCTGGCCTATATCGCAGCGGACTGCTCAGTTCACGGACTTTGCCTGGCAAAACCATCTCGATCGGCAATTTAGCTGCAGGTGGCACCGGTAAATCGCCGATCACCCTCCGTTTGGCGCAGCTGCTACAGGATGCGGGTGCCACCCCGGCCATCTTGACTCGAGGCTACGGCTCTGGCTTGGCTCCTTCAGACAGCTTGGCTTTGCTTGCCGGTCAGGTTTTGATGGCCCCAACTCGGGTTTGCCGCCCGGCCGATGAAGCCATGATGCAGTCCATGGCTTTGCCGGCGGTACCGGTCGTCGTAGGTCGGAACCGCTTTGCGGCAGCGCAGCGCTTTCTGCGTGAGCACCCGCAACGCGCGCCGTCGCATTGGCTGCTCGACGATGGTATGCAGCACTGGCAGCTGACCAGGGATTTTGAGTTGGTGTTGCTCGACGCCCGAGTGCCGCTGCCCCGGCTGATGCCGCGAGGAGTTGGTAGGGAGCGGCCAAGCGCGTTAAAGCGTGCCGATTTGGTCATCTTAACCCGCTGCGCCGAGGGCGTCCCGGCGCCGGCACAAATAAGCAGCGTTCATGCTTGGACCTCAGCCCCAGTGGTGCAAACCTCGATGCGGACAGGTTTACCCGAGCAGAGTAGCGATGGACTTCATCGATATGATCCTTTGAAGCACGCGACTGTCTGTTTGGTAAGTGCGGTGGCGCGGCCAGACGACCTGCGGGAAGCTGTGGTCAACCAGCTGGGCCTGATCGTAAACGCCGAGATCCGCCTGCCTGACCATGGTCTGATCGATCGGCAAAGGCTGCAGGACACTGCCGCTGCGAGCGATGCGGTGCTCACAACCGCCAAGGACTACTGGCGTGATCCTGCGGTATTTGCTGGTTTACCGCAGCCCGTCTTCATTTTGCCACTCACCGTAACCTCCGTCGATACCGCCTTGGATCTGGTGATTAAGCGACTCCGCTAAGGTTTTTACGGCATTTTTGTGAAAACTCCGAGACCAACTTGATACACAAGTCAGTTGTTTAGCCGTGGCCTGCTTGATTCGTGAGACCTAGCAACTTTATAATAAAAACACGACCTACCAGCCTTGGCTCCAGAAGTCTGCTCGCCGCCGCCTAAAGTACTGCCGCATAGCGCCGATCAAACAACATAGAAGACCCTCTCACGGACGCACTGGGAAAGGTCGAAAAGTTTACCTCAAGCCTTGGAGACAGAGACATGAATGAAGCGCCTAGCAACAGCACGGGACTGAACGATACGTTCTCGTCCCAGCCCTCACCGCAGACGAATCCGTTTACGGCCGATCTGAAAGGTGAGTTCACCAGCAATTTTGGGACGAACACCAACGCCGTTTCGCAGATTTTTAAGGAAGGCGGATTCGTCAGCAATAATCGAACCAAGTACATGATCATCGGTGGCGTCGTCATCGCCGTCTTAGCGATCGGTGCTTATTTCTTCACTAGCAGCAGCGATGACAGCTCTGGTGAAGATCTAGCCGATGGCGACAAGGCCGGCGAGGAATCCGCTGCAGATGATGAAGATTCTAGTGCTAAGTCGGAAGACAAAGCGATGGCCGATGCGAAGTCCAAGGAAGCAGCTGCCGCGAAGTCCGCAGCAGCGACTGCCGCAGCCGCTGCGCCCGCTGTGCCGACACCAAAGGCTTCGGCTAGCACCGGCGACGCCGGCGGCGGCGCTGGCAGTGGTGCCGTGACGCTAGGCGAACCAGCCGATAGTTCGAGTATCAATTATGACGAGACCCAGGGACCTGCGACCTTCTCGTGGACTGGCGGCGGCGGCACTCTGCTGTTCTCGCGCAACTCCTCGATGCACCCCATCGCGCGCAAAGTCCATGTCTCGGGCAATTCTTACGCCTTTAATCACCCATGGCCAGGTACCTGGTACTGGAAGGTCAAGAACAGTTCGGGTGAGACCGAAGTCCGTTCGTTTAAGGTGTCGCCGGCAGCTCGCCGCAACGTTTCACTGCAGGCTCCGACCTCCGGCGGCACGGTCGCTGGCACCGGCGGCACGGTCAGCTGGCAAGGCGACAGCAAAGTCGCTTACTACCGCGTCGAGCTGTCGACTGGAGCCTGGACCAACCCACAGTTTCGCTTTTCCTCCTCGGGCAACTCGCTCCAGCTCCAAGGGGTTGCTGCGGGCCAATATCAGATGCGCGTTGGCGCCTTTTCGGAAGTCGCAGGCCGTTGGGAGTATACCAACCCCCAAGCGGTGACAGTGAAGTAGTTTAGAAATAGGCAAGACCGGTTCCGACACCGGCGGTAGATTTTGTTTGCTATGTCTCTTGAGGTAATGATGGCGGGCCGGCTCAATGTTTTGAGTCGGCCCGCCTTTTTGTGTAGCATGTCAGGCTATGGCTGATGATCGTATCAATTTGGGTAAAGCGGCACTCGCCTTAGTCGAAGCCAAGGGCTCGTTGCGGCTTAAGTATCGCACGATGCGGTCGCTGCTACCGCAGGTGGTTTTGCACGAATTAAGCCAGGCTGTGGCGCAAGCCCTCGCTGCTTGGCTTCAGGCGCGCCAGGCGCGGCAGGTGCTATTTTTTTATCCGGTGCATGGCGAGGTCGATCTGCTCTCCTTGGCTGAGCTGCTGCCAGGTGTCAGGTTCGCACTACCAGTCTTGCCGACGCGTGGTAAGGCTATGAACTTCGCTGCTTGGGAGCCGGATACGCCCATGGTCGTCAACCGCTTTGGTATCCCTGAGCCGCGCGTTGACGTGGCGGGTCAGTTTGTCGTCATTGAGCCAGGGACTGTGCTGCTTGTGCCCTGCTTGGCGCTTGATGCACACGGCACCCGCCTTGGCTACGGTGGCGGCTTTTATGACCGTTACCTCGCAGAGCATGCCGCCGAGATCGTCTCGGTGGGTGTCATTCTAAATGAGTTCTGCTGCGCCGACTTGCCCAGAGAGGGTCATGATATTGCGCTGCAGTACGGTGCGACAGAGCTCGGCGTGATGCTGCTGACGCCAGGCTAGCTCTTCTCGCCTGGCGATGACTCACCTCCTAGGTGTGCGGCTTAATGCTCGTCACTAGCTTGTCGGCCTCGACTCCGACCACGATACGCGAGCCGTCAGCCACGTTGCCACTGATGAGGTCCCGAGCAATCTTGGTTTCCAGCTCCCGTTGGATATAGCGCTTAAGCGGCCTGGCGCCGTACACCGGATCGTATGCAGAGCGAGCGATAAAGGCTCGGGCCTCCGGACCCAAGTCCAGGGTGATCTGCCGGTCGGCAAGGCGCCGACTCAAGTCAGCGACCCGAAGCGTGACGATATGCTCCACCTCGGCTAGGGTCAGCGGTTTAAAAACGATGATATCATCGACTCGGTTTAAAAACTCCGGTTTGAAGTGGGCTTTTAGCTCACGATCGACTTGCTTTAGCGCCGTCTCAGAAATCTGGCCGTCAGCTGATGCGCCCTCGAGCAGGAACTGCGCACCGATGTTGCTGGTCAGAATCAAAATGGTATTTTTAAAATTGACCGTGCGTCCCTGATTGTCAGTGACCCGACCATCGTCGAGAATTTGCAGCAGGATGTTTAGGACATCCGGGTGTGCCTTCTCGATTTCGTCAAACAACACCACCGAATACGGCTTACGCCTCACCGCTTCCGTCAACTGCCCGCCCTCGTCATAGCCAACATAGCCTGGGGGCGCCCCAATCAGGCGCGACGCCGAGTGCTTCTCCATGTATTCAGACATGTCCAGACGCACCACCGCGTCACGGTTGTCAAACAGCGACAGGGCAAGGGCCTTAGCCAGTTCGGTCTTACCGACACCGGTTGGCCCGAGAAAGATAAACGAGCCGATCGGACGGTTCGGGTCTTTGATCCCTGAACGCGCCCTGAGCACGGCATCGGCAACACGCTGCACGGCCTCGACCTGACCGACGACGCTGGCGTGTAACTCGCGGTCCAGATGCAGCAATTTCTCGCGTTCCCCCTCGACCAGCTTGGCCACCGGCACGCCGCTCCACTGACTGACAATGGCCGCAATCTCTTCCGCCGTGACATCTTCAGTCAGGAGTTGATCGCCTTGGTCGCGAGCGTTAATTTTTTTCTCTTCGGCATCAAGTGCGGCTTGAAGCTGCGGCAGCTTGCCATGTCTGAGCTCTGCGGCTCGATTGAGGTTGTAGTCGCGTTCAGCAGCTTCGATCTGGCGCTTGGTATCCTCGACCTGCTGTCTCATGGCAGAGACGTGCTGTAGGCTTTGCTTTTCTTTTTGATACCGCGCCCGCATCACCTCAGTTTGGCTGCGGACGTCTTGAAGTTCCTTTTGCAACTCGCCCAACCGCTGCTTGCTCGCCGCGTCTTTTTCCCGCTTAAGCGCCGCCTCTTCGATTTCCAGCCGCATCATGCGCCGCTGCGCCGTATCTAGTTCGGCCGGGACGGAGTCGATCTCGGTGCGCAGTTTGGCGCACGCCTCATCGATCAAGTCGATCGCCTTATCTGGCAAAAAGCGTTCGGTGATATAACGATCCGACAGCGTCGCCGCGGCGACCAATGCCTGATCGGCGATTTTGACGCCGTGATGGACTTCAAAGCGTTCCTTTAGTCCGCGAAGGATCGAGATGGTGTCTTCCACCGTCGGCTGATCAACGGTCACGGGCTGGAACCTGCGCTCAAGCGCCGGATCCTTTTCGATGTATTTACGGTATTCGTCGAGGGTCGTGGCGCCGATACAATGCAGCTCGCCGCGAGCCAGCATGGGCTTGAGCATATTACCGGCATCCATGGAGCCCTCGGCTTTGCCGGCGCCAACGATGGTATGTAATTCATCGATAAACAGGATGATCCGACCCTCGGCCTGCTTGACCTCATTCAGCACTGCCTTTAGGCGCTCCTCAAACTCTCCGCGAAACTTCGCGCCGGCGACCAAAGCACCCATATCGAGTGCGAAAATCGTGCGGTTCTTGAGCCCTTCGGGAATGTCGCCGCGGACGATGCGATGGGCCAGGCCTTCTGCTATGGCGGTCTTGCCGACCCCGGGTTCCCCGATTAGCACCGGGTTGTTTTTGGTTTTGCGGCTAAGGATGCGGATGACGCGACGGATCTCCTCGTCGCGGCCGATCACTGGATCGAGCTTGCCATCGCGTGCAGCCTGCACTAGGTCACGACCATAACGGGTCAAAGCCTCATAGGTCTCCTCTGGATTGGCACTTTGTACACGCTGATTGCCACGGACCGCAGTCAGGGCCTGAAGAAAGGCGGCTCGGTTTAACCCTTGTTTTGCCAGCAGCTGGCCAACCTTGCCTTTGTCTTGCAGGATCTCGAGAAACAAATGCTCGACCGAGACGTATTCGTCTTTAAGACGCTTGGCTTCGCGCTCAGCGCTGCCAAGGAGCTGTGCCAGACGCTGCGACAACTGGATCTTGTCTATGCTGTAGCCGGATCCTGAGACGTGCGGCCGCTGCGCCAGTAGCGCATCGACCTCAGCGACCAAGGGCTTTACGGCGACATCCATCTTGTCTAAGAGTCGCGGGATCAACCCCGACTCCTGCGTCAACAACGCATGTAGGATGTGCTCTTGATCCACCTCTTGATGGCCATGTTCGACAGCAACGCCGCGAGCAGCCACCAGCGCTTCTTGAGTCTTCTGAGTCAGCTTATTCATATCCATAGGATTGACGCCCTCCCTTGGCTACCTCAAGAGTGGGTCTCATTCTTATCTTGTCAAGCCAGTCTGGTGTCCCTAGGTCTAGTGTGAGAGATGGCTAAGGCAGCTCAAACCTTGGCTTTTAGATCGGCATCTTTGATCAATTCTTTGATCCCGCCGAGTGAACTCATGACACCCGCCGCCTCGTACGGCAGGAACACCGTTTTATTCGCGCCCTGGGCGATTTGCACCAGCGACTCTAGATAACGCTGTGCGAGTAAATACTGCGCTGGATGGTCGGTGCCGCCAAGGGCGCCCGTGATGAGTTGAATGGCCTGGGCCTCTGCCTGTGCGACCTTCAAGCGGGCTTCGGCTTGGCCCTCGGCCGAGAGGATCGCCGATTGTTTTTCGCCCTCGGCGCTGACGATTTTCGACTGCTTTTGGCCTTCTGCCTTCAAGATGGCCGAGGCTTTTTCACCTTCGGCGGTGGTGACAACGGCACGGCGGCTACGTTCCGCGGTCATCTGCTTTTCCATGGTCAATTTGATTTCATCGGGCGGATTGATATTCTTCAGCTCGACGCGGATGATTTTGACGCCCCATGGCTGGGTGGATTGATCCAAAGCGGCGCGAATTTGCGTATTAATCGTGTCACGGGATGTTAGGGTGTGGTCCAGATCGAGTGAACCAATGACGTTGCGCAGGGCGCTAAGAGTCAGCTGCTCGATACCCCAGCGCAGGTTTTGGACCTCATAGGTGGCGCGGACGGGGTCGACGATGACGTAGTAGATGACTGCGTCGACTTGCATGGTGACATTGTCGCGGGAGATCACCGACTGCGGCTCAATGGGTGAGATCTGTTCGCGCAGGTCGAGCACCGCCCTTACCGAGTCGAAAAACGGGAGGATGATATTCAGGCCGGCGATGGCTGCCTTGTTGTAGCGGCCAAGTCGTTCAACGATCATGACCTGCTTTTGTGGGACGATTTTAACCGTTTTGAAAATCAGGATCAGGGCGAAGGCGACGAAGACCAAGGGTAGGATGAAGGGAATGTTCAAGGCTAGCTCCAGTATTTTAAACCATTGATGGATCTGTCGGCGTCATGAGCGATCATTGGTTTCATGCTCCTTGCGGACGTGCAGGATGAGGCCGTCGGCTCCCGTGACGACGACGGTGGTGCCTAAGGAGACGGACGCGCTGCTGCTAGCGGCCCAATCTTGGCCGTCAACCAGGATGCGACCCTGGCCTAAGGTCGGCTCGATCGCTTGCGTCACGTGGCCGTGTTTGCCGTGCAGGGCATCGGTGCGCGACGGCAGTGCTGGCTGGGCGTACAGTCGCGAAGTCAGCCGTGGCCGCAGCAGCAACAAGCTGAGCAAGATACCGATGCCGAAAGCAAGCATTTGGTAGGCCAGATCAAAGCCGCACAGGGCGGAGACCATAGCGATGACTGCGGCAGCGCTAAAGCATAGGCAGACAAAGGTCGGCACGACGATTTCAAGGATCGCCAGGGCAAAGGCGAGGGCGAGCCAAAGTGCCGCAAGTGGCATACCTAGATATTGTGTCAGGATATTCATCATAACCCGACTATGGGCGAGATCTTGCAGTAAAGTCAAGAGGCTAGCGACGGTAGCAGGCTTTGGACTAAGAGGCTGTCCGAAAATTCCGTGTCTCCCTACTTCCGCGTCTCTGTGGTTAAATTGGGCGTTTGGGTTTGAC
>CAIYRB010000090.1 GCA_903928445.1 uncultured Pseudomonadota bacterium | reverse complement strand
GCCTGCGTGTCAGGCGATTGGCGTCGAGGCTGCGGCTAAAGCCAAGAGTGATGCCTGCGGCCGGCGATTCAGGCTGTCAAAGCCTCGCCAGGGGCGCTTAGCAACCGGATTGAATACCAAATCCTGGGAATGCTCTGATATATGATTGCAACACTTTATATCCGACAAGACATGACGCAGATAGCCTTTTGCATTCCTAGGGGAGCGAACAATGAGCAGACAACCCCTTCACGTCCTGATCCCATTGTCCCTAGCCCTCACCGCGCCCCATTGCGCAAAGAGACTAGTGGAACGCGAACCGGTTGGAGCGTCGAACCTAGCATCGTTATCGATCGCTAACCCTCCTGGCCTGGAAAAGGCGACCAAGATTGAAGTAACCATCTCGGAAGATAAACCGAATGGTGAGATCGTTGCCTTCAAAGAAATCCCGATGGGCGATCAGCGGGGTATGACAGTCGAGAATCAGATCACGATTAAGCCTGGTCCGATCGTCCTCAAGATCAACGGCTACGATGGCGCTGGAAAGCTCGTCTATAGCACTGATTTTTGTCAAAGAAAGTATCTCAACTCGCTAAAAATGAAACTTGTTCCAGGACCAAATAACATCTCTCCCGTCGTCTGCCATAAAGACCAAAGCAATGCCCCCGTCACGCAAGGGCAGCTGCCTAACCAAGGCCCCACACAGCGACTACCACCTGAGGTCTGGACCAGCTTCCAACAAGGCTTTGCGACCAGGTATTGGGATTGCTGCAAGCCTCATTGCGGCTGGCAAATCAATGTTCACGGTGATACCACGCCTGTGCGTACCTGCAGCCTTAACAACGGCAGCCACCAAACAGATTTTATGCAACAAAATAGTTGCGACGGCGGCGACGGCTTCACCTGCTACAATATGGCGCCTTGGGTTGTCGACACCCAGCTTGCTTATGGCTTTGCCGCCGTCCCGGCAAGCGGCGATATTTGCGGTAAATGCTATGAACTGCGCTTTACCGGAGAAGGCCGTGACGGCCCTGACGCTGGCTCGGCAAAGCTTGCAACCAAGCGGATGATTGTGCAGGCCACCAATATTGGCTCAGACGTCGGCAGCGGTCAGTTTGACCTGCTGATCCCGGGCGGCGGCGTCGGGTTGTTCAATGGTTGCAGTAGGCAATGGAACATCCCAGCCTCGGCGCTCGGTGAGCAATACGGCGGATTTTTGTCGTCATGCAAGAAGAAGTTGGGATGGAATGCTTCACAAGATACGTACAAGGGCTGCGTCAGGAGCAGCTGCAGCAGCGTCTTTAGCCAACCGGATCGCGCCGACATGCTGCGTGGTTGCCTGTGGTTTGTCGACTGGTTTGAAGTCGCCGACAATCCCAAGCTGCACTACAACGAAGTCGCCTGTCCGCAGGATATAAACGGTATATCTTTTATGACCGGGTCAGGCCCGCCACAGTTGTGATACGAACATCCACCTACGCAACTCAAGCCAGCTCGATCAGCAGGTCGCCTTTCGCACTAGTCATAGTCGGTCGAGACCTGAGCCTTCTCTGGCGCATATCCCCTATCTGCGGCGAAAATCTGCTCTGACATGTGGAAGCCCTACCTCAAAGTAATCCCCAAGCGCGCCTCGTCGGCCATCCATGTGCTAGACCGCTTCCGTATAATGGCGCACTTCTCAAAGGCAATCGATGAGTAACGATTAGGCTGTGGCCAAGTATTGCCATATGCACTAGATTCATACTGGTTTTAGTCGAGGGCTTATGGAGATCTCTCTAGACTCGGACGTGTAGATCATCAATGCTTGCCAGGAGTGGTGGCGATGCAAGAGAATCAAGAGCCTTGGCGGGCCAATCTGGGACAGACCACGATGTCGCTGGTTGGTCGGCGATCGTCGATGTGGTGGACTGGCGTCAAGCCCGATGCGACGATCTGTCCGGGACGCAGCAATGACGGTGTGATTCGCGGTATTGCGCAGATCAATATCAATCAGTCTAGCCGCGAAGAGGTCCAAGACTATTTTGATAATGGTTGGTTACTGACGGAACTATTATTTTCTTCGCTGCAGGGCGAGGAAGCATTCTATCGACCGCCTTTTCATGGTCTCAGATATCCTCTGATATTTTATTATGTACATCCGGCGGTGCTTTATGTGAACAAGTTGGTGCTTGCTGGACTATGCCCAAGTGGCGTCCGCCGAGATTTCGAGGCGCTATTTGAAACTGGTGTGGACGAGATGCGCTGGGACGATATGTCTAAGAATGCCATGAAATGGCCATCGATTGATGAAGCCCATGCTTATCGCCAGCAGGTTTATCGCCTAGTATCTCGAGTCATTGTCGAGCATCCCGATTTCACGACAATCGGCCGCCGCATTGATCAGCGCCACAAGCTATGGGCGCTGTTTATGGGGTTTGAGCACGAACGAATTCATTTCGAAACTTCGGCAATGTTAATTCGTGAATTGCCAATTGAGTTGGTACGGCGTCCCGAGTTTTTCGCCCCATTACATCCCAGCGCTCGGTCTGATTCGGAGGCCAATGAAGGTGGCTCTTTACCTGATCTGAAGTCTCTGCCTTCTGCACCTTTTTTACACATAGGCGGTGGCACGGCACGGGTAGGAAAACGCGTAGACGAACCTTTTTTTGGTTGGGACAATGAGTATGGTGAGCGCGTCGTTGACGTTGCGAGCTTCGAAGTCCAGAGCAAATTTTCGAGCAATGCTGATTATTTGCAGTTTGTGATCGAAGGTGGATACCGGGATAGTAGCCTTTGGTCGGAGGAGGGCGCCAAGTGGTGTGCGTTCCGCCATACTCGAAGTCCGACGTTTTGGCGACCTGAAGGACCCCAGGGAAGTCACAGGTACAAGCTGCGAACTTTATTTGAAGAGATTCCAATGCCCTGGGACTGGCCGGTGATTGTCAACGGGCATGAAGCGGCGGCTTTTGTAAAATGGCAGTCAAGGCGAACGGGGACGCATTTGCGACTACCGACTGAGGCTGAGTACCACAGACTCAGGGACCAATCCGAAGCATTTTTTTCGCGTAAAGACACCGACTCTGCGAATGTGGAACTGCGATGGGGTAGTGAATCACCGGTTAGCCGTGCGATTGCTGGGACTCCTAGGTCTACGCAGCCGCATTTATTTGATGTTCGCGGCAATCTATGGCACTGGTGCGGCGATGATTTCCATTCGTTGCCAGGATTTCAGATCCACGAGCTCTATGATGATTTCAGTACGCCTTGTTTTGACGGCGAACATCAGATGATTTTAGGCGGATCCTTCGTCTCCACCGGAGATGAGGCTGCGCCCTGGGCCAGGTTTCATTTTCGACCACATTTTCATCAACATGCTGGGGTGCGTATGGTGCGCACTAGTGCCGCTAACACCGGAGCTGTGGTGCGAATCAAGCAGCAGGCTGGCGCCGCGACTTCTTATGAGTCCGATGATGTGTTGAATGAATACATGCTGATGCACTATGGCTCAGCAGATGATTTGATGCCGTATGCTTTCGGACCAAGAGAAGCGGTCGAATTTCCGCGACGGTCGGCTGAACTGGGACTCGATTGGGCTAAGAAACTTGGCCTGCCTATCGCTAGGGCGCTAGATGTTGGCTGTGCAGTGGGAGGGGCAACATTTAGACTTGCAGCTGCCGCATCCAGCGAGGTTGTTGGGGTTGATTTAAGTGCCCGCTTTATTGATGCCGCTTCCGAGCTCCAAAAGACGGGTTACCGGAAGTATTTTCGCAAGGACGAAGGCGATCTCGGAGCGTGGTTGGAGGCTAAGGTTGGCCCTGCAGAGGTCTTGACCAAGGTACATTTTCGGCGCGGGGACGCCTGCGCACTGCCGCCAGACCTAGGCGAGTTTGATCTTGTCTTGCTTGCTAATCTGCTCTGCAGGATTCCCTCGCCACGAAGTTGCCTCAGCCGGATGAGTGGTGAAAGGGGGTTGGTGCGTCCCGGGGGATTGCTCGTGCTAACGACCCCGTTCACTTGGTCAGATGCCTATACTCCCAAAGCCGCATGGCTGGGTGGCAGGGAAGTTGCGCAAGCGGATAAATGGTCGCGAGTTGGACTTTTAGAGTTGCTAAGTAAGGATTTTGAGCTACTGGAGCAGACTAGCCTGCCTTTGGTGATCAGAGAGCATAGCCGTAAGTTTCAGTATATTGTGCCTGATGCTTTGGTGCTACGGAGGTTAATGTGAGTGTTCCTGCTTTGCAGGCCTTCAAACAGGCGTTTCATTCCGCCAAGACTCACCTTAATAATGCCGGCCTAGCGCCGATCTCTAGGCCGGCAAGAGATAAATTGTGCTTGTGGGCAGACTACTTTTATCAAGATGGTTACTTTAGCGACGCTGAATATGCTGCTGAGTGTGAACAGGTGCGCCACAATCTTGCCTTGCTCATAGGCTGCTCTCCCAGCCGAGTCGCGTTTTTTAGCAGTACCGCCGTCGCGATCTCTCAGGTTGCCTTCTCATTCCCACTAGGGCCACGGGATGAAGTGCTCATGTTCGACCAGGAATATGGATCAAATCTTTTTCCTTGGCGCGAGGCTTGTTTAAGGTCTGGCGCACTGCTGCGTTTGGTGCCATCAGGGCGTGACTTGTCCGCGCCCCTCGATGCTCTTCTTGGTGCCATATCGGCCAAAACAAGAGTTGTAGCGATTTCATCAGTGCAATATCAAAGTGGCGCGGTAGCTGATCTTGATGGCCTAGTAAAAGCTTGTCGCGATCGCGGCATTTTTGTCTGCGTTGATGCCATGCAGAGCATTGGCCTGATGCCTATGGATATGGACGCCTTGGGCCTTGACGCAGTAGCAGGAGGAAGCCACAAATGGCTTACCAGTCCAGTTGGAGTTGGTTACCTAGGCGTGAGCGAAAGGCTGGCGAACCTACTTAAGCCGCTATCTGTCGGCGCCCAGAGCTATGGAAGCTGTGATCTTCCGACGCAAGAAGTTTGTGAATTGAAGGTTGACCTGTCGAGGCTAGAGCCAGGATCCAAGGCTAGTGCTGAGATCATTGCTCTAGGTGCTTCAGTTGAGATGATTCAGAACACAGGCGTCGTTAACATCCTCTCGGAAGTCGAACGTTTGGCAAATCGCTTATGTCAGGGTTTACTTGTGGCTGGCTACCGTCTCTTATGTACACATGGTCAAGACGCGCCGGTGCGTGGCAGCATTGTGAACTTCGGTCCGGGTGCAACAAGTAAGCGAAGGACCAATATAGATATCATCGATGCACTTAATGGCGTCGGAATTCGCGCCGTCCTTCGCGGTGGCGGTGTTCGGTTATCGCCGCATGCATTTAATAGCGACGAAGACATTGAAACAGCTCTCTTTGCTCTTCGATGAAGCTACTAGCAGCCTCGCGCTGGCGGCGAGGCTGCGCAGGCCATGGCGATCATCGGCGCGTCGAAACGCGCAAGTACGCGGTCATAAGTGACTTCAATGACCTGCCATCGGCCTGCTCTCCAGCTAGACACCTAACCTATCAAGTCCAATTAGATGCGATCACCCTGGGCTGTAGCTGCAACATAATTGACCCCAATTTCGATATACTATATAGTCTAAATGGGGTATAATGCGTTATATCAGGTCAGATGCAACCACTCTTCGGAGCCATATGTACCGAAAACAGTTGAATGTTTTGCGGGAATGGTGGATTTCTAAGCGGCGCAAACCATTGGTCATCCGCGGGGCTCGCCAGGTCGGCAAGTCGACGCTAGTGAGGATTTTTGCCCAAGAAGCGGGCCTCGTATTGAACGAGGTCAACCTCGACCGATTTCCAGAACTCGATGCCGTGTTTGCGACCAAGGATCCGGACCGCATTATTGCTGAGCTTGAAAGCCTGCCAAATGCGCATGGAATCTCTGAATCAAGTCTGCTCTTTGTCGACGAGATCCAGGGTGCCGAGCACGCGCTGCCGGCGCTGCGGTATTTTTACGAGGATCGCCCAGAACTACCGCTTATCGCTGCCGGCTCGCTGCTTGAATTTACACTGCGCAATCACTCTTTTTCTATGCCGGTTGGACGCATTGAATACCTGCATTTGGGACCGATGGTATTTTCGGATTTTTTGCTGGCAATGGGCGAGGCGAAGCTCGCGGCCATGATCAAGGCATTCACATTCGGTAGCACCATAGGGGCTGTCGCCCATCAGCGCCTAAAAGAATTGCTACGCACCTATTTCTTTGTCGGAGGAATGCCCGAAGCGGTGGAGCGCTTTGCCAATTCGCGCCAACACCGCTCAGCATCAGATGTGCATCGCTCAATCATCGGAACCTACCGGGACGACTTTCCCAAGTACATCGGTGCCCGCGACCTCGTGCGAATCATAAAAGTATTCACCTACGCCGCACGTAGCGTCGGTCAAAAGGTTAAGTACACGAATTTCTCTATCGATTACCAGGGATCGACGATCCGAGGCGACATCGATTTGCTTTGCCTTGCCCGTATCCTGACTAAGGTGATTTCGAGCAGCTGCAATGGCGTGCCACTTGAAGCCGACGCAGATCAGCGTGTTTATAAGTTGCTATTTTTAGATGTCGGCCTCATGAATTCACTTTTGGGTCTGAAATGGTCGGATATTTCAGCGGTCCCAGATATCCGCCTTGTCAACGAAGGCGCCATGGCCGAGCAGTTTGTCGGACAACACCTCCTCGACGCGCACTTGGAACAATCCTCAGGCGACCTTTCCTACTGGCTGCGCGAAGGCAAGGGCACTAATGCCGAAGTTGACTTTGTTACTTCCGCCGCCGGGAAGGTTGTACCCATCGAGGTCAAATCAGGCGCTGCCGGCAGCCTTAGGTCACTGCACCAGTTCGTGGGCGAGAAGCGGTTGCCGTTGGCCATTCGGCTCGATCTAAATCTCCCCAGCATGCAGACGGTGAATACAAGGATTCGCAGCGGCCAGAGCCACCAGGACGTCCGCTATGATCTGCTATCCCTGCCCCTCTATTTGGTGGAACGCGTCCATGAGGCCGCGGCACAGTATTATACTTGAGAGTCGGGGGTTCTTAGGCTGCGGATCGGCTGGCTGGCTAGGAACACTGGCCTGGTCGCAACTAATGACCAGATCGCCCGCATCAGCTGTCGAAAGGCTCTAAGCCGAGCCAACGCAGCTCGTCATTGACGTTCATGCCGTGGACCCTGGACCAAAAAATTTTGCCGTCCACGACCAGTTCCACACGATTTTCGTATCCGCCAGCGCCCTTAGTCATTCCCCCTCCCCGAATAACTCCCAGCATGCGGATCGGCACCTTCGCGTCGGGTCTTTAGTTAGTTTTTGTTCTCCCGGGGCGAGCTTCGCCAAGACTCAGCTAGATGCGGCACAGCTAAGGCCCTCCCTGGGTCAGGAGAAGGAAGGTGATTATATAGATGCTCATCCTTGCCAGCAGCTAATTAGCCGAATACACTCGGCTGTAAAGCCACTGTGATTACAGATCGATACCGCGCCACCGAATGCTTGATCCCGGGTGCTACCGGTCGTCAATTGTTCCATGCTGGATCTGCCGTTATAAACTGGCGGGGTTTTGCAGACCCATCTGCCGCTACTGTCGGCATTTGCGGGCGCTAGACTTGTACCGAGAACACAAGCTAGGAGTGCTGACATTGCGAGAGCCTTTTGTAGACGTTTCATGAGGTCCCTGCCTTAATTTATTGCGCACACGCTGACGCTTTTTGCGCGTTTTTCTGCCATTGCCGATATCATGAGGTGCATGTTTGCACCAGCCTAAAATAGCTAGAGTCCCAAAACAACGAGTAAGCGATCGGCCAAGCACATGTAAAAGTCGGTTTCGATAGCGAATATCTTGCCTCCGTCACCAGAACAGAGGATTCGAATGAAAACCAGCCCAGCATTTCATCGGATCAAACTTCTTCCAAAACTGCCGTCCACGCGGTCAACCTAGCGCTTTGCGGCGAGTTTCAAAGCAGCATACCTGTTCAAGTCAGTAATTTACTGGGCGATGACGACGACCCACTGCATATTGCTCGAGGTCGTGCTGGCCGTGTTGGTGGTGACTGTCGCCGTGTTACCCGTCGGTGATGCGGTATAAAGTGCTAGGCCTGAGGCACTGGCCGGCACGATGTTCAACACGCCCGCGGTACCGGCTGCAACGAGCTTCCACTGCATGCTTGTGGCGGTCGTGCATGCTGCGGATGTTACCCCACTTCCGCTCGTGGTGCCGGAGGCGACAAGGCAGTGGTTGCTGTTGCCGACGTTGTGGAGGAACACATAGCCAGCGACGGCTCCCGCGCTTGTGGCGGTCCACTTCTGGTTGGTATTCGGCGTCGGGCAATTATAGGTCTGCACGCCTTCGGCGCTCGCATGCCAGTTGTCGAGGCACTGCTGCGACGCACCAGTACCGGCGGCTGCGGTTAGGATGTTGTAGGCGGTGCCCGATACAAAGGCCGTGACCGGCGGCGGCGGCGGCGCGATGGCGCTGATGGTCCACTGCTCGGTGTTAGAACTCGCTGCCAAGGTGTTGGTCGTCACAGTCGACTGGTTGGCCGTGGGGGTGCTCGTAGCAAGCGCCAGACCTGTGGCACTCGCTGGGGCCAGCGTATAGGCACCGGCAATGCCCGCGACCGCGACGGCTTGCCATTGTTGGCTGGTCGCACCGTTGCAGACGGCGCTGGTCACACCGCTGCCGCTCGTGGTTCCCGACGCGGTCAAGCAGTGACCGGATCCGCCGTTCGTCAGCGTGAAGTAGGATCCGGATGCCTTAGCCGTCCATTTCTGATTACTGTTCGGCGTTGGACAATTGTAGGTCTGCACGCCCTCGTATGGTGACGAAACCCAATTGTCAAGACACTGGGCCGAGGCGCCCGTGCCGCTCGCGTAGGTGCGGATGTAGTAGGATGTTCCGGAACCTAACGCGGTCGATGGCGTTGGTGTCGGCGTTGGTGTCGGCGTTGGTGTCGGCGTTGGTGTTCCACTGTGGTTGATTGCCAAGTTGGCCGCTAGGGCCTGCATCTGCTGGCTGTCCACGCCGTTCACGGGCTCGGTGCTAAGGATATAGCTCCCCCACGCGGGGCCGCCTGCCCATACGGTCCAGCCGATATAGATGTTGGGGTTGGCCTCAAGGTAGGCAACCAAGTCCGACATAGCAGCGTTGCAGGTCGCATTGGCCCCCGCTCCGAATTCTCCGAGGAAAGCCCGATAGCCATGCGCCGCAGCCCAGGACGTGAAGCTCGGCAAAGCATCGCGCCCCGCCGTTGTGCTATTGCAGGTCGCATGTGTTCCGGAGTAGTCGACGTCCATATACTGATGGACTTCAAAGGCCCAATTGTTGCCGGAGTCCGCCACGCCGGTCATGACCTGGGCGTTGGGCGTGCCGTACCAGGTCCCGTTGACCCAGGCAGCTCCTTGCGTCCAGCCGTTGCCCGGCACGAGAATCAAATTGCTTGCACCCGCAGCGCGTATCCCGGCAATGGCGGTATTGGCGTCGCTAAGCCAAGTCTCCGTCGTCATGTCATGGGGCTCGTTCATGATGCCGAAGATTACTTTGGGATTGCTCTTATAGTGCGCAGCGATGAGGTTCCACACTTGGTTTAGCTGACTTGCGGCCGTCTGTGTACCAATGACATTGTTATAGTAGCGCGCATAGTTATGGAGATCGATGATCAGGTTGACCCCCTTCGTCACGGTCGCGTAATTCACCACACTGTCGATCGTGCTGAGATAACCCGAAGCCAAAACGCCGCTGTTGCCCGTCCATTGCAGCTGCTCCCAGCAGATGGGCAGTCGGATGACATTCATATGCTTAGAGACATAGTAATCAATCTCGGCGGTCGTGGGTGCATGACCCGTGTTGGAGCTACAAAAACCACTGCCATTGGGTCCTGCCTGCACGCCGAATTCCAGGCCAGCAAGGTTGACGCCCTTGTACTGGACATATCCCGGCCCGGATGGCGAAGGCGACGGCGAAGGCGAAGGCGACGGCGAAGGCGAAGGCGACGGTGCCGCATAATTGTCGAGAGCCGACTTGAGCAAACTACCCCAGGCAGTCGGCGTAAATGAGGTCCAAGACGTGGTCATGTCGAGCGGTTGCAGACTCGGTGCCGGAGTGGTGCTGTTGAAGTTCCAACCCCAACCAAGAAAGCCCCACTTTCTACCCTGATACTGACCGGTTGTGCGAGCGCGTCCCTGGGCTGCGATGTCCGGAAAGGCAATGATGCAATGGGTTGGGTCGTTGTCGAGATAGCCGTTCGGACAACTGGAGCGAGGATGCACCCGCCCCGTCTCGCCCACAATCCAACCAACATTCGGCTGGCTCGCCACGCTGCTTTCGAGATTGTCCATGGCGCTCGTGACCGCGGCGGTCGTCGGAAACTGATCGTACATGTGCCAAGAAAAGATGATGTTGTCCCCGTAGCCGGCGTGCGCCGCATTGAGCGCGCTGATCACGGTCCCAGGGCCGTAGGCGGCGTCGGTCGCAATGGATGCTTCCTGCCCGTATCCAGGCAGGTCGACGACGATGGTGTGGTCGATGCCATTGTCACGTAGCGTCTTGACCCCGGCGACGACGCCGTCCCGCCAATTCTGATGACGTCCCCAGGTGCCTCCCCATTCATTGGCGATATTGATCATGATGTTTGGCTTGTACGTCGGATTAGTGAGGAAGCCCTTATGGCTGATCCAGAAGTTAGCAGCGCTGACCAGGTCCGCCTGAGTGTCGCTTCCGGTATAGTCCATCAGATTCAAGATGGCGTTGAGTCCTTGAGCCTTCACCTTGTCCACAAAGGCGCCATAGCCGGCATCTGATAAATCCTGCCACCCGAACCTATGGTCGATGACGACGCGGATGGTGTTTAAGTTTGGCGATATGCCCTTGATGATGGGCAGACTTGCTTCCACCTGGCTAGGGTAGTAGGACCACAGTACGTTCACGCCAACAGGATTATATGGGTTCAGATTGACGTCATATATTTGGTGCGGGTTAAGGCTCGCTCCGACTACGAAGCTACCGTTTGCCGACACGCTTGGCACCTGCGCCGCTCCGCCAGCGGCCAAACCCAGCGCGTGCGGATCATTGATGGCCGGGATTTCCCCGGAGCCTCCGCGGCCACCAGCCGCACCCGCTCCATCGTGCGGCGCAGCAGGTTTACACGAGCTCAGAGTGGCGCCGGCCACCAATATGGCCAGATAGATTGAGGCGTCGCGACGTCTTGCCGAAATCCAATCCTTTTCCACGATGAACCCCCCGTTCCCTACCCAAGCAAAAGGGACGAACGGAATATCGGCAGGTGGATACAGAAGTTTAGGGCCCGTCCATAAATAAGTTGTACAGTTGGGCGTCAGATGTTGGTTGACTGTGGTGGCTATTGGGGCGAAAAACCGGAAGAATACTTGCAGTATTTCGAGGATTTTTCGCTCCAAAAGACGCCGCAGGCAGCCGTCAGCTGGCGGCCAAATGTGCAACTTATTTATGG
>CAIYRB010000089.1 GCA_903928445.1 uncultured Pseudomonadota bacterium | reverse complement strand
TCGCTAAACAGTTTCTCGCCTTGGCTCGCTTGCTTGAACGGCTGGCACTTAGGCATTGTTTGGCGGAGAAACATTCTAATCCCCGAACTGAGGAAAAAATCAAACAATCTATTAAGTTAGATCGCGGACGCCGGGAGCCTTTTTAACCCTAACTTGATGGCTATGAAAGTCTACTATAGACGAGCCACACATAAAATATCTAACGCCCCGATTCTAAGTGGTTTTTTTATAAAATTAACGTCGAAAAAAGGCTGCGAATCCATAGTTTTTTTTTTAAAATTGACTTTTATCTTTAAAATGATAAAAAGGATCTGGTCATTTCATCTGAATCTTCGGTCCTTCACAAGTCCCATTGCTGCCCAGTTAGTCCTCTAAGATCTTCCTTGGAAAGGTGTCCCATGTTCGGCTGGCTCGTCAAGCGGCTCAAGCTGCAGCAAAACCTCCGCGTGGATGTTGGTGCTGATCTAGTACGGATCGCCGATATCGGCACCGCGCTTGAAACCTTTGGTGAGCGCTATCTAAAGCGCGTGTTCACTGAACGTGAAGTCCGCTATTGCATTCGCTCGGGTAATGACGCTGCGCTAGGGTCCCTGGCCGCTCGCTTTGCGGCGAAGGAGGCCGTGATGAAGATTCTGCGCCCTGATGCCAATACGGACCTGCCTTGGACGTCGATTGAAGTGATTAGGGCTGAGTCGGGTGCACCGGACATTTCTTTAAGCGGTAATGCCACTCGACTCGCTAAATCGGCGGGCATTGCACGCTTCGCCCTTAGTTTAAGTCATGATGGAGATTATGCGACAGCGACCGCATTAGCGATGCGCTTCGCTTAAGGTTATTTGCAGCGATACACCTATCCAACCTGAGGAATGTAGCGATGATCGACGGTCAAATCAGACAAATTCTCAAGGAACATGCTCGTCTCGCCATTGATTTGGCAGCGCTCGATGATGCGGCGGATCTCTACCAAGCAGGTATGACCTCGCACGCTAGCGTCAATGTGATGTTGGCATTGGAGGGGAACTTTGACGTCGAGTTTCCTGATCGGATGCTAAAGCGCAAAGTATTTGAAAGCGTTGACTCGATCCGGCAAGCGCTGAGCGAGCTGATGGCTAACTGATTGAGACATAGACCATTTTTTAACCATCAGACACAGCGAGAACCACCGGTGACAAACGCAAAGATATCGCCATTCGTTGCCATCGCCAGGTCCATTGGCGCAGAGGTTGCTGGGGTCCATGCCACCGCGGTAGACCGCGATGCACGCTTCCCCAGTGAGTCAATTAAGGCACTCAAAGAGCATCGGATGCTCAGCGCTTACGTGCCTAAATCCTTGGGTGGTGGTGGCGCTACCCTAGGCGAACTGGTCTTGGCCTGCGAGGCGCTGAGCCAGCACTGCACGTCGACAGCGATGATCTTTGCCATGCACCAGATTCAGGTCATCAGCATCCTGCGCCATGCCAGTGATTCGCCGTGGTTTCTCGAATATATTCGCGACTTGGTCGCAAACCAGAACCTCATCGCTTCGGTAACCTCCGAGGTCGGGGTTGGCGGCGAGATGCGCAGCAGCGTGTGCGGTCTGCAGTGGGAAGGCCAGAGTTTTAAATTAATCAAGCATGCGACCACGATCTCCTACGGGGCGCAAGCGGACGATCTACTCGTGACGAGTCGCTGCACTCCAGATGGTCCTGCTAGCGACCAAGTGCTTTCTTTAGTGCGTAAAGCCGACTACACGCTGGAGCAGCAGGGTGTCTGGGACACGATGGGGATGCGTGGGACCTGTAGCCCACCGTTTAAGCTAACCGCCACCGGCAAAAAAGATCAGGTCATCAGCACGCCTTTCGCCGCGATCGCCAGTGAAACGATGGTTCCCGTGTCGCATCTGCTTTGGGCGGGGTGCTGGCTCGGTATTGCAGGGGCCGCGGTAAACAAGGCGCGAGCCTTTGTCCGGATGCAAGGGCGTGCGCGCCCAGGATCCATACCGCCGACGGCTTTACGCCTGGCCGAAGTCGCCAGTGAACTGCATATGCTCAGAGCCTCCGTCGATAGTGTCTTGCGTGAGTATGAATATCTTATCGCTGCCGAAGGTGGCTCGGCGGACGAGCTAAGCTCGATGCCTTATGCGCTCAAGATCAATAATCTAAAAGTGGCTGGGTCGCGTAAGCTGCCGGAGATCGTCAGCCAGGCGCTGCTGATCTGCGGGATCATGGGCTATAAGAATGACTCAAAATTTTCGATGAGCCGTCATCTGCGCGACGCCCACTCGGGTGCTTTGATGGTCGGCAATGACCGCATCCTGGCGACCAATTCTTCAATGCTTTTAGTACTCAAAGACGAATAGAATGGAGCAGAGTATATGTCGATTGATTTTTCTCCAGTTGGTTTGCATGACGACTTGGTAAAAGCCGGTCATATTATTCCAGTCGGTGTCCAGGGGATCTTTGGCCGCGGGCCGATCTTTGAAGAAGTCCTGCGGCAATTTGATCATTTGGTGACGCGTATAGCCAAAGATGACGGCGCTGAGCGCATGAGTTTTCCGCCTTGTTTGGACCGTAAGGTTCTAGAGAAGAGCGAATTTCTCGATTCCATGCCGAACCTTGCGGGGTCCATCTTCAGCTTCTCCGGGACCGACGCACAGCATCAAGAGCTGAGTGCGCGCGTTCACGCCGGGCAGCCTTGGCAAGACCTACTCACGGCGACGCACGTCTGCTTGACTCCGGCGGCCTGTTACCCAGTGTACCCTAGCTTTACCGGTAAGCTGCCGGATGCAGGGCGTCTGGTCGATATGCAAAACTGGGTCTTTCGCAACGAGCCGTCGCCTGAGCCGACGCGGATGCAGTCGTTTCGGGTGCGCGAATTCGTCCGAGTTGGTTCTCCTGATGACGTCATTGCGTGGCGCGCTAAATGGCTGCAACGAGGCCTAGATATCATGCTGTCGCTGGGTCTGCCAGCAAAGACTGAGGTGGCGTCAGACCCGTTTTTCGGCCGTGGCGGCCGCATGCTGGCAGCGAATCAGCGTGAGCAGCAGCTTAAGTTTGAAGTGGTGATTCCGGTGATTTCGAGCGAAAAGCCGACGGCGGTTTGTTCGTTTAATTATCATCAAGATCACTTTGGCAAGTTGTTTGATATTCAACTAGCGAATGGGGACGTGGCACAGTCGGCCTGCCTAGGCTTTGGTCTAGAACGCATCGTCATGGCTTTGTTCAAAACCCATGGTATGGATCCCGCGGCCTGGCCAAGCTCGGTGCGTGAGGTGCTTTGGTCATGAAGATCGCCGCGCTGCCAGGGCTTGATGCTCGAACCTACGTGTCCCATGAGCTGCATGGGGCGCAGCGGGCATGGGGTGAAACCAATTGCTACATCGACGTATGGATCGAGGTATTGAACTCGCTGCGCCTCGAACCAGCAGCATGCTTGAGTACGGTCTTCGCGATCGATTTTGACGGCGATCAGTGGACCTTTTTTAAGCCGCCGCACGAAGATCTCTTCTCGCTTTATGGACTGGACGTTCAAGAGTTGAACGTCTGGAGCTCGCTGAGCGAACAAGCATCGACGCAGCTAGGTTTGGGGCGACTTGTCCTCGCCGAGATGGATGCCTATTTTCTTCCCGATACGCAAGGCACCGACTACCGGACACAGCATACTAAAACGACGATCTGCATGCAGGAGATAGACTTAGAGCGCCAGGCTCTCGGGTACTTCCATAACCGTGGCTATCACCGACTTGAAGGTGAGGACTTCGTTCAGTTGTTTCGCGTCGGTTTTGACGCTGATCCGTCGTACATGCCTTTTTTTGCCGAATTTGTCCGACTAGACCGGTTGGAGCGGCGCCCTGCCGCTGAGCTAGCCGCAGTCGCCAAGGGGCTGCTCGCCAAGCACTTGGCACGGCGGCCAAGTGCCAATCCGGTCGCAGCCTTTAGGACGTCCTTTATGGCAGCGGTGGAGCAATTAAAGGGCGACGGGCTGCCACGCTACCATGCCTATGCCTTTGCCACCTTGCGCCAGCTAGGAGCAGCCTTTGAGCTTGGCGCCTATCACCTCCAATGGCTTGAGCGCCACGGTCAGGGAGACTTTGCGGCGGCTGCCAGTAGTTTTACCGCGCTGTCTGACACGACTAAGGTACTATTGTTAAAGGCGGCGCGTGCTGTGGCGGGCAAAAAGCCGGTTGATCTTGGTCCGATGCTCGACGAGATGGCTGCGCACTGGGCCAAAGGAATGGACCAATTGGACCCCGCGAGGCACTGATGGCAAGGATTTGGAGCTGCGACGGCATAAACCGGGAGGACCTTGCCGCTGGTTGGACCTTTACTTCCGTGGCGCCAGGTAGCGTGAGTCGGCCCTCGGACTTGCCGGCTGGAAATCTGCAGTGGCTTGAAGCGCAGGTCCCTGGCACTGTCGCCTCAGCCTTGCGCCAAGCTAAACAAGCTGCCTTCGACCTGCAGGATTTCGATGCCAATGATTTCTGGTTTTGTCGCGACTGTGTCTTGCCCGATCACTCGTCTGTGCAGCTGAGTTTTGCAGGGTTGGCGACTCGGGCTGATGTCTATTGGAATGACCAGCTGCTGCTACAAGCAGTCTCGATGTTTCTTGAGCAGCATATTGATATGGCAGGACTGCCGCGCAGCGGCAGGCTAAGTATACACTTTAAGGCGCTCAATCAGGAATTGGCGCTGAAGCGCCCACGGCCGCGCTGGCGCACTCGCCTGGTCGAGAAGCAGCAACTGCGTTGGATCCGCACGACTTTGCTCGGCCGGATCCCGTCTTGGTCCTCGAATCACGCCAGCGTCGGGCCTTACCGGCCAGTGGTGCTTGTGACCAAGGACCTCGTTGCCATCGATGGTGCCGATATCCGTGCTAGCCTGTGCGGTGACCATGGACTGGTGCAGGCCAAGATCGAGATGCAAGCAAAGCTTGGTCAGGAGATTTTGCATGCGGTCTTGATGGTGAATGATCAACGAGCGAGCCTCGATCTCAAGGTTGGGCCGAGTGGCCAGGTTGTCGCTGCAGGTGAGCTTAGGATGTTGTCCCCACGACTATGGTGGCCGCATACCCACGGGGAGCAAGCACTCTATCAGGTTAAGGTGCTGCTGGATCTGGGTGGACCTGAGGTTCAAGTCGACCTTGGTAAGGTCGGCTTTCGCAGTTTGGCGCTGAGTCAAGAAGACGGCGGTTTTGGTCTTGAGGTCAACGGAGTGCCGGTGTTTTGTCGAGGGGCATGCTGGACACCCCCCGACGTAGTGTCCCTAGGCGGCACCGACGCGGAGCTTCGCCCTACCCTACTCGCAGCGCGCGTTGCTGGGATGAATATGATCCGTGTAGGCGGCACGATGATCTATGAGTCCGATGCCTTTTACCGCATATGCGACGAACTCGGCATACTTGTCTGGCAAGATTTCATGTTTGCCAATATGGACTATCCAGTTGCCGATGCCGCATTTGCTAACATCGTACGGACTGAGGCAGACCAATTTCTGGATCGTATACAAACTTCACCATGCTTGGCTGTGTTGTGTGGAAGCAGTGAGGTCGAACAACAGGCCGCTATGCTTGGGCTTGGCAAAGAGCTGTGGACGAACGAATTCTTTGCACAAACTTTGCCGCAACTCTGCGCCAAGATCCGCCCGGACGTCCCCTACTGGCCGTCTAGCCCTAGTGGCGGCGTGCTACCCTTTCAGGTTGATTCCGGAGTCTCGCATTACTACGGTGTCGGTGCTTACCTGCGCCCTCTTGAAGATGCGCGTAGGGCAGATGTCCAATTTACTTCGGAGTGTTTGGGTTTTTCCAACGTCCCGGATGAGGTGACGATCGACGCCTTTATGCCTGATGGGCAAGCACCGGTTCATCATCCCGTGTGGAAAGAACGGGTGCCGCGCGATAGCGGCGCCGGTTGGGATTTTGAAGACGTTCGCGATCATTATATGCGCAGTCTCTTTAAGGTTGATCCGTCGGCCTTGCGCTACGGCGACCCTGCGCGCTATTTGCAGCTAGCTCGGGTCACGACCGGTGAAGTGATTGCCGCAACGCTTGGGGAGTGGCGGCGCTTTGGCTCTAGATGCCGTGGTGCGCTCTTGTGGTTTTTGCGCGACCTCAGGCTGGGAGTCGGCTGGGGGTTGATCGACGCGAGTGGACGGCCAAAGGCGGCTTACTATTATGCCAGTCGTGCGATGCAAGCCTTGGCCCTGTTCATTTCTGATGAAGGCCTAAACGGACTGGTCGTCCATGCTGTCAATGAGTCGGGCGAACCTTATCACGGTCGGCTTGAGCTGAGCCTCTATCGCCACGGCGAAGTGCGAACGGCAACCGCTACTAAGGCGGTCACCGTCGCGCCAAGGTCGACGCTCGCCGTGCGGGCTGATGCAATCTTTGAACATTTTCTCGACACGGCGTATGCCTACCGCTTTGGCCCAGCAGGTCATGATCTGGCAGTTGCGACCTTACGTCCGGAGGCGGCTGACCGGCCGCAAGTGGAGGCCTTCCATTTCCCGCTTGGATTTAGCGATGTGAAGCACGGGGATCTCGGAGTCGAGGCAAAGGCTTGGCAGGACGCGGTGGGAGACTGGTGGCTGACCATCCGTAGTCGCAAGCTAGCGCAGTCGGTTGCGATCGATGTGCATGGATTTTCCTTAGAAGACCATTTCTTTCATGTCGCTCCTGGCGGTGAAAAGACGCTGCGACTTAAGCCATTAGGCTCTGACGCCAAGCCAAACGGCAGCGTTTTGCCGTTAAATGCGCGCCAGGAAACAAAGATTATTTGGAAGCAAGCGCTGAAGGACCAAGCCGGAGGCGCTTCGTGAGCACGGAGGTTCGTGAGCAAACCGCAGATTTTGCCGGTAGTGACGGGTTTGAGCCCGGCTGGTTTGGTGACCCCGAGCGTCCCCTGCTCGGCTGGTATCTGCCGCCGCGAAATCATGCGAGAGGTTGTGGCGTTGTGCTCTGCCCGCCGTTTGGTCACGAGTACTTAGTTTCGTATCGCTCCTATCGGCATTTAGCTGGGCATTTGGCCAATGCTGGATTTGCCGTGTTTTGCTTTGATTATGACGCAACCGGGGACTCGGCGGGTGAAGGTGGAGACCCCGGTCGGGTGGCCGCCTGGCAGCGCAGCATCGTGGCGGCCATGGCGCAGCTTCGCTCTTGCAGCGGCGTCGCTGAGGTTGCCCTCTTCGGTGTGCGCCTAGGAGGACTGCTCGCGGCAAGCGTTGCCGCGACAGAGCCCTGTGCAGCGCTGATCCTGCTGGCGCCGGTTGCTTCTGGCCGGGCTTATGTGCGCGAGTTAAGCGCGTGGCGCAGCATGAATCCGATAACGCCCGCGCAGGATCCCATGCGGGTTGTGGGCGCTGACGAAGTGGTTGGGTATCCCCTTAGTGACGAGACACGCGCTGATCTCGGACGTATTGACTTGTCGACTCTTGCCGAGCTGCGGTGCCGCCAGGCCTTGGTAATCGCACGCGATCAGCTTGCTGGGGGCGAGAGACGCCTGGCGGCGGCCTGGACGACGCTTGGTCTTGAAGTAGACTTGAGTCTGACAGGTGGCTACGCGTCCATGATGCGCGACGATGCCTATGATGCCGTCAGTCCCGAAGCGATTTGGGCGGAAGTGACGAGATGGCTCAGTCAGAAGTTTTCGGTGCAGCCCGCCATGGCGGCGAGGCCGCCGAGCTGGTCTCGCTCTGCCGTGATCCAGGAAGGCAACGCGGCTTTGCGCGAGGAAGTCGTCACCTTTGGCGGGCTCGCCGGTATCCTGACGGAGCCAGCTGAGTCTAATGCTGCTTCGCTCCCTGCGGTGATTCTAACCAACGTTGGGGCCAATCACCGGGTCGGCAATCACCGCCTATACGTGACCTTGGCCCGAGACCTTGCCGCCAAGGGTTTTACGGTGCTGCGTTTTGACCGTGCTGGCATGGGCGACAGTCAGGTGGCATCTGGGGGCAAAGAGAATGATGTCTATGCTGCAGTCGGCATCGATAATGTGCGGGCGGCGATGGACTTTACCTTCTTGGTTCGAGGTCACCAACGCTTTGTGCTCGGCGGCCTATGTTCTGGTGCTTACTTCTCCTTTCATGCGGCCGCTATCGATCCGCGAGCTGTGGGCCTGGTGATGATCAACATCCTGACTTTTCAGTGGAAGGAGGGCGACTCTTTGGAAATTGTCCGCCGCCAGTCGATCAGAGCCACCGGCTTTTATATGCGCTCCTCACTCCGCTCGAGCACTTGGCGCCGCGTGCTGACTGGTGATGTCAACGTAGCGCTCATCCTGTTTAAGCTCTCTGGACGGATCGTTCGTCGCAGTGGGATGATCGCACGTGGTTGGGTTGCGCGACTATTGGCTCTAGATCCGCCTCTTTCCAAGGTAGCCAAGCAGCTTCGCGCCATGCTGGGACGTGGCACGGAGATCATGATGATCTTTGGATCCGACGACGCGGGCATCGATTTGATGCATCAGCACCTCGGACGTGACGGCTATTTGCTCGGTCATTCTTCGCTCTTTCATTTAGTCGTCGTCGATGGGGTCGATCATACCTTTACCCCGAGATGGTCGCAGAGGCACCTGCGTGGTTCGGTTTCGGCGCATTTGATCGATCGTTTTAAATAGTGCGACTGATCGCTCAGGGATTTGGGATGCACGCATGAACATCAGCTACCGCGACGGCAACTCACTCGACCTCGATGCGGTCATCGCGCTCTACCGCGCATCGACCTTGGGCGAAAGGCGTCCGGTGGACGACCGCGAGCGCATGCGGCAGATGATCGCAGGGGCCAATCTGGTCATCACCGCTTGGGATGGTCAGCGTCTGGTCGGGATTTGCCGCAGCCTCAGCGACTTTGCCTTCTGCACCTACCTGGCAGACCTGGCTGTCGACATCGACTACCAGCGACAGGGCATCGGCAAGGAGCTGATGCGTCGCACCAGAATTGCCGGGGGCCAGGCCACGATCTTTCTGTTTTCGGCGCCGGCTGCCGTGGATTACTATCCGCACGTCGGGTTCTCCGCAGGTGCGGGCTTTATGCTGCGTGACGGCGAGACCTTGGCCTGAGGCCTTAAGAATCTAAATTACCTGCAATGGGCGGCTTTAGGCCGTCCTACCGGAGCGCATATCATGAGTGAATTAGGGATCCGCAACGTCCGCTTGACGCCCGGTGGCGCCTCGGTGACCTGGCTGGCTGGGGGTGAAGATGGGCCGCGCGTGCTCGACCTTTGGACGCTCGACGTCGCTTCCGGGCAAAGCCGTGTGCTCGTGCGTGCGGCGGATCTGATTTCCGCCGCGGCAGAGAGCCTGAGCGATGAAGAAAAAGCGCGGCGTGAGCGCCTGCGTATCAGCGATGTCGGGGGCATTGTCGAGTATGAGTGGTCGGCCGCGGGCGATGCGCTGTTATTTCCGCTGGGTGGCCATCTCTATTTAGTTGAGATAGGACCCGCTGGGCAGCACACTAAACAGCTGACAACGACCCAGGGCGAAGTGATCGACGCGCATTTTTCGCCTAAAGGTAAGTATGTGAGCTACGTGAGAGATCGTCACCTATGGGTGGTGGAACTCGGCACCGGTGTGACGACGCGCCTGTCATCCGATCTGAAGCCAGAGGAATCAGCGGGAAGCGCTGAGTTTATTGCGCAAGAAGAGATGCACCGATTTTCTGGTTACTGGTGGGCGCCGAACGAAGTCTATGTTGCCTTCACCGTGGTCGATGAGTCCCCGGTCGCGATCGCCAAACGCATCGAAGTGTACGCGGATCGCTTTGAAACGATCGAACAGCGTTATCCCTATGCTGGTGGGAAAAACGCCGCTGTGCGGTTGGTGCTCAAAAGTGTTGGTGGCGCGAGTGTCGATGCAAAGCTGCCGCCCTTTGAATATTTAGCCAGAGTCGGCTGGGACTTAAAAGGGGAGCATGTTTATGTGCAGAGCCAAGACCGGGCGCAGACGACGCTGACTTTGTCGGCGGTGGACGCGAAAAGCGGCGCGTCCCGGGAGCTTCTTGTCGAGCGGGATGCGGCTTGGATTAATCTGCACGAGGACTTTCGTCCTTTAGCTGATGGTGGCTTTGTCTGGGCGAGCGAGCGTCATGGCTATAAGCACCTAGAGACGCGCAACGGCGATGGATCGCTTCGGGCTATGTTGACGTCTGGCGACTGGGTGGTGCAGTCGGTGAGGGCGATCGATGCGAGGCAGGGGGTGATTTACTTTGACGGCTTTAGGGATTCGCCTTTGGAGCTGCATCTCTATGCGGTGGGTTTAGAGACGCGTGGTATGGAGCCAAAGCGTTTGACGGCAGGTCAAGGGTGGCACGAGACGACTGTGGGCGCCGAGGGAAAGTTGTGGGTTGATGTGTTCTCCACCCCGACTGCAGCGCCGACGATCCGTCTGTTTAGCGTTGATGGACAAAAGCTTGCTGATTTGGGCGCGAATGGTGCAGCTGAAGTTCAAGATGGGACTAAAGCACTAACGATTGGTAGCTTCACCGGCCCAGATGGCACTGAGCTTTATTACCGCATCAGAAAGCCTAAGGGCGCTAAGGAGGGAGTGAAGTATCCAGCGGTCGTCTATGTGTACGGCGGACCTGGAGCGCAGGTGGTGCAGCGGCGGTGGCTGCCGCGGGCTGACGTGATTGAATCGAAATTGGCCGATGCGGGCTTTGTCGTCTTTGCGATGGATAATCGTGGGTCGCCGCATCGTGGTAAGCGCTTTGAGAGCGTATTGAAGAGCCATTTCGCCGGAGCGGAGCTAGAGGATCAGGCTGCGGGTGTGCGGTGGTTGCAGCAGCAGGATTTTGTCGACGGGGAGCGAGTTGGCATCTGCGGGGCGAGTTACGGTGGATTTATGACGTTGATGGCGCTACTGAGGGAGCCGTCGCTGTACAAGGTGGGTGTTAGTATTGCTCCGGTAACGGACTGGGCGCTTTATGATACGCATTATACTGAGCGCTACTTGGGTGAGCCGGTGACAAATGCTGAGGCTTATGCCCGAAGTGCGGTGTTGCCGCATGTGGATGGGTTGGTTGGTAAGTTGTTGGTGATCCATGGGATGGCGGATGACAACGTCTTGTATACGCACAGCACGAAGCTTTATAAGGCGCTGCAGGATGCGGGGAAGATGTTTGATATTATGGTGTATCCGGGGGAGAAGCATGGGATTACGGGTGCCAAGGCGAAGAGGCATGAGCTGAATGCTTTGGTGGGGTATTTTGTGGAGCATTTGAAGGGAAACTGACCACATCGACGACGCGATGCTGGTGTTGATCCGGGCCAAGAAGAGCATGTCGAACGATCGGCTGACTTGGCTCGCTGAGTTGGGCGCCAAGACAGCGCATTTGGTTCGCGCTGGCCTCAACTAAACCAAAAAAAGTGCCGCTTGTAGATGTCCCTGGTCTTCTCATCGAGAGAACCCAATGGCGCGAAAATCTCAAAAATGCCGCTCTCGTGGCTCAATCGTCGAATAATAACGATATAATATCGGGCGGTTAGATCAAGTGTGGGCGTGCGGGGTTCAGGACCCCAGTTGGCGGCCGATACCCAAGATGTAGGAAAGAACGTCGAGTGATAGGCAAATGCCGATCGAGAGGGGAACTTGGCCAAGAGGTCGTTCATAGGCCTGAAGCGAATAGGCGTGACAGCAGTCGCGGCGATGTTGCTATGGACCGCGGCCACCCCCTGCCTGGGGCGTGATCTGGTCATCAATTCCGACGCGGACGCTTATGATCTCAATCTCTATCTGAACCGCATTGAGTCTAACGCGGCGCCGCCATCCGCCGAGCTGCCGCTGGCCGACCGATTTGATCTGAGTGGCGGCCGGGTGATGCAGTGGCTGACGCTCCATGTGGACAACCAGCTGAACCGTGCGGTGGAATTTGGTCTCACGAGCGAATTTCCCCTGCTCAAAATGCTGCTCATCGAGCAGGACAGCCATTCGGAGGTCGGAGCGTCAGGATCGGCCGTGGCGCGGGCCCAGAAGTTCCCGGCCTTGGTGCCGACCATCAAGGTCACGTTGCCGCCGGGCAAGTCCCACTTCCTGCTGGGCGTCAATGTCGATGGCAACCCCTTTATTGCCGCTTTCTCGCTGGTGCCGTTGGCGCGGGTCGCGGTCCATACCCGCAGCGGCCTGATCGCTTTCATCTTCTGTCTCGGCGGCGGGCTGGCGATCATGGTTTATCATCTGCTATATATGATTACCATGGGCCGGGTGCAGTTTCTCTATTTCAGCTTATTGATTGCTTCGTACCTCGGCCTCGAGACCATCCTGGTCGGCATCCCGCCGCTGTTGTTGGACCCGCCGTACTCGCACCAGATCGGCGATAGCTGGATCATTTTTGACATCATTTGTATGATCGGACTGACGCTGTTTAGTTGCGAGTACCTATCGACAAAAGCGCGCCTGCCGCGACTGCATGCCGCCGCGAAAGCCTTCATCACCATCAGCGCCGTCATGCTGCTGGTCGCACCATTCAAGAACATCGCCGTCAACTTCTTGTATATCGTGCTTGAATCGGTCGTATTCCTAGCGCTGATTGCCACTGCGGTAAGGCAGGCGCGACACATTGACCGCGCGGCAAGCCACTATCTGCTGGCTTTTGTTCCGGTCATGATCATCTTGCTGCTATTCATGGGTCAGATGCTGGGGATCGTCGCGCCTGACTTCCCCGTGTCCAAGATTCGTTTCGCCGCGGTCGTCATGTGGGGCGTGATGTTTTCCGTCGCCTACTCGCGGATGGTTGGGCAAATCAAGCAGGCTCACAACACCCTACAGCGAAGTCTGGCCGGGCTCATGCCGGAAGAGCAGATCAAGCATCTGCTCAGCGCCGATCGTCTCTATAGCGGCAAGCCGGAGGTCAGGCCGCTGACGGTGATGTTCATCGATATTGTCGGCTACACGAAAACTATCAAAGACACCCCGCCAGAGATTGGCTTTCGCTTTCTGCGGGAAGCCCTCAACGATTTGACCGCGGTCATTCGCCATCATAACGGCATCGTCGACCGTAGTCTCGGCGATGGGATCGTCAGCTTTTTTGGCTTCGATTTCGCCAACGGCGCTGCAGATGACGACCATGCCTACCGTGCGGTACTGGCTGCCAAAGAGATCCAAGAAATGTCCATGCGCCGCATTGTCCAGGCTTCGGCGCGCCCAGACGAGCCGCTATTCCCGCTCCGCATCGGCGTGCATACGGATCTATACTGCGTCGGCAATATCGGTGACGAAAGCCGCTTTGACCTTTCACTGGCCGGTGCGGGTATTTTTTACGCCCGGCGCTTTGAAGCCAGCTGCGAAACATATCGGGTGATTCTCGGGCAGTCGGTTTATGACGCATTATCGTCGACGCAGCGCGGTGCAATTCCCCTGCGCGAGAAGTATGTGGCGGTGCGGGATGGCGGGAATCTTTTGCGTGTCTATGAGTTGGATCCGGTCGCCGATGCGCCTGGTCAAACCCGGGTGGCGCGCGACGCGTTCCTGTCCAAACAGGGACTGTCGGTGCGCAACACCAGATTCATGGCCAGCGATCTGACGGTTGCTACGGACTTCGGCGCAGTCGCGGTCCTCAATTACTCAGCTACGGGGTTGTGTGTCCATGTTCAGAAATACCTGGCACGCGGCGTCACATTGCTTATCACGCTGCCCGCCAGCCCGGGCAAGGCCGGCGCCGCCAACCGTCCCGCCACGGCGGTGAGCGCCGCGGTGGTCTGGGGCGTTCCCGATCCCATTGATGGCTTTTTTCTTGGGTTGCAACTGATCGACACGACGCCCCAACGCGGCGAGCAGTTCGTGGCCGCGCTCATCGAGCTAGCGCAAGTGAACGAGAGGTCAGCATGAAGCAAGTTCCCTTCATCGCTTGCCTTACGATGAGATGGATTCTGGTTGGGATCGTCCTGATTGGCAGCAACCCGCGGGGCGGCGAGGCGCGTGCTGATTCAACACCCCTGTCCATGAGCGACACGATTGAGATCAACGACGTCGATAGTGCCTTCAGCGTGACGCCTTATTTGCGCGTCATTCCTGGGCATGGCGAACTGCCAGGTCCGGTCGACGACCGGCAGGATGTTGACGACGGGGTGCTGTCATTTGTGCAGAGAGTCACCCAATTCAGCTATCGCCACGATTTGGGCTGGATGCGGCTTAGGGTGCGCAGCAAGCTGGACCGTCCGATCGATTATATGGTGACGGTGAACTATCCGGTCGCCGACTTCCGCGTGGTGGATGCTAAGACGCCGGCGATCGCGCTTAAGTCCGGCTACCAGCTGGGCGACCATATGGCTAATCCGTCGATGTTTTCCGCGTTGCCGATCGTAGTTAAGCCGGGTCTGAACACGTTTTTCGTCGGCGTTGATGCGCGCGGTCGGATGTTTCTGCCGGTTTTTGAAATGCGCCCGGCGGCGACTTACGGCGGAGTAGAGAGCTTTCACAGTTATTTCATGGCGATCCTGCTCGGGGCATTCTTCATCGTGACGCTGCTGAATATTTACACCGCAACGGCCCTGGGCACGCGGTCCTTTTCGCTGCCAGTATTGTTGTCCTTGGCCTACGCCACCTTTGAGGCCTTCATGTGTTCGGTGCAGACCATGTTGCCGCCGGCGCTGAGTACGTGGGCGGGGTACTTGCTGCCCCATAGTTTGATCGTGTTGATGCTGATCTTCGCGTTGCTGATCCGCTCGTGGTTTGCTGAAGAGTTACGGGACCGGCCACTGATTCGTGTGTTTCTCAAGCTATCGCTGTGGTCCAGCGTCGCTTTCCCCGTGGCTCAGCATGTCATCGGCAAGCCTTTTTGTGATCTCTACATTGGATTGCAGGTGATCGCCTATTTTGTGCCGATCCTCAGCGGCCTGCTCTTTACCGTGCGCAGGAATAAGAACTATAAGCTATTCGTGGTCGGCTATGGCGTCAGCGCCGCAGTGTTGGGACTCTACCTCTTCAGTATCGTCTCGCCGGTGCCCACGGCGTTGATCTTTGCCAAGATCCGGATCGTTGCCTTCCTCGCCATGTCTAGCTACTTCTCCCACAGTTTTAGCATCGGCATCCAGCGTTTGCGCATGGAGCATCAATTGATGCGCTCCGGTCTGAAAGGCTTCGTCGCCGACCGCCATATTGAGCGGATCCTGAGCGAAGGGGTCGTCATCAGCGGCGAACCAAAGATTTACGACGCCGCAGTGATGTTTGTCGAGGTGGTGGGGTTCTCCGATGCCGCGCTGCGCATGGACCCAAGCGAATGTTTTGAGATCATGAAGGATGCGCTACGCCAAATCAGTGAGGCCGTGCACCGCTTTGATGGGATCGTGGATAAGAGCTTATCGGATGGGGTATTGTGCTTTTTCGCGTCCGACTACCTTGGCATCGGCGACCAGAATGTCGAAGCCCGCGCCGTTGCTTGCGCCATCGAATTGCAACGGAGCAATATCGCACGGCTACTTACCGACGTAGATAGCACCGGCAAGCGGCTTTTTCCGCTGCGCATCGGCATCAATACCGACCGCATTTGTATCGGCAACATCGGTGATGACAAGCGCTTTGATATCGCTCTTTCAGGCCTGGGGGTGATCATGGCAAAGCGCTTCGAGGATGCCTGCGAACCCCATCGGATCATGATGGGCGAATCCACCTACCACCGCTTGCCCCCTGAGATCCTGAAGCGTGAGGTCTGTGAGCAGCGCTTTATTCAAGTCAAGCACAGCACAGCGGTCGAAGTCAGCTATGAATGCGACCCAATAGCCCGTTATCGCAACGAAATCGGCGTCGGACGGGTCGGGTAAATCAGCGCCTTGGGCGGATCGGCAAGGTGCCGATGTTATAACGTAACGACTTGGCGCAGGGTGGAATCAGGGGGTTGGCTAGAGTGACTGACCCCAGCCATCTTGAGATTACTGCATGCAGAAGTAGCTAATTGAGTCGCTGGCAACCCCCGCAGCCCTAAAAGTTACCGTAAGTGTAGTGCCCGTCGTGGCATAGTTGATTGCAGGACTTGAAGTTGAGTAGGCATTGTACGATACGATACAAACTGGTGGAGGCGAAAAGCCTGGAGTTGAAAAGGTGATGATGCTGGTGCAGCCACTGCTTGGCGCACTTCCAAAAGTTACAACTCCTCGGGTATCGGTACTTTGGTTTGGGCTGGCGACTAGGGTTTGTGCTGCGCAGGTTCCGCTGACGCTTGGATTGCTGGCTATGTTGGTGCTTTTAATGTGGCCAACCACGTGCAATTGGGCGCCGGGCGAAGCGGTGCCGATACCAACATTACCCGAAGGGTCGATGGTCAGACGTGCCGCACTTGCGTTATTATCAACGATTGCAAAGGAACCTCCCGTAAATCCGGTAGCAGCTCCAGCCGAGGTACTGCCGCTAGTGAAGAGTGAATAGCTTTTGCCAACTAGCGAGTTGGTTAGGTTCAGGGACACGCCGTTGGAGCTAGATCCTTGGATGCTTATAGCGTCTGGTGTTGTGGAAGCGACGGTTAGGAGATTCGGTGGTGTGGTGGTGCCGATGCCAATATTTCCTGATGGCGTTATCAATAATTTCGTTGAAGGGCTCGGATATTCGTTAACAATTTGGAAGTTTCCAGTCACGTCATCTCCGGCGCTCCAAAAGTTGGGGTTGCTTGTATTTTGCAACATTAGCTTAGATGAAACGTTGGTATTGCCAACGATATGGAGCGGCGCGGCAGGGGCAATGGTGCCAATGCCGATCAATCCACCTGGACTGAGTGTGAGGTTACCATTGGAGCTGATGCTGCCAGACGAGTTGATGCCTCCTGATGCGGTGATAAGTCCGCTTGCTGAAATGGGCCCCGATGCGGAGATGTTAGTGAATCCGCTCAATGAATTGGTTGTTGCAAAACCGGAACCATTCCCCATAAGGACGTAGCCAGCTGGCGCCGAGCTTAGACCCGTACCGCCATTTGACACGGGTAGGATACCGATAACCCCAGTGGTCAGCGGTAATCCAGTAAGGTTGGTGGCGACACCGCTTGTGGGAGTGCCAAGTGCCGGGGTGAGGAGCGTCGGGCTGTTCAGGGTTTTGTTTGTCAGGGTTTCCGTTGCGGCTTCAGTGACAATAACGCCTGAGGCGGGGAACGTCGCCGATGAGTTAACGCCTGTTCCGCCGAGAGTCGTCGGCAAAGTGCCCATGACGGCAGCGGCCTGGGATAGATTCACCGCGCTGAACGACGGCGTACCGCCGCCACTCGGCACGGTAAAGCTTTGATACGCTGAGCCAGCAGCCGAAGTTACGACGTTGCCAGTCGCGTTACCAAGCAGGACGCCGTTTGTCGTCAGGTTGGTGTCGCCGGTACCGCCGTTGGCGACGCTGATAGCACCAACCCCGCCGATGATCGAGGCAGGAAGCGTCGGGATGTCAGAAGGAACGAGAGTTGATCCTGCCGTGACGCGGCCTTTGGCATCGACCGTCACTTTTGTATAGCTGCCGGCGGTGACACC
>CAIYRB010000088.1 GCA_903928445.1 uncultured Pseudomonadota bacterium | reverse complement strand
GTTCGTTCAGCGCCTAAACGTCGACAAGATCACGGCGATCATCGGCGCTTCGTTCTGCTCTGATCTGATGAAGGATGCGATGAAGCGGCTTGTCATTAACCGAATCGACGAGATTGCCCATGAACTTGCAGCCTGATCCTTGCCAATTAGAGGTCTTCCATGAGGGGCGGCGGCGGCGTCCACTTGTCGGCACTTTAACCTATCATCCTAAAACTGCGCGCTACAGCTTCACCTACGACGCCAAGTATCTGCGACAAAGACACGCTGTCACTCTTGGACCCGAGCTGCCGCTAACCAAGCCGTCCTATCAATCGAAGGTCAAGCAGCTTTTCCCTTCGCTTATGGACCGAATCCCATCCAAGGAAAATCCAGCGTACGCTGACTATTGCAGGGCGGCAGGTATCGAGCCTGGGGAAGCAAATCCAGTGCGCCTTTTGACGAGCGTTGGCCGTCGCGGGCCGTGCGCCTTCATATTTGAACCTGTTTACAGGTTCGATCGAGATGCGCTGATCACCGCGCTCAAGGAGTTTCGTCAGAGGCTAGATATCTCGCTTTCGGAGTTGGCTAGGATGAGTGGGGCTGCCGATCATCCTGGTAAGGACTGAACTCACACATGTGAGTCTAATAGGCGTGACAGCGAACCAACCATATAAAGGGGAATTGAAAGAATTCCGTCTACAAGGGACAGAGGATGTTGTGAAAAACGGACACCTACACGACATTTTTTATCAAGCATGAACTGCCTAAGTGAACGCAGGGATCCTGTAGCTCCAGCTTTTACTTCAACCGGAACTGGTCTACCACCATGGGCGATGACAAAATCAACTTCGGCTTCAGCTCCCTTTGCTTCGCGACTCCAGTAATATATTTGCGGAGGCTGCTCAGGATCTGCATATGCGAGCAGTTCTTGTCCGACAAACTGTTCTGCCAAAGCACCTTCATTGATAAAAAGAGCTGATTCAAGTGGCATCGTGCTAATCGAAAGTCCTAACGTATTCAGCATCAATCCGATATCGAGCATCTGAATTTTGAAGATGCCATCTCTCTCTTCAGCAGCTAAAGGCAGGCCATTGCCTGATACCGCAGGGATCCGGCGGATAAGCCCTGCTCTTTCTAGATCTGCAAGCGGTGCTTTGAGGTCACGCGCTTTTGTATCAGGGTCGACGTGGCTGAATTTGAACTGCATACCGACACGTCGCGGCGCAGATGCGAGAATTTTCTGGAGCTTACGGTGGTCATAGCGAGCGCCGTATTTGGCGAAATCCGCGCTGAAGCCTAGCCCAAGGCGCGTTTGAATTCGACTGGCTGCCAGTATGCTTTTAGTCTCCAGATAAGTTGAAACCACCTCCGGCATGCCACCTAGCATGTAATAAAGGCGAACGAGCGACAGCATCTTACTGTGAATCGCAGGCGCTGGAGGTTTATCGACAGTTGACAAGGCACAAGACTCAGCGATTTTATCCTCGCCAAGCGCCATGAGAAATTCTTGGAAGGACATTGGATGCATCCACGCAAATGCTATACGTCCGACCGGGAACGAGTTTAACCTTCCGTCATTTAGTGCAAAGTCAATTAGCGACCCTGCCGCAACGACGTCTAACTGCGGCCTAAGCTCCTTAAATGCGCGCAGTGCCATTAGAGCATCATTTGACTCTTGGATTTCATCGATAAAAAGAACCGTTGACCTATCTTCGATAGTTAAACCAGTGACAGCTTCAAGCTGCCGCAGGATTTCGTCTGGCTGCCGCGACCGAAAGCACTGTTCGAGCTCAGGGCGTAGCTCAAAATTAACTTCGACAACCCGACGACCCAGCCTACTGCCGTACTCCCGCAGCGTGTGGCTCTTGCCAATTTGACGAGCGCCGCGCAGGAGCAATGGGACGCGCCTTGGGTCAGATGCTCGAGCATCAAGATAATTCATAAAATATCGATACATACGGTTCCCAGTGGCAGCTTATGATCTCGATTTTAGGCCACTTAAGGGTAGCATATCCCCCAATTTATGTCCATAAATGGGCATAACTACCCGCCAGATCCGGACAGAGGCGAGCCCTCGACACCCTGCATGCAGTTGACAGTTAATATGCGGAGCAGCCGCATGCAACCGTTCAAAGCTTGTAGTGGCAACACACATTTCCCACTTATCCCCAGATTCCAAGGTTGACGCCCAGTTGCTGTTCACTGCGTGAGCAGACGTTGACTAACGCGCGGCCGCGACGACCCTGCTCTAGGTGGACCATCAGCTCGTCACCATCG
>CAIYRB010000087.1 GCA_903928445.1 uncultured Pseudomonadota bacterium | reverse complement strand
CCGCGCCTCCGTGGTCAAACCCAAACGCCCCATTGAACCACAGAGACGCGGAAGTAGGGAGACACGGAATTTTCGGACATGTTCTTAGGCGCCAGTCGGCCCGAAGCACGCACTTCATAGCTTGTGGCCCACTTCTTGCTTCTCATAAAGTAGTGGTGGGCAGGACGACATGGTCAACCAATCACTGTTGGATTTGACGCAATATGCGCCCACCACGTCGGCAACCTTCGCAGGAGATTCGTTCATGACTAACGCACTTGTTGAAACAGCTGGGGCCCTCACCGAAAAAATCCTCTCGATTGGCGACCACTTGCGCGTACAGGCCCACCTTGGTGGCATGGATGCCGCCGAGTCCTGGGAGACCCTAAGCGAAAACCTACAAGGCGCCCTGCAGCGCCTCACGGTGGCGAGCGATAAATTGACTGATTTGAAGGAGTCCGGGCGCTACCAGGCCGAGCTGGCGCTGATGCAGGCAAAAGACAGCTGGCAATCGCTAAAAGCCCAGCTGGAAAAGTCGGCTAGCGTCGCCGGCGAGTCCACGGATCAACTTGTTGAGCAGACCAAGGAGACTCTGGTCAAAGAGTCGCAGGCGCTTATCGACCGGCTGGAAGACGGCGTCAGGACTCTGTCGAAGCAGATTAAACACTAGGACGTTCAGACCGAGTGTCGGTAAACGGTGACACGCAGCCGCCTCAGTGTAGTGAATGGGCGACACCAGGGCCATTAGGTAGCGTGGTGTCGCCTGTCCTTTGGCTCAAATCGTCACGGCAACACCACCGCAGTGTGGCCCGGGATCGTCACTCCACCGATTTGCCGCTCGCTACTGCGGAAGTTCGTGCCTAAGCGCTTACCTCCGGGCAGGCGCCAAATGCTCGGGACGTCATGCTCAGGCGAAAAGAAGGAGTCGCGCACATTCACCAACTCGTCGGGAATGTGATCGGGAAAGAATCCTTCGGGCGCGGTGGGACCACCCTGAAAACTGAGCGCCAGCCTATCTGGAGCAAGCCCCCAGGTCAGCCGCTCAGCGGCGAGGTCGGGCAGCGGGTCGCTGAAAAACAAGCCGCCGCCAGCCAGGCCGACCACCCATGAGCCAACGTGGACCTCGCTCTCCCGCAGCGGCGCCCGCATCAGCAGCGGGTCAGCATCGCATAAGGTGGCGCGACAAAACGGATAGCGTCCTGCAATGCTGCGGGCCTGGTTGGCGATAAAACCAAAGCGCAGCCCAGGTAGTCCAAACAAGCCTGGCGAAAAGGCGATATCACCGCCAACCCGCCAGGCATCGACGTAGGGGAATGTAGCAATCGGCGGCGCCCCAACGCCAACCAACACCGTGTCCTCACCGGCTGCCTCGCGGATCAATCCCATCATGAGGTGGAAGGCCTGCATCCCGGTGACCGGCTTGAAGTGGCCGCCTTCGAGGGCCGCGGCAAACAAAAAGTCGATCTTTAGTAGACCAAAGCCCGATGTGACCAGCATGCGGATACGCTCCTGCAAGTACGCAGCGGCCTCTGGATGAGTCACATCGAGGACTTTAAAACGCCCCGTCGGATGCTGGTAATCAACACCTTGAACCAACCAATCCGGATGCGCCTTTGCCGCCGGACTCGACGGCGCCAGCAAGACCGGAGCGATCCAGATGCCGGGCTCGAGGCCTTGAGCCTTGAGGTTGCGGGCTAAAGTGGACAGCGGCGAGGGGAATTTGTCGTTGGGCTGCCAATCGCCCCAGGCTCTTTCCCAACCATCGTCGACGACCACATAGGGTGCCCCGTTGCGCAGCGGCACATCGTCGGCTAGATGTTTGCTTAGTTCCTGGGCGTTGGCCATGACCGCTGCCTCGGTTACACCGCCCCACAGACCATACCAGGAGTTCCAGCCAAACAGCGGCGCTACCTTCTTATGATCGCGGCGACTCAAAAGAGTCTGACTGTAGCGCTCCATGGCCGTCTGCAATTGGTCGCTAAGTGCGACCTGCCAGGTCTCGCCCAGAACGCTCTGACCTGCAGCGAGATGGACCGACTCACCGGCACCGCCGCTGACCAACTGCACCGAGAGCACTCCGGAATGGTTGGTTTTCGCGACTTGAATCCAGGACTTAAAGGTCGCCGCAGTGGAGACGCCAGCGAGAAACGAAGTACGGCCGCCACCGACGTAGGTATACCACCAGGAGGACTCGCGACCGCGACGATAGACTTCATCCTCGCCTTGGGCCAGGACGGCGGTGCTCAGGTCGGTCGCGCTTGGTGCGTCTTTAAGGGTGATCACTCCGGTCTGGGACCACGATTGAAAGCCATGCGACAACCACGCCTGAGCGCCGCGCAGACGCAGCGGACCACGCAGGGCCAGAGCGTTCACAACGAGTGGCTTGCGCGCGGTAAAGGTCATCCGCACGCCACCAGCAGCGGCATTGACATCGAGAGTCCCGCCGTCACCCACCTCGCAGCTCAAGGCGGTACCTAAAACCGCACAGTCAGCCGCCCTTGGCGTCCGCCACTGGCCATCGATATGGACACTTGGCCGCAGCAGAACGCGGTCGCCACTGCAGCCGTAGACGTGCAGGCCGTCGTCGAGCAGCAGGCGAAATCCCGAAGCACAGTCCTGAAGGCCCAGCAGGCCAGACGGACTTGGCGCGTCGGGAATGGCGGCCGCACGTCCAGATGATGCTGCGACAGTGCAGAGTAAGATCATAGCATTTAGGCGCAGCAATGCTCTCATGACAAGCCTCAGGGATGGAGTTGCAATAGTTAACGTTGCGTTAAGAGATCATGCAACAGCGACTTCGACGCAGCAAGCCATCTCTGCTGCTCACCCAAACATGTCATGCCAGGACCTTGGACTGCCGTCTCACCGTAGCCGGCGCGGCTTACGCCGGCGTTTCAAATAGACCACCTTATGGTTGACAAACCAATCCTCGGAGACTTTTAGGCCGACAATGGCGACGAGAAAAGCAGCAACGGCGACCACTAGGATCCAGGGTAAATAGTGCATCATGACTCACTCTCCCAGCGCTGCGCTGTATCAGGGCGGCTTCACTAGGCGTGATCATAATCGCAATCATATGGGAGAATGCTAAGTTACCAGCGCAGCAAAGCCGATCCCCAAGTAAAACCGGCGCCGAACGACGCCATACAGACTAAGTCACCCGGCTTAATGCGGCCGCTACGCGCACATTCGTCGAGCACCATGGGGATCGACGCCGCCGAGCAGTTGCCATAACGATCGATGTTGTTATAGGTCTTGCTCGCCGGCTGCGCGAGGTGCTTGAGCACCGCCTCGTTGATGCGCAGGTTGGCCTGATGGAACACGTAAAAGTCGACGTCGTCGGGCTTTAGCTGGTTATAAGCTAGTGCTTCATGCACCACTTCGGGCATGCGGGTGACAGCGTTTTTGAAGACGAGGCGCCCGTCCATAGTCGGATAATGCTTGGTATCGTTGAGCATCTCCTGCGTGATTGCCGGCCACTTGCGCATGCTTGGGAATTCCATCTTCAATGCATCGCGATGCGCCCCATCGCTATGCAGATGCAACGACAACAGTCCGCGCTTAGGATCATCGTTTGGACCGAGTATGACGACGCCAGCACCGTCGCCAAACAACACGGCGACGTCGCGACCCGCGGTCGTCAAATTGATCGCGCGGGAATGGCATTCGGCCCCGACGACCAAGATCCGGTCGTATTGCCCGCTGCTGATAAAAGCCTTGGCCACGTTTAGACCATAGAGAAAGCCCGAGCACTGGTTGCGCAGATCAAAGGCGGGGATTTGGCCACAGCCCAGCAGATTTTGCAAAAACACGCCGGACCCAGGGAAGTAATAGTCTGGACTCAGCGTGGCAAAGACAATGGCGTCGATGTCGCTCACCTTGAGGCCGGCTGCAGTCAAGGCGTGTTGCGTCGCCTCTGCCGCCAAATCCGACACGCCGAGGCCAGGCTTAGCGAAGCGCCGCTCGCGAATGCCGCTGCGCTGGACGATCCACTCGTCCGAGGTATCCATCATCTTTTCGAGGTCTTTGTTGGTATAGACATCTGGAGGTACATACATCCCGGTGCCTAAAATCCTCACGCTACGCAATGCTGGCATGTCGATCCCTCGCCTATAGTCCGGCTCTTTATCGCTTCAGGATAGGCTAATTTAGCGGCACCTGACTAGGTTATTCGCCCCATGGGCGGCGCAAAGGCCGCGGCCAAAGTGAACACGGCCGATGGACTCGGCGACCGATGCGCCAAAAGCCCGCAGGTCGTTGGGCTTGATCCAATGCACCCGGTCCGCAGCCAGACCGACCGTGGACTCGAGGGTCAAAGCCGTGACCTGCGGCCCAAAATGATCCCACCACCAGCGTTCCGGCATATTGGCCTTGAGAAATTCCCGCCCGCCCTCGCTGCCGGCCTCCAACCAGGCTGCCCCTTGGACTGCAGCGAGTTCGTTTATTAACTGCATTTGCTGATCATAGAGGGCCGCTTCGGCAGAGCTGTAGCCATGCGCAACGGGACCAAAATGCACAAAGGAGAACGCCTGGTTCTTCGGTTCGCCGGCCGAAGCATGGAGATTAAGCGCCATGCTGACCTTGGACCCGGACTTGAGCAAACCTTCAAGGTAGCTGTGAAACAACAACACCTCTGGTGGCGTCAACGCAGCGTTCAGGGCCAGCGACGGTGCTGGCAGGCCGTGCCACTTGCCCTCCAAATTCACCCCCGTCGGCGATACCCGATTATTGCCAGCGATGACGCCATCGACATTGAGCATCGGCAGGATGGTAAAGACCAGCCGCGAGCGCAACTTCTCAGCGCGCGGCGACGGACCGAGGAGAAAGCTGATTAAGCCTTCGAGCACAAAGGAACTAGCCACCTCACCGGGATGGGTGCGCGCATGGATGATGACCAGGCGGCGACCGCCTTGCTCACCGGGTGCGGTGATGGTCAGAACCGGTACATCATGGCCCTGCGGCGACTTGCCGATGACGCTAAGATGTGCTGCCGGATGCGTGCGAAACTGGCCGAGAAAACTCCGCAAGCGACTGTAAGGATAAGGCACATAGCGCGCTAGCCAAACGTTCTTCGCGGTAAAGACTCCGGTAAAGACACGGTCCAAGCTCCCTGACTTAGTCCCAGCGCCCTTTTTAAACTGATACCAGTTTATATTGTCGTAGGAATAAAACGGCAGGTAGTCATTGGGTAAACCACCCCCGGTGATGGTGAATCCGACCTCTCGACCAATGGGTACGTCGCTAAGCTTGAGGTAAAACCACTGCCGCCACCAGTCTGGCAAGGCATCGTCGTTGTCGCTGCGCAGGTGTAAGACATAGGACTCGGGCTTGGGATGCTCGATCAAGCCGATATTGCCCGACTCAAAGGACGCCTGATTGTGCGAGGTGAGACCCGCATGACTGGCCTGCTCCCACAGGTCCCGAGTGGCCGTGGCCAAGGGCGATGGTTGCGCCAGCCGATGCGCCTCCACGAAAGTCACACCAAGCCAAACCGCGGCAGCGGCGGCAAACGCCAGACCTGCTGCAGTGGTTGTCAGCCATAGGTTGCGCTGCATAGGCTTGGGGCTCCAGCGGGTTTAGGCTACCACAGATCCTCGGGTGTTTCGTCATCGCTGCTGCCAACGGCCTGCGCTGGTACTGTCTGGGCTGCGGGCGCGCCGCCCCCGCCCGGATCACCGATATCTTGGTATATGGCAGCGGCGCGGTCGCTGGCGCTTGGCGTCGGCTCGACCGGCGCCGGAGCACTGGCGGCGGTGGCAGCGACGCTTGCCGGTTGCACGGTGACGGTGTGCGGCGTCAGGACAGCGGGTACCGGGCCGCTGCTCGCTCCCTGAGACCCTTGAGAATCTTGATTTCCTGCGTTCGGAGCCGTCGGCGCCGGGACGTTACTCGCTCCCTGAGAGTCTTGATTTCCTGAGTTCGGAGCAGGCGGCACCGGACTAGGCGCAACACCAGGCGCGACCTGCGACCCCGCAGCTGGACCGTCGGTACGATTGCCGTCTTGATCGTAGTACCGAACGTCATCCATGTTGACACCGTCTTTCGACCCGTCACCCTTGCCACCTAGACGCGTCGCCGTTGGTGCCGTCAGCGCCGCTTGATCCTGAGGTTTATACGGGCTAAATAAACGCAGCGGTGCATGGCCACCATCCAGCGGCATCTGCATGGTCGCCTCGACGACACTGGCGCGGAACTCGTCGCGCACGGCGCTAGCCGACTCGCCTTCACGCGAACTATCGGCAGTACCCACGGCCTCTTCATCGCCACCGCGGGCGCCGATCATCGCCCCTCGCGCCATATCAACCATCACCGGAGTCGCCCGCGGATCTTTCTTCAGCGGCCATTCCTCGCGCGTGATGAGACTGAGGTCCAGAGTGTCGAGCATGTCGCTGAAGGTTTTCTTCTCGATGATTGACTTAGCCAGGCCGATCCAGGCCGGTAAGGCACCGAGGGCACCGGTGGCGTTAAACGCCCCGTTGTGCATCTGCTGCTTGCGGTCGTACCCAGCGTAGGCGGTGAGCACATAGCTGTTGGACGGATCGAGAGGCTGGCCTTTTTCCACCGGATAGGGCACAAAACCGGCGAAGTTGGCGCTGTTGTAATCATTGGTCGTCCCGGTCTTACCAAAGACCGGGATGCGGATGCGCTTCTCGCCGGGAGCAAGCTTGCCGTCTTTGCTTTCCGCAGACGGCTTACTCGGGTCGCCACCGATCGTCAGGTAAAGCTCCGCACGCGCGCGGCGGCCGGTACCGTGGGTGACCACGCGGCGCAGGATCTCGCGCATCTGCAGGCCAAACTCTGGTTGCACCAGCTGATACTCGAGGCGCTTGGGCTCAAACAAGGTGTTACCGTAGCGATCCTCGATACGGCGGATCAGGTTGGTCTGGTTGGGAGGCCCGTCTTTGTAAAAGCGGTAGGTCTTGCCGTCGACGAAGGTTTGATAGATCTTCGCCACCTCCGCCAAGGTCACGACGTTGGTCCCAAGCGGGAACGATTCGACCGGTTCGATCGCACTGGTGACACCCATCGCCTTGGCCAAGCTCACCAGGTAGTTCAGTCCGACGGCAATGCGGTAGTCGTGGTGGTTGTAGTAGCGATATAAGTCGTAATCATCCTGGCGGGCTGTGACTTCGTCATAGTGCTTAGTCACATACTGCTCGAGCAGCTGCTGGTTGCCGTGCGGCAACCAGCCATCGATCAAGACATCATTGAGGGTGATGTCGGCCGAGCCAAACAGCGTGCTGCCGCCCCAAATCGCTTGAACATCGAGGGGCCCGACCTGGCGACCAGGCGGCTGCAAGAGGCGCTCCACCTCGGAGCGGTCTTTATAGTCTCTGCTGGGCCGCTCTCCAGGCAGCGCCGCGACATAACCAAGAGCCGGTTTACTCAGCCCAGCGAGCACGCGAAAGTGATCGAGCACCGCCAGCACCGCGGGGTCGGTGGAGGCAACCTCAGCACCTTTGGCCTGCACCGCCTGTTCGATCACCTTCCAGTCGCTGATGAGCTGCTGGTCCATGGTTTGATGGCGCTGAAAGTTGTTCTCCGCCAGGTGCAGTTTGATGCCTTTTTGCCGCAGATCATCGGCACCGGTCATCAGCCGCTGCATCTCGGCGGCGTAGCCACGACCCCACCACATCTTCTTCAGTTTTTGTTGATATTCAAAGGTCGAGGAGTACTGCACATCGAGCATGAGATCGCTGACGGCGCTGTTTAGTTGGAACTCGCGCACGCCCTCGTTATCCAAAGTCACACCCATGGCGCGCGCGACGCGAAAGTGAAAGTCGCGCGGCGCCTCACCGGAATGCGGCAGCAGGTCCATAACGCCGAGGAGTTGCTTAAACTGTTCGAAGTTTAGCTTGTCGACCAGCTTAGAGGTCAGGGAGACCGAGGCGACGTTTTCGGACTGAATCCCAGCCCACAGCATCGACGTCTCTTTGTACGGACTGTCATGATCGGGACGCGGGTAATAGAACTGGCCCTGATAGGGAAAGATCTGCCGCTCATTATCCAGGCGATCGAGGATCGACCAGCCCAGCTGCAAGGCAGCAAAGAAGACCACCGGCTTAAACACCGAACCCGGCTGGCGCTTGGCCTGCATCGAGCGGTTAAAGCCGTGGGTGTCAAAGCCGGACACGACAGCGCGGATCTCGCCCTTGTCCATGGCGATCAGACCGCCGTTGACCCGCGGCCGCTTCATCAGCTCACAAAAACCGTCGTGCTTATCGACGTCGTACTCCTTGGCCTCCATGTACAAGACGTCGCCCGGCTTGATCTTTTTGACCATATCGGTCAATACCTTTTGCCAACCTTGGCCAAAGGGTAAATCGACCTGCTTGGCGTAGCGCATCAGCGAGTCAAAGGGGATCGTACAGGTCGGTAGGCCAAAGCTGATCTTCAGCTCGGGCTCCTTGGCGGTGCCGGCGATGGCGGCGACTTGGCCAAAGTAAAAATCATTGACGGTGAGGCCGCGCAGCTGATGGAAAAACTGCGGACTTTCTTGTTTAAAACCCTTAAGGATCGTCTCAAGGCGCGACAGGTTGCGGCGGACCGCAAGTTGGCCAGCCTTCTGCATCTCGCCGTCGATGGTGCTAAAGACCTTGAGTCCGGCCGCGCTCAGTTCGCGCTCGTCCTCGATACCCAGAGCTTCAAGAATCTCCTTGCGCTTGACCTGCTCGGTGATGAGGTCAACCAGCGCCACCTCATCGGTACGAAAGCTGCCGCGGCTAAATTTGACCGGTTCGGCCCAGGCCTTCTTGAAGTCGTCAGCACTCACCCAGCCTTGCTCGTACATGCGGCGCAGTACGTAGTTCTTGCGGTTGTAGGCCTTCTTGATGGCGCGCTCGCGGCGCTCTTTGGTAAACTTAATAAACGGATCGTATTGGCTCGGCCCCTTCACCGACCCGGCGATAAAAGCCGACTCGACCAGATCGAGGTCTTTGACGTCTTTGTTGAAATAATATTTAGCCGCGATGCCGATGCCACGGCCGTTGCCCGAGACGTGAAACTGGTTGAGATAAAATTCGAGGATCTGCTTTTTGCTGTACAGGCGCTCCAACTGCAGAGAGGCGATCGCTTCCTTGACCTTGCGCGACAGCGTCACGTCCCACCAACCGAGGATGTTGCGCGCCGTCTGCTGCGTCAAGGTTGAGGCCCCGCGGACCCGGCCACCCTTGAGCACGCCGGCGCTGGCCGAGACGATGGCGACCGGATCGATGCCGTGGTGATTATAGAAGTTCTTGTCTTCGGCGGCGATCAGGGCATTGATCATCGTCGCCGGCACCTCGTCGATCGGCACATAGCGGCGGTGCGCATCGCTGAAGATCGAGCCGATCGGCGTCTTCTCGTCGAGCATGTAGATGTTGGTCTCTTCGTTGATGCGCGCCAAGATCGTCGCCTTCTTCAGGTTCGAATCATCGCCGAAGTAGACCAGCCCGTAGACCACGGCGAGGACGCCCAAAGCTCCGGCGAGCAGGCTAACGATCAGAGCCGTCAGGCTCCACAGGGAAAATTTAGCAAAAGACCGAAAGGAGGCAGGCATCGACACTCCAGTTGTAAAAGCACCCTATCCTATCATGGGCTGGGACGTGATAACATGGTGTGATGCGAACCATCCTGTGTATTCTTGCCTTGCTCGCCGCAGCGCCCAGTGGCCGCGGCGCCGTCTATACTTCGTTTGCGGACGTTGCAGGTCGCGCCATACCCGGCGTCGTCAATATTCGCACGACGATCTACAATGGCAATAAAGACCCGTCGGTCGATCTGTATCAGTTCTTTCTGCGTGGGACCTTGCCGCGGACCGCCGCCACCCATTCGGTCGGCTCGGGCCTGGTCATCGACGCCCAGGGTCATATTCTTACTAATAATCACGTCGTCGACGGCGCTAGCGTCATCGAAGTGCTCTTCGCCAAGAGCAAGCGCAAGGTCCGCGCCCAGGTCATTGGCGTCGATGTCAAGACCGACCTGGCCTTGCTGCAAATTCAGCTACCGCCAGGCGTCGTTCCTCTCGACCTGGGCGATAGCGATGCGCTACGGGTGGGCGACCTGGTCCTCGCCATCGGCAATCCCTTCGGCTACGCCCACACCGTCACTAGCGGCATCATCTCGGCCAAGGGCCGAGTCATCGGCGCCGGCCCCTACGATGACTTCCTCCAGACCGATGCGGCGATCCACCCAGGTAACTCCGGTGGCCCCCTGATCGACATCCGCGGTCGGGTGATCGGAATCAACACAGCGATCTCGGCGGAGGGCCCGAACATCGGCTTTGCCATCCCCATCAACCTCGCCCGCACCATCGTCAAAGACTTGATCCGCTACGGCAAGGTCAAGCGCCCGTATATCGGCCTGGTCGGCAAGAACATCCTATCTAGTGACGAAGTCGAAACCGGTGACCAGCGCGGCTCGGTCTACGGCGTCATCGTCACCAACCTGATCGTCGACGGGCCCGGCCACAAAGCCGGCCTCAGGATCGGCGACCTGATCATGGGCTTTGACCAAGAAAAGGTCGACGACCTCAACCATCTGCAGCGCTTGATGGGGGGCAAAGAACCCACCGACCGCGTCCGCCTGAAGATCTTTCGCCGCGGCAAAGGCTTCATGAACATCGGCCTCGGCCTCGAAGAGTTTCCCAAAGTCAACGATCTGCCGATTGCCAAGGACCTCTTTTGAATCCATAATCCCGCGGTCAACAGCCACTCACGCGGGGTCCCCATGCAAGATTCGCAGCTCGTCAATGCTTTTAAAGGTCTGGTCATCGATGCCATCCACAAGGCCAATAGCGGCCATCCCGGTGGGCCGATGTCGAGCATGGACCTGGCCTACCTGCTTTTTACCGAGCACCTGCAATTTGACCCCGATGATGCGCAGTGGCTCGGCCGTGACCGCTTTATCCTGAGCGCCGGCCATATGTCGATGCTGCAATATGCCATGCTGCACGGCATCGGCTGGCTGAGCTCCAACGACTTAAAACAGTTCCGCCAGCTGCATTCCAAAACCCCTGGCCACCCCGAAAACCACGTCACGCCGGGCGTCGAATGCACCACCGGTCCACTCGGCCAAGGCTGCGCCATGTCGCTGGGCTTTGCCACGGCGTCGAAGCATCTAGCGGCCGTGCTCGACCCAGAGCTGTTTCGCTACCGCACCTGGGTCATCTGCAGCGACGGCGACCTGCAAGAGGGCGTCGCCCTCGGCTCCGCCTCGCTCGCCGGCCACCTCAAGTTAAACAATCTGATCTGGATCTACGACAAAAACAACGTCCAGCTCTCGGGGCCAACCAACCTCGCCGCCTCCGACCACGATGAGGCGACCTTCACCGGCTTTGGCTGGAACGTCATCACCATCGACGGCCACGACCACGCCCAGATCCGCGCCGCCTACAAAAAGGCGGAGGCCAGCACCGATAAGCCCACCATCATCATTGCCCACACCATCATCGGTAAGGGCACTGTGACCATGGAAAACAGCTTCAAAACCCACGGCTCACCCCTACCCAAGGATGAGCGCATCCATACCAAACGGAGCCTTGGCATCCCCGAAGGTCAAGAGTTTTGGCTGCCCGAGGGGGGTATTGCCCACTTTCAGCGCAACTTTGCCGGGCTACGGCAAAGGGCCGCGGCGTGGCGCGGCCGGCATAAACAAAAACTAAGCGATAGCGGTTTTAAGCAGCGCTGGAACCAACACTACGGCGAGCACGACGTCGCCAAGCTCAGCGCTGTACCTTGGAAGTTGGACCAAGAGATCGCCACCCGCAACGCCTTTGGCGACATCCTCAAGCAGTGGGCCACCGAACTCCCTGCCCTCTTTGGCGGCTCCGCCGACCTTGAGCCGTCGAACATGACCGGCGCCTTCGCCAAGATCGTCGGCACCTTTGACGCGGCACATCCGCAGGGTCGCAACCTCAACTTTGGCGTCCGGGAATTCCCGATGTCGGCGATGTGCAACGGTATCGCCCTGCACGGTGGGCTGGTGCCCTTTGACGCCACGTTCTTGAGCTTCGCCGACTACTCGCGGCCAGCGCTACGCCTCGGGGCGATTCAAAAGACGCGGGTCATTCACGAATTTAGCCACGACTCATTCTATCTGGGCGAAGACGGCCCGACGCATCAGCCGATCGAGCAGGTCATGTCGCTGCGCGCGATTCCCGATCTCTACCTGCTGCGTCCCGCCGACCCACTGGAGACCGAGGCCTTGATGCGCAAGGCCATCGCCCTGCCGCTGCCGAGCGCTATCGCTCTGACCCGGCAAAAGGTGCCGTACCTGAAATTACCGCGCGAAGAGGTCCTGGCGAAGGCCGTTAAAGGCGCCTACGTCGTCCACGATACGGCCGCACCAGATCTGCTGCTGCTCGCCACCGGCAGCGAGGTCGGACTGGCTCTAGAGGTCGCCGCCAAGCTCACCAAGTTTCGCGTGCGCGTCGTTTCCATGCCTTGCTGGGAGCTGTTTTCCGAACAGACCGCAGCGTACCACGAGGAGATTCTACCGCAGCACCTGCGCCAACGCGTCTCGATCGAGGCCGGCACGACCTTCGGCTGGGAGCGTTATATTGGCCTCGACGGCCTCGCCATCGGCATCGACCACTACGGTGCCAGCGCGCCGGCTGAGGTCTTAGCCGAGGAGTATGGCTTCACCGCCGCGAAGATCTGTGAGAGGATCCAAGCGCACTTTGCTAAGTAAGCTGAGATGAGCCGGAATATGCTGCAATGAGCTGCAACGAGCTGAAGAGGAGCCGAGGATGAGGTTGAAGATTAGACGTGCCGCGGTGCTGGGATCGGGCGTCATGGGAGCCCAGATCGCCGCGCATCTGGGAGCTGCCGGAGTTCGCACCTATCTGCTGGACCTTGCCTCGGCGGAAGCCCCGACGGACAAGGCTCTGGCCAAGGTCGTGGGCAAAAACTTTCGCAATGCCCGCGCCGTCGTCGCCATCGAAAACTTGAAGTCCTTGAAGCCGTCGCCGCTGTACTCAGCGCAGGCCTTGAGCAATATCATCCCCGGCAACTTTGACGACGACCTGTCGGTGCTGGCCGAATGCGACTGGATCATCGAGGCGGTCGTCGAACGCCTCGATATCAAGCGCAGTATCCATAAGCGGATCGCCGAGTACGCCAGGCCCCACGTGCCAGTGACGACCAACACCTCCGGGATCAGCCTGAGCGAAATCGCCCAGGAGCTGCCCGAAGAGTACCAGCAGCGCTTTTTTGGCACCCACTTCTTCAATCCCCCGCGCTATATGCGCCTGCTCGAAGTCATTCCGCACCCAAACACCTCGTCCAAGCTGCAAAGCGAGTTGGAAACCTGGATGAGCGAACGCCTCGGCAAGGGCATCGTGCACGCCAGCGACAGCGTCAACTTCATCGCCAACCGCATCGGCGTATTTGCGTCGCAAGCCGTGATGCAGCATATGGCCACGGCCGGACTCAACATCGAGACCGTCGATAACTTGACCGGACCGCTCATCGGCCATGCCAAATCAGCGACGATGCGCACCACCGATGTCGTTGGTCTAGACACCTTTGCCGCCGTAGCTCGCAACACCTATGACAAGGCACCAAAGGATCCATTTCGCGAATGGTTCAAGATGCCGACTTGGGTCGACGAGCTGATCGCCAAGGGGGCACTCGGGCAAAAGACCAACAGCACCGGCTTCTACAAAAAGGACAAAGACGCCAAAGGCAATACCGTCATCCTCGCCTACCGGCCAGAGACCAAGTCCTATGTACCGCAAGAGGTCAAGGAATTCCCGTGGGAGGCGGCGGCGAATAAAGAGCGCGACACCGTCAAGCGCATCAAGTTTATCTTGAGCCAGAAAGACGCCGGAGCGCAGTTCGTCTGGGCCTCGATGCGCGACGTGTTTAGCTACGCCGCGCTGCTGCTTGAGGACATTGCCGGCGGCTTGCCGCAGCCCGTGGACGACGCGATCCGCTGGGGTTTCAATTGGGAGATCGGCCCCTTTGAACTATGGCAGGCACTGGGCTACGACGAGGTGTTGCAGCGCATGCAAGAAGACAAGGCCAAGTTGCCGGCTTGGGCTAAACCCGGCGTGAAGTTCTACGAACCGACGCCAAACAGCAAAGAATGGAGCGCCAGCGGCGGCGCGACCAAGCAGATTCAGGCGACTGGGACGCAGACCAAATTGGTCGCGATTCCAAAACCAGATTATGTTTACACGCTGCCGTCCTTCGAAAACAAGGACGACAAGCGCGTCGTCTTGTCCAACCGTAGTGCCAGCCTGCTCGATATCGGCGACGGCGTCGCCTGTTTGGTGTTCCACTCGAAGATGAACAGCATCGACGAGTACATGATCGAGATGCTGCAAAAAGCCGCGCTGAAGGTCGGTCAGAGCTTTGACGCGCTGGTCATCGGCAACGACGCACCGAACTTCTCGGCCGGCGCCAACATCAAGATGATCTTAAGCGCCATCCACACGCAAAAGTGGAGCGACATCGACACCTTTTTGCGTGGCTTCCAAGGCGCCCTGCAGCTACTGAAATTCGCCGCCTATCCGACCGTTTCGTGTCCCGCTGGGCTGGCCCTGGGCGGCGGCTGCGAAGTCACCCTGCACACCACCCTCCGTGTGGCAGCAGGCGAAACCTACGCTGGCTTGGTCGAAATGGGCGTCGGCCTCATCCCCGCAGGTGGCGGTACGAAAGAGCTTGCCCTGCGCGCCTACGAGGCCGCTAATCAGGGCGACAAGGCCGATCCGGTGCCCTTCCTCCAGCGTGCCTTTCAGTTGATCGGTATGGCCCGGGTGTCGAGCTCGGCGCATGAAGCTGTGGAAATGGGACTTTACCCGCAGACCACGCAGATTTCTCTGTCGCGCGAACATATCGTTCACCGGGCGAAACGCGCCGCTTTGACCTTGGTCGCCGATGGCTATGTGCCGAAGACCCCTGCCCTAGCGATCAAAGTCGCGGGCGATCCCGGCATCCAGACCTTCAAAATGGCCTTGTATAACATGGTCCAGGGTCGCGCCATCTCGGCCTACGACGCGGTCATCGCCGAGAAGGTCGTGACCGTACTCTGCGGCGGCGAGGTCGACTCCGGCACAGCGGTGAGCGAGCAGTACTTCCTCGATCTCGAGCGCCGCGTGTTTATCGAGCTATGCCAACAAAAACCGACTGCCGACCGGATCGAGCATATGCTGACGACCGGCAAACCACTGCGCAATTAATCAACCGACCGGAGGAGTTCCTATGCCAGCCGCATATATCGTATCCCCGCTGCGTACCCCCGTCGGCAAAGCCTTCAAGGGTGGGTTGCGCACGAAGAGACCTGATGACTTTTGCGCCGATGTGATCCGGGCCGTGGTCAAACAAAGTGGTGTTGATCCGGCCTTGATCGAAGATGTGATTTTAGGCTGCGCCATGCCCGAGGGTGACCAGGGCATGAACGTCGCACGCTTTGCCTTGCTCCTCGCCGGTCTGCCCGAGCGCGTCCCAGGTGTCACGGTCAACCGCTTTTGCTCGTCGGGACTGCAGACCATCGGCATGGCCGCCGCTGCGGTCAAAGCCGGCGACATGGACTGCGTCTTGGCTGGTGGCACGGAGTCGATGACCATGGTGCCGATGATGGGGTTCAAACCCGTCGGCAGCCGTACCATCAACGACACCCATCCTGACTTCTATCTCGGCATGGGTATAACGGCAGAGAACGTCGCCAAAGAGTACAAAATCAGCCGCGAAGACCAGGACCGCTTTTCCTACGAGTCCAACATCAAAGCCGCGGCCGCGATCGAACAAGGCCTGTTCAAGGCCGAGACCGTCGCCATCGACACCACCTTTCGCAGCCCCGGTGCGAGCGGCGCGGTGAAGATCGACCAAGCGACCTTTAGCGTCGATGATGGCCCGCGCGCCGACACCACGGTGGAAGTCCTCGGCAAGCTGCGCCCCGCTTTTCTTGCCGGCGGATCCGTTACCGCGGGCAACAGCTCGCAGATGTCCGACGGCGCGGCCATGGCCCTGGTGTGCTCCGAAGCCTTCGTCAAAAAGCACAACCTACAGCCGATGGCTCGCCTGCTGAGCTTTGCGGTGGCTGGCGTGCCGCCGCGGATCATGGGTATAGGCCCCGTCGAGGCGATTCCTTTGGCCTTGAAGAAGGCCGGCCTCAAGATCGGCCAGATCGACCGCGTCGAGCTCAACGAAGCCTTTGCCTCACAGGCCCTGGCCGTCTTGCGCACGCTGCAGATCGATCCGACCAAAGTCAACAAAACCGGCGGTGCGATTGCGCTTGGTCACCCACTCGGGGCGACTGGCGCCAAGCTGACCGCCACGCTGCTGCACGGCATGCGCCGCGACCAAGAGAAGTACGGCGTCGTATCGATGTGCATCGGTACCGGCATGGGTGCGGCTGGGGTTTTCGAGCTACTCTAAACGAGTCTGACAAAGTTGGGATGGTGCGCAGCCTATGCCCTCGGTGGTGATTCGCTTCAAAGATCAAATTCAGCGTTTAACGGTACGCAGAGGGCTTGGCTTTCAGGCCCTCTGCGCCGAGCATGAGACGCCGATCGAGTTTGATTGCCGCGAGGCTGACTGTGGTATCTGCATCATGCATGTCGTCAAGGGCATGGAGCACTTGAGTCCGGCGGTGGGCGAGGAGAAGGATTTTCTTAAAGCGATGCACGCCGACGCTGATGAGCGTTTGGCGTGCCAGTGTCGGATTATGGGTGATGTCGAGGTCTTAATCGACGAGGCCTAGGCAGGCCAAGGCAGACGCCTAGGGCTGCGCTGCATGCTGCGGATCCACCTTGGTATAGGTGCGACTAAACTCCACATCACCATCTTGATCCAAGATATCTAGAGTTGCCGTGCGACCGGAAATGGTGAAATGCGAGAAGCCGTAGGTGCTTTGCGCAAACACCGTGCCCTCACCACGCCCCACCGGGCGGATCAGCGCGCCGCCCGACCCAGTGATGATAAAGGTCAGGCCATCTCGTTCGATGATTTGTTTATCGTGGTCATGCCCAGTCAGGTAAAAGTCGACGCCTGCGGCCTTGAGTAGTGGCAGAAGGTGTTCCTTAAGCCCATCGTTATCCCCATGACTGCCAAAGGAATAGATCGGATGATGCGCATAAACAATCTTCCACGGTTTGGTGCTAGCCTGTAGGCTCGCCTGCAGCCAGTGTTCTTGATCTGCATCGAAGTCATCCGAGTCGATGCCAAAGAACTGAACATCGCCATCGGTGAACGTGTAGTAGCGCGCCGGCATCTTCCAGTGTGCGGACTTCCTTGCATAATCCAACTGCGCCTGGGTGTCGCCGTGGTGATCGTGATTGCCTAAAACGGGATAGAAATCGAGGTCAAGAGCGTTATAGGGCTTCTCGAACTTGGACTTCCATTGGTGATCCTTCGTGCTGGAAACCCCGTTGTTGTAGAAGTTGTCGCCGAGCATCAAGGCAAAGCCGCAAGCGCCGTCATGCTGTCGACAGTAGTGATCAAGCCCAGCCGCAACATCATACTGATGCTCATCGCCGCTGCCTGCGTCGCCAAAGAAAACAAAGCGACTCGCAGCACCCGGTCGGTCGAGTGCCTCGCTGCTGGCGATCATCGCGGCTCGCGACCGCACCATGGTCAAAGCAGCAACGGCGGGGCGCCAAAATTCCAGCGTCGGCAGTTGGGCACGGGCCCGAAGTTGCAACGGCTTAGCCCCGGTGGTGATATCTGGTCGGTAATCGGCCAATAGCTCGCCGTCGCGGCTGAGGCTCAGATCGAGGACCGCCGGAGACAAGCGATCGCCCTCGCCATCTAGGCTTAAGAAAGCACGCCGCATGCACTGCGTCAGCTCGCCCGCGTTTGCTAGCATCTCCGCGGTGCGGCAATGGCTCCAGTCTAAGTGCAGGGTGCCAGATGTGCTCCATGCGTCGAGGTCAACCTGACTGGCCGGGGCGGTTAACTTCAAGACCTCGCGACCATGATCTGTGATGGCGACGGTCAGGACTTGTTCGCCGATGCTATTTTGCGTCCACGTCTCAAAGTGGGTCATCCCCGCTGCCCATGCCGGGCCTGCCGCTAATGCCCAGGCCAAGCACCATCCATTCGTCCATGTCATCAGATCGCTCCTATTCTCGATACGGTTTGCGAGTGATATCGGACTTACCATAGGGGCATGAGCGCCGCACGGCAACCCACTGACCTACGCCCAAACATAGTTTAACCATGGATTAACAGGATATTTTTGCTAAATCTGCTAGCACCAGGCGCTCCTGAGTCATCCTGGTACAGGGAGCCTACAGCTAAAGTCCTGGTGCCATAAGCCGATCACACTCAGCAGAGGGCTGCCGGAGGGTGGATGCAGGAATTTGATTATCTTATCATCGGCTCGGGATTTGGCGGTAGTGTCGCCGCGCTACGCCTTGCAGAAAAGGGCTACCGCGTGGCGGTCATCGAAGCCGGCAGCGCCTTTCGCGACCAAGACTTTGCTAAAACCAACTGGAACCTACGCCGCTTTATCTTTGCTCCTTGGCTTGGCCTGCGCGGGATCATGCGCATCAATTTCTTTCGCGGCGTGTCCATCCTCTCCGGCGCCGGGGTCGGAGGCGGCAGCCTAGTCTATGCCAACACCCTTATAAAGCCTCGGCTTGGCGCTTTGCGCGGCCCCTCGTGGCCACGCCTAAGCGCCGTGTCCGACTGGGCCGAAGCACTCGCTGCGCACTACGAGACTGCTCGCCGCATGCTCGGTGTGACCCCGGCACCCGTCGACTTTCCCGCCGATCAGCTGCTCAAGGAGACGGCGACGGCACTCGGCTACGGCGACACCTTTAGCCCCGTCGATGTCGGCGTCTATTTTGGCCAACGAGGTCAAACCGCCGCAGACCCTTACTTTGGTGGCGAAGGACCGGAGCGCTCCGGCTGCACCTTGTGCGGTGGCTGTATGGTCGGGTGTCGCAACAATGCCAAGAACACCCTCGTCAAAAACTACCTTTATTTTGCGGCAAAAAAAGGCGCGACCATCAAAGCCGATAGCGAAGTGATCGACGTGCGGCCCCAGGCGGACGGTCGTTACCAAGTCGTCATCAAACGGCCAGGCGTATTTTGGTCGCCACGTCGTAAGATCACTGCGAAGCAGGTGATCTTCGCCGCCGGCGTACTTGGGACGGTGAAGCTGCTGCTGCATTGCCGCGACGTCGCCAAAACTCTGCCGAAGCTATCGCCAACCCTCGGCCACGGCGTTCGCACCAACAGCGAGTCCATCCTTGGCGTCCGTGTGCCGTCGCCGCAAGTACCGATGTCGGGCGGGATCGCCATCGCTGCTGGAGTGCATCCGGATGACCACACCAGTATCGAGGCGGTGAGGTATCCTGCGGGATCTGATGCGATGGGTCTGTTGGTGATGCCGCTGGCAGGCGGTCGAACCCCGTTAGAGCGGCTACTACGAGTGGCTTTCTACACCCTGACACATCCCCTAGTGGTGTGTAGAAGCTGGTTCCCGCGCGGCTTTGCCGTCGAATCCGTGATCATCCTGGTGATGCAGTCACTGGATAGCACGATGCGCTTTCGTCTAAAACGCAGCCTACCCTGGCCCTTTCGCCAAGGGCTGAGCGGTGATTTTGTCGGCGCCCAACGGCCTCCCGTGCTGATACCGCAAGGCGTCGCCTTCGTCGAAAAGCTCGCGGCGACGACTGGCGGCATCGCCGCCTCATCGTCCAGCGAAGTCGTCGGCATCCCGTTGACGGCACATATCTTGGGCGGCTGTCCCATGGGCGAAACCGCGGCGGACGGAGTCATCGACCACGCCCACCGCATCCATCATTATCCTGGCCTTTATGTCCTCGGTGGCGCCTCGGTACCAGCAAACCTCGGCGTCAATCCGAGTCTGACGATCACGGCGATGGCCGAGCGCGCCATGACCTTTATCGCAACGGCCTAAAGCCGCGCCGCCTGACCGCAATTGGCCCAGCTCATCGTCAGCCTGGTCCCGAGCCATCCTTCAGCCATCTAGATCAGACGTACCGCCAGATCCTCGATACCGGCTGCCTACACTAACAACCTGTACGAAAATTCCGCGTCTCCCTACTTCCGCGTCTCTGTGGTTAAATTGGGCGTTTGGGTTTGACCACGGAGGCGCGGAAGTAGGGAGACACGGAATTTTCGGACATGTTCTAAGGCGTGATGTTCCAGGAAATATGGCCTTGAGCGTCTGGGACAAGCTGACCAAAGGCTTCCAGCCGAACATCAGGCTTCATCGCCTGGCAAGCGGTAAACGGCAACGTGAATGAGCCCTGGCTGCTGACACAGAACGATGCGGTGCTACCGCTAGGTATTTTTCTAGTACCGCCCTCATTGCTGGCTGGCTGATCGGTAGCGAGGCCGTACACAGCACCTTTGTGGCTGGTCAGCGGCGTTGTACAGCTCCCAGCATCCAATTGATACCAGCCCACTGCCTCCCACGCCTTCTGCGTGGTGTCAAAATAGCCAATGGCGGTTGCAAGCCGCTTATCCGTCTGGTTGCAAACCCTGACTTGCCCATCGCTCACCGGTGGCAACGGCGCCGGCGGCACCGGCAACGGCGGCACTGGCAACGGCAACGGCAACGGCAACGGCAACGGCGGTACGGGAAGGGGACCGGGACGGGAAGGGGACCAAATGAGCTCGGCATCTCTACCTAGCACCGCACCAAAAATTTTCGCCAGGTGCACAGGCGCATAGCCAGGGACCATCAGAGTCGCATACATAGTTGTGGTGACCGCAGCATCACCGGTAAAGCCGGGAATGCCCGCGACCGCGCATACTGGTTTGCAGACGACACTATTGGCCGACACGTCGAAGGTCGGGAGATGCTCAGCCTTCCAAACGGTCCGCTGCGCTCCGCTACGAACTGAAACCCATGCTGAGTTGAGGGCCTGCTTGTAGGTAAACAGGGCGGCAGTCTGTCCGGGCTTGATAATATATACGCCGTTGATGTAGCGCACCCCTGAAGCGGGTGCCCCGTCGAACTCATCCGCCTCATAGGCGACCGCCAGCTCGATAGTCTGGATATCCCGATTTGTGACCTTAAACACATGGGCAATAGCTTGGCTCGAAACACCGAGGGCCGTCGCCGCCCCTACCCATATCTGCAACCACTGCACGCGCATTGTGATCCCCCCACAGTCATGACTCTCAGCGAACCCTATCAGAAAACATCCGAATTACCCAAAGTAATGCAACCAGGTCGCAGATACCACTCAATATAAGAGCTCGATTGGCTGGTGCAGCACTTACCTGAGTCCATTGCACGCACCGCCGCATTGGCACCAGGCCATTTGACAGGCGCCAGGCGCAGTGCTGGCTGCAAAGCGATGGATTGGCGACAGCTCGCCTCCGCCTCACTGTAGCGCCCGAGGTTGCCATACGCAGCGCCAAGATTGAGCAGGCCCCTATCTTCGGACCAGCCCTGGCGTCCTAACCACCCTTATGATAAAACTAAAAAAATGAAATCATCACAGAACTTGCGGCCCGCAAGCGGGGTATCCGACTGCCGTACCGTTACGCCTCTCGCTACCCGCCCCCTTGTACGACGGCGCGACCATGGTCCTCAGGGCAGTCGGAAATCAACTATCAACAGTCGCAACATGCACCTTGTTACAAGGTCGCACGCCTTTGCAACGCTGACACCGGTATTCACTTATCACGAAAATTTCTGCAATCAGCGCTGGGATAAAGCTAATGGAAGTCTTTGAGACAGGTGGAACGGCGCTAGTGATCGAGCGGTCATCGCAAATCCGATCGATTCTGAGCGCCTTTGCCAAAGAGGTCGGGTTTACCAATGTCTCTGGGGTGCCGACCATCGGTGATGCCATAAGCCTTCTTGAGACTGAAGAGATTTCCTGGATTATATGCCCGATCATTCTTGCTGATTCAGTGAACACACTGCAGCTACTGCGATTATGCTTAACTCTGCCAGAATTTCGCCACACCCGAGTCTCGGCTTTCTACAATGAAGACCAGGCCTATGTTCTGCCAATTGCCTTCGAGCTAGGCCTATTCACCTGCCACCCAACGGCCAATAACAAGACAGCAATGATTGAAGCGGCGACAATTCTAAAGCAACGCATTGATCAAAATGGCAAGGATTCTTGCCCGATCTCGGCGGAGTATTTGCGCGAAATACTCATCGCGCGCCAAGAGTTTTCCGAACTCTTGCTTTTTTCTGAAGCTCTTATGCTGCAATATCCAGGGCACATGGGAATACTACTATGGCACGCGGAAGCCCAGGCCAGAAGCGGCCACAAGACTGCTGCCGCCGCCACCCTAGCCCAGATCAAGCTCCTTGATGCAGGGAGAGCCCAGCAGGCGGAGGCCATCCATAGCAAGCTCTTACCGGATATTGAGCTGCCGCAGGCCGGAGGAGCAGGCGGAGCTAACATGCTGGGGATCACCAACGCCGTCGTTGTCGACCCAGACGAACTGTCGCTCAATTCAGTGCGTGAAATCCTGACGGCCCTGGGTGCCGTAAATGTTGAGTACTTTACCTGCCCGGTCGAAGCGATCGCTTATCTTGATGGCCGGGCTGAACAATCCCTTGTGATCCATGAATGGAGACTGCCGAAGGTCAGCGGTCCGATTTTTCTACAACGCATTAGGCAGCTGGGCCACGAAAAGACCCCGGTTATTATTCTAAGTTCACTCGTCAGCGGCAAAGACCAGCACTTAACCCGCGAGATGGGCGTGGCTATGGTTGTACAAAAGCCAATGTTGCGTGAAGAATTTCTGCAGGCACTCATCTGGACGCTGAAGCAGGAACGTCACCCGACGGAAGTTGGCGTCCTTGAGCGCAAAATGATGGCCTATTTAATTCGCAAGAATTTCCTCACCGCCATTGATTTCAAAAAGACCTTAGTGCAAGGCGGGCGCATCACAGAAGCCGTATCTAGCTACTTCGACGCCGAAATCGCCTATTATCAAAATCATTTTGAAGAGGCTAAAGCGGCGGGCTTTGCCGCCCTTAAAAGGGGCTATTCTTCGGTCCGCCTCTACAATCTAATTGGCCGGGTATTAATGAAGCTGGGCGACTTCGATGCCGCGATCCGTTGCCTGGAGAAGGCGCAGGAGCTCTCACCCCTCAATATCCTGCGCCTTTGCGCTCTAGCTGACTGTAATAGCGAACTTAGCCGCGCCGCAGCCGGCCAGGAGGCACTCGATAAAGCCAAGGCTCTCGACCCAACCAACAGCGCCGTGCAGACCCATGAGGCGAAGTTCAACCTCACCATTGGCGACGTCAAAATGGCTGGCCGCATCCTGCAAAAGTTAGATAACTTCGATGATGTTCTCAGCTACCTAAACAATCGCGGCGTGAGTCTATCGCGTGCGGGAAAAATTGATGAAGCGCAGTCATTTTACCTACGAGCACTTGAAGCACTACCGGCAAAGGCCGATGAAGTAAGAAAACTTATCCATTATAATTTATCGCTCTCCTACGCCCGAGCCAGCGACCTGCCACTCGCCCTAGCGCAAGCGAATTTAGCCAAGGAAAGCCCCAATAAAAAGCTCGCCGAAAAGGCCTATTCACTCGCTAAGCGCCTAGATGCCGCAATTAAAAATGGCACGCCGTTTAGTTTGCTGCAAAATCAGCAAGATTGCGATGCCCCCATTGTCTTAGCTGATAATACCGTTGACGCAGAAAAAGAAGCGGACTACCAGCTGCTTTCAACCAATCCCGGCGAGCAATGCTGCCACCGCGTCTATTCTATCATTAATCCTGATGCCGCACTTCAAGAGCTTTATCAAAGACTACCCCCGTTCAAACGGCGACGAGCTATTGAACGATCCGAAACCAGGGGATTAGACCCTAACATAAGGCGATAAAACTGTGGTTCGAGGCAAAGTGCATAAGCCAGACCGAAAAATATCGCCAAAAATTGGACCTTAGGAAACCTTTATCGGTAAAATTTAGTCAGACCAAATGTTATCGGTGAATTGGCTTAGCGTTAATGGCTGTGTCAGTCGAGCGCCTCTGCCTTAGCATAAGCGATCTGGGGAGTTTATATGTTCAAAGATAGTCCGATCACCTATCGAACGTTGCTGCGCTCCAGAAAACTGGAACTTGATCAGGAGGATGGGTGGCTGTTGGCAAACCTCATATCTTTGCCGGTCATGCCAACAAACGACCCCACCACTTTGGCCCAGCGCCTACTAGATCTTTGCGCAAATCACCGCGACCTTAAACTGATTAAGCGGATATCCATCGTCGGTCGAACAGGCGGAGCCAACCGTCTCTATGTCATATCCTCAGCCAATCGCAATGCAGTCGGCGAAAATCTGATGCCCGAATCTTACTCTTGCTTCGTTAACCCGAACGGCTCGCTGTTCTCCCTACCTCCCAGATCGGTAAGATTTTTCACTAACGCCAGAGATGTCGTAGCGCAATTCATCGACTGCGGCGCGCCGGTCCAGCGATCGCTTGCGCGGGTTGCGCAAATGAACCTTGGTGCTGGTATTTGTTCAGGCATTTTTACGAATGAACAGTTAGTCGGATTCATTTTTATGAACGGCGATATCAGTGGTCAAGACTTGGATGAACCTAATTTTGGCTTTTTACTTGAGTTCCTATGTGCCGCCATGCGCCCAGCCCTCGACAGCTATAGCCTATCGAAGACCTATTGGGCCTTGTATAGACTCTCAATACAAGACCATACCGGGCAACGCCTTAATGCCACGAAGCTCAGCGAATCCATCAAAACATCGGCTAAGAATGTCATTGGCAAAAGCTGCGAGGTCATGGTCGATATCCCACCGCAGCCGCACTCGTATCTGGTCTGCCACGGCATCATTGGGCAGATGATTGGCCGTACTCTTGCCTGCCTGGAATCTGCTGGCACCGTCACTCTTCACGTCACCGACGATGAGCTTTGGTTCAACATCAGCTTAAGCTCGCCAAAGCCAACTAAGCCACCCCTTCACCAACAAATCAAACTCGATGAAATTGCTGGAGACGCCCCAGGATTAGGGCTTATTTATCAATTTTTGGGGCCTAATGAATTGCGCATTCGCATCTATAAAGATGTCGCTTCAACTAATCCCAACATCCACTATTCGGTCAGTCCTTCCGATTAGGGCCCTGAAGGAGCCTGGAGAGCGCCTGGTGCTAGTGCTGGGCACCTACGTGCTCTTATTAGGCTGGAATGCGGTCGTCGAGCCTAGGACTACCTCACCCTGCAACGCACCGAACATCTTTTCATTTACCAGTCGATCCGCCACTGCAGAACCACTGTCGGTCTTAGTAGTTGCCGCCCGCTGGCGGCAAAATGCATCGCGGTGATCGCCTCCTCGGCACAGCTAGGCAAGGGCCTGGCCGGGTCTAGGGAATTCAAGTGACGCAGCTGCCCCTGCTGGTCGAGCACCGCGCTGACCGCAACAGATCCCGGCGAGACCTCCCACGCCTTTAAGCAGGCGATCAATTCAAAGTCCGCCTGGCGCTTGAACGCCAGGATAAACGTGCGGCGATCCAAGCCGCCATCGGGAGCTACGGGCAGCAGCTCGCGGGGAGGGCTTGATCGGCCGCTGGTTGCACTCGTCGCTTTTGATCCAGACGGCGTCTGTACATGCAGCGGTGATGTGTCGTCGGGCACCGAGGGGTCGTCGCCAATCCTGCTGCTCCAAAACAGCATCCCGATGAGCAGCAGCCCACACCATTTGCCGACGAGGAGCCAGCTGCTAGGCGTCACCGAATCTCCCATTCCCGGTCGCCGACGCCTTTGGGTTGGACCAAAAGGTCGCGCAGCGGCAAATGTGATGGTGGTGACCAAGTGAAGGGGAAGGAGAGCTGGTTGCGTCTACGTAGATCAGCGACACCGACGGCGACGGTTCCCTCGCGCACCGTTTCACCGCCGGCGTCGTAGCGGTCCTTGGGTTCACCGGAAAACAGCTGAGTTAACTCCAACAGGCGACCTTCGCCGCTGCCGTGACCGATCTGCATCTTTAAAAGCGTGGCGATCTTGTCCAGGTAGCCCGCGACGGCATTTCGCTCATCTTTGTTTAGCTGCAAGACCGCAGCGCCGAGATCGGCGAGAAAGGTCGTGGCGTGAGAACTGGACCTGGAGGAGCGTTCCCAGTCGTGGATGACCTTGGTAAAGTCTGCGCTTTGACGATGCGCCAAGGCTTTGAGCAGCGCCAACTCATCGACTTTGAATTTGACATTCCTCAGACGACTGCCGATCACGCTTGCCGCCAAGGTATCAAATCCCTTGCCATTGCCGGTCAATGACTGCAGCAGCAGCTGGCGGCGAAAGACCGCGCCCCAGGCGGTACTCGGCAAAGCATTTTGCAGAGCACCGAGCATCGCCTCGTCGTAGCGATACTCGGCGAAGATTTGCCCGGCGAGACCGGTGGCGAAGGCTTCGAGCTCGTTGTCGCCGTCGGCTTCGCCGAGAAGCAACAAGCGCCGCACGATAGCCAGAGCTGCTGGCATATCGCCATGTCGGTAGGCCGACTCCGCCGATAGGGCCACAAGATAGCCACGGTGGGAAATGTCCGGAATCTTCAAGGCGTGGGCCACCAGCTGCTCGCGCTCGACTGCAGGCAGGTCTTCCCAGGCCAACAGACCGAGCCATTCAGCCGCATCGGCGGTGTTTAGGCCTAATGCAATGGCTTTGACCAGCGCGTACTCTTTGGCTTTAGGACCGTAGGGTGGCTTTGCCAAGACCTCAGCAAGGACCAGCTGTTGCCAGATAAAGCGGCGCTCTTGCTCAGGCAGCGCTAACCATGTGGCAGCGCTGAGGTTGGCGTATTGAGCGAGTACCTGACGCTGCAGCTCCTGATCTTTTTCCTTCGCAGCAAGCTCAAGAAGACGCAGCTCCACGCCTTGTTCACCGCCGATGTTAAGCTCTGGGGAGGTGGCGGCCATGCGCGCCTCAAACCAGGCCTTTAGACTTAGATATTCAAAATGCCCGGCGGTCGCACGATCGACTAGCCGGTCGCCCAGCCAGCTGCAGCCGGTCCCTTGAAGTAGTACCGCAGCAGGAATATCAGCGAGAAGCTGCGTTTGCTCCTCATCCAAGTGGTGTTGGAGGACGCCTCGATCTGCAGCACCATAAGCATCGGCACGGTAGGCACCCTGCTGAAAGCGCGAAGGAAAGCGGTAGATGTGCGCTTCCATCAAGCGGATCCACGACCACGGCTGATCGCGGGTGTGTAGGGTGCAGACATGCCCCGAAGTCGCACTTAGGGCGCGGTAATACGGCAGACCTTGCACATCAGTGCCCATGCGACTGGCGAGTTCGGTGAGGCGCCAAGCTTCGAGCGGACGTTTATTCAATAGATGATAACGAATCGTGTCCGTCAGGCGTTCCGACCATAGGGGGGACCCCGGTTCGAGCTGGCGGTATAACAAGCCGGCGGCTTTTGCCTCGCCATTCTTGAGAAGCTCACGGGCCTTAGTTAGCACCTCAGTGTCAGCAGCATAGGCTGAGCTAAACAAGCTAGATATTAGCAACCAAACCGAGATTTTTAATGCGCTCCGAACGACCATAGCACCCCGCCGCTATAGTAAGCCCAGTACCTCAACTTGCCAGATCCGCCCATAGGTCGCACTTGCATCGCCTCAAACGACAGACCGAAGCTTTGCGGCATGTAGACCTGCCAGCGCAAGCCGATCTCGATATTGATCTTGGCATAAGCAGGATCCTGACCAGGCAGAGGGGCTGGTGGATCGCTTCTCATGGGAAGCCACGTTCGGTTTAGGTGGTTGTAGTGGGCCCCGCCCCAAGCTAGCAGGATTTGCTCAAAATCCGGCAACATCGGACTAAAGCGGGTCATCGATCGCCCCTCTAGGAGACCAAAGCCATAGCCGCCAAAGAGTTCATAGCGCGTCGACTGTGCGCCTTGTTTGAACGGCGTGCGCCCGATATCATTGGACGAGGGCGTGCTGTGGACCATCGCCCGGCGCAAACCAAAGCGCAGAAGTGAGCCGCCGCTCACCGGTATGCCAACGCCGAGTTCGACGGTATCGGTGTCGAAGTTATTGGCTTCAGCGGTGTAACCGTAGCCCAGTTGCACCTCCGCAGCAGCGCGCCGCCAATCGTAGGCATGTGGGCTTTCGGCGCGCGAGGTCACTTCTTTAACGATCCCGGCGACGCTCATGCCTTCTTGCGCGTGACCCGCGCTTGCCGACGCAGCAACAGCCCAAACGCCGACAGTCAGGACCCGGCCGCACCATTCGCGGCGCCACTGGCCAATGCTTATGCCGTAACCTGCCATCACGTCCCTCCCGCGCTGGGCTGCGGATAAACCGGGTTTGGACAGCTGTTTTCTTGGAAGTTGCGCCACGTCTGGCTCGCCTGATAGGTACCGGTTGCGTCAAAGAATGGGTTATCGCAGTAGCGCGTGCAGCGCTGCGTGTATTTACCGAAGTCCCAGCTGCCGGTAGACCACTTTTGGTCGCCGAGAGCTTCGTAGGCAGAGCTGCTTTTTTGATACGGCACCACAGAAGCAATCTTACCCGTCAAGGCCGCTTTATAATTGATGCCGCCCCAAAACGGATAGTCCCAGGCGATGCCGATGCGGTACTCGCCCGGTGCATCGGCAGACAACCACAGCTTATTGATGGCACCTACCGACGTGCCAGCGACGTCGTCGGCTTGCGTGGCGGTGCGGATGCGGAACGAGGCGAGAGTCTTATCTTCCCGCTCCGGGCACATTCTAGCCGCTTCGCCAGCATTGATCACAAAGCGTTCGTGATCGAAGTAGGTGACGGCCTTGCTGGCTTCGTTCAGCGTATTGACGCCGGTCGGCACACTGTAGAGCTGCAGGCTTGGGTTGTGCGCCAAGCCCTTATCGCCATATTTTTTCATGTAGTCGCGGTACACCGACACCGAAGGCAGTGGCCCCAAAGGAGCGACGAAATTGATCAACTGGAGATCTAGCTCAGCTGCTGCCGTGATGGTGCAATTCTGATCAGCTAATGGTGCCGTCTGCGGTGACAGTACCAGCGGCAATAAGGTCTGTGGACACCAGATGATCGATTGGCGCTGCGTCGCTGTCGGCACGAAGTTGACCGTCGAATCGTAGACAAAGGCTCCGACCAGACGCGGTGAGGCCGTATGGGCCTCGGCGTTGATCATGTTGTATAGAGCGGAGCTGATACTAGACTGAATCTGGGTAAACTCGGAGGTAAACAGCTCGTGCAAGGCGACGACAAACAAATAATCATTGCTCGTGGTGGCCTTGCTGCGAGCATCAGCCAAACGCGATGCCAGCATGGCCGCAAAGTCCTTGGCAAACACCGACTCTTTGCCGATGCGAAAGCATAAATCGGTCGGCCGTCGGCTCATGCCCAGGATGAATTCTTGGTAGAAAAAGAAGTCCTCATCGACCATGCTACCCGCGGCTGGATCATCTGGACAGATACGCACTGCAATGGGAATCTGCGTCGTCTGGGTCAACGGTGTTAGGATGGTCGGGCCAATGGGGTTGCTGATCTCGGGATTGCGCCGGCCAAAGGAGTTCTGCACGCCACTGGGCAGAGGGACCCCCTGCTTGTCTAGGGCCTCAATCTGAAAGCAGGCGCCGTTTTGCCCCTGCGCCTTGTCGAGGCTGCCGTTAAACCATGCGCTGGTACCGGCAAAGCGGAGGTCATCGCTGCCCGTTTGGCCGGCGCAAAAGCTCGCCGGATAGAGCAGCGGCGTCGCGCTAGCGCTCTGTGCCTTTCTGACCGTCACCGTGTCGATCCCATGCAGCACGACGCTGTTGGCGTGGAACCTGCGGACTAAGCCAAACGTCGGCACAAGCTCGTCTTGTGGCGAGCCAAAATTATGATGGATACGCACCTGCATATGGCTGTTGGGTTCGTCAAAGACGCCGTAGGCAAGGGCACTGAACGCATCAGACGACGTACCCGCGGCGTGTTTGGCGACATCCAAGCTCTTTTGCAGGTCGGTCGGGGAGTCGGCGTCGTAAAGGAATTTGAGGTCGACGCTGTTCACCGGACGGGCGCTCTTAAAGCTAAAGCTGCTACAGATGCGCTGGTCACCGCAAGGCAGCTGTAAATGTTCATGGACGCCTTGGTTGAAATCGATCGGTGCAAACGCATGCTCCTCAACCCCGCCATCCGCCGACGTCGCGCTCCATCGCATCTGCCAACCTGAATGCACCAAGCGAGAGGAACGTTCGCTCAAGCTGAAAAAAATATAAGCCACCTGCTCATTAGCAAACCAATGCGCAGAACCGAAGTCGATGCTGCCAAAATCAGCCGTAAGCGGAACCTTATGCCCGCAACCTAAGAGCGCTGCCCCCGCCGCGGCCATGCCGAGCACCGCAACCTGCCAAACCTTTGCGGCGCCCAGCGTCATGGTTGCTGCCCTTGCAACCAAGTCACCAGCGCATCGGTATCGCTGCTCACCCGACTCTGGCGCGCGGCGATGCCGCTGTTACTAGGATCGACTTGATCAATGGAGGTTCCCTTAAGACTTGGACCGGCTTTTCCTAACCACTCGCTAAAATAGCCGCTAGCGGTGCTAGTGGAAATGACGGTGTATAGACGGCTGAAGGCCGGTTTACCCGAGTCTCTTAGTGTTTGCCACGCGGCCCACTCCTGGGTTGCTACGACGTCGGGTGGACTGAGTCCGGGATCGCCTTCCCAGAAGGCTGCCTTTAAATGGACGACCGCGCGGTTGCCCGTGACATCGGCAGGCGAATTGGCCGCACCCCAAGGCTGCGTATCGATCGCTGCGGCTTGCACGGCGGCGAGCTTCGTGCAGTCGCTGGCGCTGATTTGAATCGGCACCACGGTGACGGTATCGGCTAGAGCTTGCAATGCGGCCCCGATTGAATCCACCCGCATGGACCACTCGTTGGAACGATACTGGCGCAGACCCGATGCCGAAAAGCAGGTATCGCTCGCCAGCGCACCCGCACTCATCGTGATCGGTTGAAACAGGATGTAGGCAAAGGTCTTCGTTGCGACGGGCACCGTCTTGTTCGGTGCTGGGCTGCCCGTTTTGACCTGCGGCACGTCCCAGCCCTCGTAGCAGCCGGTGCTTAGGACCGCTAGAAGCAGTCCCAAGGGTGCATGTTTGAATGACCTTTGGCTGTTCACGACATCGGCTCGACTAAACTCGAATTAATTTTTCGCAGGTCGATCGTCCCATCGGCATGCAGGCGCTTGATGTAAGCAGAGAACTTTTCATGCGCGATGCGCGCCCCTTTAGAGCCATCAAGTGGAACGAGCGGCATCTGCTTCTTAATGGCCTCGGCGAGGCGTGGGTTGATCTTCGCCAGCACATCTCCCGACCAAGAGAAGCCGGCTAGGTACTGCCCCGCCTCCTCGGGAGTGATCAACAGTAGGGCCTCGGTCAAGACTTCGACAGGCAGCAGGGGCAAGGCGTCGTCGAGGAATACCGCCGGCGCCATATTATGGACAAAGCTCGGATTGTCCTTGCCGATGTTGGCGATCAGTTGGCGGCGTTTAGCCGGCTCCAGGGCATTGAGCGCAGCTTCCAGCAAGGGGATGCGGTCGACGCGGATGGTCCGCAGCGAATCGCCCTTATCGGTATAGATGCGGCGCAGCTTTTGCGCCACGCCGCGGACAAAGCTATCCGACATCTTGTCGACACTGGTGAGGTGTTCGACAAATTTGGCGGTAAAAGCCGGGTTGGCACTGGTGAAAAAGCGTTCGCGCAAGGCCCTAGGTGCGTAGGCCACGGCGGCGATCGCTTCTTCTTCCGTCAGATCGCGGAGAACGCCGACGAACTCGTCGACCTCGAGGCCCATCAAGAAGTTGAAGTCATCCGCCAAGGGCTCGGCATCGATGCGCACCTTGGCGGCAGTCATGTCGCGTTCGAGGCTGCCGAGAAACTTCCACATCGCATGCGGGTCGTCGTTGCCCTCGTTAGCCGCGTATTTTTCGCTGAGGGTGCCGAGGGCGGTGCGATATTCGGCCTTCTCTTTGAAGGGAACGAGGAGTTCTGGGCCAAAATACTGCAGAAACGAACAGAGTTCGGGATAATGCTCTTCGTCGAAGTGCTTTTTCAGGGTCAGCTCAACTAAGCGCTTGTTCGCCTTGAGCTCGCCGCGGATCTGCTCCACGCGCGTCAGCAGCATGTGCGGGGTTGGCTCGGCTTCGCCCGTGCGCACCTGCGTCATCAGATCGGTGGCCCGCGTTCTTGCTTGGCTAGCACGCCGGCTTTGTCCAGTGCCGAGACGGCGGATGCCCCAGACGAGAAGTAGCGTAATCGCGGCCAGCAGAATCGCCAAGACAAACCACGGTAGAAAAGGCAGCAGGCGGTTCCACAGGCCTTCTTGCCACGTCGGCGGTACTTGGTGCTGCGTGTCTTTGGCCTGAGCCGCCTGGGCGGCGGCGTCGGCCTTGGGTTGGAGTGGCTTGGTGGACAGCTGCACATCGACGCCGACGGTCTTGACCTTCTGGCGAATACGCTGACGCAAATTCGTTAGTTCATCGTTCTTTAACGTCGGTTCGTAGGCTAGTTCGCAGAGCACCGAAGTGAGCCGGTATTGCGCCGCAACCATCGTGCCGGATGTCTCGAGGCCGGGCAGCGAGGAATCCGCGGTTTGATCGAGGGTCTCAAAGCGACTGGGCTTGCAACCGAGCGAGTAGCAGCTGCCGGCTGGGCATTCCTCGTCGAGCACAGCGGCGAATCGGTCCTGGATTTCGCTTGCCTGCTGGCGCACCGCGGGCGGGAACTGCACGCCTTGAGCCAGCGCCGTCGCAGCAACCGTCCACGACGATAAACTCAGCACTACGACCCATAACTTCGCCATTCCCATCCACCGCATAACTTGCCCTTCCTTAAGCGCGCTGTGCGCCGCGATCATTTATTGTTTAGGGGATCTATCCTTGTCCAGGGCCTTGATCTGTTCCTCGACGCGTGGATCAGGCTCGATGTCCTGGGCCTTCTGGTAGGCCTTGAGGGCTGCTTCGCGCTCACCCATTTTGAGCAGCAGCGAGCCTTTGGTGCGCAGCGTCTTGGCATGGCTTGGGTAGCGCTTCAGGAGTTGTTCGGCATATTCGAGAGCCAAGGCGTAGTTGCCGTCCTTGACCAGCTCGCGGATGCGTCCCTCGGTTTTCACCAAGCTCACTTCGGGGCTCTTTTTGCTGACGGGATTGCCGCCTTTGACGTAGGCATCCTCGAGATCTTTATCGGCATCGGCTGGGGCCAGAGGGGCCAGGGCGATGGCTTGCGGGGCGCCGCGGCTCTTGTGATCGATGACGATCTGCTGGCCGGAACTAAGCACCGGGATCAACACCTCCGTCGAGGTCGAGCCATCGCTGTAAACGACCTTGACGTTATGCGGCGACAGCACTCTTGGCGCATCTTCCTGCCCCTTGTCGCGCTTGGCCATCGGCTTTTCGACCTCATCCTCGACGACGTAGCGCCAGAACTCGCGGGTGGAATTGCACGCAGTCAGGCCGGGCAGCAAGGCCAGGGCTAAAAGCAGCCACCAAGAGCGGGCGGGACCAGAGCAGTTCATCAAACTGTCCTCACAATAGAAACGGCATGAAGAGCGGGTTATAGAAGTTAAAGCCGATGCTGAACTGGCCCTTCGACGATATCGAGCCAAAGACGCCGTAGCTGTTGGCAAAGGTATACTCGACCATGCCTTGACCGACGAACTGCGACGACACGTCGCGCGAACTGCCGGAGCTTTGGGCGAGGTTTTGCAACGGGAAATAGAGGCTGCCGCCTAGGTGGAGGCGCCGCAATTTTGGCATCATATAGTGATAGACGATACCTACCGACACATTCGGATTAAGCAGCGAGATCGCCACGCCACTAAGGTGTTGATTGCGGTCGCCCCATTGCTCGATGAATTCGAGCTGGAACAAGGGGTTTGGATATAAGCCCAAGTTGATGAACACGTAAGACAGCGACTCGCCGCGCAGACGGCGGTCGCGTTCCGCCGCGAAGTTGGTCCACGGCTTAACCTGGGCTAGGCGTTCACTACTGTCGGCTAAACGGCTCCAAATCAGCCTGCCGTCGGTCAAACTGGTGATCCGCACCTGCACCCCGGAGGGGGTTTCCTGAATGACCGTGAGGGCTTTGGCTGCACTATAGCGATGATCCTTTTGCAACCTCCCCAGCTCACCCAGCGACAATTCGCCATTGTAGATGTCAAGCCCATTGCCTGGCCGCACATTGAGCCGCCAAGCATCGCAGTCGGGACAGGGGATGATCGCTTGGGGTGTGTTAAAAATCGTCGTTAGGGTCGCAAGGGCGACTGCGGCAAAATCGTCGCGCGATTCACGCCAGTGGTGGAGCGGTGGAGCGAGCAGCATCGGCGTCGCCTGCTTGAGCAGCGACGGGTCCGCTTCGGTCGCTTGGCGCAGGGCATCCTCTAACACTTGGAGGTCTGAAGCGGTCTGCGGCAGCATCGCTAAACCCGGACTAGCACTAAACAACCAGGAACAGGTCGCTAGCAACATCAACCGCAGGTAGGTCGTGATACGGTTTACCATCTCACCACCACCCCGCCGCCGATGCAGTGGTACGGCATGCCCAGCAGCGACTTCTGCTCGACGCTATCGTTGCCCTTTAAGATCGGGATGTCCTCGATAAACGCGAGTAGCCCCATGCGGTACTTGATATGCACCTCAAGTCCCAGTCGGTAGGCGACCAAGGTCGCGCGCGGTTCGGCGGTGGTTTTTCGCAGGGTATCCAGGTCGGTTTGACCTTGGGCGAAGGACGCAGCTCCAGGTCCGCGCATGCGGATATATTGGGCGCCGAAGGTCCAATATAGATCCGGCGCAATCAGCGACGGCTTATCGCGAAACATAAGCCCCATGACATGCCCGCCGACACTCCAGGCACTCAGCGAGTCCTTGATGCTAGTAAACCCGACCGTGACCCCGGCGCGGATGGACCGTTTAGGCAAGGGCACTGATTCGACGCTTTGCTCAATGAATGGCAGCGGCACAGCCGTCACCGGCGCCGAGGACTTGTTGTTAAAGCTGCGAATAGCCAAGCGCGAGGAGATTTCGATGGGGTCGCGACCGGCGAGGAGCTGCCGTTGCTGCTCACGGGCCTCGGCTAAACTAAGCAGCGGATTCGCCTCGCGCAGCACCCGGCGGGCACTCAAACTCGTGCTAAAGGTCTGTGCCCAAAGGATGCGCTGAGACGCGGTTAGTTCATAGATCTGCGCGCGCAGCACCAGCTCGCGCCCTTCGGCCTCAAAATCAAGGCTGAGCGCTTGGCGCTCGGGCATATCGTGCAGCATCTGCGCTAGGATCTCCGGCTGGTCGATACCGCGCCCGAGGATCGTTCCTTGCGGGTTAGATTTAGCCACCCAACGAGTGCACGGCCCACAGTGCGACAACTCGACCTGAATACCTGGGTTTTGCCGCAGCAGCTCGAAGATGCGGTTTTCCACGAGGACATTAAAACGTTCATCGAGGCCGACGGGCGCGGCGATATCGGCCAGAACCAGTTTGGCTCTGCCGCTGAGTGGTGGCGCATCCTGCCATGAGTAGACCATCTCATCGACGAGGTCGGCTGCCATGAGCCGCACGTCCATGGTAATCGGGCCTCCAGGCTCTTTAGCCGCGGCCAGCGCCTGCGACGCTGCGCTTAGGCTCAGCCAGCAAAGACTGGCGACGAGAGCGGCGCGGATAGGGTGGTGAAGATTCAAAGCGACCACAGGTGCTGTGCCTCGCCGTCTACCGACTTGGCCGTGACCGCGAAGAGCAGATCCGCCTCTATCGCCGGGCGCACAGCCACTAAGACCGAGATACCTCCGGGCGCGGGCGTGCTGGCGCGAGCGACGCGAATGCCAGCCAAAGTCTGACTCAAGGCTTGGCGGTACACGCGCTCAAGGTGCGGCCTGAGCTCCGCAGGCCCACTGGTGACAGCCACCGTCCAGATCTTGTTCTTGAGCTTGGGCTGCGCGGTCAGCAGCTGCTCTGCGGCCCGCGCCGCGAGTAAGGCCCGCGCGGGGGCCTGCGCCAGCAGAAAGTCGCTGTAGGAATCGCGCTGGCCATAGTCAAAGATCGTGCGTTCGCATAAGTACACGCCGTCTAGGCTATAGGTCGAGGCTTTGCCACGCCCTCCCACACCACGTTCTTGCTGTTCCATCACCGAGGGCTCGCGACATGCAGGTGGCTCATCGCGCAGCAGGGCCAAGTCATACATGGCCTCCGGCGACATCCCGGCATTGCCCGGGCTGGCCAGACCAATCATAAACAAGATCTGCAGCACGACGGCCTGGATCACCCTTTGACCTCCGCAGTGGACAGCTGCGTGCGTAGCCGATAATTGTATATGAGGCCCGCACTGTACTGAATCAGAGCTCGCTCCTGCCGCTGCTGCCTCTCGAATTGGGACTGCGGCAACTCTAGCCCGCGCAAGGCCAGGTAGTAAAGCGCAATAGGGCCATAGATTGCGGTGACGTCTAGGCGCAAGGGATAAACGCCGTCGATCGACCCATTCGCTTGCACCAGCTGGATCTCGGCTCCAGCGGTCAAATCCTCGACACAAGGAAACAGGGAGAAGCTTAGGATAAACAGCGGCAGCGTCCAACTGCAGTAGTCGCGACTGTGGTCACGGTCCACGTAGCGCACGCTAAAGTCGACTGGAGTGGAGTTCTGGCTGTCTTCCCCAACGTCGTCGACCTCGCCTTCGCCCGGCTTTGGCTTTGGCAGTAAGCCGGGAGCACCGCTTACTTTGGCACCCATGCCTTGCAGCAAACCCGCTAGGGCGCGGCAACCAGCAAAACTTGCCGGATGCCAAGCTCGTCCTTCGGCCTGCCCCTCGCCACATTCAATGCCGATGCTGGCACCTTTAAGCGACGTTTCATCAAGGGGCAGCTTTACCGGCTTGATCCAGTCGCCGCGCGGATGGGTCAGCGTGACACAGCCGATGTTTAGATTTAGAGATAGCACGGCGACCAGCGCGGTGCGGCTACTCAGCATCGACGAACTCATCGGCGTTGGGTTTGCTAAAAGTCAGCTTCGCGGATATATTCTGCAAATAAGCTTAAATAAAATCAACCAGCATCATCTGGTTTGTGGAGCATTGGCCCCAGTGATCACACCTCTGCTAGGTCTTTTGACGTTGATCATGGTTGGCTTCGTCGCGCTGTCGGAACGGTCGGCGGCCAAGCTCGGCTTCCTCGATCCACATGCCGCCTTCGTCGTCTTTGGCGGTGTGATCGGCTCTCTGCTGCTCGCGATCGATCGACGGGCGCTATGGCGGATGCTGCAATCCCTGCGCGAACTCCTGCCATCGACCAGCACCCTGTCGCGGGAACAGATCCAGACCGCCAAGGGACTAGAAGACATGCGCGGCGCCTGGCGCGAAGGTCGCCGTGCCACCATCCTCGAGATGGCCGATCGCGGCACCACCCTTGAGCTACGAGTAGCCGCTGATGCGCTGCTACGCCAACTCAGTGGCGCCACCTTGGATGAACGCTTCGCCCAGCTTCGATCTGATTACATGCATCGGTATGGCGCGGTCATCGAAGGCTGGGAAATGGTTAGCCGCCTAGCGCCATCGTTCGGCATGGTTGGCACCGTCACCGGCATGGTGCAGCTGTTTCGCAACATGGCCGAAAACTCGTCTAACCTCGGCGGCTCCATGGCGATGGCCCTTCTGGCGACGCTATATGGCATCACCACAGGTGCCGCCATCGGTGGACCGATGTCCTCGCGGGTCAATAACCAGCTGAACGACCGCCTCACTCAGTTGGAGTTGTTAGAAAAGACGGTGGCTGGCTTAGTCAGCGAGAGTCGAGCCCAGCAATCAGGTGGTGCCCTTTGACCCTACGCCGCCTGCGCGCGACGAACGAAGGTTGGTTGACGTCGTATGCCGACCTCATCACCAACTTGCTGTTGTTCTTCGTCCTCATGATTGCCGCCTCGCACGTCCAGACCAGCAAGATGGAGAAGATCGCCGCGGCGCTGAGTGGCGAAACTGCCTCCGAGTCGCTCGAATCGGCCAGCAAGAAGGTCAAGCAGGCGCTTGAAGAGCAAAAGTTGAGCCAGGAGGTCAGCGTCCAAATGACCGATGAAGGTTTGGAAATTGCCTTTAATTCGGGCGTCACCTTCGCCTCCGGTCAAGCCAACATCCTGCCCAGCATGGAAGCGCCGATGGCCAAAGTGCTGACGGTGGTAAAGCCGTACGCCGAGAAATATCATCTAGCGGTCGAGGGTCACACCGACGAGGTGCCGATGCGTAGCGGTGCTTATAAATCCAACTGGGAGTTATCCAGTGCCCGCGCGATGCAGATCCGCGAACACTTAGAGGCCGTCGGCGTCGCACCGAAACGCATCCGTGTCGAGGCCTATGCCGATACCAAGCCGTTCACGCCGGAAAAGGGGGTCGAGCTTGACCGGAACACGCTTCTTGGTAGGCAGCGCCGTGTGGTTATTCGCCTGTATTAGCCTACTCGCTACCCTGACAATCGGTTGCGCTACGATCGTCGTTGGTGTGGCTGGCGACGACGAAACCGAGTTTAGCTCTGAACCAAGCGGTGCTGTCGTTACGGTGGCCAATGGTCAGTCCTGTACGACGCCTTGTAAGCTGGTGGTCAAGCCAATCGTCAACCAACAGGTCAAAGCGACTCTCGACGGCTACGACGACAAAGAGGACACCTTGGTTCGGCGGATTGCCTATCCGTTCTGGGGTAATATCCTTTTTGGCTCGCTCGGCCTGATCACCGCAGCCATCGATTGGTTGGATCACCATATCTGGACCTATGAGAGCGACAAGGTCCACTTTGCGCTGGCAAGCGACGCGGAGGAGGCAGCAAAAGCGCCACCGATGACGGTGCCGCAGGATGTAGCTGAGTCGGCCGCGCTACGGCGCTTGAAAAAGTCCTATCCAGAAGACTACATGTTGGAACAGATACGTAATTATTACGGTGGTCAAACAGCAGAGGTAAACCAGAACATCCTGGCTAGGCTATATAAACTAATGCTGCAGATGCAAACGCAAGGCGATGACGTCAACGTCGATGAGGCCGTGCGGCAAGACCGCTTTGAACAGCTGCGCGAGCCGGTGAACGAGGCTGCTACCCGCAGTCATGGGCACCATGTGCCGCGCGCACCTGAACATTGCCACCAGCCTCGCAGACCCTCTGCTGGCCGAATTTTTACGACGCTTTTAACTGATCCTGGAAAAATACCATACCAACTTGACGGCATCGGCCTTTAGGCGGTCGTTCTCGGCCGCAAGCAGCTGGACGGCATGGACGGTGGCCCAGTGGACCTGGTCGACGTTGAGTTCCCAGTATTGACTAGGCAGCCATCAAGCCGACCAATGCTGCGCAATAAAAGCCTCCGGCAGCTTCAACTCATGCGCATAATCCACATCCAACCCAATAAACCGCACGCCGAGAAAATTGCGCACCCAGTCAGGCCCACTCACCAGCAGCTCACGCCACGGACCATCAGCCACAATCTGCCCCTCATTCAAGACGATCAAACGATCCGCAAAACGGATACCAATCTCGACATTGGAGGTGACAATCAGCTGTGCGTGCTCCTTGGCAGTGCCAGAGAGCGCTAAAATCATGTTTAGGATAATCGTCGAAGTGACGGGATCGAGACCCGAGGTCGGTTCATCGAAGATCGCCATGTGTGGTTCAGTACACAAAGCCCGGGCGATGCCGACGCGGCGCTGCATGCCACCGGACAGCTCAAACGGAAACATATCCGCGGTGCGCCCCAGCTTGACGCCAGTAAGCAGTTCTTGGACGCGTGCCTCCATCTGCTCTGGATTCATCTCCGTCATGTGCTCCATGGCGAATACCAGGTTTTCCCGAACCGTCATAAAGTCGAACAGCGCCCCTTGCTGAAAGGCCATGCCGACCTTGCGCAGGGTATGCTGTTTGACGTCTTCGTGGCCGGTGACCATATCGGTCCCCATCAAGCGGACCTCCCCACCCTCGGGGGCCAATAGCCCTAGCAGGATCTTGAGAATCGTCGATTTACCGCTGCCACCAGGGCCGATCAGGCTGACCCGCTCGCCGGCTTCTATCTTAAAAGAGACGTCATTTAGCAGTGTTAAGCCGCTAAACGACATTTTTACCCGCTGCATGGAAATCACGTTGACTCCCAGGGCCCTAGACCCCTAACTTAGGCTGCCCCCTCGTCCGGACTGATCCCTGATTTTACCTTGGTTTAGGTCCCCTGTCCGGAGTTATTACACAAAGGATCAAAGAGACTAGATGCTGATCCGCGACGACCTCACTAGCGCAGCCCCATTCGTCACCTTGCGCCGCCACCTAGCCGTGGTCGACAGCGCCGCAGGGGCTGGATTCGTGCAGGCTCTGGCAGCCGATGCCTTGGTCATCCAGTTTCAGGATGTAGGCACGTTGCCGAGCGGGAGTCTGACGATCGTGTTGGACGCGGGGAGAAGCTTTCAGTTGGAGGGCAAAGCCCACGACTCGGGCCCTCTGGACCGAACGACCGCCTCTCTTACGACGCCGAGCAAGGCCCCGGCGCACATCCGCATCACCGACCCTAGGCAGCGTGACATCCTCGCGGATCTGCTCACCCTGATCCGTAAAAGCCAGCACATCGAGATCTGCGCCACGACCGATATTGAGGCCAGCGACCGCTACACCGGCTTCAGCGACGTTCTGCTGCGACCCATGGCCCTGCCCGAGCTGTCATGGGCCGACCTCGACACGAGTCGGACCTTTCTTGGCGGCCGTTTTGCCCTACCGCTGCTGATCACGGGCATGACCGGCGGGCTAGCGCAAGGCGCCGAGATCAACCTGCGGCTCGCACGGGCCGCAGCGGCTGCCGGCATCCCGATGGGCGTTGGCTCGCAGCGCGTCGCCCTCGACAATCCGCAACATGCGGCGATCTTCGCCGTCAAGAAGACCGTCCCCGACCTATTTTTGATCGGCAACATCGGCATCGCCCAGCTGCGCGGCGTCGATGCCTTGGAGCTATGTCAACGAGCCGTCGAGATGATCAGCGCCGATGCGCTAGCGATCCATGTCAATGTCCTGCAGGAGGTCGTCCAGGTCGAGGGCGACCGCGACTTCCGCGGTGTGCTGGCGCAAATCGCCGCCATTCGCGAGCGTCTTGGCGTGCCCTTGCTGATCAAAGAGGTCGGTGCCGGCCTCGATCTAGAGACGGCCCGCCGCCTGCAGGAGGCCGGCGTGGCCGCCCTCGACTGCGGCGGTAAAGGCGGCACCTCGTGGAGTTTTATCGAAGGCGAGCGCACCAGCGCCGCGGTCACCCGCGCCGTTGCCGCGACCTTTCGCGACTGGGGCATCCCAACGGCAGTGGCGATGGCGCTGCTGCGTCGCGACTTGCCGCAGATGCCGCTGGTTGCCACCGGCGGCATCCGCGACGGACTGGACGTCGCCAAAGCCGTGGCGCTAGGCGCCGACCTATGTGGCATCGGCCTACCGCTGCTGCGGGCGGCCTTGCTGTCCGAGGACGCCGTGCATGAAGCCCTGCTGATCTTTGCCCAAGGGCTCAAAACAGCGATGCTATGCAGCGGCGCCCGGACGCTGCATGAGCTACCGCGACGCCTGCATCAAAGCCGTGCCTTCACCGACCAATTGACCAGTTATGGGATGCGCGCGAGCAGCGATGCTGTAGACTTCCCACCGCACCCTATTTAAGCGAGGTTGAGCATGGAGACAACTCGACGCCAAGATGCCCCTATAGCCGCAGATCCAGCGGTGACGACCCCGGCAGCATCGACTAGCCAGCAGCGGCCGCCGAGCGAACGGGATTTTAGCCGGTCGTCACGGTTGCCAGGGTTTTACGAGCTGCCGCGCTCGGAGCGGCTGCGTTCGGTCCAGGCCTTCTCCGGCTTGAACGAGGCGGCGCTGGCCAGCCTTGGTAACCTCGGCACCCTCAATGGCGAGCTGCTCGAGGTATTCATCGAAAATGGTCTGGGTAGCTTTAGCCTACCCTTGGGCGTCGCCACCAATTTCTATATCAATGGCCGCGACGTCCTCGTGCCTATGGCGGTCGAAGAGACGAGCGTGCTGGCTGCGGCGAGCCACGGCGCCAAACTCGCGCGCGCTGGTGGCGGCTTTACCGCCGTCAGCACCGAGCCGGTGATGACGGGACAGATCCAGCTGCTGCTGCAGGATGCCAGCGTCGACTTTGACGCTATCTTGAAGGCACACAAGGAGCGCCTGATCAACTACGCCAACCGCGGTCAGGACCGCCTGGTGGCGCGAGGCGGCGGCGCCTGCGATTTGGATTGGCGCTACGTCCCGGAGATCGGCAGCCTGGTCTTGCACCTCTACGTCAACACCTGCGACGCGATGGGCGCCAACATCGTCAACACCATGTGCGAGCGCGTGTCGACGCTGATGCCCGAGCTGCTGCCGGTGGCGATCGGCCTGCGCATCTTGACCAACCTCAACGATCGCCGCCTCACCGACGTCACCTGCTTCGTCCCCGCCAGTGCCTTGGACACGCGCGAGTTCGACGGCAAAGAGGTGGTCGAGCGCATCGTCATGGCGTATCAATTCGCCGCCCATGATGTCTACCGCGCGACCACCAACAACAAAGGCATCATGAACGGCATCGACCCGGTGCTGATCGCCACCGGCAACGACTGGCGCGCCGTCGAGGCGGGAGCTCATGCTTACGCCTGTCGCAGCGGCCGCTACATGCCCTTAGCGGTGTGGGAAGCGACGCCTTCGGGTGACTTGGTGGGACGACTAGCAGTGCCCATGGCGGTCGGCGTGGTCGGCGGCGTGACGCAGTTGCACCCAGCCGCGCAGGCGGCCATGAGCTTACTCGGGTCGCCCGACGCGCGTGCCTTAGCCGGTATCGTCGCTTCAGTCGGTCTGGCGCAGAACCTCTCGGCGCTGCGGGCCCTGGCCTCCGAGGGCATCCAGCGCGGCCACATGAGTCTGCATAAAAGCAACCTCGACCTACTCAACCGCCAAGGGGCCGCGCGCACATGAGTGAGCTGTCCGTCACCAGCGTTCGCGTACCCGGCAAGGTGATGCTTGCTGGCGAGTATAGCGTACTAGATGGCGGCGCCGCCTTGGCGGTTGCCGTCGCGCGCAGCTTGACGGTGGACGTGGCATGGGCGGACGAAGGTGCGGCGGACTTTATCGGCTGTGTGGTTCATTCCGAGCTATGGCCGCAACCGGGCTTTGTCAGCGTCGGCAGCGTCGCCGCCGATTATCCAACACAGCCGCTGCTGGCAGCGGTGGCGCATGCGCTGGACCTGTTTCACCTGCCAGCCACGCGGGTCAGCGTGCAGTCGGAGCTGACGGTCAGTTATGGCATCGGCTCGTCGTCGGCCCTACGGTTGGGCGTGCTGATGGCGTTTAGTGCCGCCTCGCTGCGGCGCCAAGGGCGGACACAGACTGCGGCAGATGGCTGGTTTTGCGCCAGCGAAGCGTTGCGCCTCCAACGCCAGGCGCAGACTCAAGCCTCGGGCTACGACCTAGCCACCCAGCTGAGCGGTGGTTTGTGCCGCTTTAAATCCGGCCCGGACCTGGCGCATTGGCCGGAGTCCATCGAACGCGCGAGTGACAGCGTGCTGGCACGCCTTAGTACATTGGTTCGAGTTTATGTCGGTGGTGCCGGCGCGGCAACGACACCACTTTTGCTCTCGACTCTGACATGGTTGCGCGAGACCGCGCAGATGCCGCGCCTTCACGCTTTGTCCGAGGCCTTGCAATCGGCCTTTACCGATGCTCTGGCGGCGCCGCATCAGGAGTCTTTGGTGGCGGCCTTGGCGGCGGCCTGTGGTCAGCATCGACAGTTGTTTAGTGCGGCGCCAGCTTTTCCCACGGCTCTTGCCCGAGACCTCGGGGTGCTCGCTGGTTGCGACAGCAGCTGGAGCTTCAAGACCACCGGTGCCGGCGGCGAAGACGCCGTGCTGCTGATCGGCGAAGCTCGCGCCACCGAGGCCGCCGCGGGCGTCCTCGCGCGTCGCGGTTGGACCTTGCTACCAGGTGGCTTCACCCCGTCTGGCGCAAAGCTGCTTGGAGGCATGCACCATGCATAATCAATATATATTTACGGCTGAGGTGCCGAGCAACATCGCCCTGATCAAATACTGGGGCAAACGTGACCTGGCCCTACAGTGGCCAGAGAACGACTCGCTGTCGATGACCCTGGACAGCGCGAGAACGCAGACGAGCGCCCAGATCGCCGCGTCCGGTCCCGACATGATCCGGCGAGCGGACAGTCAGGGCGTCGTCACCGCCTACACCTCCGGCTCGGACAAAGCCGTGCGCCACCTGGCCTTTCTACGCCGCGAGCTGGGCTTCTCGGCGGCGCTTGAGATCACCACCCACAACACCTTTCCGACCGGCTGCGGCATCGCTTCCAGCGCAAGTGGCCTGGGCGCCTTGACGCTCGCGGCGATCGCGGCGTGGACGGGCAGCGCCTCGCTGACCGAGCTGGAGACCGCCGACTTCCCGCGCGAGCGCCTGGCTTACCTGGCGCGCATGGGCTCGGGCAGTGCTGGCCGCAGCCTGTTTGGCGGTTACGTCACGTGGCATGCCGGGAGCAGCCCTAGTGCTCAGCGCATTGAACCCCTCGCGGTGGACTGGCCGCTCACCGACATCATCGTTCTGGTGTCGCGTCAGGAGAAAGCCGTCGGCTCCTCCGCCGGGCACCTCAGCGTGCGCAGTAGTCCGTTGTTTTTGCCACGTTTGGCTGGCCTCCCGGCGCGCATGCGCCTAGTCGAAGCGGCGTTGGCGGCGCACGACCTGCCAGCCTTGGGCAATGCCATCGAAGCCGAAGCGCTGGAGATGCATGCGGTCATGCTAAGCAGTGAGCCACGCCTCGATTATCTGCAGCCGCGCACCTCTGAAGTTCTCGCTTGGCTGCGCCAGCAGCGCGAGGAGCATGGGCTAGCCGCTTACTTCACCATCGATGCCGGACCCAACGTCCATATCATCTGTGCTCCGCACACCGCACCTGAAGTCGTGCGGCGACTGAATGCAGCCTTTCCCGACTTGGCCTTGATCACCGACCGCACCGGCCAAGGTCCGCTCTTGTACAGGAGACCCACGCATTGAACAGCCCTGACGTCGACGCTACCGTTTACCCTGGGACCATGACGCAACACCGTAGTGTCAACGCTTCCGCCTGCGCCAAGGCGATCCTTGTCGGCGAGCATGCAGTGGTCTACGGCGCGCGTGCCGTGGCGATGCCGGTGCCGACGCTGCAGATGACGGTGCGGCTGACGCCAACCACCAGGCGCCATAAGAATGGCGATCCGATCTTTCGCGTCCTGCTTGGCGGCCGCAGCGTCTCGCCGCATGTCGATGGACTGGTCGAGGAGGCCTTTAAACTGCTCGGTATTGAACCTTTTCCTCTGGATATCGAGGGCAACTCGACGGTGATGATCGGCGCCGGCCTCGGTTCATCGGCATCGCTGTGTATCGTCATCCTCAAAGCGCTCGCCGAATCCGTGCAGCGTCCTCTGGCCCGCTATGAACTAGCCAACTTCGGCACCCAGCTTGAGCGGCGCTTTCACGGCAACCCGTCTGGCCTGGACACGGCCGTCGTCGCCATGGGCCATGTGGTCTCCTTCGCCAAGGGCGCGATGCCGCTGGAAGTCCCCTTGCAGCGCCTGCCGGACGACCTACCCTGGCGTTTTGCCCTGCTCGACAGCGGCGTGCGTTCTTCGACGATGACGATGATCCAGGTCGCCACGCCCTACTTCCATGGATCCGCCGGCGAACGTCGCATTGCCAACTTTGACCAGTTGGCCGCTGAGGTGATCTACGGCTTAACGCACGGCTCGACCATCGAGGTCGCCGAGGCGATGACCGCCGCAGGGGCCTATCTGGACGAGGCTGGAGTGGTCACCGACCACCTAAGCGAGATCATCGCCGCCGCGAAGAGCGTTGGCTGCCTTGCCGCTAAGACCACAGGCGCTGGTGGCGGCGGCTGTGTTTTAGCTCTATTGTCGGCAGAACACGGCGCGGCTCAAGTCATCGCCCTCAATGAACGCCTCGGCGGCACCCGCGTTTGCGCGGTGGAGCTGATATGAATGAGAAGAAGCCTATGACTGATATCCATAAGACGTCGCGAACTCCCATTTCGATCGCCTTTAGTCCAGATACCGACGATGCCTTCATGGTCCATGCCATGCGCGCGGGCCTGATAGGTTGTGGCCCTTACGACTTCACCTACACGGCTGCGGATATTCAATACCTCAACGAACAAGCACGCCTTGGCCGTTACGATGTTACGGCCATCAGCATCGCCGCTTACCCAGGCATCGCGGACGAGTACCTGCTGATGCCCATCGGTGCGAGTATCGGCGATGACTTCGGTCCAGCTCTGATCGTGCGCCAAGACAGCCCCTTGCGCGACGCCACTGAGCTTCGCGGCAAGCGCATAGCCGTGCCTGGCCGGCAAACCTCGGCGTTCTTTGCCGCGCGCGGGCTGATCGGTGACTTTATCGATGTGCCGATGGGCTTTCTCGAGATCAGCGGCGCCGTCGAGCGCGGCGAGGTCGATGCTGGCGTGCTGATTCATGAGTTGCAGCTTGACTGTGAGCAGCGCGGCTTTCGCAAGCTCGGGGATCTCGGCAAGCTGTGGCACGCCGCCAAAGGCCTGCCGTTGCCGCTTGGCGCTAACGCCATTCGCCGTAGCTTGGGCCCCCAAGCCATCCACGAAATCACCCAGCTGATGCGCGAAAGTATCGATTTTGGCCTAGCCAATCGCGCCGCGACTTTGGGCGAGGCGCTCAAGGAGTCCAAAGCGCACCTCGACCTATCGCTCGGAGACAAGTATATTTCCATGTACGTCAACGAGCGAAGCCTGGCGATGCGACCAGACGTCCGTGAGGCCATGGCAGAGTTGTTTAGCATCGGTGCCGCTGCCGGGTTATGCCCAGCCGTGGATCTCGCGACCGCACTGTACGATTGAGTGCGTGCACACCTGGACGATACTTACGATAAGCTCCTGAGGAGATAGCATGGACCTACTGAGCAGCGTTGCGCAGACCATTGCCAAGGGTGAGCGACTGTCGGATGAGGCCGCACTGGCGCTGTTTGAAAGCAGCGACCTGATCGAGATCGGTCGCCTCGCCGACCAGGTCAATCGCGTCCGCAATGGTGACCGCGTCTTCTATAACGTCAACCGGCATATCAACCCGACTAATATCTGTGCCTTGAGCTGTAAGTTCTGCGCGTACTCGCGCAAGCCAGGCGAAGACGGCGCCTACGCTTATTCGATCGACGAGATGGTGGTCAAGGCCGGCGAGGCGGTCGAGCAAGGCGCGACCGAGGTCCACATGGTCGGCGGTCTCCACCCGCGCTGGAAGTTCGAGCACTATAAAGACATGGTCCAAGCGGTGAAGACGGCGTATCCGCAGATCCACATCAAGGCGTTTACTGCCGTGGAGCTGGACTGGTTAGCGCGCAAGGCGCGCAAGACCATCGCTGAAGTCCTGGTGGAACTCCAGGGCGTCGGCCTAGGCTCGTTGCCTGGCGGCGGCGCCGAGATTTTTCACCCGGAGATCCGCGACGCGATCTGCGACACCAAGGTCTCGGCGGAGCAGTGGATCGACACCCATCGCACGGCGCACAAGCTCGGCATGCACTCCAATTGCACCATGCTTTATGGCCATATCGAAAAATACCATCACCGCGTCGACCATATGCGCAGGCTGCGCCAGCTGCAGGATGAAACCGGCGGCTTTAACGCCTTTATTCCGCTGTCTTTCCAGCCCTTTCAAAACGAGATGGGGATCGACCGCTACACCTTTGGCTACGACGATTTAAAGACCCTGGCGATCGCCCGTCTGTACCTCGACAACTTTCGCCACGTCAAAGCCTACTGGGTCATGCTCGGACAAGACATCGCCCAGCTGGCCTTGCAGTTTGGCGCCAATGACCTCGACGGCACGGTGATCGAAGAAAAGATCTCGCGTATGGCTGGCGGACGCGCCGGCATGGCCATGGGCCGCTCTTACATCGAACAGATCATCACCAAGGCCAAACGCACGCCGGTTGAACGCGACACGCTATACAACCCGGTCAGCAGGCCTGATGCATCACCGCGCAGCGAACGAATCAGTCCTAACGCCGAGCAGTCCCAGGCGGTCTTGCTGCGCGAAGCCATGAATAAAGCGGACTGTGGCCACAAGCTGCAACTGGATGAACTCCTCAACTTAGCCCATCACGGCAGCTTGCACGAGCTTGGTCGCCTTGCCAATCAAGTCCCAGAACGCCAGAACGACGGCGGCGAAGCCAGCTGCATGCCGATTCTAAGTCTCAATCTAAACAACATCACCAGCGTCGCTGCGGCCATCGATACGCTTAGCACTGCAGGCAAAGCCTGCGCGGCAAAATACCAGGTCGAACCGGTCGGCATCACCATCGACTTGGCAACGCCCGCGTCACCACAGGCAAGTCCAGCGGAGCATGACCTCGGCCTGCTCTTGGAGCTGGTGTTCGCGTGCCGCCACAGTTTTCCAGCACTAGACCTGAGCTTGCTCGGGGTGAAAGGTGTCTGGCGCATGGCGCAAAACGAGCACGTCACGGTCACCGAGCTGCTCACGTGCTTAAAGCAGGCTGGACTGAGCCGCATCGACAGCAGCCCGCACGAAAGCGAGACCGACCTGACGCAAAAGGAGATCATTCAGCTGCATCGGCAGATGCATGCCGCTGGGCTCTGCAGTACCGCCAAGGTCGAGCTGAGTGCACCGATGCATGGCTCCGGTGAGCCGCAGTGGGAGGCTTTTCTCAAGCGCATCATGGCCTTTGCCGAGATGGCCCCGGTCGGTGGTCCACTGCTGGCGCTGAGTATCGAAGCGTCTCCTGGCAGCTTTGTCACCACCTCCGAGTACCTTCGGGCCGTCGCCTTGGCCCGTCTGGCCGCGCATGGCATCGAGGCGATCATAGCGCCTTTAGCTCGGATGCCGACGTTGAGTCCGGCCTCGGGTCTGGGCACTGCCTTAAGCCAGCACCCTGCCGAAAAGATTGCCTCCCTCTGCCTGCACTACGGCGCCTCCGACCTCGGCGCGATCGACGTCGAAAAGCTAAGTCCTATCGCTGTGATAGACCAGATTCGCGCGGCCGGCCTGCGGCCCTTGGTGCAAGCCACGCGGGAGCTGGGCGGGAGGCAGGAAAGTCAGCCCTTTGCGGTCAACCCAGACCTCAGGCACGTCCCGCGGCTGAAAGTTTAGTTAAGGACCGCAGCCAACATGCCGATACCACCTAAGCCGGTCAGAACAGACGGGCTAAGGGCCGGTCATTTTAAGATCCTGGCGCAACGGATGATAGGATAGTCCCATGACCGAAGCGAAAAACCTTCCCGATGAGTTAGCGCGGCCAGAACCAGCGTTGTTCGAAGCGGAGGCGGTATCCTCGCATCCCGGCGACCTGATTTCACCCTTGGCATCGGCACCGCCTACAAGTCTAACAAACTTTCGCCCCAAGGCCCGCCGGGGATTCACCACCCATGTGTTGATCTTTTTTCTGATCGGACTACTCACCTTTGGCGTCGGTGCAGCCATTGCGGTCGCGCTCGTTACAGGTATATTGGATAGCCACACCGGACAGCTCAAAGAGCTGATGCATCAGATGAAAGATCTGGTGCACGCTTCTCACGGCCCATAATCAGGATATCATTCTGTCCTATGCAATTGCTTATCGATTTTTTGAATTTTCTGCAGCCCTATGGCTCGCATAGCTACTTCTTTATTTTTGGTCTGCTGATCGCCTGCGGCTTTGGCCTCCCCATGCCCGAAGACATCATTTTGATCGCCGGCGGCATCCTCGCTTCCCACGGTGTGACGCACTTTGGGACCGTCACCATCACCTGCCTAGTTGGCGTGCTGATCGGAGATGGCATGGTCTTTATGATTGGCCGTCATCTCGGACCGCGTCTTAAAAACAACGTCTTGTTTCGCAAGCTGCTGAGCGAAAAGCGCGACCTCCAGGTGCAGGGCGTGATCCACCGCTTCGGCGACAAGGTGGTGTTCGTGGCTCGCTTCATGCCGGGGCTGCGCACGCCGATCTTCGTCACCTGCGGCGCCTATCATGTCAAACTATGGAAGTTCTTGCTGCTCGACGGCCTCGCAGCAATCATCTCGGTGCCGCTATGGGTCTACGTCGGCTACCTCTTTGGACAAAACCTCGAAGAGCTGGAAAAGCGTATTCACCAGTTTCAGTTTGGGATCTACCTGATCCTGGGTCTAGTGATTCTGATCTCGATCGCCGGGCATGTGATCAAGAAGCGTGCGTACAACAAGGTGGCGGCAGAGTAAGCCACAGGGGCTTAGGTCGCAGGATCAGGCAAATAGTACAGATACTCCTGCTTCGGCACCCGCTTGCCCCAGCGGCTTTCCGTACAGTACTTAAATAGCGGTTCCTTGTAGTCATCCCAGGATGCTTGAGCGACACCCAAGGCGGCCAGCTGCGCCTGCGTCTTGCGGTTATCTAAAGAAAAGCGGACTCCCCGCAGATAATTATAGTAGGGCTTGGCAAGATCGGCGATGTACCAAAAATCCGCGGAGAAGAATTTGGCAAACGGCGACTTTCTGACGAGCAGAAATAACCAGAACGGAACAAAGGGCCGCGGCTTGACGCCGGCATACGCGTAGGCCCCATCGAGCACCTTGGCAATGGTCACCTCGTTGCCGCTTCCAGCCGTCAGATGGAAAGTTTGCCCGGTGCTTTCGTCTTGCTGCAGCAAAGCCACAATCGCATCGGCCACGTAGTTGACCGGGACGATATCGAGCCGCCCGCGACGGTTACAGGTGTAAACAGAAACGAGATTCTTGGCGAGCAAGGAGATCGGCCAATACATCACCTTGAAGTGCGGCGTGTAACCGCTTTGGGCATCGCCCACGACGATCGACGGCCGGTAGACGACGATGGGAAAGTACTTGGCGTAAGAACGGACCAACACCTCGGCCTCTAACTTACTGCGCTCGTAGTGATTGGCAAAGTCCTGACCAAGGTCCAGATCATCCTCGCTGATGCGACCCTTGCCCTTGCCAGCGACATAGGCGGTCGAGACATATTCAAAGCGGCGCAGATGACCATGAGTCGCGAGGTATTGGGCGAGGTCCAAGACCAGCCGCGTCCCTTCGACGTTGTCGCGCCGGGCGACATCCAATGCCGCACCAAAATCGGTGCTAGCACCGAGGTGGAGGATTTGGTGCACGTCGGCGGCCAGCGTCGGCAACTGCGCCGGCGCAATGCCAAGACCCGGCTGAGTCAAGTCGCCAGGTACCGCAACGAAGCGCTGCGCCAGCGCCTCGGCCTGCTCTGGCGGAAACATATTTTTAATGATCTGCGTGACTCGTTCCTGAGCCTCAGCTTTTTGCCGCGACCTGACTAGAAGATAGATCTTGCCGATCGACGCTGTGCGCGCCAGCCTGGCCAACACGGCCTTGCCAACAAAGCCCGTGCCGCCGGTGATAAATAAATTGATCGACTTCGCCTCGCTCATTGATCTTCCCTTCGCAGCACGATGCAGCTGTATTCACCCCAAGGACTCGCTTTTAGAACCAGTGCGTAAGATGCGGCGGGAGTCCTGCGGGGCAGGCGGTTGCTAAAGCCAAGACTAGTCGGTGCAGTCATGACCGCGGGCAATTCGCCGTGAGCAAACAGCCTAGGTACGAGCCCAAGCTCGAGGATCCCGGATGCTTCCATTAGGTTGCCAAAGACACGCGTCGTCACGCCCAGTGCGGGCGACTCGAAGGCTGCGCCAAGACCGCCAAAGACACGCTGTAAGGCGTTGATCTCACAACGATCCAGTGCGCGGATGCCGCTTGCATTGGCTAAGATCAAAGCGATTTGCGCTGGTTCGATGCCAGCTTGGGTCAACGTCCTAAGTATCATGCGGCTATAGGCGACACCTTCGGGATCCGAGCGCAGGGGGCCAAGGCCATCACTGGCGATCCCGCCGCCGACGTAGGTGGCCAGAATCTTCGCCCCACGGGCCGTTGCGGCACCGCGGCGCTCAAGCGCCACAAAGGCCGCACCATCAGCCAAAACCATTCCGCCCCGTGCATCCTCGCCGGCCTCGTAGGGCATCACAGTGTGCGTGGACTCGCTGCCCTGAGCAAGTAGCAAACCCAAACTTGTATACATGCCGGTGTCGATGGCCTCGCTATGCGCGCCAAACCCGCCCGCGACGACGTAATCAAGCTGCTGCCGGCGTAGTCTTTTTGCGGCCTGTTGCACGGCGAGATGGCCGCTTAACTCACCACTGGTGTAATTCGAGTTTGGTCCTTGCGCATTGAACATCATACTGCCGTAGCAGAGGACGTTATTGGCCAAGCTCGCGAGCAAGGTCGTTGGCCGAGCGCTCATCGCCGTACGGCCGAAGGCACCAACGTCGATATGGCCGTCCCCGTCGCGCGCCGCCTCCATCGCCTCGAAGTACGGACACAGATCGAAGCTCGAAGGGCCCGGAGATCCGGTGTAAAGCCCTGACCGAGGCGCTGGGTAGGCATCCGCGGACCACGCCCCCGTCCGCTGCAGATCTGCCAGTGCAGCGAGACCAATGGCATCGGTCGCCGACACCGCTTTGAGTAAACGCGGCTCCTTTAAATGCGCTGCCGCCTTGAAATCGCCCATACTATAGGCGGCGGCATTGGCTTTCACCGCGCCCTGGCGGAGCAGCTCCCAATGCGCCTCAAGCCCGTAGGCCCCAGCCGAGGCAACGCCCACCCCCGTGATCACCAACTCGTCTGCGCGCTGGCTCATAACCACCTCCGAGCGACCAATGCGGTATTGGAACCGCCAAAGCCTATGGAATTCGACAGCGCAAAGCTCAGCTCAGTTGGTGTCGCAACCGCGTTGGTCAGTGCCACGGGACACGCCGGGTCCTGCTGGAAGACATTGATCGAGGGCGGTAGGACCTGGAAGCGCAGGGCGTTGATACAGATCGCCAGTTCCATGGCCCCGGCGGCGGCGATCATGTGACCCGTCATACTTTTGGTCGAACTAACCTTTGGTGCCACGGGTCCGGTGCCAAAGACCTTGGCGATCGACAGGGCTTCGACCCGGTCGTTGATCTGCGTCGAGGTACCATGGGCGTTGATGTAGCCGACTTTTGCCGCGGCGGTGCCGCCGTCGTCTAACGCCATCTGCATGGCTTCCACCGGGCCTCGGCCCTCGGGATGCAGATCGGTGATGCGGTAGGTGGACTCGGTGACGCCGTAGCCACAGATTTCAGCTAGGATCTTAGCTCCACGCGCCTGCGCTAGGGCATAGTCTTCAAACACCAGCATACAGGCACCTTCGCCCATGACAAAGCCGTCGCGCCCCGCATCAAACGGCCGCGACGCCTGCTGCGGCGCATCATTGCGCTTGGACATCGCACCGAGTAGATCAAAGCCGACCATGGAGAAGCTATTAATCATCGAATCCGCCCCTCCCGTCACGACGACGTCGGCTTCGCCGTAGGCGATCATCTCGTAGGCCTCGCCTAGGGCCTGGCCCGACGAGGCACAGGCGGTATGAATGGTGGTGTTGCCACCTTTGGCTCCAACCAGACGCGCGACCACCGAGGCCAGCTGTTCGGGATTGAAACGGATATGTTCATCTAAAGACGGATCAGTGTATTTTTTTGGCAAGAAGATGCGCTCGCACCAATCGACATCAGCGCCGCAAAGGCCCATGCCCAGGCATACCGCCAAGCGCTCTGGATCCACCTGCCCGGGTAAAAGCGCCGCCTGCTCCATCGCCTCGGCGACGGCTTTGACTCCGTAGCCCATGGCCGTATTCAAAAAGCGGCGTTCCCGGTCGCTGATGAGACCTGCGGGAAGAACGAAATCAGTCACTTCGTAGGCGATTTTGCAAGGCGCCTGGCTGGCATCAAAATGCGTCACGGCGGCTGCCGGAGAGCGCCCCTCGAGAATGCCATTCCAGGTGTCGTTTAGGTTGCTGCCAAGAGCCGAAACCGCGCCGATTCCGGTCACCACCACGCGCCGCTTGTTTGGGCGCAACGGATCATGAGGCATAGATATTCCTTAAAATCAGACGATCTCGTAATAATAAAGGCCACGCAGAATGCGTTTGCCCGCTTTCAGGATCTCGGCCACCGTGGCCACCTGCGGGCGGCCGTCTTGATCGGTGTTTGCCGTGACCGTGACCACCGCCTCGCAGGTCTCGCCAGGCCGCACGAAAGAACGAATCTTCACATCGTCAATCCGGCGGATACGCAGATTGCCGCGTGCTGGTAAACCCAGCATCTGCACCGTTGCCTGCCCGATCATCTCATTGAGCATGACGATCGGGGTGACGGGAAAGCGCGGAAAGTGATCGGCATAAAATGGCGCGTCAGCGGCAAACGCATGCTGAATATGAATCTTCTTTGCCGGCACCAACTCCAAGCAAGCACCGGCGAGGTCTGCGAAAGCAAAGGCTGGCTGCGACGGCTCGGGATAGATCAGGCCGCCATTCGTCAATGCAGCGAAAGAGCGCCGCGTCTGCGCCGGGTCCTCGAGCTCCGCTAGCGGCATAAAATAGCCGCTGCAGTTGGTGATCCGCTGCACCGGCACGCCATCCAGCTCGGCAACGCCGCTGTAGCGAAACGATTCGGCATCGAAGGCGTGAATCTGCACCTTGAGCTCGAGGGTCACACCGACCGGCACGGGGGCTAAGATCTCGATCCGCTCGGCGAATAAAAACACCTGCCGCGAGGCAAAATCGTTGTGCTTCAGCCCGTACCACGAGGCGAGTTGACCAATGGCTTCGCACACTGCACCAGGGGCCACCTGCAGGTCACCGGTGGGACCTTGATAGCGCAACGGCTCCATGATGGAAAAGTGGCGGCGCCCAGCAATCTGCTGGTCACCGAGACTCGTGATGGCATCAACAAAGAGAAAGCGCACCGTGATATCCTCCCTTGAAGTCGCAGCAAGCCGACGGCCAGCGCCCGCCCGCTGCAACCGAACGGACCGGCGACGCCGCTTTCACAGCGTTGCGCCAGCCTCAGGCTGCGCCGCGCCAAGAGCGATCTCCGCACCACCACCGGCCTCAGCCAGGCGATGGTTGACCATATTGACGATGCTGGTCACGGTGAACAGCGTCGGCAGATCACGAAACAGCAAGCCAGGATGAATTTCCCCTGGCTTTGCCTCGGGAAAGATCTGCCGCACATTTGCCAAGGCTGCTTCGGTCAGCTGACCATCCTGGGAGAACTCCGCATCGCTCAGATTGCCACGCGCCCGACGCTCGATGTCACCTTTGGGAATCTCGATGTGAAACTCCTTTTCCAGACGAAACATGATGTCGAGAAAGTCGATGCTTTCAGCGCCAAAATCCCGCATTAAGTTGGCCTCTGGTGTGACTTTATCCAGGTCCACACACAGGGCATCAGCGATGACGCCGCGAACACGATCGAGATGACTCATGACATTCTCCTCAAGACTTAACAGACAAAGACTGCAAAAAATAACCAGAGCCGCTTAGGCTCCGAAACCCCCATCAACATGCAACACGGTGCCAGTCACATAGCTCGCCCAGTCGCTAGCCAAAAACAACACCGCGTGCGCCACCTCTTGCGGCTGACCAAAGCGCTTCAGCAGGATCTTTGATAGCACCTGCTCGCTGGCAGCCTCGCGAATGGTTTTACTCATATCGGTGGCAATGACGCCGGGAGCCACGCAATTCACCCGGATATTGCGCGGCGCCAGCTCCACGGCCAGTGCTTTGGTCATCGCCTCGATCCCGCCTTTAGACGCGGCATAATTGCTATGACCGCGCCCGGGCCGGGTTGCGGCGATCGAGGACAGATTGATGATGACACCCTGGCGGCGCCGCATCATCAGCTGTGCCGCGGGTTTAATGCAGTGAAACACCCCGGTTAAGTTGGTCGCCAGGACATCACTCCAGTCGCTTGGCTCCATCGCCATCATCAACTGATCCCGCGTGACTCCGGCATTATTGACCAAGACATCGAGACGTCCATGCTCAGCCTCGATGGCCGTTATCACCGCCGCCACGGCTGCGGCGTCGCGGACATCACACTGCACCGCTTTGACGCGCAGATCCTGGGTACCAAGGTCCGTCACCACGTGCTCAGCTTGAGCCTGACTTGATGAGTAAGTGAAAATAACCGTCGCGCCTTGTTTAGCAAAAGCAGCGACCACCGCTTGACCGATGCCGCGACTACCACCGCTCACCAAAACGATTTTCTCTTTAAAATTCGGGAAAATAGCGGCGCCCTCAAGGAAAAGTCAGTTTTTAATCAATAGTGGATGAGGTCACTGTACAATAAAGTGCAAGTCTTATGCACCATGATTCAAATTTTTTTTATTTTTTGCTTACAGTTGTGCGTCTAGACCCGGATGGAACTGACCGAATGCCTTGCTCCGCTCGTCGCGCGGAGCAAGGCGCATCAACACTAGAACGGCGCCGTCCAAGTACTTGCATCAAGCGCATCCAAGGACTCGCTGGTCGGAGCACGATCGACCACCGTGGCTTTTGCCGCCGCAATCGCGTGACGCAGATCCTTGGTCAATGACTGCTCCGCGGCAAGCAAAGCCCTCTCGTCATTGATCACACCCTCGGTATAAGCTCGCCCTTTGAGAAAGTCCTTACGATCGATGGTACCAAGAAGAATCTGCCGCAGATCCTTGGCCTGAAGCTGCGGATTTTTATCCTTAAGGAGCGCAGCCAGGCGAGACACTTGGGCTGCTGACAGGCTTGTCCCGCTATACGGGAGGTACATATCGTGACGCGGCACCGCTGACCTGATAGCAACACCCGGCGCGAAGAGATCGACATATGAGGCCCCGAAATTGCTGAACTTAGCCAACGCGACGTTGCCCGCCGTCGCGCCAACGGTCAGCACATGAGGCAATTGCACGACCTCTGGAGCGCTCGGTAATTGATCATTGTCGCTTCTGTCGTCACCAGCTGCAAAGACAAACAAAATATCGGGATGTTTGTTTAGGATTTTGCTTTCTTCAGCAACGACGCGGCGCACGAAAAACTCAGCGTGCTCTTCAATCATTTCCGGTGTCGGCTGTGCTTCCGCCGCGACCGTCAGCAGCGGCGTGACTAAGCCACGAGCCTGCGCCATATCGATCGACTTCCAGCCATTGGCAACGTTGACCCCCGTCTCAGCCAAATAATTGGCGACTTGGTCCAGCGACTGCGCCTGGCTGTAGGCGATGGCGGCCAGGCCGAGTTTGAGGATAAATTCACGGATGAAGTCGATATCGTTTCCGGCGGCAAAGGCTGCATGAACGCGCTCTTCGAGTCCGCGCATCCGGCTCTTTGTCGAGGTCATCTTGATCGCTAACAGCTTGACCTGCGGATTATCCCGAGCGACGATTCCGGCCACATGCGTCCCGTGTGCATAGCTGCTGAAGGCGAGAAACTTGCTAAGAAAGTCGCGATCCTTCAACCGGTCTTGTAGCCATATTTTTTCACCCTCAGTGGCCTTACCAGCGCTCGCGGCAAACTGCAGATCCAAGAACTTCTCGATGTCCGGCACGTAGTTAGACTGCTGGCTGTAGTCGATGATCTCGCCGTTGTTATCGGCAAAATTCCAGCCATGAAGACCGCCGATCTTGCCGCTCTTCTCCTTGTCCTTACCCTCTTCGGGGGTACTGATTGGATTGGTCCACACCTTGCCCTGAAGCGCTTCATGCTCATAATCAAAACCAGAATCGATGATCGCCACGGTCGCCGCCTGCGCGCAAAGCGGCGCCATGCCCCCAAACCAAATGGCTAGAAGTTTCGTCCTCATGCTGCGGATCCTTCCTTGTGAGTGGCCCACCCTAAGACCTTGCCATTGAATTCAAGATCGATCGGGTGACCCATAGCGCTGTTTACACCATTTTATAAATTTCTTTAGATACGCTATAGGTCTCAGGCGGAAGGCTCAAGCAAAACCGTCGCATAACGGGCAAAATGAGCGACTAAAAACTCCTTTCGTGCTCATGATGGCTGCCGCGCCCTTTATAGATGTGCTCCTGTAGAAACTGCCTCTCCTCGACCAGAGCCGACTCGCCGAGAACCCGGCTCCACACCCGTTCTTGCGCATCCCAGCGGTAGCCACGCTGCTTGAGCAGGTCCTTCGATTCAAACGGCGAGCCGACGGCTTTGATCAAGTACTCCTTCTCGGAGCTACGTTGGAGCAGCTCGCTGAGGTGTGGCGAGACCAAACGAAAGGTCGTCGCGCAATCAAACAATGCTTGATGCGCAAACGGATTGACAAAGCCATGATCGGCGGCGAGATAGTTTAGGCCAAGGTTGCCGCAGTGAAGGCGGCGCCAATCGATGTGACGCAGCGAGCAGGCCCAGGGCCGGTCGATGCCATCCAGCTGGCCGGAGTTTAGGAGAAAGCTCCGGTCAAAATCCGCGTTGTGGGCGATCACCACCGAGGTGCGGCGAAAAAAGTCGCGCACGACCTCCCAATTGATCGCCTGCTTTGCCAAAACAGCGTCGCTCAGGCCGGTGATGCGGACGATTTCAGCACTGATTGGTCGTTCTGGATCATGCAAAGAACCGTAGCTGCGGGTGACCCGCGGCGCCACAGCCTCGTCCCAACAAAACTCTAACAGGCCGATTTCAATGATTTTATCTATGTCGGGGTCGAGCCCTGTAGTTTCCACGTCAACGATTAGCCCAAAGTTCATCAAAAGCCCCTACCTGTCATCAAGTTGCATCCGCTTGGTGGCCTTTAGCCGCAGCCTCGTTTAAACTAGTAACACACTCCCCATCGATATCTAGTCCATCTGCTGGAGCTTGACCTGCTCATGACGTCAACCCCGCTCAAACTCGACCATGATCTGTCCCAAGCAGAGTCCCCAAGCATCCAAGACGTGCTGCTTTCGAGCATCGCGGCAGTCGCGGCGGCGTTGCTCCAGCACGAGAGCTTTCGTGGCTTCACCATCGAAACGCCGCGCGACGACCTGGTCAGCATCACCCGCGACGGGCTCACGCAAATCATCCTCGGCCCAAACCTGTGGCGCTCACTTGAGGATCGCCTCCCCTATCTCGAGCATGCCGACAAGACCGGCATCTGCATGATCTGCGCTGGCACCGCGGCCGACTTTATCGACTTCCCAGCCGAACTCAAACGGCCCGATATCCAGCAGCTGGGCCTGCCGATGTTCACCAATAGTCTTTATTACTTAGTGCAGAATATCTACAACCTGCAAACGCTGCTGGCGCACTCCCAATCGGCTGCCCAAGAGGTCGAGGAGGCCAACCAAGCGGTTAAATACGTCATGTCGATCTCGCGCGAACTCAACGGTGAGCGCAATATCCCCAAGCTGCTGACGCTGATTTTGTTTAAGGCCTGCGACATCTGCAGTGCCGATGCCGGCTCCATCTACACGGTGGACTCGCCGACCAACAACGTCCGCGATGGCACCATGCAGTTTCGCTTTACCCAGAACTTCTCGATCAAGCAAAACCTGTCGGAATTTTCGATGCCGGTCAACGAAGGCTCGATCGTCGGCAGCGCCTGTATCGCCGCAGCCACCATCAATATCCCCGACCTCTACAAGCTCAGTCCGGATCCCGCCGCCAATCCCTTCGGCGCCCGCCACGATCGCACCTGGGATCAGCGCATTGGCTACGAATCACACTCGATGCTCACGGTGCCGATGTTTGACATCAGCCACAATGTCATCGGCGTCATCCAGCTGATCAACCGCAAAAAAAGCCGACAAGTTAAACTCGACAAAAAAGAGCTCTTTGCCGAGCAGGTCGTGCCCTTCGACGAAATGGACCAGGAGATGGCCGAAATCGTCGCCCAGCAGGCCGGGATCGCGCTTGAAAACGCCAATATGAACCAGAACATCCTGGAGTTATTCGACGGCTTCGTCAATGCTTCGGTCACCGCGATCGAACAACGCGACCCGACCACCAGTGGTCACTCCTTTCGCGTCGCGCACCTCACCGTTGGCCTGGCCGAGGTGGTGCACCGCTGCGCCATCGGCCCTTATAAGGATCTGAAGTTTAACTCCGATCAACTCCAGGAAATCCGCTACGCCTCGCTGCTGCATGACTTCGGCAAGCTTGGTGTGAGTGAAAACGTCCTGGTTAAAGCAAAAAAGCTCTACCCCTGGGAATTTGACACCGTCCTCAATCGCTTTGAATTGATCCGCGCCGGCCTAGAGATCGACTACTTAAAGAAGGTCATCGAGTACCATCAGTCCCCAGACCACTTTCCGCTCGGCGCCAACCCCTACACCTTTGAGTATGAAAAAAATCAAAAGGTGGCCGAGCTAGAGGAATACCTGCGCTTTGTGTCCAAGGCCAACGAACCCACCGTGCTCGAGCAGGGCGGCTTTGAAAAGCTAAAGGACATCGCCAATCTCAGCTACCGCAACCTGCGCCAAGAAAAGCACCCATACTTGCTGTCAGAAGAACTCAAAGCCCTCTCCGTCTCGCGCGGCTCACTCACCCGCGAGGAGTTCGCGGAAATCCAAAGTCATGTCACTCACACCTACGAATTCCTCCGCCAAATCCCCTGGGGCAAGAAACTCGCCAACGTGCCACAGATCGCCGCGAAGCATCACGAAAAGCTCGATGGCTCGGGCTACCCGACATCTGCCGAGGCCACCGAGATTCCACCCCAGACGCGCATGATGACCATCGCCGATATCTTTGACGCCTTGACCGCCGCCGACCGTCCTTACAAAAAGGCCGTACCCGTCGACCGCGCTTTGGACATCATCGAGATGGAAGTGAAGAGCAAAAAGATCGACGGCGAGCTGTTTAAACTGTTCGTTGAGTCGAAGGTCTACGAGCCGGTCCTCGATCCCAACTTCAAACTCAAAGGCGTCTGATCACCGGACGAGTTGCGGGCTGGCGCTCCGGAGTGTTTTGCGCCTGTAGGCCTCCCTCAGTGCCGGTATAAAATTTTAAGCCGCTGACATGCCTGCCTTTTTGAAAATAAATTAAGGTTAGGCCAGACCCTGTCCGAAGCCTGTTCGGGTTCCCAACCGTGCCCCTTGGTGGTTGAACCTCAGGTCTTTTCAGACAGGATGCAGGTGGACTATGTCAGACAGGAATATCGACGATCTTGCCGCATTGGAGCCGACCCGGGTCAGCACGCCACCCGCAGACCTACCGCCGCCGCCGGCGCAGCCCGTCAAGCCCGTCGTAAGCCACCAGGTAGACATAAACTATCCTGACCCGACGCTGCTCAGCATCATCATCAAGGATGTGGCAAAATGGTCGGGACACAGTTTTGTCATGGACCCAGCAGTCAACGTTAAGCTGCAGATCTTTTCGGCGCACAGGATGCCGGCCAAAGACGCCTACGCTCTCTTTTTGGCCTCCCTGTCGGTGGTCAATCTGCGCGCTGTGCAAATCGGCGCCATCGTCAAGATCGTTCCGCTGGTGCTGGTGGTTGCGGCATGAGCGCCTAGGCGGCGAGCGCAGCTGCGCAGGCCGTCCGTGTGCGGGTTGTGTGACGTGTCAAGCGAGGCATGCCCGGACACCAAAACGGCCGGCCAGGCTTTCCAAGGTGCGCCAGTCTTGCTACTGTATGGGGCAAGATCAGGCGCAGCCAAGATGGCAACGTCGCAATATGGGAGGCAAGGACATGACTCAGGAAGAATCCCTGGCACCGCAGGAAGCGACCGCGTCAGACCACTCTCACGGCACGGGGGACGGCGCCAAAAAGAGTCATCTCCCCGAGATTCCGGTAGCCGAAGTGGCGCATATCGCCAGCCACGAGGACCTGCTCAAAGTCCTCGCCAGCCACGAGCAGTGGACGCGTGCCGTGCTCGACCCAAACGTCGAGGTCGCTGTCGGACGCGCCAACCTGAAGGGTGCTGACCTTCGCGGCTACGACTTAGCCGGCGTCAACCTCAGCGGCGCCAACCTTAGCGGCGCCAACCTCGCCGGCTGCGATCTCGAAGGCGCCAATCTCACCGTGGCCAACCTCGAGCGCGCCATCCTCGCGACCTGTAATCTGCGCCATGCCAAACTCCGCCGCGCCCGTCTCGACGGAGCCGACCTTCGCGGCGCCGACCTCACCGGAGCGGTGCTGACCGGCGTCGACCTGAGCAAGGCGATCGTCAAGACCGCCGAAGACCTTGCTGCCGCCCAAGATCCAGTGAAGGAACAGGAGCAAGAGCAGGAGCAGGCGACGCAGCAAGCGTCGACCGCCGCAGCAGTGGCTGCCGCAGGCGGCTTTAAGCTGACGCAGCAGACCGTGAAAAGCCCGGTCGCTGCGGTCAAGCCGGATCCTGAGCTACCGCCAGGCGTCATCCTTTAGTGCGGGTGTGGCTCGACAACGACGGCTGTCCGCGACTCGTTCGAGACCTTGTCTTCAAAGCGACGACCAGGCGCAAGCTCAAAGTCGCCGTCGTCGCCAACCGCTATAGCGCCGTTCCACCCGGCGGCCTGATTGAGATGATTGCGGTGTCTGGGGCCTTCGACGCCGCTGATGATTATATCGCCGAGCATGTCCAGATCGGCGACCTGGTGATTACGGCTGATATCCCCTTGGCTAAGCGCATTGTCGACAAAGGCGCCATCGGCCTGAACCCTCGCGGCGAAGTCTATGATCCCGCCAATATCCAAGAGCGCCTCGCCATGCGCAACCTGATGCAGGAACTCCGCAGCGGGGGCGAGATTCAGGGCGGACCAGGGCCGCTGGGCGAGGGCGACAAAAAGAAGTTCGCCGACGGCCTAGACCGTCTGCTGACGAAACTCATGAATGCCTAGACCATATCCACTCAGGTCAGGCAGAGAGCGAGCGCAAGGAGGTGGTGGCGGTCAGCCGCCCCAAGCTCACAGTAGTTTAGCTAGATACTGCCCGGTATAACTGGCCTTTACCTTCGCCACCTGCTCCGGCGAGCCCTGAGCAATAATCTGACCACCGCGGTACCCGCCCTCTGGCCCCATGTCGATGACCCAGTCGGCGGTCTTGATCACGTCGAGGTTGTGCTCGATCACCACCACCGTGTTACCAGAGGTGACTAAGCGCTGCAAAACATCAAGCAGTTTACGAATATCCTCAAAGTGTAGTCCGGTCGTCGGCTCATCGAGGATATACAGGGTGCGCCCAGTGTCGGCCCGCGCCAGCTCCCTGGCCAGCTTGATGCGTTGCGCCTCACCACCAGACAAGGTCGTGGCTGGCTGGCCGAGCTTGACGTAGGACAGGCCGACGTCGGTCAAGGTCTTAAGTACCTTCATAATGCGCGGGTGATGCTTGAATAAGTCCTCGGCCTGGGCCACCGACATATCCAGCACGTCGGCGATCGAGTAATCCTTGTATTTGATCGCTAGAGTGGCTTCGTTGAAGCGGCGCCCCTTGCACGTCTCGCACGGGACCAGCACGTCGGCGAGAAAGTGCATCTCGACCGTCAGGTAGCCATCGCCTTCGCAGACTTCGCAGCGACCGCCTTTGACGTTAAACGAAAAGCGACCCTTCTCGTAGCCACGCTCGCGCGACTCCGGCAGCAGGGCGAAGAAGTCGCGAATCAGGTCGAAGGCTTTGGTGTAGGTGACGGGGTTGCTGCGCGGCGTCCGACCGATCGGCTTTTGATCGATATTGATGACCTTGTCCAAATGCTCGAGGCCGATGATGGCCTTGTGTTTGCCCACTTCCTCGGCGCTGTCATGCAGGCGGGCAGCAAGAGCGGGGTAAAGAATCTGATTGATCAGCGTGGATTTGCCGGCACCCGACACGCCGGTGACGCAGGTGAGCAGGCCGAGGGGGAACTTGGCACTGACGTTCTGCAGATTGTTTTCACTGGCCCCCTCGATGGACACAAAGGACTTTTTCGGGTCCTTGCCGACTTGACGGCGAAGCTTCGGCACTGGAATCTGCAGCCGACCGCTGAGGTAGGCGCCAGTCACCGAGTGCTTATCCTGCTTCAGCTGGGCCGGCGTGCCCGAGGCGACGACCCGCCCGCCCAAGTGACCAGCACCTGGACCGATGTCGAGGATCCAGTCGGCGGCCTCCATCGTCTCTTGGTCGTGTTCGACGACGATGAGGGTGTTGCCGATGTCGCGCAGATGGCGCAGCGTCCCGAGCAGTTTGGTGTTGTCGCGCTGATGCAGACCGATGGACGGCTCATCCAAGATATACAACACCCCGGTCAACTCAGAGCCGATCTGCGAGGCCAAGCGAATGCGCTGCGCCTCACCACCGGATAAGGTCGGGCCTTTGCGGTCCAAGGTGAGATAGTCGAGGCCGACGTTGAGCAAAAAGCCAATGCGGCTTCTGATCTCTTTAAGCAACTCGCGCGAGATGATCTCTTGGTTGCCCTTCAGCTTGAGGTCCATAAAGAACTGATAAACGTCGGCGATGGTCAGCGAGCAGGTCTCGATGATCGACTTACCGGCGACGCGTACGGCCAGGACCTCAGGTTTTAACCGCAAGCCAGCACAGGTACCGCAGCGCTTACTCGCCATAAACTTGCCGTACCAGGACTTCATGTCGTCGGACTGGGTTTCATGGTAGCGACGCAGCATGTGCGGGATGAGGCCGGCGAATTCGACGTGATAGGTACCTGAACCACGCACCTTGACGGCGATCTCTTCGTCGCCAGTGCCGTGGAGCAGCACGTCCTTTTGCTTCTTCGTCAGCTTGTTCCACGGCTTGTCCAGATCGATCGCATAGAGCTTGGCGACCGCTTTGATCTTGCCGACGCCCCAGCCCTCGCTGTCTTCGCCGTCTTTAAAAAAGCTGCGCCACGGCACGACCGCACCGGCGCTGAGGCTCAAGCTCGGATCTGGAATGAGCTTTGCCTCGTCCATCACCAGCAGGACGCCAAGACCGTTGCAGGTTGGGCACATGCCCATCGGCGAGTTAAACGAGAACAGCGGCGGATCTAGCTCAGGAAAGGCAAAGCCGCAGCAGCTGCGTGCTTCGCTCATGCGGATATCCTCGCGCTCCTGCACATGCACGATGATCGCCGATTGGCCGCGTTTTAAGGCCGTTTCAACGGAGTCGGTCAGACGTTTTTTAAACTCTGCCTTGCGCTGGATGACCAGACGGTCGATGACGACCTCGATGTTGTGCTTTTTATGTTTAGCCAGACTCTGGACATCGGCAATCTCGCGCACGACCCCGTCGATGCGAACGCGGCTAAATCCGGCCTGACGCAGCTCGGCAAACAACTCTTTGTGCTCGCCCTTGCGGTTCTCGACGATGGGTGCAAGTAGCAAGATCTTGGTCGATTCCGGTAGACTCAAAATCTGTTCGACCATGCTGGCAGCATCGCCCTTGCCGACCCGCTTGCCGCACTTGTGGCAAAACTGCTCGCCGATACGCGCGTAGAGCACGCGCAGATAGTCGTAGACCTCGGTGATGGTGCCGACGGTCGAGCGCGGATTTTTACTCGCCGACTTTTGCTCGATCGAGATCGTCGGCGACAGGCCGCGGATGGTTTCAAACTTGGGTTTATCAAGCTGGCCGAGAAACTGCCTGGCGTAGGACGACAGCGACTCGACATAGCGCCGCTGCCCCTCGGCGAAGATGGTGTCAAAAGCCAGGCTGGACTTGCCCGAGCCGGACACCCCGGTGAACACGACGAGGCTCTTCTTGGGGATCTCCACGTCGATATTTTTGAGGTTGTGCTCGCAGGCCCCGGTCACCACGATGTGATCCAGCTCGACCGCCCTAGCCCTTTCGCTATTTTTTGCTGGGTTCGCTTTTTTTGCCGTAGCAGGTGATAAGCGTGCCATAATCGCGGGATCCTTCGTCGGTGAAGCAAGACGAATCGGCGGGGGGGCGGAAAAGCTCTTGCCTTTTGGGGACAAAGACCATTACCACATAGCCATCGCTCGGTCATCCTCCACAAAGGTCCCAACACCATCCATGGCCCAGGAAACCGCACTAGAAGCAGTCCGTAACCGCAAGACCAACAAGCTGTTTATCCTTGTCGATGACACCTTGGGGACGCGTTACAAGGTGATCAATCCCGCCGGCGAAGTGCTGATCCTGCCCGATCTGCTCTTTGCTGAGGATCCGATTACAGTTCAACCACCTGACTTTGCAGATGAATTTAGCGAGATCCAGCTCGACGCCTTCGCCAAGTATCAGGAGAAGGCCGCGGCGCAAGAGGCGCTGGCAAGGGCTGCCGCCCTGCGTGCCCCCGAGCCTCGACGCATCGATCCCGAGCCAGAGAAGAAAAAGCGCACTCCCAGCGCGCGCAAGGAGCCAACTCCCCCAACCCGCCGCGGACTGGGCGCGGCCTGGACCTCGCCGCGCTTGACCTTCTACAAACACAAGATCGAGCCGCTCCATGCCAAGCAGTCGTTTAAGGTCTCGGTGGACGGCACCGGCGACTTCGAGATGACCAAGGAGGAGTTTCTGCTCCAGTTCAACGACGCGGTGATGTCCCCTTCTTACCGCAGCGATGGCCTGTACACCTATCCGCAGATCCCGGAAAAAGCCTGGCGCTACCGTAAGACCTAACCGAACAGGGAGCCCAACCGGTGGTGGAGCAGATTCCCAAACGCCCGCTCACCCGGGCCGGCTACGCCTTGCTCGCGACTGAGCATGATGAGCTCCTCCTCGTCGAGCGACCTAAGGTCGTCCAGGGGATCGCCATCGCCGCGGCTGAGGGCGACCGCTCGGAAAACGCCGAGTATATCTATGGCAAAAAGCGCCTGCGCGAGCTCGACAAGCGGCTCAGGTATCTTGGCTTCCTCCTCAAAGACATCAAGGTCTGCGACCCCGAGTACCTCGGTGGCGATCAGGTGTGCTTTGGCGCCACCGTCACAGTGCGAGATGAGGACGACGCCCTGCGCGAGTACACCTTGGTCGGCGAGGGTGAAGCCGACCACCGCGCTGGGTCGATCTCCTACAAATCCCCAGTGGCCATCGCCTTGATGGGTAAGCGCGTCGGCGACCTCGTCACCGCCTACCGTCCAGCGGGGGATATGGAGCTCGAAATTATCGACCTAAAGTTTGCTGGGCGATCCTGGAAGATCCCGCCGCCAAAGAGAAAATAGGCTTTCTTAGCGCGCCCCAAGGACTGCGCGGCGCCGCGATTTTTACTAGGCCTTAATTTTTGACCCCTCCATTCCGATAACAGGAGCGTACCTGTTGGAGGGGGCCCCGATGTTTCGATGGTTCGTCTTGCTCGTTGGACTGAGTTTAGTCGGATGTCGCACTGTGCATTCCGGCGCCGGACTAAAAGACGACGCTGCCGCTCCAGCAGCCATCGACACGGCAGCGGTCATCGCTCTGACTAGCGCAAATCCTCGTGCTACAAGCGCCAAAGGTCACCCAGCGGACGTCATCAAGCTCGTCATCATCGGCAGTCAGGACGCACTTGAAGCGGCCTTCACCGCCGCTGGGTGGAGCATCGCTGATCCACTGAATAGCAAAACCGCAGCCAGACTGGCCGCTGACACGGTGATCAATTACTCGTATCCCAACGCGCCGGTGAGCACTTTAGAACTGTTTGGTCGCGCTCAGGACATCGCCGTCGAGCTACAGGTCAACAACTCACCGAAACGCCGCCACCATAGTCGCTTCTGGTTAGCCCCCACCGAGACTGCTGACGGCAGGCCAATCTGGCTTGGCGGTGCGGTGTTCGACACTGGGGTTGCGCTCAGCAGTGTTGGAGGAGCCCACTTCACCCATATGGTGGATCCGAACATCGACACGGAGCGAGATTTCACCGCGGATGCCCTCAAGTCCGCCGACCAGGTGCAAGCCAGCACCTCGCTACCCGGGTTCGGTCCGGACGACAAACTGGTCAATGGCGATGGCAATCCCATGACCACGGCGGGCGATCTGCTGATCCTGCTGCTCAAGCCCAATCCGAGTTGAATTCGGTGTTGCCGCCCCCCTTCTGAGTAAACAGTTGGCCGGATGTGGCTAGGGCCAATATCGCCTGCGAAGACTTTTCCATGCGATTTGCGCCGTGGCCGACGCCTAACAGCACCCAGAAGACGGTGGAAGCTCCGATCATGCTGTCGTTGCAAAGCCCAGTAAGCGCGAAGCCCAAACACGCAGCGACGCAAGCTGCTGCAAGCGTCCAAGACCTATCAACAGTTGTCGCCCGGCGCAGCAAGGTAAAAGACCGATAAAAGTAATAAAGCATGAGAGACAACAGAAGGAAAAGAGCCGGCATACCAAACGCATGCGCATACTGCAGGTAAAAACTGTGCGGCCGATCAACCATGATATCTGTGGTACCAAAGATCGTCATAAAGCCAGAGAAATCGCGGTTCGGAAAATCCAAGGCAAAACTACCAGGACCTCGACCAAACCATGGCGCAGCAGCTAAAAGCGGCAAGCTACGCGCCCAAATAAAGGCCCGGTTATTCACCGCAGTCGGCCCAATGGGCATGCGGCTAACCGGCGGCTGTTCCGGCACCAACAACGCATGGCGACTGAATATGCGCAGTCCAGGCGCCGCCAACGCTATGGTGAAACTCGCCTCGCCGCGACGAACATCCACCGACTGATAGTCGTAGACGTGGCCACGGCGCAGCGTCATGCCCGCAAAACTTGTACCAACGTCTCGACCATCTTCTGTAGAGACGTCCATGCTGCGCTCGCGGTTAGGCCGAAATAGCAGCGTTGCGCCACCCCAAGTCACGCGCAGCCGCTCACCGTCAGCAACGATTTGACAGGATACCGGCTCATTGACTGCAGGAGCAAACATGCTGGCAAGACGACGGCGCAGCGCGCCATCGCTGAAATGATCCATCAGCAGGAGGATCGTCAGCAAGCTGGCGCCGACAATGCCTAGCAAGCGCCTAGCTCTCCCGTCTTGGAGCCGGAGGAGCCAGAGCGGGAGACACAGAGCCACCACGGCGGCGACTGCGATATAGGCCGTACGACTGAAGCTGCCAATGAGCAAAGCAAAAGCCAGCAGCGTTAGGCACGCGTAAGCGATCTGCTGGATGCGCCGGCGCGCCGTCAGAGCAAAGACCAAAAAGAACAGCCCCATCATTGCGGCGTAGGTGCCGAGGTAATTAGAATGGGCAAACATGGCCGTGGCGAAGCGGTGCGCCGATCTAGAAAGGAAGGCGCCACGACTCGCGTCGATACCAAGGATATGAGCTTGCGCCCAATCACTCATCAACGGGTGGATACCTAGGACCTCAGGCAGACCAAAGCCTGCGGTGACCACCAACGATGCGCCAAACCCATAGATCAGCCAACGCATCATCTTTGGAGCAGCAACGAGCCCAGATGCCACGGTGGCCAAGCCCAGATAGCTGAGGTGGACCAACAGCCCCTCATAGCTGGCGGGTGCGCCCATGAATACACTGCCGGAGAAAGGTGATAGCCAGGCCGCTACCATCATCCAGACCACAAGTGCACCGACCAGAGGAAGAGGCAGCGCCGGCGATGGGGAGCCAAAACGGAGCCACCCGATCAGAGCGAACATCACTGCGCAGCAGCTCAGGGCTATGAGTACAATAGCCTTATACCAGCAAAACAGGTCTGACATGACCGCACCGGCGCCGAGTGCGCCATAGCCAGGCGGCATGTCAGACTGAAAGTGCACTCGTGCGATCAGTGGCACCAAGGTAGCAGCCAAGACTAAAGACAAATTGGCGACGAAATCGCAAACAAGACCTTTATGGGTCGACATAGAGCGGCGGGTTTGCCACTGGGATAGCTGGTACACCAGTCGGGTATGTGTAGGACGTGGTGACTGTGTAGTAACTGCTGGTTACCCCATAACCGTAGTTTAGGCAGCTAGAGCCGTTATAATAATAAGCCAAGCCGGTCGAGCTGGTGCTGGTTTCGCTGCCGCTAGCACGCACCCAGGAGCCATTGGCCGTCTTAAATACCGCATCCTTCGATGGCCTACCACCGACGTTGCAGGCACTTGCCGGAGTTGAGCAGGCGGCATCGGCGTATAGGCAGTAGCAGCCAAGATTGTTTGCATTCCCATTGCTAAACTGCGTTCGATTGGTGCAAGGACCGCCTTGAAATAAGCCCTTTTCGAAACTAAGGATCACAGTGCCATTGTTTGCAGCACTCGAGCTGCCAAGGCCAACAACAACAGAGTTTATATCGATATAATTCCCAAGCACTATAGCCAACAGAGTTCCCACACGACCACTCGCCTGGTCATAAACAGAAAAGGTCTGCGTACTCGCCGCCGCCCCGGCCGCCCCGGCCGCTCCCGTCGCCCCCGTTGCTCCTGCAGGTCCCTTTAAATCCAGCGGCGTCCACCCCGTCGCCGTACAGTACAAAAAGGTCTTCTGGTCCTGAGAGTAAATCGTCCGACCGACATCCGCCTGGCCGCAAGCCGGCAGCGTCTGACCCGCAAAGATCGTAACCAGCGCCTGATACAGGGACTGCGTGTCGGCTTGCTTGCTCTCGACGATCGGCTTATCAAACACCGTCACCTGAAACCAACCAAAGTAGTTACTGGGATAAAGCAGCCTTCCCCCCTGAATCGTGAGCGAGGCAGCTGGCACGACGCCGGCGAGGCGTTCGCCGGTGGCTTGCACCTGCACTCGATAGATCACGCCCATTCGTTCGATCGGCAAAGCATCAGAAGCAAGCCCCGCGCCGGATGGCAAGGACAAGGCGAAGACCATCGGCACCTTCAAATCGATCGGCTGCGACGAAAGCACCGTCACCGGCGCAGCCGCCTGGGTGATACTGGTGCCGTCAGCGACGCCCGCGGCCGCCGTGAGAGAGCTGGCCGAGAAGGATTCCCCTTCCTGCAGCGAGATATCCGTTGCAATCGCTAGCGCTCCTGGTGGGAAAGCGATCGAAACATCTTTGATATTGCTGCTTGCACTTGCTTTGACGACTTGCGCCGTCGCCGAGTTTGGATCCAATGTGGCGACGATAACGCCATTGACATCCGACTTAATGGTGGCTGAGGTCCCCCCGGTGGGAAAAAAAATTCCCGCTCGTGGTGACAGCGAGCGTTGGGTACGATTTCGCGAACCGCAGGCGCTGATGGCCGTGCTCAGCCCGAGCAGTGCCAACACTACGGCCTTGTTGTTCCAGGATGCCATGCCGCTCCTCCACCAGATTAACTGCTAAATTTCGCGATAAGTTGCACCAAGTCTCACAGGTCCCCTTGGTCGTGTCAAGGCGCGCTGGAACCGAAAGCTTACCCTCAAAAGGGGTAAGTGACGGCGAGGCTTAGCTGCGCCCCAAACGTCGAGCGCTTATGCCCCAGCGCGTGCGCAAGGTCCGCAGCGGCACTACTGCGTTGGCTCGAGCTGACCTCTGGCTTGAGGTTTTGCTCAGAGCTTCTTTGCACAGCGGAGCCGATCATCGGCAGCAGGATGGTTATGCCACTGCCCACGGCGATCGGACCAAGCAGGATGTTGACACTGGAGCCTAAACGCAACGATATGATATCCAGCTGCGAACGCAAGCTGGCGATCGTCGTTTCCGAGCCACCCTGTGCAGTGGCGGTATAGTTGATGCGGGACTCATCCACATCAAGTCCTCCGAGCAGATGCCAAGCGAGGTCGCCGTGGATCAAAACGCCGTAATCAGCATCGACGCTAAAACCAAAGGACCTGGCGGTGGTGCGACTTTGTGCATAAACACTCGGATCGGTGCCATCATAATCGACGGACAGTGTGTCCGTTGGGGTATAGCGATAGTGAGCGCCTGAAACAATCGCCAGTTTGCTTGTAAGCGGAACGGCAAAGGTCGCCTCGACGCCAAGGATGCCGCCGATCACCTTATTATCGGGCTTCCACAAGGAGCCAGACCGCAATAGCTCGCTCTGCAGATCGTAACGGGGAATATGATATTGGAACGGCGCCGCAGCTGAGTAGAGATAGGCGAGGGCGACTCGGCGATTAGCGACCAGCCTTGCGCCGCGGGTGGCCGGCGCCGACGGTTCCTTTTTAACCTCTTTGACCGAAGCTTTGCTCGAGCTCTGCTCCGGACTGTTGTCCGGGCTCTTGTCCGGAGTCTGATCTGGAGTCTTGACTGGATCTTTAGCGACCTTCTTCTTACGACTTTCAGTCGCTGCCACGAATGCCGCAAGCTCACCGTCGGTTAACTTACTCGGTCCGGAGTCGACAAGATTCTTTGCCGTGGCCTTAGCGCCGACCGCGACATGCGCCAAGTCACTCTTGCTTAAGCGAAGGCCAACCAGGTGCTCGCGCGCGACATAGATGCGCGCGCATACCTCGCCACTGCCTTGCTCAAGACAGACTTCGTCGCCCTTGGCTAGACCGTCGCCCTTACCGGCGTTGACAATAGCAAAACGAGAGCCAACATAGACCACCTCCGCAGCGAACACCTCGGGCACCATGACCAAAAGCCCAGCAAGTGCCAGCGACAGACGACGTAGCATCATGATTCTCCAGGAGATTACAGTAAGCCTTGACCATAATGCACTGGGTGGGGAATGTAAATGATGAGCACCATCTTGGTCAGTGGATCGCATCTCATTGGCAATCGTGCTTACAACCTGTACGAAAAGTCCATTTCACCTAAAATACTTAGGCTTGTCGACTTTTCACACTGTCCCGTGAGGGACTTGTTCCACGTCCAGCTGGTGTTTGCCTGGGCCGTGCTTCAAACCCTGTCGGGCCTGAGCGGGG
>CAIYRB010000086.1 GCA_903928445.1 uncultured Pseudomonadota bacterium | reverse complement strand
GCTTGGATTAACAACTGGAGAGCATTGGCCACTCGCTATGAGCGCCGGTCCGACAACTACCTAGGCATGCTGCACCTGTGGGCATTCCTGCTGACGCAAGGCCGAGTCGAATAGGTCCGGAAAATGTTGCTGCCTGCAGGGTGAGCATTTTTAGGCTCGTAGCATCAATGTCGTCAGACTTATACGTTTCCGTTTAGTTAATCATCACTGCATCGTGTCCGTTGGATTTGACGGGGGATCAATTTTAAATCCCGATATGGTTTGCTGACCTCAGCGATTAAACGCTGGGAGACGACCATGATACCCACACTTGATTCCGTTACCGCCGAATTCTTTGCCTTCAGACAGGCCTTCTTTGCTGCCGGTGGCCACCGCAAGGCGGTCAAGTACCCGTCTAATCTGCGCGCTGCTGCGGTGGCTCTCCTCAGGGCGACGCCCGATTTTAATATTGGGCCCATCGCCAAAAGTCTGGGCATAGGCTACGGCGCCTTGAGGGAATGGCACACCAAAAGCCCAGCGCGGCCCGTGCAGTCGGCAGTAACACGGCAAAGCTTCATCCCTGTAAAGATCCTTGCCGATACGGCACCAAACAATGGGCCGCTGCCAGCCAGCGCTGGTTTAGTGGTGACCTACCGGGAAACGACGGTACATCTGGGCTGTGCAACTGACCCGGCGCTATTGGCGTCGGTTATCGCATCGCTTCGGATGATACCGGGAGGCGCCCACGTATGATGCTGCCACGTTCCCAAGTTAAAATTTTTGCCTCTACTGATGTGGTTGATATGCGTTTTGGCTTTGATCGCCTGGCGCAGACCGTCAAAGCGGCTATGGGTCATGACCCGTTTTCAGGCAGTCTGTATCTTTTTTTTAATCGCTCAAGGGACCGCGCGCGGATCATCTATTTTGACGGGTCGGGTTCATGTTCCTTTTCGAAAAGGTTAGAGAAGGGCACCTTCAAAGCCCCGACTGCCAAGGGTGGCGAGGCGAGCTTGCAGATTGCAGCCTCTGATTTGGCGCTCCTTCTCGAAGGGGTAAATGTCAGCCGAATTGTCAGACCAAGGCCCTGGCAGCCGACTCCACCGGAGCACCGTCCCTAGCAAAGGTCTTGACCATCAGCGGGTTACGAGGCACCGTCGCGGCCATGCCAATAGCACAAGCCCAAGCCACCATGAAGTCCGTCGCTGAGTTAACCGCCTCGGTCGATGGTGCTAGAGGTAAGCGGGTTTGCCTTTTACTAAGCGGTATGCTTGAAAGGTCTATGCTTGATCACATAGACCTCCAAGTGCGGGCTGACATACTTAAAAACGAAAACGTGCAGCTTACAGCGGACATCGCTAAGTTGCGCGAGAAGAACGTCGAGCTAAACGAGCTCAATGCTCATAGCCATCAAGTTAGGGTTAAAAAGGCTCCCGGCGTCCGCGATCTAACTTAATAGATTGTTTGATTTTTTCCTCAGTTCGGGGCTTAGAATGTTTCTCCGCCAAACAATGCCTAAGTGCCAGCCGTTCAAGCAAGCGAG